>NZ_CP104144.1:689906-1379813 GCF_025200715.1 Rhizobium sullae
CGTCGGGCACGAGCCAAGGGGTAATGGGGGCCGGCGCTAATGGTCTTCCTTACCGAGCCGTTTACCTATGAATATATGCTCAATGCCATGTGGGTTTCGGCTCTGGTGGGCGGTGTCTGCGCGTTTTTATCCTGCTACCTGATGCTCAAGGGCTGGTCACTCATCGGCGACGCGCTTTCCCATTCCATCGTGCCTGGTGTTGCCGGCGCCTACATGCTGGGCTTGCCTTTCTCGATCGGCGCCTTCTTCTCCGGCGGCCTTGCCGCCGCCGCGATGCTCTTCCTCAACCAACGCACCAAGCTGAAGGAGGATGCCATTATCGGCCTGATCTTCTCCTCCTTTTTCGGGCTCGGCCTCTTCATGGTGTCCCTGTCGCCGACCTCGGTGAACATCCAGACCATCGTGCTCGGCAACATTCTCGCCATCACGCCGGAGGACACGCTCCAGCTCGCCGTTATCGGTTTCGTCTCGCTCGCTATCCTTCTCGTCAAATGGAAGGACCTGATGGTCACCTTCTTCGACGAGAGCCATGCACGTTCGATCGGCCTCAACCCCACTGCGCTCAAGATCATGTTCTTCATGCTGCTTTCGGCATCGACGGTCGCCGCCCTCCAGACGGTGGGTGCCTTTCTCGTCATCTGTATGGTGGTGACGCCGGGTGCCACTGCTTATCTGCTGACAGATCGCTTTCCCCGGCTGCTCGCAATCGCAGTGGTCATTGGCGCAGTGACCAGCTTCGTCGGTGCCTATGCGAGTTATTTCCTGGATGGCGCGACCGGCGGCATCATCGTCGTGTTGCAGACCCTCCTCTTCCTCGCCGCGTTCCTCCTTGCGCCCAAACATGGAATGCTGGCGGCGCGTCGCAGGGCGGCCGAAGCACAGGAGGCCAGTCAATGAATATCCTCGAGACGCTGTTCATGCCTTTCCAGTTCAGCTTCATGATCAATGCGCTGGTCATCTCGATGCTTGTGGCGGTGCCGACGGCGCTTCTTTCCTGTTTTCTTGTGATCAAAGGCTGGTCGCTGCTCGGCGATGCCATCTCCCATGCGGTTTTTCCCGGCGTAGTAATCGCCTACATCGTTGGCTTCCCTTTTGCGCTCGGCGCCTTCATCGCCGGCATGTTTTGCGCCGTTGCTACTGGTTTTCTGAAAGACAACAGCCGCATCAAGCAGGACACGGTGATGGGTATCGTGTTTTCCGGCATGTTCGGCCTTGGCCTCGTGCTTTACGTGAAGATCCAGTCCGAGGTGCATCTCGATCACATATTGTTCGGGGACATGCTCGGCGTTGGCTGGCGGGACATCGGCGAAACGGCGATGATCGCGACTTTGACCGCCGGTATCATCTGCATCAAGTGGAAGGATTTTCTGTTGCATGCCTTCGATCCGGCGCAGGCAAAGGCGGTCGGCCTTCGCGTTAACCTGCTGCACTACGGATTGCTTTGCCTGATCTCGCTTACCGTTGTCGGCGCGCTGAAGGCGGTCGGAATCATCCTCGCCATCGCGATGCTCATTGCACCCGGCGCCATCGCCTTCCTGCTGACGCGCAGCTTCGGCATGATGCTGGTCCTGTCGGTGGTTATCGCCATGATCGCCTCGGCTGCCGGAATCTATCTGTCGTTCTTCATCGACAGCGCACCGGCGCCAACCATCGTGTTGTTGCTTTCCATCTTGTTTGCTGCTGCCTTTGCCGCCACCGTCCGAAGGGCGGAGCGATCCGAGACGGCACAGCAATAGATCCTCGCACATTGGAACCTGTGCCGACTGTCAGGGCCTCTTCCGGCACGTCGAAGACACGACGCTCGATGACGGATCGATGACAAAACTGAAAAACAGCTGAAAACCACCGCTGCCTGTTTGACATGGGAGCCTTCTACAGAGGTCGCGAAGAAGCGACGGTCGTTCTGAAGGGCGTTCGGCGCTCCGGCGACTTGGAGAAGCACCCCATGAAAATTATTCAGATCACCGATACCCATTTCAGCCCGAACAAGCCGCATTTCAACGGCAATTGGGCGCCGCTGCTGACATGGATCGAAGAAACGGCTGCCGATCTGATCATCCATACCGGGGACCTTACCGTCGACGGCGCGGACAAGGATGAGGACATCTCCTTTTCGATGGACCTCATGCGTCAGGTTTCCGTCCCGATGCTCATCGTTCCAGGCAATCATGATGTCGGCGATCTTCCAGGCTCACGCCAGCCGGTGAATGCCGAACGGCTTCAGCGCTGGCGGCGGCTGGCCGGCGAGGACCGATGGCTTGAAGACGCGGGCTCCTGGCGCTTCGCCGGTCTCAATTCGCTGCTGCTCGGCCACGAGGATGACGAGGAGGAAGCGCAATTCGAATGGCTCCAGAAGGCGTTGGAAGACCGCGGTGGCCGCCGCGTCGCGCTTTTCGCGCACAAACCGCTTTTCGTCGATGAGCCGCATGAGGGCGATACCGGCTACTGGAGCGTCAAGCCGTCCCAGCGCCGCCGGCTTTATGACCTGATCGCGGCACATGACGTCGCGCTTTTTGCCAGCGGCCATCTGCATTGGGCCTGGCAGGGCCGCTACGAACAGACAGCGCTGACGTGGGGGCCTTCGGCGGCGTTCATCATCGACAAGATGGAGCGCGAGATGCCAGGTGAGCGCCTGATCGGCGCTGTTATCCACGAACTCGGCGATGATGCCGCAAGCCGCATCGTCGCTATTCCCGGCATGACCGCGCATGTGCTCGACGAGGTTGTGCACGAGGTCTATCCGCATGCGGCAAAGACGCAGGAGCCGGTCGAATGAGCGCGCTTTCGCTTCGCGGCATCACGAAGTCCTTCGGCGGCAATCTTATCCTCAAGGGCGTGAGCCTCGATGCCGGACCTGGCGAGTTCATTGCGCTTGTCGGTCCCTCCGGCTGCGGCAAGAGCACGCTGCTGCGCATCCTTGCCGGCCTCGACTATGCCGATCAGGGTGAGATCTTGATCGGCGGGCGCGAGATGTCGGCGGTGGCGGCGGCCAACCGCAATATCGCGATGGTTTTTCAATCCTATGCGCTCTATCCGCATCTGACGGCATCGGAAAATATCGCCGTGCCGCTTGCGATGCGCAGGCTTTCGCGGGTGCAGCGTCTACCGTTCGTGGGATCGTTGATACCTGGCCAGCGCGCGATCCGCGCAGGCATTGCCCACGATGCCAAGGAAATGGCGAAATCGTTGAAGATCGACCATCTGCTTGATCGCAAGCCGGGTCAGATGTCCGGCGGCCAGCGTCAACGCGTGGCGCTCGCCCGCGCCATGGTACGCCACCCAAGCGTCTTCCTCATGGACGAGCCGCTTTCCAACCTCGACGCCAACCTGCGCGTCCATGCCCGCGGCGAGATCGTCGAGCTGCATCGCCGGGCCGGCGTGCCGACCGTCTACGTCACGCACGACCAAGCGGAAGCTCTTTCGATGGCGGACCGTGTCGCCGTGATGATCGGCGGCAATCTCCTGCAACTCGCGAGCCCGCAGGCAATCTACGACGATCCAGCGCATATCGAGGTTGCCCGCTTCGTCGGACAGCCGCGCATCAATCTGCTGCCGGCGATCGCCGAAGCCGGCATCGTCACGTTTGGCGGCATTCGCCTGACGCTTAAAAACATGACCCAGCCGAAAGCTCGTGTCACCGTCGCCATCCGCCCGGAGTTTGTGCACATTTCAAAGAGCCGGCATGACGGGCTTCCCGCACATATCGAGCGGATCGAATTCCTGGGATCGGAGGTCATCCTCCATTGCCGGCTCGACGCGATCGGCGAGACGGTGATCGTCAAGCTTTCGCCTGCGGAGGCCGCCGGTCTTGCAACTGGCGCCCCCGTCGGCCTTCAGCTCTTGCCCGAACGAGCCATGGTTTTTGCCGAAGACGGCCCCCGCCTTGGCAGTGTCGTTGCTGCCGCGGATGCCAAGCGGGAGAAGACGCATGGCTAGCGTCGCCTCCATTGCCATGCCACGCGATCCGGCTGTGGCGCATCGGTGCAGCGAAGCCCGCATCGCCTGGATGCTGGCGCTGCCGGCGATCATGCTGCTTTTCTTCTTCGTGCTGCTGCCGGTCGTTGCCGTGATCATACTCGGCTTCACCGACTTCGAGCTCGGCTATGGACAGTTTCGTTTCGTCGGCTTCGAAAATTACGCGCACCTGATAACCGATCGCACCTTTCGCAAGTCGCTTTGGAACACCTCGATTTACGCGGCGATCGTCGCGCCGGTCTCGATCTTTCTCGGGCTCGCCATTGCCATGCTGATCGAAAGCGAGACGACGGCGCGCAGCTTTTTCCGTACTGCCTATTTCCTGCCGGTCGCCTCGCTGATCGTCGCGATGGCGACCGTCTGGCAATATATGTTCCATCCAACGATCGGGCCGCTCAACGCGCTGCTTTCACTTGCCGGGCTTCCCGGTCCGAACTGGCTCGGCAGTTCCGGCACGGTGCTTTACAGCCTGTCGATCATCGGCGTCTGGCAATCGGCGGGCTTCAATATGGTGCTTTTCCTGGCTGGGCTGACCGCGATCCCGCGTGAACTTTATGCCGCAGCCGAGGTGGACGGTGCCAGATCGGCAGTCGACCGTTTCTTCCTGGTCACTTGGCCGATGCTCGGCCCGACGACGCTCTTTGTTGTCACGATTAGCATCACCAATGCAGTGAAGGTCTTCGAGACGGTCAAGACACTGACCGAGGGCGGTCCGAACAAGGCCTCGGAGGTGCTGCTCTTCACCATCTACCAGGAAGGCTTCGTCTATCTGCGCGTCGGCTATGCCTCGGCGATGACGGTCGTTTTTCTCCTGATCCTCGTCGTGCTGATGTTCCTGCAGTATCGCCTTCTTGATCGCCGGGTGCATTACACATGACAACGAGTGCTCTTTCCCTCGGCAGAATTATCCGCCTGACGTTGCTTTCGCTTGGCGCCATTGTCTTCCTGGCGCCCTACCTCTTCATGATCTCGACCGCCGGCAAGGCGCAAAGCGATATTTTCACCTCATCTCTGTCGCTGATCCCCGAGCACTTCAACTATGTGCAGAATTTCACCAAGGCGCTGAGCCGTGTGCCGATGGGAATGCTGCTCTGGAACGGGGTCGTCGTCTGCGGGTTGATCTTCTTCTTCCAAGTGCTCGTCGCGATCCCTTGCGCCTATGCCATGGCGAAACTCCGCTTCCGCGCCGCACGGATGATGATGGTGCTCGTCATGCTCGGCCTTCTGGTCCCGATCCATGCGACCGCCTTGCCGATCTATGTCGCCTTCGACCGGGTCTCGCTGCTCAACAGCTATGCCGCGCTTGTTGCGCCCTTTACGATTTCGGTTTTCGCGATCTTCATGTTTCTGCAGTTCTTCCGCGCCATGCCGGATGATCTCATCCATGCTGCCCGGCTCGACGGCATGTCGGAAGTCGGCATCGTCGCGCGCGTCATCGTCCCGAACGCCTGGCCGGCGGTGACGGCCTTCGCGATCTTCTCGGTCGTCGCACACTGGAACGATCTCTTTTGGCCGCTGGTCGTCATTAGTAAGCAGGACTACGCGACGCCGCCGCTCGGCCTCATGTATTTCCGCGCGGCCGAGGCAGGCGACGATTACGGCGCGCTGATGGCGGCGACGCTCACCATTACCCTTCCCCTCGTTGCCGTCTTCCTGCTTGCGCAGAAGCGTTTCGTCGAGGGCATCACCATGACCGGTCTCAAAGGCTGACCGGTTGCAACCCAGGAGAACGAGCGATGAAACCTATCACCCAGCTTCTCGCCGCAGCGGCTATATCCATGGCAATCTCGTTTCCGGCCAATGCCGAAACGACGCTGACGGTTCACTACCCGATGCCCGGCTTCTTCAAGGACGTGATGGACACGATCTCGAAGAAGTTCATGGAAGAAAATCCGGATATCAAGATCCAGTTCGCAAGCCCGTCTGCAACCTATGAAGAAGGCATCCAGACGATCCTACGCCAGGCCGGCACCAGCGAAATGCCTGATGTCACATTCGTCGGCCTCAATCGCCTGCGCATGCTGAATGAGCGCAAGGTCGGCGTCGATCTGAGCCAGCTCGTCCAGAAGGATGGGAACATGACTGAGCAGGGTTTCTCCGACACGATCCTGAAGCTCGCGCAAGTCAACGGCAAGCAAGTCGGTCTCGCTTTCGCGACCTCCAACCCGATCATGTACTACAACGCCGATCTCGTGAAGGCGGCCGGCGGCGATCCTGATAATCCGCCGAAGACCTGGGACGAAGTCATTGCGCTCGGTGGCAAGATCAAGGCGCTTGGCAACGGCGTTGACGGCATCGATTTCCGCTGGCAGGGCGACGACTGGATGTTCTCGGCTCTGCTTTTCGGCGCCGGCGGCAAGATGCTGAACGAAGACGAGAGCAAGGTGGCCTTCAACGGTCCAGAAGGCCAGAGAGCCGTCGAGACGCTGCATCGTATGGTCACGGAAGGCGGCATGCCGGTCTTCACCAAGGCTGCCGGCGAACAGGCCTTTGCCGCCGGCAAGGTCGGTTTTGAGTTCCAGACGACCGGCGCGTTGCGCAACACGATCAAGAATGTCGGCAGCAAGTTCGATCTGCGCACGGCCAAGATCCCGCTGATCGATCCGGTCAACGGGCGCCTACCGACGGGCGGCAACGCCGTCGTTATCCTCACACAGGATGAAGCAAAGCAGGACGCAGCCTGGACGTTCGCCAAGTTCGCCGCCGGCCCCTATGGGGCTTCCGTCGTCGTTCCTGGCACGGGTTATGTTCCCAACAACGAACTTGCGGCCAAGTCGGCCGAATATCTCGGCGACTTCTACAAGCAGAACCCGCTCTTCCGGGCGGGCTTGAGCCAGATGCCGGTGATGGTGCCCTGGTATGCCTTCCCGGGCACCAACGGCGTGAAGGTCACACAGACGATCGTCGACAACCTTTCGCGCATCGTCGACGGCTCTGCCGAGCCGAAGGACGCGCTCGACGACGCAGCCGACGAGGTTCAAGGCATGCTGCCGCGCAGCTAAGCCGCCGCCTTCAACGCTTCGAAGCCGCCGCATCGCGAAATGCGGCGGCTTTTTCTATGACGGATCTTTTGTTAGATCGCGCACGGTTCCGCCCTTACGCAACGTGTAGGCAACATCGAGATGGCGGGCAGGGGCGGCGTTCTCGGCCATGTCGAGGAGCAGCGAGGCGGCCGTCGCCCCCATGCTTGCATCCGGCATTTCGATCGTCGTCAGCGGCGGGTCCATTAGCCGGCCGATGGCGATGCCGTCGAAACCGGCGACGGAAATGTCGTGGGGTACCGAGAAGCCCTCGCGCCGAAGCGCGCTGATGACACCGAAGGCGAGAAGATCATTGGAGGCGATGATCGCTGTCGGCGAAAACGTGGCCATCGCCTGGCTGAGGTCAAGCTGCTCATAGCCGCTGACGAACGGGATCTGCACTGCACGTAGCGGCGCCAGCCCGCTTTCGTTCATGGCGTCAACGTGACCGTCATAGCGAGATCTTGCCCTGTCGGAAGCGGTGAAATCTCCGGAAACAAAGAGAATGCGCCGGTGCCCCATGGCGATCAGGAAGGCGGTGAGCTCACAGCCGGCGCTGCGGTTGTCGGCTGTGACGGCGGCGGGAAATCGTTGCGTCGGCATGTTATTGAGGAGAACCGTCGGCGGCAGGGACGGCAGAAGTGCTGCACTCGTCAATGGATCGCAGACGGTGAGGATCAGGCCAGTTGGACGGTCATTCAGAAGAGATGCAACGGCATCGGCCTCGCGCGCTGGATCATAATTCGATTGGGCGATCAGAACACCGTGTCCGGCGACCAACATGCGATTTTGAATGCCGGAAAGCGATGATGCAAAAACCGGGTTGGTAATGCTCGGTATAAGTACGCCGACAACCGGTCTGCGTCCGAGCTTCCCCGCGGCAAGTCCCGCCGGCCGATAGCCGAGCTCTGCTGCTGCGCGGCGCACCTTGCGCACCATTCCATCGCTGACCGGCCCGTTGCGGTTCAGGACCCGGCTGGCAGTTGCAAGCGAACACCCTGCCCGGAAAGCAACCTGTTGCAGCGTGGCCATAACCTACCTCATCAAAATGATTTCATCGGAAATTCCATAGGCAAGTTTAATGACACTGATCTGAAAGCGCGCCGAAGGGGAGCTTGAGTTTCATCGAGACAGACGACGGTGTGCCGTACCTGCGCCGTCTCGGTCAGTCGTCCGTCAGATCGCTATCAGCTAGTAAAAGGTCGACCGGAAGGGCGCAATCGCGGCTCCCATCGCCGATGCGTCGCTGCTGATCTTGGAGATGATGAGCTTCGGACGTGGACGATCCACACCATAGCGCGGGCGGCCAAACATCTCGGTCCGATCGATCATCATCTGGGCCAGGCCGGAGGGGACTTGTCCGCCAAAGACGATCGCCTGTGGGTCGAAGATCGCCCATATTGCGTTGACAAGACGGTTGTAGGCTGGAGTAATCTCATCCACCCATTCGACGACGCCCGGCCATCGCGGGTTGAAATTCTTGCGCATGTAAGTGATGGAAGGAACATCGATGCCGTTGCGGTTGAGTCTCTCGATCAGCAACTGCAGAGCCGGCCGGCGCTGGCTTTCTTCGGTATCGTATATACCAGAGAACTCCCCAGCATTGCCGTTTCCACCCAGCAGCAGTTCTCCGTCGCTGATCAATCCGCCTCCGAAGCCGTAGTTGAAGCTCAGATAGGCGAAGTGCTTGATGTAGCGACCGACGCCGAACATCGATTCGGCGACGGCACCGGTATTGGCGCCATTGTGTACCCAAACCGGCTTACCGAAGAATTCGGCAAGCAGCGGCCCAAGTTCGATCAGCGACCATTCGTGCAGCGGCAGCGGGGCATTATAGCGGGTTCCGCCCACGTCGTAGCCTGCAATGGCAAAACCGATGCCGAAGAAACCATCCGGCAACAGCCCCTTGAGTTTCTGCTGCTCGGCAAGCCGCTCACGGACCAGATCGAGCGACTGCGCCATCGTTTGCTCGCGCAAAGTCACGCTGCTCTCGGCCAGGATGTTGCCTGCCAAATCCATCAGGCAAAGGCCGATGACGTCGGTGTTGACGGATATCCCGCATGAATAGGCATAGCGGCCTTCGAGCCTCAGCGTGGGGCTCGGCTGACCACGGCCGACGCCAGGTTTCGGAGATCCGAAGCCGACGATGCCGCGTTCCGCCAGCTGGTCGATGATGCGGTATACCGATTGCTGGGTGAGGTCGGTATGAGCCGTCACTTCCGACCGCGACAGCCCGGGATGGCGCCAGATAAGCCGCAAAAGATTGCGCTCGTTGGGTGAGACGACACCTTCCGTCGTAGCCCTTAGAAATTTGGGGGCAATCAGCGCTTCGGGGAAATAGGGCATCTCATGCACCGGTTCGGCAATTACTGTGGAAGTGTAATAATTATCGTCACTTGCAACGTCGCATTGAGCTTTCTGTCCTGAATACCGGGAAAGTTTGGCGACGGCAAGCAGCTCAGACCGTCATTCAATTGTTACACTTTAAGTGTAGAAATAGACGTGTTCACGGTTCCAGGTCGAATTCGGCCGAATTTTCCAAGGCAGGTGAGGGCGACTATGAAGATTTCCACTCTGGCGGCTGCGACCGCCTTGATGACGGTTGCGCATGCAGTGCAGGCGGCCGACATAGAATTCTGGTACGGCAACACGGGCAATGTCGAAACTGCCATCAAGGCCGAGTGCGACGCGTTCAATGCCGCTCAAAGCAAGCATCATGTCACCTGTGTCGGCCAGGGTAGCTACGAAGTCTCGATGCAGAAAGCGATCGCCGCCTACCGGTCCCATAACTATCCGGTGCTGATCCAGTTCTTCGATGCCGGAACGCTCGACCTGATGCTGTCGGATGCCGTCGTTCCGGTCCAGGACATTCTTCCGGACGTCAAGTGGAACAGCTATATCGCTGGCGCCCGCGCCTATTACGAAACCTCCGGAGGCAAGCTCTTCTCGCAGCCCTACAATGCCTCGACGCTACTCTTCTACACCAACAAGACGGAGCTCGAGAAAGCCGGCATCGCCAAGATCCCGACCACCTGGGAAGAGGTCATCGACGCCGCGCGCAAGCTGAAGGCCGCAGGACATGCCTGCCCTTTCGTCACCGACGGCGACACCTGGCGCGTACTGGAGCAGTTCTCCGCACGCCATGGTCTGCCGATCGCTTCGAAGCATAACGGCTACGATGGCCTCGACGCAGAATATGTCCTCAACACAACCTTTGCCGCCAAGCACCTCACCAATCTGGTTGAATGGCGCAAGGAAGGCCTGGTCAAGCTCAACGCCGATACCAAGGCCGGTAACTATACGGCAGCCTTCAACGCCGGCGAGTGCGCCATGATGGAAGGCTCCTCCGGCTCCTATGCCGCCTCCGCCAAGGCCTTCGAAGGCAAATACGAAATCACTGTCGGCATGGCGCCGATGTATCAGGGCTACGAGCGCCACAACACGCTGGTCGGCGGCGCTTCGATCTATGTCATGAAAGGTCGCGACCAATCGGAGGTCGATGGCGCCAAGGCCTTCCTCGACTTCCTTCGCCAGCCCGAGCAGCAGATGGCCCTCACCGCGGCAACCGGATATGTGCCTGTCACCAACGACGTGCTTGATGCCATCGCCAAGAGCGGCGAGGGCAACTCCACCAAATATGCGACCGCCGCGATCGGCATTAAATCGATGAACCAACCGCGCACTGAGGACAGTCGCGGCATCCGCCTTGGCTTTTATGTGCAGTTCCGCGAGGTCTTCATGGAAGAAACACAAAAGGCCTTTGCCGGCGAGCAGACCATGCAGGCCGCACTTGATCGTGCCAAGGCTCGCGGCGATGAACTGCTGCGCCGCTTTGAGAAGACTTACAAGGGCGTAAAACTGCCCTGATCCGGCCATCGCCGCCACGGCAGTCGGCCGTGCCTGTCCTCATCATTGCGGGCTTTCCCCATGTCCTCGGATTCCAATCTTTTCAGCAATCGCTGGCTGCCGGTGCTCCTGGTGGCGCCTTTCATGCTGCTGATCGCCGTATTCTTCTACGCACCGGTCTTCCAGGCCTTCTACTGGTCCTTTTTCTTGGAACAGCCTTTTGGCGGCGGCTCGATATTCGTTGGCTGGGAGAATTTTGCCCGGGTGCTTTCCGATTCGGAATTCTGGGAGGCAGCTTGGCGCACCATCATTTTCATGGTGACCGCCTCGTCATTGGCCGTCGCGGTTCCATTGATCCTGGCGGTTGCCGCCGACCGGAAAATCCACATGTCACTTCCGGCCCGCAACGTGCTGGTTTGGCCGAAGGGCGTTGCCGGAGCTTCGATCGGCGTGGTTTTCGCCTTCATATTCAATCCGTTCGTCGGCGTGCTCGCGCCGCTCAACAATTCCTTTCCCGGCATCTGGGCGCCGGGCATCGATGGTACGGATGCCTTCATTACGCTTGTCGCCGCGCATGTTTGGGGCGGCATCCCGTTCAATTTCGTCATCATCCTGGCGGGATTGCAATCGATCCCGCGCACCATGCACCAGGCCGCAGCGATGGACGGGGCAGGGCCCTGGCGGCGCATCTTCGATGTGCAACTGCCTCTCATCATGCCGCAGCTTTTCCTGACGCTGGTTCTGGAATTCACCGAAAGCGTGACTTCGGCCTTCGCACTCATCGATACAATCACCGATGGCGGTCCGGGCGGAGCGACGACACTGCTCGTCTACAAGATCTATGTCGACGGCTTCAGCGGATACGATCTTTCCGGCGCCTCGACACAGACTGCGATCCTGATGGTCTTCGTCATTATCCTCACTGCCGCCCAGTTCCTATTCCTCGGCCGGCGCATCAACTATGAGCGGTGAACCATGGTCGAAAACGCGCGTTCCCTCAATTTCGCTACGGGCCTTATCCTGTTGATCGGCATGGCCTATATCTTGGGGCCGCTCTATCTGACGCTTACCACAGCCTCGCATTCTTACGAATTCATGCTGCGTAACGGACTTGCCTGGTATCCGGGCGACCAGCTTGTGGCCAATATGGCGCGCGTCTTCACTGAGACCCGAATCCCTGTCCAGATGCTCAACAGCTTTCTGGTGGCGCTCGGCAATGCTGCGGCGACCTGCATCCTGTCGGTTCTCTCTGCCTACGCGCTCGTTTATTTCCGCGTCCGATGGGCGGGTGTTGCCTTCGCGCTGATCCTTGCCACGATCATGCTGCCGCTGGAAATCCGTGTCATCACCACCTATCAGGTGGCATCGAACGTCTTTTCTCCGCTCAACGCACTGCTTGATGTCACCGGTCTCAACGATCTGATCGCACAAATCGCCGGAGTTCCTCTTCATCTCGAATGGAGCGTGCTCAACACACATTTTGGTTTGATTGCGCCACTCGTTGCGCATGGCACAGGAACCTTCCTCTTCCGGCAGTTCTTCCGCACGCTGCCTGCGGATCTGTTCAAGGCTGCACGCATGGACGGTGCAGGCCCGATCCGTTTTCTTTTCGATATCATCCTGCCTCTCTCACGCACCAGCTTTGCCGCACTTTTCGTGCTGACCTTCCTCAGCGGCTGGACGCAATATCTGTGGCCGCTCGTCGGTGCATCGACACCTGATATGCAGACTGCAGTCGTGGGGCTCGCCCGGCTTGTCCCGGACGCCGAAGGCACCGTGCCCGACTTTCCGATGGTCATGGCCGGTGCCGTGATCGTTTCCATCATTCCCCTGGTGATGATCGCGCTGTTGCAACGCTATCTCGTTCAGGGCCTCGTCCTTTCGGAGAAATAGCGATGAACGCCATCGATACGGCCATCCGCGCCGCAGCTGCCGATATCAATCTCGCAGGCGTCACCAAAGCTTATGACCCGCAGACCATCGTTATTCCGCCGATAGATGTGGAACTCAAGGCAGGTGAATTCACCGTCGTGCTCGGCCCTTCGGGCTGCGGCAAATCCACGCTTCTGCAGATGATCGCCGGGCTTGAACGGGTAAGCGCCGGGAAGATCGTCATCGGCGGCCGGGAAGTTCAGGACCTCGAGCCGAAGCAGCGCGGCTGCGCCATGGTTTTTCAGAACTACGCGCTCTATCCGCATATGACGGTGTTCGAGAACATGGCCTATAGCCTGAAAGTCGCAGGCCTGGCGAAGGTGGAGCGTGCCGAGCGGGTGGCGGGGGTCGCGAAGATGCTCGGCCTTTCCGACTGTCTCAGTCGGAAGCCGGGGCAACTATCCGGTGGCCAGCGCCAGCGCGTCGCAATCGGCCGTGCCATCGTACGCGAGCCCGGCGTACTGCTCTTCGATGAACCGCTTTCAAACCTCGATGCGCAACTCAGACACGATATGCGCGTCGAACTTGCCGAGCTGCATCGGCGTATTGGGGCTACCACCGTTTTCGTCACGCACGACCAGATGGAAGCGATGACGCTCGCCGACCGCATCCTGATCCTCAACAGGGGCCGCATCGAACAATTCGATACGCCGAAGGCTATCTACCATCATCCGGCCTCGGTCTTTGTCGCGAGATTCATCGGCGCTCCGCCAATGAACATCCTGCCGGTCACCGCCGACGGTTCCGCATTGTGCCTAGCCGACGGGCAAGTCGTGGCCGAAACCCCTTTGACCGGCAGTTTTCAGCTTGGCATTCGTCCTGAAGACATCGTCACCAACGGCAACGGCGCCGGACGGATACTCAAGGCAATGCTGCGTTTTCGCGAAGACCTCGGCTCCCATTCTGTACTGGCGGCCGATCTGGCCGGATCGGTGATCCGCGTTGCGACGCCCTTCGGCGTCGACACTGCCGACCAGCCTGAGCTCTCCCTGAATTTCCCTCCTTCCCGGCTGCATCTCTTTGATGCGGAGACAGGCCGGGTCATGGCCGATGCCCTCGGCGCTTAATGAAAGAATACCTCATGACTTACAAAGATTTTATCGCCGATCCAGCGCGTTCCTGCGCCGTCGTTGCCCATCGCGGTGCTTGGCATGGTGCGCCGGAAAACAGCCTGGCCGCCATTGAAAAGGCCATCGCGCTCGGCTGCGACATAGTGGAACTCGATGTCCGCAAAAGCGCCGACGGGGAGCTTTTCCTGATGCATGACGATACCCTCGAGCGCATGGCCGGCATCGACCGGGTGGCCGAGAGCCTCGCGATGGCTGAACTTCAGTCGATTGCTTTGCGTGATGGAGACGGCGGCGAAACCCGTGCGCCCACCGATCAGCGCATTCCCACGCTGAGGCAGGCTCTGGAGGTCATCCGCGGCCGCATCTTCGCCGACCTCGACCTTAAGGATAGGGGCCTCTTCGCTGAGGTTGCGGCCTGCGCGCGCGCAGTGGCCGCCAGTAACGATATCGATCTGAAGACCAAGGTCCATACCAGCGCCGATGTCGCATGGGTGCGTGCCCAGAATATTGACGGTGTGCCGTTCATGGGCATGGCGCAGTTTACCGCGGAAGGAACGAAAGATACACTTGCTGTGCTTGCCGAACTTTCGCCCTTCATGTGCGAGATCCGCTTCGACAGTCTGGAGACGATCGCACGCAATCGCGAAGCCTTTGCCAAAGCAGGCATGGCGCTTTGGGTCAACACGCTCGACCAGCCAGGCAGCGGCGAGTGGACCGATCGCGCTGCGCTTGCCGATCCGGATTCTATCTGGGGCCGGTTGATCGATGCCGGCATCAGCGTTATCCAGACCGACCAGCCCGCCGCCCTGAAATCTTACCTGAAAGTTCGCAGCGCATGACCATGATCTCCGATGCTCTGATCTGCGTCCTGATGGAGGATATGCGCCGGGCAGGCGAGGCGGAGATCCTGCCCCGGTTTCTCGGCGTGACTGCAGATGGCATCCGCACGAAAACTACGCCGGACGATCTGGTAACCGATGCCGATATCGGTGCGGAACGCCGATTGTCCGAGGCGTTTTCGGCGCACTTTCCGGATGCACTGCTGGTCGGCGAAGAGGCGGTTTCGGCCAATCCGGCGTTGCTTGCGCGCCTGGCGGATACCGATCTCGTCGTGATCATCGACCCTGTCGACGGGACCTGGAATTTCGCCCATGGCGTCCCGCTGTTCGGTATGATCGTCGCCATCGTTTCCGGCGGTGAAACGGTGGCCGGGCTGATCCACTACCCGCTGACCGGCGATTTTCTTGTCGCCCGGCCTGGAAAGGGGGCTTGGCATATCGCTCGCGACGGCGCGCCGACCCGTCTGGCTGTCGCCGCATCAGGACCTATCAGCGAGATGCATGGATTCGTGCCGCTGCACATGTTTATGCCTGAGGAGCAGGCGGCTTTCGCTTCGCGCCAGCTGCGCTTTTGCCGCACGACCACATGGCGCTGCTCGGCTTATGAATACCGGATGATCTCCACCGGCGCGATGAGCTTTTCCTTGAATGCGGACCTGAAGCCCTGGGACCATGCGGCCGGCGTGCTGATCCACCGCGAAGCGGGCGGTTATGCAGCTTTGCTAGGCAGTGCCCCTTATCGGCCGGCAATGACGCAGGGGAGGCTGTTGCTGGCGCCGGACCTGCGTAGCTGGGAGGCAATTCGAGAGGCGCTGACGAAGGAATGAACCTTCCGCCATGGCGAGGAGCTTCCGCCATGGCGAGGAGGAGGAGGTATCCTCGGCTCCTGCATGAAAATGTCAAGGTGGTGCTCTAGCGAGCGCCGGCGCCTCCAAAGCTGATCCGGGTTGCACGCATGCTTCAACGGAAGAAGAGGTATTTGACGAGCACCGCGATCACGAGCGCGCCCACAACGAACCCGAGTATGCCCGCGAGCCCCATGCCCCACATCATTCCGCTGTCCATCATGTGGTTCATCATGATCGCCACCTCCATTCATTCTGCAGCCTCGAGGCTACACCCACCTCGGTGGGGATCAGACCAAGGTCCGACGTCAAGTTGCGAAAGACCTGCTACGGTGCGGACTGGAAGTAAGGGCGGCTGCGGCCAAGCGCAGATGGGGAGGGCTCATGTCCCACGGTGTCATCACCGAAATTCGCGAGGCGCGGAAAGTACTATTGACCCTTTCAATCAAGGATCGCGAGCTTCTTGTTCGCCGGATTGTGGACGAAATCCACGCGGTTCGAAATAACGACCTTTCCAACGGCCTGTTTGCCAATAGCGCTGGTTTCGACCACCTTATTGCGCACACTTACGACACGATCCCCAGTATCGCGCGGATGGACGACGAGAACTTCGGAATCGTCCTCGACCAGTTCGCTGACCTACTCAACACGGTTGCGAGCATCCTTCGCGGGCAGCCGACTGTGCTGCATTAAGGTGAAGTGAAGTATCAGCGCTGACCCCGGTACTTAAACCGTCACTTCGGGCATCATTCTAAGATGGGAGTACGCCTTGCGAACGGCAGGCAAATGATCGCGCAGCCCGTGAGGGCAGCGACAGTCATCCATGCCTCGTTGATTGCCTGGACGGCCGCGGCTATTTGGACCAGCGGGTCGAGCATCATCATCGTGGCCGCATCGGCGCTGCCGGTGTCACCGGTGACGGCCGCCAACGGCACGCCGACAAAGGATGCCGCATCGGCATCGCCCGCCTGCAACCGATCCCAAAGCTTCTGTCCGAGCGGTCCGGAGCGCATATAGATGATCGTATCGATCAGCGCGATGCCGATTGCCCCGCCAAGGTTGCGCATTAGGTTAAAGAGGCCACTTGCGTCGGGAATGCGCTCTGGCGCCAGACTGCCGAGGGCCAGCCGCGTGGGCGGCAGCAGGCAAAACATGATGGCAACGCCCCGGATGACCTGGGGCCAGAACATGGCATCGTAGTCGGAGCGCGGGTCCTGGAACGCGCTCATTGCAAGCCCGACCGCGAAGACTGCAAATCCGAGCGCCGAAAGGAGACGGGGGTCGGTCCGCTTTTCCAGCGCAACGGCGATTGGTGCGGTGATGAGCTGGGCGATCCCTGTCACCAACATGGTGGTACCAATCTCCAGCGCGTCATGTCCGCGGATGAAGGCAAGGAACACCGGCATCAGATAGACCGACCCGAACAGGCCCATGCCAAGAACGAAGCTGAGCAACGATCCCGTTAGAAAGTTTCGATCACCGAAATTGCGAAGATCGACGACCGGCCCATTCCGATGCAGCGACCGCCATATGAACACGCTTGCCGATCCCAGGCACAAAGCAAGCAGGAGCAAAACATAGGGCGATGTCCAACCGCCAGTCGGTGCTTCCTTCAAGCTCAGTTCCAGGCAGATGAGGGTAGTGGCCATCATCAGTAGCGAAAGCGCGTCAAGTCGCCTAAGTTCCGACACGTCGCCCGCTTCCTTCTGCAAGGATCGCCAGGCGAGGAGTGCAGAAACAATGCCGGGAATGATGTTGATCAGAAACAACCAGTGCCAAGAATATGTCGCCGTCAGAAAACCTCCGACAATTGGTCCGACTGTAGGTGCAAAGACGGCAAGTGCGCCGGCGATCGTCGTCGCAAGGGCTTGCCGTTCAATCGCAAACAGCAAGAAGACGGCCGAAAACACCGACGGAATCAGCGTTCCACCGGAAAAGCCCTGAATGATCCGCCAGGTAACCAGCTCTCCAAAGCTGCCGCTGATGGCGCAGCCTGCAGACGCAATGACGAACAGACCGATGGAAGCGACAAATAACCATCGCATCGTCAAAAGTCGCGTCAGGAAGCCGGTCAATGGAATGGCCACAACCTCGGCAATGAGGTATGCGGTCTGTATCCAGCTCATCTGATCCGGATCGATACCAAGCGCGGCCTGAATGGTCGGAAGCGACGTGGCGACGACCTGGACGTCGAGGATCGCCATAAACATTCCGATGCACATGGCCATAAAGCCCAGCCAGACCACCGCCGGGTGCGCTTGGGGATGAGAAGGCTCTAACCGTTGCGGCATAGGGCAATTCTTTCAGGAAAGCATCTGCTTTGATGCGCACAGTCAAGAGGCGCGCATGGGCAATCGCGACGATCGATGCGTAGACCGGCATTCGGGATAAGATAGCGGAAGGACTGTGATCTCACCAATCAAAAGAGCGCAGTTCTGGTAGCGCGGGGAGCGCTTGCCGCGGGGATGCCGATCGAGGGCGTAGCAAAGACACCCAGCAACAAGCTTGCCCACTATTATGGCGTCGAGCATCCTCCATTGCAGGGGCATGACGCCCTCGACGATGGCCTCTCCGTTGCGTACGCCCTGCAGTATCATCTCTTGAAGACTGGGACGTTGCAGTCAGAGGCTTTCGACCGTACTTACCGCAAAGAGAAAACTGCCCGAGCTGGTTGCTGGTGCTAAACTATTTCTACAGCAGCGATTGCGCGTGGGCCGAGACGGAGCAGGACCAATTGATGGCCGAAGACGACCCAGAATTGACTGCCCTTTTCAAGGCGGTGGCCGAAAGCCCGAAGCGAGACAACAGCACCTATCATAAGGCACTTGCCGAGGCTCGCCAAGCTTTCGAAGCCGCCGAGCGGGCATTAGGCGAGGCGGTTCGGGTGCAGACGAAGACCAAAATGAAGCGCAACGGCGATTACGTCGTAAAATGGACTTTCAAGCGGAATGCCGGCGAAAAGGCTAAATCGCGATGATCCCGCTCTAGGGTGATGGAAATGGTCTTCCGCGATTCCTCCGGCGCTCGCTGGGCTAGCTTGTAAAAGATCGGCAAGTTTGATGCAGCATCCGGCTTCGATGTTGCGCCGGTTGTGCGCGTGGCGGTCGGAACGGCTGCCACGGATGGCAAATTGACGAGGGCAACGTTCTTCGGCGCCGCTCCTCGAACATCTGAACTGGCGGCTCCGCTCATTTCGTAACCGTGCATTTACCAGCTTCCTATCTGAGCGCAGCGTCATCTTGGAAGCATCGGTTGTTTTGCGTATAACGATTTTGCTAACAGGGGTTGTGTTCGTGATCTACATCGCGGTTGGACTTCTTATTGCTCATGTTGTTCTGATCGCCATCGGGTTTGGTCTTCGCAATAGCGAGGAACAATGGGTGCTCGGCCTGATGTTCGGCGGGTATTGCTTCGCCATACTTGGCTCCGTCACCGCGATATGGGTTCACTATAAAAAGTCCACCCGGCGCGTGGAGCCGTCTTGCTAGATGCAGAGCCATCCAGCTTCTGAGCCAAGCGGCGTCGTGCTCTTCGAGACGGAACATCTCAAAGCCAATATTCGCGCTGCACTGGCGGAAGCGACGCTCAGTCCGTGGCAGCGGAGCTTTCTCTCGGATGTGCTTCACAGGCTGGAGAGATACGGTGGTAGGGCGCGCCTGAGCGACAAACAACTGCTGAAACTCAATCAAATTCTCGGGCGCGACGGAACGCAGCACCGAGAAGCGATAGCGACATTCCGCTCGGACCCATACCGGCGTCGCTCGCGACACCGCAAATCTTCCTTCCTGCCGCGACAGGTCAGGTGGTGGGGTAGAAGATTTGCCCGAGATGCAGTGATTGTGGCACTCATCGCGATGGTCGGCCTTCTTTATTCACTGTTCGAAACTGGACCGAAGCAATTCTTTCTTGGCACGGCTGGCAAGTCGCCGAATGTGGTGGAGCAGGTCTGGTCATCGTTCACGGTGACCGACGGCGATACCGTTCATGTCGCGGGCGAGCGGGCAGGGACACGCCTCGTTGGCTTCAACACGCCCGAAACCTTCAGTCCTGAATGCACACATGAACGGCAACTCGGCAATCGCGCAAAAGCGCGTCTGAAGGAGCTAGTCAGCTCGCCGGACGTTCAACTCACGAAGGTGGCATGTGCTTGTCCAACCGGCACCGAGGGAACAGATGCATGCAATTACGGACGGAGTTGCGGTGTCTTGAAGGTCGACGGGCGAGACGTGGGTCAAATCCTGATTGCCGAAGGCCTCGCCGTTCCGTTCATTTGTCGAGGAGACCGCTGTCCAAGAACCCCACGGCCGTGGTGCGGACAGCAATCATGATCGATTTTCTGATGCGGCCGCTGAGCGGCCGTCGCCTTCCCTTTCACGCTTCTTCGAAACGCAGCAATCTCCATGGACATCAATGATGGCAATCTTAATTCGGCTGTTAAGGGCCGTGTTCGTCACTATCCTATGCATCGTCATTTTCGCGGCATTATTCGAATTTCTGAACGCCATCCCAACATACCTTTTTCTCCCGGACCACCTTGAGGGCGGTGTCGCATACCGTGGCGGAATGATGTTACTTGGTGCGCTCTGGTGGGGAGCGGTATTCCGTGCGCCGGGCTATCTTTTCTATGGCACCGTTCCGTTGCTGATCGTTCTGGCGGTGACAGAATGGAGATCGATGAAGGGTTGGCCATCGTATCTTGCCATCTGGTTCATCGCTGGGCTGGCAGCGACTGGCTTGTCTCTTTTGAACCCTCTAAGGGTCGCCGCTGTGCTGCTCGCAGCCGCTGCAGCTAGCTATCTCTACTGGCTTCTCGCCGGAAAATCCGCAGGCGATCGGCTACAAGGCTGGCGGAGGCGGGAGCGCAACGGCGGCTTCAAATTTGTAAACTATGCCGCCTACGCCGTCCTGGCGTATCTTGCCTTTCAACTGGCGGGATACGCCGATCATGGCGGCAAGCTGCTCTGGGCTACCTTTGTTTCCGAGCCAGAACCCGGAACGCCTCCCTTTCAGGTGAGGTTCAAACGACCACTGACTGCTTCACAGAAGGTCGCCATGATGGATTTTCCTGATCCAGCTTCCTGTCTGAAGACGTCGGAAACGGATGGTCTGCCACTTGATCGCCTCAAGGAAATGGATTGGGATCGGATAGACAATACGGACGAAGCGAATGTCTGCATGTTCAGACTGCTGGGTTCCTATCCGAATTTGTCCTACGCAACCGATTGGTATGAAGCGCAGGGGTTCAGGGTCCCGGACAACTTCAGTAGCGCTCGGCCCTACCTTGAGCAGGATGGTACGCAGCGCGTTTCCGCCTCTTACTCGATCCGAAAGAACGGCCCGAAATTCCCAACAACAGGCATCGTTCGGCGGGCGTTTGGATCAATTCCATACGGTATGTCCGTGGATGCTACATGGTCGAAGGACGGTAAGCAGCTGCAATGGGTGGAGACGGGATTCAGCACTTTGTAGTCAGTGGCGGCTAGGTCTTTGGTTGGATGCAGCGAAATGGCCATTGAACTTCCACGTTCAGGATTGGTCGCCAATTGCCGTCATCATAGCTTGCAAGATTATCTGTTCCGGGCGCAAGAGGGGGATGCAAATCGTTGAGGCAGCTATCAAAGTGGCACTGCGTTATTTTAACGGTCCTGCTCGCCTCCTGCGATCCACATGAGGCACCCCCTGACGTCGATTTCTTGTCGACCAGCGGATACTTTGTTGTGGGCGACCGGACGATTCACCTTCCTTTCGTAGCGGTGAATGCGGTGCGGGGAACTGGCCTGCCTCAGCTTGCCCCAGGGGACCGCGACGATGAGAGGAAACACATCGACGTGGCGGCTAACCCCGCCGTCCCGCCCAGGGTGCAATGGATGCGTTTATACGTTTCGTCGTACGGCACTTATGGAGAAACCATGCATGCCGGCAAAATCTGCGAGCAGGTCGTCCAGGAATGGGCTGTCACAATTTGCCACAATCGACGGCCGGGCCAGTTGAAGAATGTCCCGAGCTATTTTACGATCCTCGACCGAGATGCAATCGACATTCTCAAGGGTCATACGACGTTCGACGGCAAAACCCGATACGACCACGTTTCGAGGATGAAATTGGTGATCGGTGAGCCAGAGACAGTCTGCGACGAGCCGTCGGAACATTGCACGGCGGCAGTTGCCATCTCGCCTCGTCTGCTTGCGATCTGGAGCACATGGCTGTCGGCAAAGTCGCGAGAGACAGCTTCAGCGGCAGGTCTCCGTCAAGGTCGGGCGATCAAATGGTTCGTGGACAGTCAGATCGGAAACATCAGGGCTTCCTTGCCTAAGAGTCCGTTCAAGAAAGCGGATATCGAGCGAGCCTTCTTGTCATTAGCTTGATCATAGCGGTCTGAATGAAGGCGAGGCTTGTGCCAGAGAAGCGCTCGAAATCCTTTGCCATTCGGCGGTTTATGCCGAGCCACGCCAACGTCCGCTCGACGATCCATCGCTTCGGGAGCACCTGAAAGCCGGCCTGATTGCGTTTGACGATTTCCATCGATCGCGGACTGGCCTCTTCGACTGTCGGGCCCTGATACCCGCCATCGCCGCAAATTTTCTCGATGAATGGAAAGCGGTTGACGAGCCTGTCGAAAACAAGTGCTGCTCCATCACGATCCTGAATACCTGCCGAATGAACCTCCGCTTTCAGAAGCATGCCCAGGGTATCAACCAGAATGTGCCGCTTGCGGCCCTTGATCTTCTTGCCTGCGTCGTATCCGATATCGAGACGGGCATCTGGGCCGGTCTTCACCGATTGGCTATCGATGATGGCAAATGACGGCTGTTCTTCGCGCCCCTCAAGCCGCCGCGTCCGGCAGTAGAGCGCGTCATGGATACGACGCCACGTCCCGTCCCGGCAGAACCGCTTGAAATAATGATAGACCGTGCTCTTCGGTGGAAAATCATGCGGCAGCAATGCCCATTGGCAGCCTGACTGCAGCAGATAGAAAATCGCGTCCATCACCGCCCGAAGCGACGTCTTGCGTCGGCGGCCCAGTCGAGGCTGCCTTGGCATAAAGGGTTCGATCAGGCCCCACTCACGGTCAGTCAGATCGCTTGCGTAGCGCATGCGGCTTCTGTCATGATGACGCCGGGTGAAGGGTGTCCAGGCCATTCGATCTCTCCGTATTTGTCGCAAAATACAAAGAATCTGATTGCCGCCCTTCACTCAACCCCACGACCGCCAGCCATTCTTGAACAGACACTAAGTAGATTGTTGTGGCGAGTGTTACCTGGTTCGGATTTGCACTATCCGAAGAACCAGAGCACCGGCATTGCATCAACAGCCGCGAACGACATTCAGACTGCGACTGAGTTTTTGCCGAGGCTTGCTATAGCCGTGCGATATTCTGGACCCCCAGGGCGCTGAGCGGCTACGGCGATAACTGAGAAGGCTGGCCTCGAACGCATGTCGTATGGTTATTCCCCCATCGCCGCGATCCGGATGAAAAATAGCCCGTTCTCGTTTTGAAAGGAAGCTTCAGGAAAATCATCGTGATCACCGGCGTTATAGTGCTCTTTTTCGTTTACACTTCGCTCATCGCGCTGGGGCAAATCGCGACAAGCAGACGCAATGATGAGTTCACGGCTGGGGTGTTCGCAGTCCTGGCATTCGCGGCCATCGTCCTTTTTGCGGTGAGGGTTCGGCAGATGGACCTCACGAAACCTACAATGGTGATCGGACCCAGGCATCTCCAACCAAAAGGTGGCGAGACTCATCTCCGGTGCGTGCGGACGTGGCCCGTGGCGCTTGTTATAGCTGTCCTATGCGTACCCAAGATCCAGCCAACGTCTCGTCTCCAGGTTTTCTCCACGCGAAAGCATGGGCCGAGGCGTATGAGCTGATTGATCTTCAGCTATCGCCCTTGGGATTAAAGCCCATCGAGGCCCTGGGTTTGGATTTGCGAGACGTTGTTCTCGATGTAGGTTGCGGAACTGGGCAGACACTTCTCCAACTCGCCGAGCGGGTCGGAGCTGAAGGGCAGGTGATCGGGGTGGACGTGTCCCCGTTGCTCCTTGAAATCGCCAAGCAGAGGACCGAGCCGCTCGGCCAGGTGAGGTTGATCCGGGCAGATGCTCAGTTTCTGGATTTGCCGTTTGAGTGTGTGGATGCGGTGTTCTCGCGATTTGGTGTGATGTCCTTTAGCGATCCCGTCGCGGCCTTCGCCAACTTCCGTCGAATTCTGAAGCCGTCAGGTGCGCTGGCTTTTAGTTGCTGGCGTTCGCTTCGAGACAACGAGTTGGATCACCTTCCTCTCACCGCAGCGGGAATTCAGGCCACCGTCGACGAAAGTCCCTTCAGTTTTGCTGATCCCGAGTACATACGCCGCACGCTTGAGGCGGCTGGGTTTCGCGAGATCGTTATCCAATCGCACGACGAAAAGGTATCGAGCGGCGATCTCGACGCAACGACTTGGGTACTTCTGAACGTCGGACCGCTCGGAAAGCTCATTCGCGAGAACCCCGTCCTGCGAGCGACAGCCGAGCCTCGGCTGCGTAACGCGCTGGCTGCTTTGGGCGACCCCTCCAGGGTGCAGCTCTCAGCTTCCATCTGGATCGTAACCGCGCGCGCTGGAGCAGCGATCCGGTAACAAGGTGGTGATCACACGCAGATATATCCGATTAACTCACAGCTTTCGGCCGTCGAATTTAAGCGATATGTTTATCGGCTTTAGCGGCGGCTTGGCTGAGGGCGAAGGCGTCGATCTCCTCCACGCTTGCCAAACGAACAACGGCCTTTCCCTGCTGCTCCACTTCGGCGCATAGGGCGCGGATTTTCGGCATCCAGGATTGCTCAACTGTCAATGCCGGGTGAAATTTCCGCAGAAGTGCAACTATGCCGCTCCGGGCGACGTAGAGAATTGGGTATTTTTCGGCGGTCTCCAGCGTTGGCGTTGCGGTGAGGTTGGCAGCCCTTGCATCGTCCCGAGATACGCCGTTCAAGAACGGCGGTCGATCTATTGGCTTCCGCTGTCAAACCCGTAGGCTCGCTGAACAAGAGCGACGCGAATTTCGTATTTCGAGTACCAGTCTCTGCGGCCTCTTCGTTGTGCTTCAACATGGTCGACGACGGCCTTCCATGCGCGGATACTGTCTTCGTCCTTCCAGAACGAGACCAGTATTCCGAAGCCATCTGCGCCGCGAGCGCTTTCGAAGCCAAGATACCCCGGTTGTTGACTAGCAAGTTTGGTCATTGCGTAACCAATATCGCCATATCCATCGTCTACGTTTGTTCGCTGCGAGGTGAAGCTAACCATATAGTATGGTGGTTCTGGTAGGGCGGCTATCTGCATGTGATTTCCTCTGTTTTCGAGGCAGAAGCTACTTGCGCAATCCATTCTACATCCATTTCGTCGGGACCGCTGAGTCTGCTTTTGGCGCGAAGCCGCAGGTTCGTCTGCAGTCGGCCCCAAGGAGACTAAGTTAATCGTTAACTCAGAAGCCTTGTGCACTGTACGATGACCCTTGGTGGGTCATGAGACGATCCTGCGGATTGGCTGCCAGTACCCCTTGTCGGAAGAGCACTCCTCCCTTACGATGTAACAATGTTACAATCAGTCAGTGTAGCGCCGGCCAATCCGGCCAATTCAGCAAGCCCTCGATTTTTTGAGAGCGTTGGCATCAGAACGGGATCGCGCGTTCTCGATATCGGCTGTGGGAACGGTGACCTTAGCCGGTTCGTCGCGAGGCTGGCCGGGCCGCAGGGCGAGGTTGTTGCAGTTGACAGTAGCGAAGCGGCGCTGGCATTGGCACGTGCCGCAGGCGGTGAACCGGATGCGGCGCGGATCACTTATCGCGCGGTCGATCTGGCGGCTGATCTGTACGATCTCGGTCGCTTCGATGTGATCGTCGGACGCCGTGTTCTGATGTATCTCCCAGACGCTTCCGCCACGCTCGCTCGGCTGGTCGGACTTGCGAAGCCTGGGGCGACACTGGCCTTTCAGGAACACGCGCGCGCCAATCTTCCCTTCGGTCTTGCAGCCCTTCCTCTGCATCAACGTCTTTACGATTGGATGTGGGACACAGTTGCAGCCGAGGGCGGCGATGTGACACTTGGTCTGCGCCTCGTTGAACAGATGCGCTCACAGGGGCTTTCGATCGCTCAGGCACGCAACGAAGGCGTTCTGATCCAGCCCGGTGAACCTTCCTTCCTCCCGACCCTCATGCGGATCATGCTGCCACGCTTAATCGAACATAGTGTTGCCTCGGCGGAAGAGGTTCAACCCGATACTCTGGCACAACGGATCGAGGATGAACATCGCGCTGTCGGCGGCACGATCGTCTGGGATCAGGCCTTTCTCGCGGCGGGACAGGTCACGGGCTAACGGCCCTAAGCGGCCATCGCTTTGCGTCTGGCTCCCTTTCCACTTTCTTTGAATTCTCGACTGTTTTGCCAGAGACTCTATTAAAGCCCGATCTACAGCGTCTTTTATGGGAAATCATGGACGAATCTTTCATATGTGCGATATGCGGCACCCAACATGACGGGCTAACAACGGACTGGGCGTTCAAACTGCCCGATGTTGTTTGGAGTATTCCCGAGGACGAGCGGTCCGAAAAGGCAAAGTTCGACCGTGATCTCTGCCAATTTGGCGAACGGTATTTTATGCGATGCATCCTGTACGCGCCGTTTAGAGATCGACCGAGCGAGTTCGGCTGGGGTCTCTGGGCCGAGGTCGAATGGCCCACCTTCAAGAGATATCTTGAGCTTTACGAAGCTGACGGGTCAACTGAAGCCGCCTATGAGGGTTCGCTGGCGAACGCACTTGACGCTTACCAGAGTCATTTGGCGCGGCCGTCGAGATTCATTTTAGAGGGCCATCTGAACGCCCTACGCTTCACCTAAAATCTGATGATCCAAGCCGGTTCGCGGAAGAGCAGCGAAGAGGCATTAGCGACACCCGATACCATGAGATTTTGAAGCTTATCACGCCTGTGTGCTGAACATCGTACCGGCCGCAGTCGGCCCGAAGCAGTGATCCCCTTGCTTGCCAAACAGCGTTAATTGCAGCAGTCTTCGGCGCACATGTTATGTCGTTGAATGCGTGACCAAATGACCCGCTCACTTACGAAATTCGCCTGCCTCGATTGCCAACGAGTGTTCAAGCGACCTGCCGATTGCACACAGAAGGTTTGCCCACGCTGCTCGGGCGTACCTACCGGACGGGTTCAGACTTCAAGCCGCCCTGTGCAAACGATATGAAGGGTTGGGCGGTCGCAAGTTTCCTTATTTTGAAAGGCTTTCCGTACTACAGACTTGGAGTGCCGTATCCAACCACGCTGAACGAAGCCCAGAGATTTGTTGAGGCGAATGCGGCCCTGGCTGTTGATGTCACGGAAAATCGGACCATCCCGCTGCACTGGCCCCGAGATCAGAGGGTGTAGAGTGCCCCTATGACCGCAATTGGCGCAAAAGCGGCCGAGGCTCGTCGGCGATCGGTCCCAAGCAGCCAGCGGCTAGTCATCGCGAAATGCTGCGTTTTAATCGTAGCTGGCCCGCCGACGCTGGAGGTCGTCCTCGCGCAATAGGCGAAGTGCCGCCGCCTTCATCTGTGCAGCGCACAGGAACTGTGGCATAACTGGGCCATGGCGATACATGTCTTGGCGGTCCATCGCGACACGGTCGGGACGGAACAGGCGGCGGGCGG
The DNA here is from genome assembly GCF_025200715.1 of Rhizobium sullae. Classification (NCBI taxonomy): domain Bacteria; kingdom Pseudomonadati; phylum Pseudomonadota; class Alphaproteobacteria; order Hyphomicrobiales; family Rhizobiaceae; genus Rhizobium; species Rhizobium sullae. Next base: position 717,108 of record NZ_CP104144.1, read on the forward strand.
TTCGCTTGCAGCCGCCTATTCCGTGGGGGTTTTCTGCTGGCTGCTGTCGGCCGGCGTCTATATCGCCGCGAAATGGGTCTCTTCGGAGATGCCGCCCTGGGCGCTTTGCTTCTGGCGCGTGCTGATCGCCTGGGCGATCCTGATGCCGATCGTGTACCAGCATTTCGGCGCCATGGTCGCGCTCGTGCGGGCTCGCGGCCTCGAGTTGCTCGCCATCGGCGGTATGGGGCTTGCGATATGCCAGGGCCTGATTTTTGTCGGCCTCGAACATGCCGATGCCACTACCGCCGGCATCATCATCGCCCTGATCCCGATCATCACCATGATTCTTGCCCGTTTCATTCTGGCTGAGCCGATGGGACGCTGGCAGGTGATCGGATCGATCCTCGCCTTTCTCGGGATCGTGGTCATTATCGTCAAGGGCAGCCCGGCTGCGCTCTTGCGTCTCGACCTCAATCCCGGAGAGCTGTGGATCGTCGCTGGCGCGTTCTGTTTCAGCCTCTATACCGTCCTGCTCCGCCGGGCGAAATTCGATGTGAATCGCCTTGCGCTCCTGGTACTCCTCCTCGGTGCGGCGGTCCTGACGGCCCTGCCCTTCTACCTGTTTGAGCTTCTCTCCGACGAGCGCTCGACGCTGAATGCCAGCGGCCTTATCGCGCTCGGCTATGTCGCGATCCCGGGCGGCGCGGTTATGTATTATCTCTTCAATCGCAGCATCGAGGCCCTGGGAGCGGCGCGGGCGGGCGTGCTGCTTTACATCCAGACGATCTTTATCGCCGTGCTCGCCTACCTGTTCCTCGGCGAACAGTTGCAACGTTATCATCTCGAAGGCGCGGCACTCATAGTCGCCGGCTTGCTTCTCATCATCCTGCTGAAGCCAACGACCAGAGCGGAGGCGACCAAAGCCTGAGGACGAACGCAATGGCTTCCTAGTGACCGCTTCTGGCGCATTGCTGCCCACTGGCGCTGTCCGATTCCGGCTAGAAGCAGCAGGAAGTCAGCACTTCGTGGCGACTGTCCCCCATCCTTCGTACCGCAGGTTGAAACGCTTTTCGATTTTCAGCGCGGTCAAAGTCAGGCTGTCAATTGAAGAAGATCGGGCGTCCGATTGCAGCGATAGGTCGATAGCAACTTTGCCGTCTGGCATTCGGACGGACTGGATTACGATGAAGCCAAGTTCAGCAGCCGCTTCGGAGAGTTCTGATATCGCTGATTAGAGCCAACGAAGCGGAGGTCGATTGGCCGAACCACGGAAGAGCAATCCCCATTCCTTTGCAAGCTGGGAGTACATCAGCATCCGCCGCTCGTTCCGCTCTAAGCCGAACCTCATCCACCCCGGGGGGGGTCCAGAATGGTCGTCATAACGATACCGAACAAAATTCCTTGAAGCATTTCTTTCAGTAGATTTTTTCAGACGTGGATGCAACTTGCATGAAGCTCCGATGTCCGGTGGCGCGATCCGGAAAAAATTGTTCGTCCTTTGTCGGCGCCCAAGCGGGTACTTGCCCACAAACTGGCTCACCTTCGCTCTGGGGCGGTTTGCCCTAGCCGTGGCTCTGCCCCAGCCAGAAGCCGCTGAATATTGGCGCGACGACGCACGATCACGTACAGGCCACCTGCGACCACTAGCAACCGATAGGGCATTGGGTGCTCGAAGCTGAAGACGAGTACGATCGCTGTGGAGGCAGCGAGTATCGAGCTAAGGGACACGATGCGAAAGATGGCCAGCACGACATCCCAAACCGCCACTGCGCCTAATCCTACCGGCAGCGATATCGCCAGCAAAACGCCGAGGCCTGTGGCTGCAGATCTCCCACCTGTGAACTTCAGCCAGACCGAACGACCGTGCCCTAGCAACACCGCCAATCCCGATAGGCAAACCGTCGATGGCACCAAGGTCCGGATATCTGTGGGCGACGCGATGGACGGTTGTGTAGATAACAAAGGGTAATACCAGCGAGCAAAGACTATCGCGGCCGCGCCTTTCAACACATCGACAAGAAGCACGAACAGCGCAGGCCATTTGCCGAGGGTACGCAGCACGTTCGTCGCTCCGGTGGATTTGGAGCCGTGCTCTCGGATATCGATACCTCGAAGCAGTTTTCCTGCGAGGTAACCAGTCGGCGCAGAACCGAGAAGATAAGCAATCAGCAATCCAAAGGTACTTCCTATCCAAAACACCATCGAACCCAACTTTCCTCGAAGGTTATCGTCGTCTTTTCGTTCCAGCCAGACGCACTTGGCTGTGGGGCAAAGTCAAGCATCGATGCCCCTCCATGGCGGCGATAAGCGCACCGAGTTCGTTACCGATTGGCAGCTTGCCGAGGCCTGGGAAATCCATGAGCAACACAAAAATATAAAGGCCACCAGAGCAGGGGGCAGCATTGGTGCGCGAATCGGACTGCGCAGCGACAATCTGGATGAGACTCTTATGTCGCAAAAGCATCAATATAACGAACGACGCGAGCTGCCGGTTGGACTGTCCTTCCATGTCAGGACGAACACACGAAGCCAATTGTCATAAGCGAATTTCCGCAGGGTCAGCTCGTCAAACCCACCTTTGCGCATAGCCTCGAAGAGATGTGGCAAGCCGCTCGCATCCTTGACCTGATGGGGAACGACGGCACCGTCAAAATCCCAAGGGCGACCTTGTCTTCTCCTAAGCGATTGATGAGATAATCGATGTGCCGGATTACGACGTCGAACGAGGTATCGTCATCTAGGTGGCCATCGGCGCGAATGTCATTGACGGCGAGGTTGAAGCCGATCACGAACCTCTTCAGCGGGCGGCAATGCGTGTGAGGCTGCACCTTTCGTGGTCTCTTTTCCGAAAGGGCAAACGCCTCGGATCGACGGTCCGCTCGATAGTTGCCTTCCAGTGACTGTCAAACCATCGGATGGCAAACTCACTCTCTCCACCCCGGCAACGCCGAACGAGCCGGGGCGAAAGTGGGAGTGGACCGCCAGTGCCGGTTTCAAGGAACTCCAAGGCGAGGCCTTCGTCACTGATACTTCCAAGGGCTGGGACCAGCTCAGGGAGCGCTCGGTGGCGCATCCGGGAGGGTTGCTGGATTATGCGGAGGTGGCCGCAGAGATTAACCGTCTCGCCGGAGCCGACAAAGCGCTGATCAATGATATCCTCCTTGGTGTGGGGTCTGGTGAGTTCAAGGGTGACCTTTTCGTCGGCACAGCTTGTTCGCGGCATATGTGCTCGGATCAAGAGGCCGTAGTTGTCGCCGACCTTGCTTCGAGGACCGTCTACCTCGCTTGGAAGCCGTCTGGTCAGAAGATCAAGGTGAACCCGGCTGTGAAGATATGGCCTGAAAAGGCGAAGGTGGAACTTCGCCAGTGGGCAGCGAAATGGAAATAATGCGACAATTCCACCGACCGAGCTGCCTGCGGTTCCACGGAGTCTCCGTGGCCGCAGCAGCAGTCGCCTAGCAATCAGATTCCTCTGTCATCGCTGAACGATGACCCGCGTTCCCGGCTGGACCATCTCGTAAAGCTCCTCGACGTCCTCGCGGTACATCCGAAAGCAACCGCTTGACGCGTTGGTGCCTATGGAGGAGGGGTCGTTTGTCCCGTGTATGCGTAGTAGCCCGTCGGCAAGGTAGATCGCCCGGGTTCCAAGCGGGTTGGCGGGGCCAGACTTCACGACGGCCGGAAGCCTTGGGTTCTTCTGCCGCATACTCGCCGTCGGACGCCATTCGGGATGCTCTCGCTTCGACACCACCCGAGTTGATCCGTACCATTGCTTGCCTTCGCGGCCGACGGCGATGGGGTAAGCATACTGCTCGCCCCAAGGTGTCGTGTAAATAAGCGTATGCTCATGTGTCGCGATTACGATGGTTCCCCTCGCGCTTCGTGTCGACGGTCTGCGCTCACGCAAGGGTTCCTGATAGCGAGGCATTGGCTCGTAATCGAGCGGTGGCGGATAAGGACTGTACGGGTCTTCATAGCCGTAGTCCCCGTATTCGTCATATCCATCGTATGGTCCATAAACTTGGGCTTGGGCTTGAAACACCGTTAGCAAAATGGCCACAGCAAGAAGAGCCAGCAATCTCATTTTTCGCCGTCCGCTTGTTAAACAAGAATGATTGGGCCGAACTCTATGGCGGCACTATGACCGCTGGGTCTCAAGGACGTCGAGCGATGTTGTCGCCCGTAATCCGACCGCCTCCCTCACTTCACTGTTGCCGAAATCGCAATCTGGCATCTGTCAATGCCATCATGACGGTTATCGGCTGCCGCGACCGTTCACTGGGATATTCATGTGACATACATCTCTTCAACCAACCACTCACGAAGATATCTCCACATAAAGCGCTTCAATCATCTGGCAGTAATATTCCGGATTTTCAGCAGGGGAAGAATGAGCCTCCCGCCGAAGCTCCCAACTCGCATGAAAGTCCTCAAGATTCCCCGTGTTGCCGATAGTGCGTCGACACATGAGCGACTGAGACAAGAGCAGAAACGCGAACTCGTACCAGGATTGCATCTCTCTCGTTGAAAGAGTTTTGGCAAAAAATCCTTGTTCGGTGTGACCATCACCAGACCTTCGGCGTGTAACCGAGGCCGACCCTTGCTGGACGCGCTTAAAGCGGTACCACTAGCTGGGAGGATCTAAAATGATCCGCAGCTGGAAATGCGGCTTCATGCTTCGTTTTCGGGGCCAAACAGCCCGACTGGACGAAGCTAATGGAACATTGGCGCCAACCAACGTCCCTCGCGGAAGATTGTGAAGTGTGTCGCTAACAATTGTCTTGGCATCTTGACGGGTCGCAGTCTTTGAGAAATGCTAAGATGTCAGACCAATTTTACGTCTGCTTGGGAAGACAACGGGGAACCATGAAGGCAAATGTCAGCGATAATCCCTTGATCCGGCCGCTTCCGGTAATGGATCGCGCCCGTCAGGTCACCGAAGCGTTGGCTCACTACGTCGATGCCGCAAAGCTTAAGACAGGTGACAGGCTGCCTGCCGAACGCGAACTCATGGCAGCCCTTGCCGTCGGCCGTTCGACCATTCGCGAGGCGATCCGGCACTTTCAGGCACTTGGAGTCATCGAGACGCGCAAGGGAAGCGGCACCTATCTGCTGAAGCCGGTTTCCAAGGCGACCATCCACATGCCGCTGTCGCTCGACACTGCGCATCTTCGCGACGTGCTTTTGCAGACGCTGGAGGTTCGCCGCGGCATCGAATGCGAGGCGGGCATGGTGGCCGCGCGGCGCAGAACAGCCAGAGATCTCGTGATCATCGAGGAGAAGCTCGGTGAGATGGAACGAGTGCACCATGCGAAGGGCACATCCGGTCCCGAAGACCTCGCCTTTCACATGGCGGTTTACGACGCAACTCACAATCCGCTGTTCGGTCAGCTTCTTGAACAGATGCGTGAGGCCTTCGAGCGCTTCTGGACCCACCCGTTCGACCGAGAAGACTTCGCGCGCCGGTCCTTTCCGTTCCACCGCACGCTTTTCAACGCGATCGGCGCTCAGGACGCGGAGGCTGCTCGCGAAGAAACATTGAAAATTCTCGAGGTCGTCGAGGAAGACATCAAGGAAATGTCCAAATGAGCAGCGGCTTGCAACCGTTCGATCTTGCTTCGCTGATCACCGCGCACGATGAGGGCAACTTTGCCGACGCGGTCGTTCCGCCGATTTTTCAGACATCGCTTTTCACCTTTACCGATTACGACGACATGATCGCCTCCTATCGCGGCGAGAAGGTGCGACCGATCTATACGCGCGGGCTCAACCCGACGGTGCGTATGTTCGAGGAAATGCTGGCAAAGCTCGAAGGCGCGGAAGACGCGGTCGGCTTTGCAAGCGGCATGTCGGCGATCTCGTCTGCAGTTTTAAGCTTCGTCGAGCCTGGCGACCGGATCGTGGCAGTCAAGCATGTCTATCCCGATGCTTTCCGTCTATTCGGCACGATCCTGAAGCGCATGAAGGTTGAAGTGACCTATGTCGATGGACGCGACGAGGAGGCAATCGCCAAGGCGCTGCCCGGCGCCAAGGTTTTTTACATGGAAAGCCCGACGAGCTGGATTATGGAAGCCCATGACGTCGGCGCGCTTGCGGCACTTGCCAGGGGGCAGGGCGTCGTCACGATGATAGACAATAGCTGGGCTAGCCCTTTCTTCCAGCAGCCGCTGACCTTGGGTGTCGATCTCGTCATTCACTCGGCCTCGAAATATCTCGGCGGCCACAGCGATGTCGTCGCCGGCGTCGTTGCAGGCTCCAAGGAAATGATCGCGCACATCAAGGCCGAGGCCTATCCTTATCTCGGCGGCAAGCTTTCGCCCTTCGATGCCTGGCTCCTGATCCGCGGTCTCCGTACCCTGCCGCTTCGCATGAAGGCCCACGAGGCTGCGGCGATGACGATCGCCCAGCGCCTGCAGGCGCTCGATGTGGTCGAGCAGGTCTGCCATCCCGGCCTTACCAACCGCCTGCCTGTAGGCCTCAACGGCACGTCGGGCCTCTTTTCGTTCATATTCCGCGATGGCGTCGATATCCGCGCCTTCGCCGATCACCTCAAGCTCTTCAAACTGGGAGTGAGCTGGGGTGGACATGAAAGCCTGATCGTACCAGGCGAGGTCGTGCTTCAGCAGAAAGCGCAGCCGAATTCCGCGCATGCCTTTGGCATTCATCCGCGGTCCGTACGCCTCCATGTCGGCCTCGAAGGAACCGAGGCGCTGTGGAGAGATATCGAAGCGGCGATTGCTGCCGCTTCATAATCTTCAACCTGAGAGAACACCAAAAAGGGGGAACTGAGCATGAAAAGACTGATAACCGCAACGCTCTTCGCCACGATGATGGCAGGCACGGCCCTTGCCGATACGACGCTGAAGCTCGTCGAAGTCATCACCAGTCCGGAGCGCACCGAGACGCTGAAATCGATCGTCGGCAAGTTCGAAGCCGAAAACCCGGGCACCAAGGTCGAGATCATCTCGCTGCCCTGGAACGAAGCCTTCCAGAAGTTCGCGACCATGGTATCGGCGGGCGATACGCCCGATGTGATGGAAATGCCCGACACCTGGCTTTCGCTTTATGGCAACAATGGCATGCTCGAAAGCCTTGAGCCCTATCTCGAAAAGTGGGAGCACACCAAGGAACTGACGCCGCGCGCGCTCGAACTCGGCCGCGATGTCAAGGACACGGCCTATATGCTGCCGTACGGCTTCTACCTGCGCGCCATGTTCTACAACAAGAAGCTGCTGCAGGATGCAGGTGTCGCCGAACCGCCGAAGACGATGGACGAATTCACCAAGGCCTCCGAAGCGGTCTCCAAGATCTCCGGCAAATACGGCTACTGCATGCGCGGCGGCCCGGGCGGCCTCAACGGCTGGATGATCTTCGCCGCCTCCATGGCAGGCGACAACAAGTATTTCAACGAAGACGGCACCTCGACCATGAACAGCCCCGGCTGGGCAAAAGGCATCGAGTGGATGGTCGACCTCTACAAGAAGGGCTATGCGCCGAAGGACAGCGTGAACTGGGGCTTCAACGAGGTCGTTGCCGGCTTTTACTCCGGCACCTGCGCTTTCCTCGACCAGGATCCGGATGCCTTGATCGCGATTGCCGAGCGCATGAAGAAGGAGGACTTCGGCGTCATCCCGCTGCCGAAAGGCCCGGACGGCAAATCGTTCCCGACGATCGGCTATGCGGGCTGGTCGATGTTCACGACGAGCCAGAACAAGGATCTTTCCTGGAAGCTGATTGCAACGCTCGAAGGTCCGGAAGGCAACATTGAGTGGAACAAGAAGATCGGCGCCCTGCCGGCCTACACGGCCGCCGAGAAGGATCCCTTCTATGCGGGCGACCAGTTCAAGGGCTGGTTCGAAGAACTGGCCGACCCAAACACGGTTCCGACCGTCATGCCGACCTATCTCGAAGAATTCGCCTTCTTCAAGGATTCGCTGGCGATCAAGACCTCGCAGCAGGCACTTCTCGGCGACATCACACCGAAGGAACTGGCCGATCAGTGGGCCGATTACCTGACCAAGGCACAGCAGAAGTTCCTGGCCAAGAAGTAAAACGGCTGGCTTTGAGGCTGGAGCCTCTCATCCCACCCTTCGGGCCACCTTCTCTACAGTGGGGAGAAGGGACCCGAGAGGTCGCGCCATCGGAGAGAGGGTGCCGGCAGGCGGATGAGGGGGCTGGCCGCCGGACAAGACTTTCGCGTAACATGATGAGAGCCGCAACCCGATGACTATGACCGCCGACACGCGCGACATGCGCCCCGACCGCAGGCCGTGGCTTCAGCGTCTTGCGGATGCCTCGGAACCTTATCTCTACAGCGCGCCGTCGCTGATCCTCATCATCGCGGTCATGCTGGTGCCACTTGTGGTGGGCATTTCCTATGCTTTCCGCGATATCCAGCTTCTGAACCCATTTTCCGGTGGTTTCATCGGGCTTGAGCATTTCCGCGCCCTTTCGGCGGATGCAGCCTTCTACGGCGCGCTTCGGAATACGCTGTGGTGGACCGGGGCTTCCGTCATCTTGCAGTTCATCTTCGGGCTCATCCTGGCGCTGCTCCTCGACAAGCCGTTCTGGGGCAGGGGTATCGTTCAGGCGCTGGTCTTCCTGCCGTGGGCGGTCCCATCCTTCCTTGCCGGTCTCAACTGGGCCTGGCTATTTAATCCTGTGATCGGGCCGATCCCGCACTGGCTCTTCGGTCTCGGGCTAATGGGCGCGCCCAGCAATATCCTCTCTGATCCGCAATATGCGATGTGGGGACCGATCATCGCCAATGTCTGGTGGGGCATTCCATTCTTCGCGATCACGCTGCTTGCCGCACTTCAGGCAATCCCGCGCGATCTCTACGAAGCTGCGTCCATCGATGGCGCCGGCTGGTTCCAGCGTTTCCGTTCGATCACGCTTCCCTTCCTTGCGCCAACGATTGCCATCACCGTGCTGCTGCGCACCGTCTGGGTGTCGAACTTCGCCGACCTCATCGTGGTCATGACCGGCGGCGGACCTGCGGACCGAACGCAGATCGTCGCCAGCTACATCTTTACTCAGGCCTTCAGGCGGCTCGATTTCGGCTATGCCTCGGCGATCGCGCTGGTTCTGCTCGCGCTGCTGCTTGCCTATTCCATGCTGATCATCCTGCTTAGGCAGACTTTGCTGAACAAGGACTGAACCGATGAGACGATCCATCATTCCGACCGTCGCGCATCGGTTGGCGATCCTCTGCTATATCGGTTTCGCGCTCTTCCCGCTCTTCTGGCTGCTGAAGGTCTCGGTGACGCCGAACGATCTTCTTTATAGCGAAGGCGTTCGCATGTGGCCGTCGCGCACGACCTGGGATCACTATTCCTTCGTGCTTCAGCACAGTGCCTTTCCGACCTTCTTCAAGAACAGCTTGATCGTGTCGGCTTCTACTGCGGTGGCGGTGACGATCTGCGCCTCGCTTTCCGGTTATGCGCTGTCGCGCTTCAACTTCCGGGCAAAATACTGGATCGTCGCGCTGATGCTTTTGACGCAGATGTTCCCGCTGGTCATGCTCGTCGCACCCATCTTCAAGATCCTCTCGCCGTTGCACCTGACGAACAGCCTGACCGGCCTCGTCGTCGTCTATACGGCCTTCAACGTGCCCTTCGCGACCTTCCTGATGCAGTCCTTCTTCGACGGCATCCCGAAGGATCTTGAAGAGGCCGCGCTGATCGATGGCGCCACACAGTTCACCGCGTTTCGGCAAATCATACTGCCGCTGACGCTTCCGGGGATTGCTGCAACGCTCGGCTTCGTCTTCACGGCGGCGTGGAGCGAGCTGCTCTTCGCGCTTATGCTCATCAACGGTAACGACGCGGCGACCTTCCCGGTCGGCCTTCTCACGTTCGTTTCGAAATTCTCCGTGGATTTCGGGCAAATGATGGCGGCGGGCGTCATGGCGCTCATTCCAGCCGGCCTCTTCTTCCTACTCATTCAGCGTTATCTCGTCCAGGGCCTGACGGCCGGCGCGGTCAAGGGTTAGTCACATGGCATCGATCGATATCCAGAACATCAAGAAAGCCTATGGCCACGTACAGGTGCTGCATGACATCGATCTGCGCATCAAGGACGGGGAATTCGTCGTGCTCGTCGGCCCGTCGGGCTGCGGCAAATCCACCTTGCTGCGCATGATCGCGGGGCTGGAAGACGTCACCGGCGGTGAAATCCGCATTGCCGGCAAGCGGGTCAACGAGCTGCACCCGAAGGACCGGGACATCGCCATGGTGTTCCAGTCCTACGCGCTTTATCCGCACATGAACGTCGCCGGAAACATGAGCTACAGCCTGAAGCTCAGGAAGACGGCGAAGGAAAAGATTGCGAGTGCGGTTGCAAATGCAGCCTCTAAACTTGGCCTCGATCCGCTGCTTGAACGACGGCCGAAGGCACTTTCTGGCGGCCAGCGGCAGCGTGTCGCCATGGGCCGGGCCATCGTGCGTCAGCCGAAGGCCTTCCTCTTCGACGAGCCGCTTTCGAACCTCGACGCGCGTCTTCGCGAACAGATGCGGGCGGAGATCAAGAAACTGCATGGTGACCTGAAGGCGACCTCGATCTATGTGACGCACGACCAGATCGAGGCGATGACGCTGGCGGACCGGATCGTCGCCATGCATGGCGGGGTCGTCCAGCAGGTCGGCAGCCCGCTCGAACTCTACGACAGGCCCGCCAATCTTTTCGTCGCAGGCTTCATCGGCTCACCGGGTATGAATTTCCTCGATGCAATTTACGAGGCGAGCGGGGTCAGGCTCAAGGACGGGACACTGGTTCCACTATCGGCGCCGCTTGCGCTTTCGAGCGGCGCGAAAGTCACGCTCGGCATCCGTCCGGAGCATGTGGTCATGTCGGATCAAAGCGGCATCAGCGCTGAGGTCGAACTCGTCGAGCCGACGGGCTTCGGCATTATCCTGCATCTCTCACTGCACGGGTTGCCGTTCAAAGTCTTCACGCTTGACCGCGATGCGCTGGCGTGCGGGCCGAAAGTCAACGTCTCCTTTCCGGCACAGCATCTGCATCTATTCAATAGCGAGGGGAACAGGGCAGGCTGACGTCTCTTCCTCCGCCCCGTCGGCTACGGCATCCACAGTGCGGCCTGGCGCTTGCTGATTTTTCCGTGTTCGTCCCATGCTTCTGGTACCAATCGAAATCAGACATGTGGGCAAGCTCCGTGTTAGACGACGCTGTCGCACAGCTGAAAAAATCGATGATGCGGTCTATCGGACCACTGGCCCGTTCGCCTTCTTCCAGGCGTCGAGGCCACCTTCGATGTGGCAGGCGCTGGCAAGTCCGGCGTCATGGGCTGCCTGCACGGCCATCGCCGAACGTTCGCCGAAGGCGCAGTAGAACAGGACGCGCTTGCCGGTGGCGGTCGCCATTTCATGCAGCATGCCGCCCGCGCTGATGTTTTCCTGTAAATCCAGATAAGGTGCATGCAGAGAGCCGGGGATCGTTCCATGCTTCTCGCGTTCTGCCTTCTCGCGCAGATCGACGATTGCAATGTCGGGGCGGCCGCGCAGCGTCACCGCGTCGGCAGCCGAGACGGCCCAGCCTTTGCGTGCGATCTCGTCTTGATGCAGACCGACATGAATATTTGCGGGCACGGCCACATCCATCATCTTCGGATTTGGCAGCTTCAGGTTGTTCATGAGGTCGGCATATTCGTCAGCCGATCGAACCTTGAGGCGCGGATTGAAGCGCTTCTCCTCGCCGATGGTCGAGACCGTGTCGCCCTTATAGTCGTGCGCCGGATAGACCAGCGTCTCGTCCGGCAATTTGAGGAGTTTGTTGAAGATGGAATCATATTGCTGAAGCGGATTGCCGTTCTGGAAATCGGTGCGTCCGGTGCCGCGGATGAGCAGCGTGTCGCCCGTGAACACGCGGCCGTTCATGAGGAAGGAATAGGAATCGTCGGTATGGCCGGGCGTATAGAGCACGTCGAGGCTCAGTCCCTCGATCGCGACACGGTCGCCTTCGGTCACGCGCATCGAGACGACATCGGCAAGCGTCTGTTCGCCCATCACGGTAATGCAATGGGTGCGGTCGCGCAGTGCGCCCAACCCGGTAATGTGGTCGGCGTGCAGATGCGTATCCACGGCCTTGACCAGCTTGAGGTCAAGCTCTTCCACGAGCTTGAGATAGCGATCGACCTTCTCGAGCACCGGATCGATGATGAGCGCCTCGCCCCCTTGCCGGCTGGCGATGAGATAGGTGTAGGTGCCGGAAACGCTGTCGAAGAGCTGACGGAAGATCATCGGCACCCCCTTTCGCAATGTTGCCCCGGACGAACCGGATGCTGCTGTTACGTCTCTGGCTGCGGGACGATCCGGATGTAGGGCTTCGGCGCGTTCCATCCTTTCGGATAGATCGTCCTGGCTTCGTCGTCGCTCACTGAGCCGGCGATGATGACGTCTTCGCCTTGCTTCCAGTTCACCGGCGTTGCGACCCTGTGTTTGGCCGTCAGCTGCAGCGAGTCGATCACACGCAGCACTTCATCGAAATTGCGGCCGGTGGTCATCGGATAGACGAGGATCAGCTTGATCTTTTTGTCCGGGCCGATGACGAAGACGTTACGCACCGTCTGGTTGTCGGCCGGCGTGCGCGTCGTCGGATCGCCCGATACTGCTGCCGGAAGCATGCCATAGAGCTTCGACACGTTGTAGTCGGTATCGGCAATCATCGGGAAATTCGGTGCTGCGCCCTGGGTTTCCTTGATGTCGCTTGCCCAGCCGGAATGGCGGTCGAGCGGATCGACGGACAAGCCAATGATCTTCACTCCGCGTCTATCGAACTCGGGCTTGATCCTGGCCATGTAGCCCAGTTCGGTGGTGCAAACCGGCGTGAAATCCTTCGGATGTGAGAACAGGACGGCCCAGGAATTGCCGATCCAGTCGTGAAACTGAATCTTGCCTTCGGTCGTTTCTGCCTGGAAATCCGGTGCGATATCGTTGATTGCGAGAGACATGATCTCCTCCACCTGACAAATGGTTGCCAAAACGTTTCGCAGGTATGGTTATTGGGCATTTCTCTAAAATAAGCAATGCGTAATATAAGGGATGGCGCTTTCTTCGATGCCGCCGGCAACATATTTGAGAAGTCGTCGGCAATACATTTGACCTTTCGTGCCTCCTCTACTCCTTTTGGAGAGGCATGGACCGTCAAGCGCTCCTGAACAGCTTCCAGCGTTTCGGACGGAAGGCGATGCGGTTGCGGTCAAGGCCGTCAGCCTGTGCAGGCGGCAGTTCGAGCTCTATCGATGGGTGATCCTTGCCGATATTGACCTCGATATGGCGCGTGCCGGCCACGCGGCGGCTGGAAACGAGCAGGCCGGCAATGCAGCCGCCGCAGCCGTCGCGCAGTTCGATATCGTGCGGACGGAAATAGAGCTGCGCTTGGCCGTCCGCCTCGTTCTGAGCCGTGAGCCCCAGCGGGCGGTCTTCGAACCAGATTTCGCCGCTGGCAACGCGCACATCCAGACAGTTCGACTGACCGACGAAGCCGAAGACGAAAGGTGAATTCGGGTTGTCGTAGACCTGGTCAGGCGTGCCGACCTGTTCGATCGCGCCCTGGCTCATGACGACGACGCGGTCGGCGAGTTCCATCGCCTCGTCCTGGTCATGCGTGACGAAAACCGTGGTGTGGCCGGTGCGGTCGTGGATTTCACGAAGCCATCTGCGCAGGTCCTTGCGCACCTGGGCGTCGAGCGCGCCGAAGGGCTCATCGAGAAGCAGTACGTTAGGCTCAACTGCCAGCGCACGGGCGAGGGCGACGCGCTGGCGCTGGCCCCCCGAGAGCTGGGCCGGATAGCGTTTCTCCAGGCCGGAAAGCTGCACGAGATCGAGCAGTTCCAGCGCGCGGCTGCGGATTTCGATTTTTGACGGGCGGCGGGCCGTGTTGCGCACCTTGAGCCCGAAGGCGACGTTGTCGAGCACCGTCATGTAGCGGAAGAGGGCGTAGTGCTGGAACACGAAGCCGATATTGCGCTCTTGCACGGTCTTTTTCGAGGCATCTTCGTCACCGAAGTAGATCAGGCCCTCGGTCGGGCTCTCGAGGCCGGCAATGAGGCGCAGCAATGTCGTCTTGCCGGAGCCGGACGGCCCGAGCAGCGCGATCAGTTCGCCGGAGCGGATATCAAGAGAGACGTCGTGCAACGCCGGAAAACGCTCGAATTCCTTGCGCAGGTTCTGAATGCGAACTTCCATTTTATTTCCTTCAGTGCCGTCGGCTGGCGGCGATTTCTTCGCTGTATCGCATTTCGAGCAGCGTCTTCAAAACAAGGGTCACAAGGGCAAGCAAGGCAAGCAATGTCGCAACGGCAAAGGCGCCGGTGAAGTTATATTCGTTGTAGAGAATTTCTACCTGCAGCGGCATGGTGTTCGTTTGGCCGCGGATATGGCCGGAGACGACGGAGACGGCACCGAACTCGCCCATGGCGCGGGCGTTGCAGAGCAGCACACCATAAAGCAGGCCCCATTTAATGTTCGGCAAGGTGACGTGCCAGAAGGTCTGCCAGCCGCTGGCCCCTAGCGACAAGGCAGCCTCTTCGTCTGCCGTTCCCTGCTCCTGCATCAGCGGGATCAATTCCCGCGCGACGAACGGGAACGTGACGAACATGGTGGCAAGGATCAGTCCCGGCACGGCGAAAAGAATCTTGATGTCGTGCGCATCGAACCATTTTCCGAGATAGGTATTGGCGCCGAAAAGCAGCACGAAGACGAGGCCGGAAATAACCGGCGAGACGGAGAAAGGCAGGTCGATCAAGGTCGTCAGGAAAGCCTTGCCCTTGAACTCGAACTTGGCAATCGCCCAAGCCGCCGCGACGCCGAAAAACAAGTTTAGCGGTACACTGATTCCGGCGACGACAAGGGTCAGCCGAATCGCGGAGAAGGTTTCCGCGTCCTGCAGCGCCTCGAAGAAAGCACTCCCGCCCTTGCGAAAGGCCTCGACGAAGACCGCCGCAAGCGGCAGCAGCAAAATAAGGAGCAGGAAGATCAGCGACAGGATGATGAGCGTCCAGCGGGCGAACCTGGTTTCGGTGATGACAGAGCGGACCTTGGTTGAGCGAGCGATCGTGTCAAATGCCATTCCCATACCTCCGCCTGCTCCAACTCTGGATGAGATTGATGACCAGCAGCATGATGAACGAGATGATCAGCATGACTGCAGCAATACCCGTCGCGGCCGCATAGTTGTATTCTTCCAATTTGATGATGATCAAAAGCGGCGCAATCTCCGACTTGAACGGCAGGTTGCCGGCAATGAAGATGACCGAGCCGTATTCGCCGACGCCGCGAGCGAAGGCGAGTGCAAAGCCCGTCAGCACGGCAGGCGCGAGTGCTGGAAGCAGGACGCGGAAGATCGTCTGGAAACGATTGGCACCGAGCGTTGCGGCAGCTTCTTCCACCTCCTTGTCGATCTCTTCCATCACCGGCTGCACGGTACGCACGACGAAGGGTAGACCGACGAAAACGAGAGCGACGACGATGCCCACAGGTGTGAAGGCGATCTTGATGCCGAGCGGCGTCAGGAACTGGCCGATCCAGCCGTTCGGCGCATAGAGCGTCGTCAAGGCGATGCCGGCAACGGCGGTCGGCAATGCGAAAGGCAGATCGACCATCGCATCAATGACGCGCTTGCCGGGGAAACGGTAGCGCACCAGCACCCAGGCGAGGACGACGCCGAAAGCGGCATTGACGCAGGCCGCGACGAACGCGGCGCCGAAGCTAATGCGAAGCGCGCTTAGCGTACGCTGATCGAGCGCGATCGACACGAATTTGTCCCAGCCGAGTTCGCTCGAGCGCCAGGCGAGGCCCGAGAGCGGGATGAGGATCAGAAGGGTGAGCCAGGTCAAGGTAAGGCCGAGCGCTATTCCAAAACCTGGAATGACGCTCGGCCGTTTGAACCGCCACCGTGTGGGGCTATGTGCTTTCATGCGGCGTATTATTGGGCCGGCTTGTAGATTTGGTCAAACACGCCGCCATCACCGAAGAATTTCGGCTGCGCCTCCTTCCACCCGCCGAAGTCGTCGATAGTCGCGAGCTTCAGTTTCTGGAAACGGGCAATGTCCGCCTTGTCGGCGACTTCCGGCTTGCTCGGGCGATAGAAGTGCTTGGCAGCGATCTTCTGACCTTCATCGGAGTAGAGGTAGTTGAGATAGGCTTCGGCGACCTTGCGCGTGCCTTTCTTGTCGACGTTGCCGTCGACGATTGCGACCGGCGGATCGGCGCGGATCGACAGGGTCGGCGTGACGATCTCAAACTGGTCCGGACCAAGTTCTTCCAGCGAAAGATAGGCTTCGTTTTCCCAGGCGAGCAGAACATCGCCCAGACCGCGCTGGACGAAGGTCGTCGTTGCGCCGCGAGCGCCGGTGTCGAGCACCGGAACGTGCTGTAGCAGCTGCGTCACGTATTCTTGGGCTTTGGTGTCGTTGCCGCCGTTTGCCTGCTTGGCCCAAGCCCAGGCGGCCAGGAAGTTCCAGCGTGCGCCGCCCGAGGTCTTCGGGTTCGGCGTGATGACCTGGACATCTTCCTTGATCAGGTCGCCCCAATCCTTGATGCCCTTCGGATTGCCCTTGCGGACGAGGAAAACGATGGTGGAGGTGTAGGGCGCCGAATTGTTCGGGAACTTGGACTTCCAATCGGCCGGGATCTTGCCGGTCTTCTCGGCGATCGCATCGATGTCGCCTTCGAGTGCGAGAGTTACGACATCGGCCTCAAGGCCATCGATGACCGAACGCGCCTGGGCGCCGGAGCCGCCATGCGACGTCTGGATCGTGACCGTCTCGCCGGTATCCTTCTGCCACTTTTCGGCAAAGGCGACATTGAAATCCTTATACAATTCGCGCGTCGGGTCGTAGGACACGTTGAGAAGCGTCTGATCGGCGAAAGCCGGGGCAACGGCGCCGATTGCTACGCTGCCTGCAAAGACAGCGGCCGCAAGCAGCCGAATCGTCCTTATTGATCGCATGGGAACCTCCTTCGTTCTGCCTAAACTCTATCAACTTGGTCGTATAACGAAACGAACGTTCTTCCGGTTCCCCAGGTGCTTTTAGAATGTCATCCCATATGACGGGCAAATCTGAAATGAGCATCCTGCCCGGCGATATGTCCGCATTGCGAGCCATCCTAAGAAATGTGGCATTCCGGCGACAAGAAGGCTGCTGAAATAACAAATTCGCGACAGGACGGGCGATGATGTCTCAAGGGACCAGGCGCTGCGCTCAAACCGCGCTCTCTCATGGTCGTGAATCTCCAATGAAACTCGAATAGAATTCATCGACGTTTTTTGCCTTGCGCATCGACATAAGGACGCCATCTGACTGCAGGCGCCGTGCGATGGCGGCAAGCACGTTTAGGTATGCGCCTCGATTGCTCTCTCCGAAAAGTAGCACGAAGGCGATGTCCGTCTGCACGTCGTCGATCGCCTCGAAATCCAGCGGCTGCGCGAAACGCACAAGAAGGCCGCGCGGGCTCGTCATGCCGGCGATCACCGCATGCGGCACCGCGATGCCGTTGCCGATGCCGGTCGAGCCGAGGTTTTCACGGCTTTCCAGCGCCTGGAGGATGATCTTCTCCTCGATGTCGAATGCTTTGCCGGCCTTTTCCGCGAGGCTCCGCAGCGCACGCCACTTCGTCGCCCCCGAGACGCCGATGATGGCATGCTCCGGCCGGATGATGTCTGCGAGGTTCATGTCTTTCCCGTTATCATATTGACCGGATGAGGCGCCCGAAATCAATCCGGCTCCCTGAGCCGGTAGCCGACGCCGGTTTCGGTGGTGATATATTGCGGCTGGTCCGGAATCTGCTCCACCTTTTGCCGCAGCTGGCGGACATAGACGCGCAGATACTGAACGTCGGCTGCCGGTCCCCAAATCTGTTTCAGAAGGAACTGATGCGTCAGCACCTTGCCGGCGTGCTGGGCGAGCACTCGAAGGATATCGTATTCCTTCGGAGACAGCTTGATCTCCCTGTCGTCCACCTTGACGATCCGCTTGACGAGATCGATGGAAAGGCCACCGGTTTGGAAGATGGCCTTTTCGCCCTGCTGCTGCAGCCGATGGCGGAGTGCCACACGGATGCGGGCACCGAGCTCGTTGATGCCGAAGGGTTTCGTCACATAGTCGTCAGCGCCGGTTTCGAGCGCCTTGACGATGCCCGCCTCGTCGGTGCGGCTTGAGAGGATGACGACGGGCATGGAAAGGCCATCTTCGCGCCATTCGCGCAGCAGGTCGTGGCCCGGCTTGTCGGGAAGGCCGAGATCCAGAACGACGAGGTCCGGCTCATTTTCTTTCACGGCCCGATCGGCACCGGCGGCATTCGGCGCCTCATGCACCTCGTAGCCTTGCGCACTGAGCCCGACGCGAAGCAGTTTGCGGATCGGCGGCTCGTCGTCGACGACGAGAATTTTCACGGCTGAACCGGTCATTTGAGCTCATCCAGTTTTGGAATGTCATTGGGTTTCGGCAGGCGGATGGTAAAGACGGCGCCGGAGCGGTCCTTGCGGTTTTCGGCAATGATCGTTCCTCCCATTGCCTCGATGAAACCGCGGCAGATGGAAAGGCCGAGACCTGTTCCGGCACGCACCTGGTCGCCCTTGCGGACGCGGTGGAAGGTGTCGAAGACGCGGGTGAGATCGTTGGGTGGAATACCCAGGCCCTCGTCGGCAATCTGAATGACGACGTGTCCGGCATCGGTCCAGCCCTCGATGCGGATCACCGAACCTTCAGGCGCATATTTCGCAGCATTGTCGAGCAGGTTGAAGAGCGCCTGTTCGAAAAGTACGGGATCGACACGCACCATCGGCAGGTCGACAGGCATGATCATCTCGGTCTTGTGACGCTCAAGGATCTTGATGGCCCGCCTCAGCGCGCTGCCGGCGATATCGCCTGGATAGTGCAAGCCGTAATTCGGCTCCATGGCTCCGGATTCGATTTTCGTCATGTCGAGCAGGTTGGCGATGAACCGATTCAGGCGTTCGGATTCGTCGATAACTGTCGACAGAAGATCGTCGCGATCTTCTGCCAGCATGGAGCCGAAATAGTCGCGCAGTGTGCCGGCGGCGCCAAGGATCGCGGCAAGCGGTGTCTTCAGGTCATGCGAAATCGAGGTCAGCAAGGCGGAACGCAACCGGTCGGCTTCGGCGGCGAGCTTGGCGCGATCGACATCGGCAACGAGCTGTATGCGCTCGATGGCAAGCGCTGCCTGGTCGGCAAGCGCATCCAGGAGTCGCTGCTGCTCGGGCGTAAACAGCGGGCCCTCGCGGCGGTCGCTGTCGAGACCGATGACGCCGACGGCGGTGCGCCCGGTTCGTAGCGGCACATAAAGGCGTTTGGCGCCGGGAAGCGTATCCGCACCGCGCCCGGCGGCATGATTGTGTTCCCAGGCCCAGCGTGCCGCGGCAATATCGGCATCGTCCAGCGTGTCGTCAGGCGGATATCCTGCCTTGACTGCGATCGTACCTTCTTCGGGTAGGAGCAGGACGACACGGACCTTGAGCATCGAGGCGATCTGGAAGGCGGTTGCCCAGAGCACGTCGTCGAGCGTGCCGGTGCTCGCGAGCTTGCGGGAAAAAAGATAAAGGTCCTCGGTGGTGCGCGCACGCTGACGCGCGGCCGCCGCCTGCCGCTGAACGGCTGCCGTGAGGTTACTCGCAATCAGCGCAACGCCGATAAAGAAGAAAAAGGCGATCACGCTTTCGGGGTCCCTGATCGTCAGGGTGAAACGCGGCGGCAGGAAAAAGAAGTTAAAAGCAAGCGCGCCCAGAAGGCAGCTGTAGAGCGCGGGCCGCAAACCGTGGAGGACGGCGGAGGTGAGCACTGCCATCAGGAAAACCAGGGCAAGGTTGCGCACGTCCAGAACCTGATCGAGCACCACGCTGAATCCGAGCGCTACGGCAACATAGGCCGTTGCGAGCAGATAGGCCTTGATGTTGAAGGCCGGCAATGCAGGTGCCAGTCTGACGCCTCGGCCCGCGCTGTCGTCCTTCTCGTTGCCGGAGATGACATGAATGCTGATATCGCCGGCGAGCCGGATCAGATCGTCGACCGGCGAGTGCTGAAACCATTGGCGCCATGTCGGCGCCTCGGGTGAACCGACAACGATATGCGTGACGTTGTTGGCGCTCGCGTGGCGAAGCAGTTCCTCGGCGACCCGGTTTCCGGGAAGCGTGAGTGCCTCGCCGCCGAGCCGCTCGGCTAGGCGCAGCGTTGCTGCAATCGTATCCCGCTCTTCTTCTGTCAGGCTGATCGACCGGTTGGTTTCGATATAGACGGCGGACCATGGCGCGCGCAGCCGCGAAGCCATGCGTGTGGCATAGCGCACCAGCGAGGCAGATCGCGGATGGTGATCGATCGAGACGAGCACGCGTTCGCCGGCAGCCCATGGACCGGAGATCGCATGCGCCTGCATATGGCTTACAAGCTGGTCGTCGACACGCTGCGCAGTTTTGCGCAACGCAAGTTCACGAAGTGCCGTCAGATTCCCGGGCGTGAAATAGTTGGTCAGCGCGCGTTCGGCCGTTTTTGGCACATAGACCTTGCCATCGTGCAGGCGCTTGATCAGGTCGTCGGGCGTCAGGTCGATGATCTCGATATCGTCAGCCATGTCGATCACGGAGTCGGGCACCGTCTCGCGGACGCGGATGCGGGTGATCTGCGAAACGACATCGTTCAGGCTCTCGACATGCTGGATGTTCAGCGTCGTATAGACGTCGATGCCGCGATCCAGCAGCTCCTTGACGTCGAGGTAGCGTTTCGGATGGCGGCTGCCTTCGGCGTTGGTGTGGGCAAGTTCATCGACGAGGACGAGCCCCGGCTTGCGGGCGAGGATGGCGTCGAGGTCCATCTCCTCCAGGGTGTGGCCCTTGTAATGGACTTTCACCCGCGGAATGATCGCAAAGCCGTCGAGCAGCGCCTGGGTTTCCCTGCGGCCGTGGGTCTCGACGACCCCAACAACAACGTCGATGCCGTCCGCAAGCTTTGCCCGTCCGGAAACCAGCATTTCATAGGTCTTGCCGACGCCAGGTGCGGCGCCGAGGAATATCTTCAACCGGCCGCGCGTTTCGGCCCGCGCCTTCTCGAGAAGCGCGTCCGGCGAGGGCCTTGCAACCTGATCGCGGTTATCATCCGGCATTCGCATGATCTTTCCGATGAGCAGGCCCTGGACCGCTTGCGAACCGTCCGGGGCCTACAACCTTTACTGAGTCATAGAAGCATCGAGGGACCGGTTCAATGCCAGAACATTGACCGTCGGTTCGCCAAGGATGCCGAGTTCAGGGTGCTGTATGGCGCTATCCACCAGCGCCTTTACCGCAGCCTCGTCCATGTTGCGGGCCTTGGCAACGCGCGGTACCTGGAAGTAGGCAGTGTCCGGCGAGATATGCGGGTCAAGCCCGCTGCCGGAGGCGGTCACCAGATCGATCGGCACTTCGGCATTCGGGTTTGTCGCCTTGGCGGCCTCGTAGTCGGCCTTCACACGGTCGATCAGCTTCTGGCTGGTCGGGCCGATGTTCGAGCCGCCGGAGCTTTCGGCATTGTAGCCGTCGCCCGCCGCCGAAGGACGGCCGTGGAAATACGTCTCGCTGGTGAAGGATTGGCCGATCAGCGTCGAGCCGATCACCTGGCCATCCTTCTCGATCAGGCTGCCATTTGCCTGTGTCGGAAACAGCGCCTTGGCGACGCCTGTCATGGCAAGCGGGTAAAGCAGGCCGGTGATGGCCGTGGTGGCAACGAACATGACGATCGCTGGACGAAGTTGTTTCAACATTGCTGGTACTCCTTAGGCGAGGCCGGCAGCGGTGATCAGCATGTCGATCGCCTTGATGCCGATGAACGGAACGACAATGCCGCCGAGGCCGTAGATCAAAAGGTTGCGCGAAAGCAGGGCGCCCGCCCCAATCGGACGGTAGCGCACGCCTTTGAGGGACAAGGGGATCAACGCGATGATGATCAGCGCGTTGAAGATGATCGCCGAGAGGATGGCGCTTTGCGGCGACGACAAGCCCATGACGTTCAGCGCGGAAAGCTGCGGGTAGAAGGTGAGGAACATCGCCGGGATGATGGCGAAATACTTGGCGATATCGTTGGCGATCGAAAAGGTCGTCAGCGCGCCTCGGGTCATCAAGAGCTGCTTGCCGATCTCGACGATCTCGATGAGCTTCGTCGGGTCGCTGTCGAGGTCGACCATGTTGCCCGCCTCGCGGGCGGCGACGGTGCCGGTATTCATGGCGACACCGACGTCGGCCTGGGCAAGGGCCGGTGCGTCGTTCGTGCCGTCGCCGCACATGGCGACCAGCTTACCTTTCGCCTGTTCCTCGCGGATGAGCGTCAGCTTGTTTTCGGGTGTTGCCTGCGCCAGGAAGTCGTCGACGCCGGCTTCGGCGGCGATCGCAGCGGCGGTCATCGGGTTGTCGCCTGTGATCATGACGGTACGGATGCCCATGCGGCGCAGTTCGGCGAAACGCTCGCGGATGCCGCCCTTGACGATGTCCTTGAGCTGAATGACGCCAAGCAGACGGCCGTCACGGGCAACGGCAAGCGGCGTGCCGCCGGACCTGGCGATTTCGTCGGCGATTGTCTGCAACTGCTTCACGACGTCGCTGTTGATCCGCAATGCGAGTGCGGCGTTGCCCGACATAGAGGTTGAGCCTTCGCCGACATAGGCAAGCACCGCGTCGACAGCGCCCTTGCGTATCGACGAGCCCTCGACATCGACCCCACTCATGCGGGTCTGGGCCGTGAAGGGCACGAAAGTCGCCTTCAGGCTGGCCATCTCGCGGCCGCGGATTGCGTATTTCTCCTTGGCAAGCACGACGATCGATCGGCCTTCCGGCGTTTCGTCGGCAAGCGAAGCAAGCTGGGCTGCATCGGCAAGCTCCTGCTCGGAGACGCCGCGGATCGGATGGAAGGCGGTTGCCTGGCGGTTGCCGAGGGTGATGGTGCCTGTCTTGTCGAGCAGCAGCGTGTCAACGTCTCCGGCGGCTTCGACGGCGCGGCCGGACATGGCGAGCACGTTGAAGCGGACAAGACGGTCCATGCCGGCAATACCGATGGCCGAGAGCAGGGCGCCGATCGTCGTCGGGATCAATGTCACGAAGAGTGCAACGAGCATGATGATGGGGATCGAGCCGCCGGCATAGACCGCAAAGCTCGGGATCGTCGCAGTCGCGAGAACGAAGATCAGCGTCATGCCAGCGAGCAGGATGTTGAGGGCGATCTCGTTCGGGGTCTTCTGGCGTTCCGCACCTTCGACGAGCGAGATCATGCGGTCGAGGAAGGTCGACCCCGCAGCCGCCGTGATGCGAACGCGGATCCAGTCGGAAAGCACCTGCGTGCCGCCGGTGACCGCCGAACGATCACCGCCGGATTCGCGGATGACCGGCGCGGATTCGCCGGTGATCGCAGCTTCGTTGACCGAGGCGACACCTTCGACGACTTCGCCGTCCGACGGGATGATGTCGCCGGCCTCGACAAGGACAACGTCGCCGACCTTCAGGCTCGTGCCGGGCACCATGCGGTAACCCGTGCCGTCATTGGACGTCAGCAGCTTGGCTTGGGTTTCGGTGCGGGCCCTGCGAAGCGAGTCGGCCTGCGCCTTGCCACGGCCTTCGGCGACAGCCTCGGCGAAGTTGGCGAAAAGCACCGTGAACCAGAGCCAGAGATTGATCTGGAAGGAAAAGCCGAGATTTCCGCGGCCGGTGATGAGATCGCGGAGGAAGAGAACGGTCGTGAGCGCCGAGACTGTGGCCACGACGAACATGACCGGGTTTCGGGCAAGCGTCCGCGGGTTGAGCTTCTTGAAAGCAGCGCTGACTGCCGGAATGAGGATGCGAGAATCCATGATGCTCGCGGATTTTGCCTGGCTCATAAGAGACTCCAGCTTGAAAGAGTAAGGCGACCGTCGCGCGGTCAGCCATGTAGGATTCGAACGGCGGCGAGGATGACGAGGAGGCCGGCCATCATCACCAGGATGATGTCGGAGGCCCGCGCCATCCGCTCGCTGTCACATCCCGGTGAACCGGGATGTGACTTGAAGGGGCTGCGAGGTCTGCGACGAAGGATCATGTCTTCACCTCAGAAGGTCTGGCCGGCGATCATCATCAGGTGCTCGACGACCGGGCCGAGGGCGAGGGCCGGAAAGAAGGTCAGACCGCCGACGATCAGGATGGTGCCGCCCAGAAGCCCGACGAAGAGCGGACCATCGGTCGGGAATGTGCCTGCCGAGGCGGGAACCGACTTCTTGGCGACCAACGAACCCGCGATTGCAAGGGCCGGGATGATGACCAGGAAGCGGCCAGCCAGCATGGCGATGCCGAGCGTGATGTTGTAAAAGGGCGTGTTGCCGGTCAGGCCACCGAAAGCCGAGCCGTTGTTGGCGGCAGCCGAGGTATAGGCATAAAGGATTTCGGAGAAGCCGTGCGGACCGGCCGTGCCGATCGAGGCGACGGCTGAGGGAAGCACGGTTGCGATTGCCGTGAAGATCAGCATGGCGGCCGGCAGGCAGAGAATGGCAAGCACGGCCATTTTCATTTCCTTGGCTTCGATCTTCTTGCCGAGGTATTCCGGCGTACGGCCGACCATCAGGCCTGCGACAAAGATCGCGATGATGATGAACAGCAAGATGCCGTAAAAGCCTGCGCCCACGCCGCCGACGATGACTTCGCCGAGCTGCATGTTGATCAGCGGGATGAGGCCACCAAATGCGGTGAAACTGCCGTGCATCGCATTGACGGCGCCGCAGGAGGCGGCGGTCGTGATGACGGCAAACAGCGAGGAGAGCACGACGCCGAAGCGGACTTCCTTGCCTTCCATATTGCCACCGTTGAGCCCGAAGGCGTGCATCAGCGGGTTGCCAGAGGCTTCCGCCCAGTAAGTGACGCCGACGCCGATGACGAACAGGATGCCCATCGTGGCAAGGATCGCCCAGCCCTGGCGCTGGTTGCCGACCATGCGGCCGAAAACATTGGTCAATGCGGCGCCGATCGCGAAAATGGAAAGCATCTGGACGAGGTTAGAAATGGCGTCCGGATTCTCGAAGGGATGCGCGGAATTGGCATTGAAGAAGCCTCCGCCGTTTGTTCCCAGCATCTTGATGGCAAGCTGGGAGGCAACGGGGCCGACAGCGATTGTCTGCTTGGCGCCTTCAAGCGTCGTTGCTTCCACATAAGGGCCGAGCGTCTGCGGAACGCCGAGATAGACATAGACCAGTGTCAGTATGATGCAGAGCGGCAGCAGCACGTGGAGCGTGCTGCGGATCATATCGACCCAGAAATTGCCGATTGCCTTACCGGACGCGCGCGCAAAGGCGCGGATTAGGCCGACGGCAATGGCAATACCGGTTGCAGCCGACACGAAGTTCTGAACGGTGAGCCCTACCATCTGCGTGAGGTAGGACATCGTGCTTTCGCCGCCGTAATTCTGCCAATTCGTGTTGGTGACGAAGCTGACGGCGGTGTTGAATGACAGCTCCGGCGGCACGGAGGTCATGCCGGCCGGGTTATAGGGGAGAACAGCCTGCAGGCGCATCAGCGCATAAAGGACGAGCACGCCCAGGAAATTGAAAAGCAGCATCGAAAAAGCATAGGAGGTCCAATGCTGCTCCTCGCGCTCGCTCGTGCCGGCAATGGCGTAAAGCCCACGCTCGATTGGAGCGAGGACCGGTGAAAGGAATGTGCGCTCGCCGTCGAAGACACGCGTCATGTAGCCGCCGAGCGGTTTGACGAGCGCGATGAGGATCCCGCAGTAAAGCAGGATCTGAAGCCATCCGTTGAGGGTCATGGGAGGTAACTTTCAGTACCCGGCTTCTTGATCAGAAGCGCTCGGGGCGAATAAGAGCGTAGGTAAGGTAAACGGTCAGAAAGACCGTGACCGCACCGCTTAAGATATAATCGAGTGTCATGATGTTCCTCGGTTCAGAGCCTGTCGCAGGCGCTGGTATAGGCAAAGCACAGCGCGAAGAATGCGACCGCAATGCCGGGTAGAATGATGTCCATCATCGATCTTGACTCCTGTTGTTGTTCTTTGGAGTCAGACAAGACAAAGGGCACCGTCTTTGAAAGACGACACCTTTCGGGCTTTCTGGCGCGGAGATGATCTTGCCGATCTCTCGAGCGTGAATATGCTGCCGAAGCGCATAAAGGTTCGAGACGGGGCGGAGGTCGCCAATATAAAAATCTTATAAGTGCCGATGCCCGCTGCCTGCGCTCAATCCCGCCAGATTAGTCGAGCATTTCATCATGCGGTGAGCAAAAGCCGCGCATTTCTGTTGAATTGCGAGGGCCAGGGGTCGTATAGTCACTCAAACGATGTCCGCGGTGAACCGGACGAAATCATCAGGGAAGGAAACCGACATATGGCCAAAGTCCGTGCGCTGGTCCTGGAACGCCAGCATGAGCTTGCGCTTCGCGACGTCGATCTGCCGCTGGAAACAGGACCGGGACAGGTGAAGATCAGGATCCATACCGTCGGCGTCTGTGGTTCGGACGTGCATTACTACACGCACGGCAGGATCGGACCCTTTGTGGTCAAGGAACCAATGGTGCTCGGTCATGAAGCTGCAGGCACGGTGGTCGAAGTCGGCGAAGGCGTGACGCATCTGAAAGCCGGCGACCGCGTCTGCATGGAGCCCGGCATTCCCGATCCGAATTCGAAGGCAAGCCGTCTCGGCATGTACAACGTCGATCCTGCCGTCACCTTCTGGGCGACGCCGCCGGTTCACGGTGTGCTGACGCCGGAAGTGGTTCATCCCGCCAATTATTCATTCAAGTTGCCGGACAATGTGAGCTTTGCCGAAGGCGCCATGGTCGAGCCCTTCGCGGTCGGCATGCAGGCAGCGGCAAAAGCGAAGATTGCGCCGGGCGACACAGCCGTCGTCGTCGGCGCCGGACCGATCGGAACGATGGTGGCGATTGCTGCCCTTGCCGGAGGCTGCGCCCGGGCGATCGTTGCCGATCTCGCCCAGCCGAAGCTCGATATCGCTGCGCAGTACCAGGGCGTCATTCCGGTCAATGTCCGCGAGAAGAACCTCACTGACGAGGTGAGACGGCTGACGGATGGCTGGGGCGCGGACGTGATCTTCGAGTGCTCCGGATCACCAAAGGCCTGGGAGACGATCATGGACCTGGCGCGCCCAGGCGGCGTCATCGTTGCCGTCGGCCTTCCGGTCAATCCGATAGGGTTCGACGTTTCGACCGCCTCGACCAAGGAAATCCGCATCGAAACGGTCTTCCGCTACGCGCACCAATACGAGCGTTCGATCGCACTGCTCGGCTCCGGCCGCGTCGACCTGAAGCCGTTGATCTCGGAGACCTTCAAATTCGAGGATTCGATCAAGGCGTTTGACCGCGCAGTGGAAGCGCGGCCGACCGATGTGAAACTGCAGATCGTTATGGAGTGATCCATTTTTTCGGGAATCCCCGTCGGGTCGAAATGCTCGAGCAGTATCCGGACCAGACAGAATTCGCGAGTGGGCTCCCGGCAGCCCACTCTTTAGATCTCTAACGGCACATATGCTGCAAGCCGGCGATCGTCCATAGTCTTATTTGTACAGACCATTGTCTCGCGAGCGCCGAGCTTCGGATGAGCGCCATTGCGTACGACCGTCAAAGCGTGCATGTTGAATGCCTTCAGCAGCCGGATCAAGGGCGCTGCTGCTTCGGGGCCTCGATGTCCTGGCCCCAACGAAAGGAGGACGAAATGTCTTCCAGCCTCCATCTTTACAGTACCGCTCGCAATCTCGTCAGCGTCAGCGAGTTTGGGTACGGCGAAAACATTCGGGTTCAGCAAATTGGCAAGAGCAGGCCATCGGACGTCTTGCCCCTCAAGCGGATCAATTTCGCAGCATCAGCCGCCAAGCCTTCCCGGGACGGTTGCGAAGTATCCACTGCGAGCTTCTGGAACATTTCGTCGCCACTGAGCGGGCGCAGAAATACAACGCTGCCGCAGCATTGAAGCTGCGATCAACAATCAACCGAAAAACCCAGGAGGACCAAATGGCCAAGGGCCAAGCGCGAAGCAATCGTGAAGTTCGAAAACCCAAAAAGGAAAAGACGGTGACACCTGTCGCCACGGCGCAAGGCACTCAGGTCAAGTTCGCAAACAGCGCGCTTAGCCTCGGCAAGAAGCAGAAATAGCTCCAGTCTTGGAAGCAGCTTTTCGCATGCTTCTGCCGCCGCCGGTACCAAGGGCCTGGCTTTGTTGGGCGCAAGTGCGGGCCGCCTTGAATAAGGCGGCCCGCGTCACCACATCATTGTTGCGTTTTCAGCCTTTTGGCTACCTGATCTCGCCGGTTCGCCCGGCTGCTTGGCAATCTCAGAATTGCAAAACGTCCATAATTCCGCTCTGCGGCGGAAGATAGTCGCGCTGAAGCCATTGCCTCGCGCATCCACGTTTTAGGATACCTCATGATAGACACGACCCGCCACGCGGCGGAGAGCCTGTTCCGACGCACAGCCCCCGAAGGCTCGAATGCCGCCAAGTTGCAGGACGTACGCACCAGACAGATCCTCAGAATGAGAGAACGCAGGCCCGTTGAAATGCAGCAGCGCCTCGAAAATCGTATGAGGCGCGCCAATCTCGAGACCCTGTTTGCCCTAAAGGAGCGTACGCATGGCGATATTTGATTACAGCACCGGTGCAGGACTATACCCCTGCAAGACCGTGAAGAGAACGAGCCGGCTTCGGTACAGAAGGTTTGATTCGGCCGCTGAAGCGCTTCGCTTTGCGATTGAGGACATGCCTGCCTCGCTGCTTCGCGGTTCCATACTAGAGGTTGAGGAAGCCCGCTATGATGGTCAGCAGATGCAGAGGCTTTACGAAGCCGACGCATATCCTCTGCCTAGGCGGGGCAAGAGCGATTCTTTGGAAGTCGAACCGCGCCGAGCCCGGCAATCCGGCTGACGCGACTCCTTTTGGGGATTGCCATCGTAAGTGGTATCAACGCAAGCGTCAAAACAAGAAGTTGACGCGGCCGTCGAAAGTGTCTATACAAAAACCCATCGATACTTTGTTTGACGATAGTTGTTTTTGCTGCGCTTCGCGCTTCGCGACGAACTTCCTTCTCTCAAAAGTCGAAAACCCGCTGTGCGTCGCCCAGCGGTGATCAATGTTGCTAAGAAAGGGTTCGTTATGACCACTGGCACAGTTAAATGGTTCAATTCCACCAAAGGTTTCGGCTTCATTCAGCCTGACGACGGCAGCGCCGATGTGTTCGTTCACATCTCGGCCGTCGAACGCGCAGGGATGAGCTCGATCGTCGAAGGCCAGAAGCTCGGTTTCGAGCTCGAGCGCGACAGCAAGTCGGGCAAGATGTCTGCCGGCCAGCTCAAGGCCGCCTAAGCTTTAGCCGCCGATGACCACGGATGTACCGACACGGCGGCAAGAGGTTACAAGAGGCCAGGCTCATGTCTGGCCTCTTTCCGTTCTGAGGCACCTTCCGCAGCGCGCGATACCAGCGCAGGTCTTCCCTAGCAGCGCGATGGTACAAGCCTCCCTACCTTACGAGATCCAAAGGAATACCTATTGAGACATTCCAACGACAACGGTTTTGCCGAACGCCGCAATGCCGCGGCGGAGGCAAAGCGAGAGCTTCTGGCAAAGTTCGCCTCCGCCCCGAAATCAGCCGATCCCGGGATGCAGGAGCGGCTTGCTGCGCGTGACGCGGTGATCCGCGCCCGCGAGGCCCGCCGTGCCGAGCGGGAAGCATTGAAGACAGCAGAGAACCAGCGAATTCTTGCCGCTGCGGCGGCGATGGCGGCTGCGGCCGAGGCCGAGGAAAAGGCAGAAGCGGAAGCCCGTCAGGCAGAAATTGCTGATCGCGTTTCACGCGGCGTGGCGGACGAAGCCGCACGCAAGGCCGAGCGTGATCGCCGTTATGCCGCGCGCAAGGCCCGCCAAGCCTGAGGTCCCAAACCACTGCGCCTATGGGCGCAGACAACCATGCGTGCGCAGATGACGCAAGGCGCGCGATAGGAACCGCTTTTGATGAACGCACATGTCCATACACCAGCCCCGCTTGCTGAAGACAATGTCGGAGCATGGTTGAAGACTCTGGCGAAATATCGCCAGCCTCGTATTGGCCGCTCCGCCTTCGAGCTTATTGTCACCGCCGTCCCGTTCGTGGGGTTCTGGGCTATCGCCTATTTTTCCCTCGTTTACGGCTTCTGGTACGGACTGGCTGCAATCATTGCGGCCGCAGCCTTCCTCCTGCGACTGTTTATGATCCAGCACGATTGCGGTCACGGCTCGTTCTTCGCCCGTCGCGGCATTGATGATTGGACAGGGCGTGTCATAGGCGTACTTACACTGACACCTTACGCCTATTGGCGCCGGGCGCACGCTGCCCATCATGCGTCGGCCGGCAATCTCGACGAGCGGGGCGTTGGTGATATCACGACCCTGACGGTTGCAGAGTACCGTGCGCTTTCGCCCATGAACCGCCTCGGCTATCGCCTCTACCGGCACCCGCTGGTGATGTTCGGCATCGGCCCTGCCTGGCTCTTCCTCTTCAAGCAGCGCCTGCCATTCGGGATGATGAATTGCGGAGCGCTTCCCTGGGTTTCGACCATGGGTACAAACCTCGCGGTTGTCACACTTGCAGGCCTGATGATGTGGATTGTGGGGGTCGGGCCGTTCCTGATGATCCACCTGCCGATCGTGCTTCTGTCGGGTGCGGCCGGCATATGGCTCTTCTATGTCCAGCATCAGTTCGAGGACACGCACTGGTCGATAGGCGACGACTGGCAGTTTCCAAAAGCCGCTCTCCACGGCGCATCCCATTACGATCTGCCGCTGGCGCTACGATGGTTGACTGGCAATATCGGCATTCACCACGTGCATCATCTGTCGAGCCGCATACCTTATTACAGGCTGCCGGAAGTGCTGCGCGACCACCCACAACTTGCCGGAATCGGGCGCATTTCACTCTGGCAAAGCCTGCAGTGCGTCAGGCTCGTGTTATGGGATGATCGGCGCCAGAAACTCGTTTCATTCCGTGAGAGCGCGGCAGCGGCGGCTTAGCGCGTACATTCGGCAAGGTTCCCGGCGGGCCGCCGATCCGACGAAACCATGCTTGCGCTCACGCCGCCGACCCCAAGATACCCGACAATCGAAGTCGGGTTGATGATGGCCATTGGGGACCGCCGTTGCAGCCAGCCGGCGGTCCACTCTTTCGTTTAGTCTACAACTCCTCAGGCAAATGCATAGGAGCCGTCCGGCCGTTTCGGGACGCGCCGTTGCCAATGAACATAACCTTCCTCGGTCATTGCCTTCTCGTCCATCTCGACACCCCAGCCGGGCCGGTCGGGCCGCAGCTCCAGATAACCATCCTTCGGCAGATAGGGATCGGCAACGTACCGCGTTTCGCCCTGCCGCTTCTCGATGTCGATGCCGCCATAAACGTAGGCCTGGCCCTTCGGCAGCCGGTATTCGAGGATCCGGAAGTTCTGCGCAGCGGCCGAGAAATGGACGTTAACTGCAGTTGCCAGCGGACCCATGGGATTGTGTGGCGCGACACCGACGAAATAGGCTTCGGCGAGTGTCGCAATCCGCCGCATTTCGCTGATGCCGCCGACGACGCAGATGTCGGGCTGTATCAGGTCCGCGCCCTTGACCTGCAGAAGGCGCAGGAACTCGTTTCGATTGTAGAGTGACTCGCCCGTTGCGAGGACGCAGTTGAGTCCCTGCTTGAGGTCGCCCCAGGCCTCGATGTTTTCCGGGCGAAGCGGTTCCTCGTAAAACAGCGGATCATAGGGTGCCAGTGCATTGCCGAGCTGGCGGGCTGCGACCGGCTCGAAGATCTTCGCATGCGCGTCAAACGCGATCTCATAGTCGTCGCGCACGGTTTCACGAAGCGAGCGGAAATAGTCCGCCGAAGCCTTGACGACGTTGCCCCAGCGATGAGCGTGCATGTCGATGCGCCACGGGCTGAGCTTGAAAGCGGTGAAGCCCCATTCCTCATTCAGGCGATCGAACTCGTCGCGAGCCGCCGGCGCATCCGGTGCCGTGTAGACGCCTGCATAGACCTTGATGCGATCGCGCACTTCACCACCGAGCAGTTTGTAGACCGGAACGTTCGCAGCCTTGGCGGCAAGGTCCCACAGGCAGTGATCGAGCGCCGAGATTGCGGCTAGGCCGAGTGCGCCTGGCGGGAACCTGCTTTGCTGGATCAGCAGATTGACGAGATAGTCGACGCGTGTCGGATCCTGGCCTGATAGGAAGGCGTAGAGATAATCCAAAATCGGCGGTAGCGCCTTATCCGGACCATGATTGT
Source organism: Rhizobium sullae (assembly GCF_025200715.1). Lineage (NCBI taxonomy): Bacteria > Pseudomonadati > Pseudomonadota > Alphaproteobacteria > Hyphomicrobiales > Rhizobiaceae > Rhizobium > Rhizobium sullae. Next base: position 749,354 of record NZ_CP104144.1, read on the forward strand.
AGCATTCGCCCCAACCTGTCAGGCCGTCATCCGTATCGAGTGCGACGATGACGCGGGGACGGTCCTTGTCGCGGGTCATGAAAACCCGCATGCGGTCGATTTTCATCTTTCTGTCCTTCTACCGATTGAAATAAGTGCGGCGCGAGAGGCGCGTCTGCACATAGAGGTGCTCGTTGTAGGTTCCGGGATTGTACGAGCCGGCATTCTCCGGCACGGGTACGGAGACGTTGCCGCCGCTTGGGAAGCGGGCCACGAAGGCCTCGTCGATGTCGCAGCCAAGCCCCGGCGCATCAGGAACGGCAATTGATCCGTCGACCTGTTCAGGATGCGGCACGATGGTCCGCCGGCGGCCGTCCCAGTCGTCGTCGATGCGCTCGAGGATAAGCGCGTTGGGAATCGCCGCAAGCACGTGCAGGGCCGCATATTCGGCGACCGGGCCAAGCGAGCCGGAATGCGGAGCCATCTGGATATGATGCGCCTCGGCCATCGCCGCGATCTTTGTCATCTGTGTGATGCCGCCGGCCCGGCCGGTATCCGGCTGGATCACGTCGACCAGTTCTTTCTCGATGAGTTCTCGTTCGCCGAAGATGGTCGCCGAGCGCTCGCCGGCCGCCAGTGGCACGTGCGCCGCATCGCGAATGCGCCGGTAGCCGTCGATATTCTCCGGCGCAATTGGATCTTCGACCCAGAAGAGTTCGTAAGGCTCCAACGCCCTGACCAGGCGGCAGGCATCCGCAGGCGTCAGCCAGGGCGGTCCATGCAGATCGATCGCAATGTCGATATCGTTGCCGACCGCCTCGCGCAATGCAGCGACTTTGCGGACGGGATCGGCGACCCCGCCGCATTTAATCGCCTTGATGCCGCGCTCCTTGACCGCAAGCGCGCGCTCGGGCGTGTTTGCGTGGGAGTAGATCGGGATCCTGTCGCGAACCTTGCCGCCGAGCAGCATCCAGACCGGCACGCCGAGTGCTTTTCCCTTAATGTCCCAAAGTGCCATGTCGATGCCCGTCAAGGCGCCGGCGCCGACCGTTCCCAGCATGCCGTGGCCCATCATGGCGATGTGCATCTTCTGCCAGAGACGCTCGATATGGGCCGGATCCTCGCCAATGAGAAGCGGTGCCAGATCGTGGATCGCCGTCTCGATGACCCGCGGCCAACCCGAGCATTCACCGATACCGGTGATGCCTTCGTCGGTGTCGATCTTCAAGAACAGCCAATTTCGTGTGCCGGGCAGCTGTTTGGATGCGCCGTCTCCCGAGCGCTCATCGGAGGCCCATTTCGAGGGGTCTGGTTGCCCGGCATGCATGAGAAAGGTTCTAATTCCGGTGATTTTCATCGCACAGAACTCCCGTTCTTGAGATTCGCTGGTTCGATGTAGCGGAAACGCCGTGAGCGATCCCGGTCGCGTGGATCGGGGCGGGGAATGGCGGAGATGAGCGCTTGGGTATAGGCGTGCTCCGGCGTGTTGCAGATCTTGTCCGCATCTCCAACCTCGACAAGCCGGCCCTTGTACATTACGCCGACACGATCGCACATGTAGCGAATGACGCCGATGTCGTGGCTGATGAAGATGTAGGCAAGGCCGAGCTCGTCCTGCAAGCGCATCAAAAGGTCGAGGACCTGCGAGCGCACGGATACGTCGAGCGCCGAAGTCGCTTCGTCGGCAACGATGATGCGTGGGCTGAGCGTGATGGCGCGGGCGATGCCGATGCGCTGACGCTGGCCTCCGGAAAAAGCATGCGGGTAACGTTCACGGGTCGTCGGATCGAGCCCCACCTGCTCCATCAGGTGACAAATGCGTTCATCGAGTGCCCGGCCGCGTGCGATGCCGTTGACAAGCAGCGGCTCGCCGATGATTTGCGAGACGGTCATACGGGGATTGAGAGAGCCGAAGGGGTCCTGGAAGACCATGCGCAGTTCGCGCCGCGCAGCGGCAAGCGGTTGCCCCTTCGCGGTTGCCAGATCGATCATGCCGCCATCAGCTCGCGGCGATACAGAATCTCGCCCGCGGTCGGATCGATGAGGCGCATGATCGAACGTCCCATCGTCGTCTTTCCGGACCCGCTTTCGCCGACGATGCCGAGCGTCTCGCGCGGCAGGAGAGAAATGGAGACATCGTCGAGCGCTTTGACCTCGCCGAAATCCATGGACACGTTGCGGAGCTCGAGAATTGGCGCTGCCGTCCTGTCGAGCGGCGCCCGCGCCAGCCTGATTTCGGCCTTGGCTTCCAGTTTCAAAACGGAGCCGATCAGCATCCGGGTGTAATCGTCTTTCGGCGCATGAAAAATCTGCTCGACCGGGGCGTATTCCTTGGCGACGCCGTTGTGCATGACGAGCACGTCGTCAGCGATTTGCGCCACGACGCCCATGTCGTGCGTTATGAAAAGCACTGCCATGCCGTAAGCCTTTTGTAGTCGGGCAATCAGGTCGAGGATTTCGGCTTGCGTGGTGACGTCCAAAGCCGTCGTAGGCTCGTCGGCGATCAGCAACTGCGGCTTGCATGCGAGCGCCATTGCGATCATGGCGCGCTGGCGCATGCCGCCCGAATATTGGAACGTATAGCGATCCACGGCTTTTTCCGGGAAAGGAATCTCCACCTGCTTCAGGAGTGATATCGCTTCGGCGCGTGCATCCGCCTTGCTCATCCTGGTGTGAAGACGAAGTGCTTCGATGATCTGGTCGCCCACCGTGTGGACCGGCGAGAGTGACGACATCGGTTCCTGGAAAATCATGGCAATGTCGCGGCCGCGTATGGCGCGGATGTGGCGCCCGCGCGGGTTAAGACTGACGAGATTAACGGAGCGACCGTCTTTGCCATTCAGGACGATGGACCCGCCGCAGATACGGCCTGGCGCGTCTAAGATCTGCAGGATCGAGCGGGCCGTCACGGACTTGCCGGAGCCGCTCTCGCCGACGACGCAAAGCGTCTTTCCCGGCTCGATCGAAAAGGAAAGATCATCGACTGCGCGAAAGGCGCCGTTGCGCAAGGCAAAGTCGACGGTCAGGTTCTGCACCTGCAGGAGCGCCCTGCCAGCGGTGATCGGAACGATGTCGGTCATGCCGGCCTCATTTGTTGTATGGGTCAGCCGCATCGCGCAGGCCGTCGCCGAGAAGGTTGAGCGCCATAACCGCGACGACGACGGCCGCGCCCGGCAGGAAGAGCCATGGCGCCGTGGCGATCGAGCGGATGTTTTGAGCCTCGCGCAAAAGCACACCCCAGGAGATGGTCGGCGGCTGCAGGCCGAGGCCCAGGAAGGAGAGGGAGGTCTCCGCAAGGATCATCGCCGGCACGGCGAGCGTGATCGACGCTATGATGTGGCTCGCGAAACTCGGCAGCATGTGGCGGAAGATGATGCGCCTTTCGCGAACGCCGTCCAATCTCGCGGCAGCGACGAATTCCTCGGTACGCAAAGACAGAAAGCGGCCCCGTACGACACGGGCAAGCTGCGCCCAACCGGTCAGCGACAGGATGATGGTGATCATCATGTACTGGAGCGTTGCCGGCCAGCCCTGCGGGAGCGCCGCCGCCATCGCAAGCCAGATCGGGATCGTCGGCAGCGACAGCACGAAATCGATGACGCGCTGCATGAAGAAATCGATGCGGCCGCCGTAATAGCCGGAAATGCCGCCGAGCACGATGCCGAGCAGCAGCGAAAAGAAGACACCGACAAGGCCGATCGACAGCGAGATCTGAGAGCCCTGAACCGTCCGGCTAAAGACGTCGCGCCCGAGTCGGTCGGCGCCGAACAGCAGAAGAGGGCTCGCCTTGTCGGACGAAGCGATCAGATGGATGTTCGTTCTAAACAAGCCGAGCACCGAATATTCATAGCCGCGCCCGAACAGCTGGACGTCGACCCGTTTCGTCCTGTCCTCCTTGTAGATCGCCGCAAGGGTTTCCGGGTCGCGGGTGAGCTTCATCGCATAGTAGTGCAGATCGATAGAGAGGCCATTGTCCGCGTCGACGAAATGCAGCGCCTGCGGCGGATGAAAGGTCGCCCGAGCGTTCTGCAGGTTCGGATCGTTGATGGCGAAGAAGCCCGGAACGACGGCAACGATGTACATCAGGATGGTGACGACGAGGGCAACCATGGCAAGCCGGTGCCGGCGGAAGGCCCACCAGATGAGCTGCCATTGCGAGGCGACGGCGGCACGATCTGGCGAAAGATTTGTGACAGCAATGTCGGTCACGATCAGCTCCTATTCCAACCGGATGCGGGGATCGACCAGCGCAAGCAGGATGTCGCTGATCAGCGAGCCGATCAGCGTGAGCGCGCAGATCAAAAGCACGAAGGCGCCGGCCAGATACATGTCCTGCGCCATCAGCGCCTGCAGCAACAGGGGGGCCGCCGTCGGCAGATTGAGGACGATCGCCACGACGACGGAACCGGAAATAAGGTTGGGAAGCAGCCAGGCAATCGTCGAGATGAACGGATTGAGCGCGATCCGTAAGGGATACTTCACGAGCAGCCTGAACTCCGAGAGACCCTTTGCCCGTGCCGTCGTAACGTAAGGTTTTGGCAATTCGTCAAGCATGTTCGCGCGCATGACGCGGATCAAGCTTGCGGTCGAGGATACGGCCAGGATGATTACCGGAAGCCATATATGCGAAAACAGGTCGAGTATCTTGGCGAAGCTCCAGGGCGCAGTCTCGAACTCGGACGAAAAGAGACCGCCGACGTCCTGACCGAATTCGACGGCAGCGATATACATCAGCACGAGCGCCAGCAGGAACGAGGGGATAGCCAATCCCAGGAAGGTGAAGGCGGTAAAAAAATAGTCGCCGATCGAATATTTACGCACGGCGGAAAAGACGCCGATCGGAAGTGCGATCGCCCAGGTGGCGATCAGCGTCGAAAGAGCAAGCACCAGCGTCAACGCAATGCGCTCCCAGATGAGGCCGGAGACCGGTTGTTGCCATTCGAAGGAGATGCCGAAGTCGCCGCGGGAAACGATGCCCCATATCCATTTGAAATATTGCACGAGCATCGGATCATCGAGGCCGAAACGCTCGCGCAATTGCGCCGCGGTATTCTGATCGATGACCTCGTTCGACGCAGCAAGCGTTGCGATATAGGTCGTGACGTAATCGCCCGGCGGGAGCTGGATAAGTACAAAGGCCAGGAAGCTGACAGCGAAAAGGGATGGGATCATCCACAGAAGGCGTTTAGCGATGAAGACAAGCATGAGGCATCTCTTGCATTGAACACCGCTTCCGAAGTTTCCAGACAGCGTGCTTGAAAGAAGCGCCGCCCCAAAAAGGGCGGCGCGGGAACGGCAAATCAGCTCGTGAAGCTAAACTGCTGGGGCAGTGCCGGTCCCGGATTGGGCCAGGACCAGCTATCCGGCTGCTTTTCCGGCACATTGCGCAGGTTGTTGCGGATGATGCCGAAGCCGCCGACGGCAAGGCAGAGGCCGACTGTCTCGAATTCGTCAGCCGCGATGTCGAAGATCTGCTTCATGATCGCACCGCGCTTGTCGAGATCGGCGGTCGAACGGGCGCCGTCGAAGAGCTTCATGCGTGTCTTCTGACTTTCCGGCGGTTCTTCGCCGCGTGCGCCGTTCGACGTATACCAAAGCGACCACGGAATGGCGTAGCGCGAGCCTTGCGGGTGGAAGGCGAAGAAGTCGCGCGGATCAAGCATCGGATCAAGTCCGCCCGGACCCGGCCAGACCGCCGCATCATGCGCGTTGTCGTCGCCGCGGGTATAATAGAGGGCGCGCTCGATCGTATTGACCTTCATGTCGATGCCGATCTGCGCCCAATGCGCCTTGACCAGTTCCAAGGCATCGACGAGGTCGGGATAGAGCGTCGGAATGACGTCGACCGTGAAAAACACCTTCTGGCCGTCGGGCCGGAGGCGGAACCCGTTCCCGTCCTTCTTGTCGTAGCCTGCCTGATCCAGCATCGCGCCCGCTTTGTCAGGATCGTATTCGGTAAACTGGCGCGCGAGCTTATCGTGATACCACGGATGCTCAGGGCGGGGTCCGGCCTGGTAGCCTTCGCTCTGCCCGAAATACACGATGTCGATCAATTCTAGCCGGTTGATTCCAAGCGAAAGCGCCTGCCTGAACGACTTGTCGACAAACATCTTGCGTAGGGCAGGATCCTTGTGGGTCATGTTGAAGTAGATCTGGCACTGCTGTGAGGCGGACGGCACCAGCGACAGTAGGCGGTAGTCGCCTTTGTCCATGTTCTGGGAGAGCGTCGGCTTGTTCGAGAGAACGCTGATATGGCGCTCCTGGATGTCGATCTTCCCGGAGATGACATTCAGCATCAGCGACTCGACGTCCTGCGAGATGCTGAAATTGATCTCATCGACATAGGGAAGCTGGTTGCCTTGGGTATCGACCTGCCAGAAATAGGGGTTCCGGGTCATGACGACGCGCGTCGCGCCGCCGCTGTAAGGCTCCTTCACGACCCATGGATCGAGCGTCGGCTTGGCCGGGTTGCCCCACCGCGATGGAATCTCGATATCGCCGCAGCGCGCGCGGAAGAGATCCGTCCAGCTGCCGGCGCCTGCCTTCGTGACGTCTTCGGCGATATTGGGATTGTATTTCGGCAGGAACTGGCTGCAATAATGCTTCGGAAAGAGTGTCGGATGCTGGCCGAGCGGCGTCGCGAGGTTTTCCAGATAGAGCGCGTTTGCCGCAGCAAAGGTGAATTTCACCGTAAAGTCATCGATCTTCTCGACATTGACGGCCTTGCCCGCAACCGACAGCTGCGCAGGCGTCGAGCTGTAGAGCTCGCTGTTCTTCACGCAGTCCTCAATGGCAAAAACGATGTCATCGGCGGTGAAAGGATGGCCATCGGACCAGCGGACCCCTTCGATGAGGTGGAAGGTAAACTGGGAGGCGTCGTCGTTGATTTCCCAACGTTCGGCGAGGTTGGGCACAACCTGCGTGAATTCCAGATTCCAGCGCACGAGGCTCTGGTTGCCGACCATGCGCAGGATGCCGTTATGGTCGGATGAACCTCGGAGCCCGCGGCGGAGAGTTCCGCCGTAAGTGCCGACCTTTTCGAGAGGCGTCACGACCATCGGCTTTTTCGGCAGCCGTTCAGCGAGCGGCGGCAGCTTTCCGTCCTTGGCAAGCTGCGCCAATGCGGGCGCTTCGCCGCCTGCCGCAGCGACGCGGCCAGCAATGGACAAGGCTGCCACTCCGGCCATGCCTCCGAGCACGGCGCGCCGAGTGACGCCGCGAGACAGTATTTCATCACGCATAGAGTTCCCTCCCGTTTTGTGCCGGCACGACTGTGATCAACCGGCGCGACGAGCCCCCTACCCGTCGCAAGGCGCTCTTCTTAACGCCGTGGGCCGACCATAGACACCTTCTCAAATAATTACAAGAGTTGACAGATAATGACAGATTTAGTAGCCCTGCGGCATAGAAAATGGCTGTCGCTGCCGGAAAAGACCGCCTCGAGAGTGTGAAAAACATGGAACTGTCAGATGCTGTGCGCGAAAAACTGAAAGCTGTTTCGACGGCGACGCTGACGACGGTGCTGCTGAAGCGCGGCTTGAGGAACGTCTTCATTTGCGGCGTGCACAAGATCAATCCGCGGGCCCCGCGCCTGGTCGGCCCTGCCTTCACGCTGCGCTACATTCCCGCCCGCGAGGACATCGATCACCTTGGCGTCTTTGCCGATCGGAGCCATCCGCAGCGCCGCGCCATCGAGGAGTGTCCGCCGGGCTGCGTGCTGGTCATCGACAGCCGCAAGGATCCTTCTGCGGCATCGGCCGGCGGTATTCTGATTACGCGCCTTTTCAAGCGGGGTGCGGCCGGCGTCGTCACAGACGGCGGTTTCCGGGATACGCCGGATATCGCCGCTTTGCCGTTCGCCGCTTATCACGCGACACCATCGGCGCCGACGAACTTGGTGCGCCATCATGCGCTCGACATCAATCAGCCGATCGGCTGCGGCGATGTGCCCGTCTACCCAGCCGATATCATGGTTGGCGACAACGAGGGCGTGGTCGTCATCCCCGCTGCGATGGCCGAGGAGGTGGCAAACGAGGCCTTCGAGCAGACGGTCTTCGAAGACTTCGTCGAGGAGCGGGTGCAGGCCGGGCAAGGCATATTCGGCCTTTACCCTCCCGGCGAGGAGGCAGCCGCGGAATTTGCTGCCTGGCGGCAGAAAGAAGGGCGATGATGAAACTGTTGGCCGTTGCCGATTCGAACAGGGGCGCAACGCGCTTCAGCGACATCATCTACGAGAAGATCGTGGGGATGATTGCGGACGGAAACTTTCCGGTGAATGAGCGGTTGCCGCCGGAATCGAAGCTCGCCGTCATGTTCGGCGCATCAAGGCCTGTCGTGCGCGAAGCGCTCGAGCGTTTGAGGGCTGACGGACTGGTCGTCTCGCGCAAGGGTTCAGGCTCCTACGTGCGGCAACGACCGGATTCGTCCATGCTGAAAATGGTCCCGGTCGGCTCCCTTGCCGACGTGCAGCGTTTTTTCGAATTCCGCGCCGGCCTCGAGGCCGAGGCCGCGGAGCTTGCCGCACGCAACTGGCAGCCGGCCGACAAGGAGCGGATAACCGCCGCGCTCTTTGCTATCGAACAATGTCTGCGGGACGGCAAACTTGGCGCCGAGGAGGACCAGGCGCTTCACGATGCGATTGCCATGGCAACCGGAAACCAGTTCCACATCACGGTTCGCGAGTGGTTCAGGCCGCATTTCGCCATCGGGCACTCGGTGACGCGAAGCCTGAGCCTCAAGCGGACGCCCGAACAGATACGCAGCGTCCAAGACGAGCACGCGGTGATCGTGGAGGCAATCTTCGCGCGCAACGAAGCCGAGGCCCATGACGCGATGAAAAGACACATACTGAATGCGCGCGCCCGCATGTTCCAGGGGGTTTGAGCGATGTTGGGGAGGAAGGGACGATGAAACGGCTGGCTCTCACAGGCGCTGCCGGACGCATAGGGACGTTGCTGCGCCCGCTTCTTCGGCCGTATGTCGAGCACGTGCGCCTGATCGATTTCCATGAACCTGCCCGGCTCGGTGAAAATGAAAGCTTCGTCAGGGCTGACCTTACAAGGCTCGATGAGGCAACGGCCGCCCTTGAGGATGTTGATGGCGTCGTCCATCTGGCCGGCATTGCAAGCGGCATCGACATGAACGCCATTTTGCAGGCGAACGTGCTTGGGACATACAATCTCTACGAGGCCGCACGGATCAACAGCGTCCGGCGGGTCGTCTACGCATCGAGCAATCACGCCACGGGCTTTTATCCGCGCGGCCAGATCGTGTCTCCGCTGGATCCTATGCGCCCGGACAGCCCTTATGGGCTTTCCAAATGCTGGGGCGAACTGGTGGGAGGGCTTTACTACGACACCTGCGGCATTCGCACTTTTTCCATCCGCATCGGCAACGCCGGAACCTACCCTAACAGCGAGCGGTCGGTGGCAATCTGGATCAGTGCGCGGGATCTGGCGCAATTGGTCAGGATCGGCCTATCCCACCCGCTTATCGCCGCAACAGTGGTCTACGGCGTTTCCGATACCGAGGAGCCCTGGTGGGACAACGAGGTCGCGGCCAAATTGGGCTATCAGCCGCAAGACCGCCCGCGGGATCATGCGCGCATCGAGGAGCCGTCAGAAGGGCCGGTTGCTCTTGCGTTCCAGGGCGGAGGGTTCTGTGAGATCAATCACGACGGCATCATCCGCACGCGGGACGCCGAGGGTTTGGCCAAGAGCCTGGAGACGGTTCCGTGACGGCGCCGCGGACCATCCATCCGGAAGTCCGTCCGATGCTGCAGCAACCGCTGGGCGTCGGCGAATCGCCGGTATGGGACGAGAAGACCGGATATCTTTGGCTCGTAGACATCCAGGCGCCGGCTATCGTCCGGCTTTCGGCGCAGGGGAAGATCGACAGCTTCCGAATGCCTTCGGCGATCGGCAGCCTTGGGCTTTGCCGTGACCGCCGTATCGTTGTTGCCCTAAGATCGGGCATTCACCTTTTCGACCCCGCTTCCGGAAGCCTCGAGTTTTTATGCGATCCAGTGGGGAGAGGCGTAAATTGCCGCCTCAACGATGGCAAGGTTGGCCCTGACGGCCATTTCTGGGTCGGGTCGATGAGCGAAGCCAAGCCGCAGGTCAATGATGCGGCGCTTTACCGGGTGAGCTCCGATGGCATGGCGCGGACCATCGCAACAGGATTGACCAGCTCCAACGGCCTTGCCTGGTCGCCAGACGGCCGGCGGATGTATCACTCCGACAGCCGCCAATGCTTCCTGCAGGCTTTTGATTTCGATCCGGCCACAGGCGAGCCCGGAAACGCCGGACGGCTTCGGGTCTTCACGGAGGAGGAGGGCCGGCCGGACGGCGCCGCAACCGACCGGGACGGCACCTATTGGAGTGCAGGCGTTTCTGCGGGCCGGCTCAACCGGATTTCTCCAGGTGGCGACATCGTCGAGATTTATATTCTGCCGGTCGCCGCACCAACGATGCCCTGCTTCGGCGGGCCGGATATGCGGACGCTCTTCGTCACTAGCCTGTCGAGCGATCGCAGCGGCCATTTCGAAGCGGGTACGGTCATCGCCTTTGACGTGGATGCGGAGGGCCTGCCGCCCTTCCGGTTCAGCAATTGATGGAAGGGAACAGGGAAAGAAGATGAGCATCGCAACCATGCGTCAAGCGCTTAGGGGCGTGTCGGGTGTTCCCGTGACGGCCTATGACGGAAATGGCGAGGTCGAACCCCGGACCACGGCTATGGTCTATAGACGGGTGGCGATCGCTGGCATTCACAATATCGTCGCTGCAGGAAACACCGGCGAATTCTACGCTTTGACCCCGGAGGAGATCCGCAGCGTGCACGAAGCTGCGGTTTCCGGCGTTGACGGCAGAGCCCCTGTGACGGCCGCAATCGGCAGGTCGCTGCGCGAAGCAATCCGGATGGCCAAGGATGCAGCCGCGATCGGTGCAACTGCGGTCATGTCACACCAGCCCGTCGATCCCTTTGCCGCGCCGTGCGCGCAGATCGACTATTTCTGCAGTCTTGCGGACGCTTCGCCTTTGCCGCTGGTTGCCTATGTGCGGGCGGACGGCTTCAATGTCGACGACATGGTCCGTCTTGCAGCCCACGGCAATATTGCCGGCATCAAGTTCGCGACGCCGGATCTGATGCTTCTCTCCAGGGCCATAGCAGCGTCGGATCCGGCGGGAGCGCTGTTCGTCTGCGGCCTTGCAGAAAGCTGGGCGCTGTCCTTCACGGCCGCTGGTGCGCGGGGCTTCACATCCGGCCTTGTCAACGTTGCGCCACAGTTGTCGCTTGCGGTCCACGATGCACTGGCCAAGGGCGATTTCGAAGCTGCACGCGCCATCATCAATCGGCTCGAGCCTTTTGAGCGCATGCGGACGAAATTCCGCAACGGCGCGAATGTTACGGTCGTAAAGGAGGCTGTGGCGCGTTCCGGCCTCAACGTCGGACCGGTGCGCGTGCCGGGACTGCCGCTGCTTGATCAAAAGGATCGCGAAGAATTGGTTCGCCTGCTCAAGGGCTGGGAGGTCGCAGGCGATATCCTTGCGCCTGCGGACCAATAGGTTTCCGCGCAGGCGGCAGGCTGAGTTTGAATTCATAACTGAAGGCAAAAGGCGCCGAAACTGCTGCGCCGCGAGATTGGGAGGTCTTGAGATGCTGAAGAACTTGCTGACGACGATCACACTTGCTGGCGCTTTGATCACGGCGCAGCCATCCTTCGCGGCGTCACCGCCAAACATGCTGGTGATCGGTACCAATCTTACCGGCATCCGGACGCTCGACCCAGCACAGAACAACGCCCGCACGGTTTCCGAACTGATCTCGAACATCTATGACAACCTCGTCCAGCTGTCGCCGGATGATCTTAAGACGCTGAATCCGATGCTTGCCACGAAATGGCGCGTTTCCGAAGACGGCAAGATCATCACCTTGACCTTGCGCGACGATGCGGTCTTCCAGAGCGGTAATCCGGTCACGGCCGAAGACGCCGCGTGGTCCATCCAGCGCGTGATCAAGATGGGGCAGGTCGGGTCAACCGATATCGCGCTCTGGGGCTTCACGCCCGAGAACGTGGACAAGCTCGTCCGGGCCAAAGACGAGCACACGCTGGAGATTGAATTGCCACTGGCCGTCAATACCGATCTTGTGCTTTATTCCCTCGCCGGCTCGTCGATCGGCGTCATCGACAAGAAAACGGCGTTATCGCACGAGGCGAACGGCGACCTCGCTGGTGCGTGGCTGTCCGCCAATTCGGCAGGAAGCGGACCGTTCGCGCTGGCGCAATGGCGCCCGAACGACGTCGCGATCTTCAATGCGCAGAAGGACTATTGGGGCGGCGCACCGGCCATGGCACGTGTTGTCGCCCGCCACATACCGGAATCTGGCAACCTCAGGCTGCAGCTCGAAGCCGGTGACGTCGATGTCGGCCAATACATCGCGAGCGGCGACCTTGATGCCTTGTCGAACAGCAAGGATATGGTGATCGAGAGCGTTCCGGGCCTCGGCTTCTACTATGTTGCGCTCAACCAAAAGGATCCGGACCTGCAGAAGCCCAAGGTCCGTGAGGCGTTTCAGCACGCGTTCGATTGGAAGGCGATCTCCGGCAACATCATGCGTTATACCGGCTTTCCATGGCAGTCGATGATCCCTCGCGGAATGATCGGAGCGCCGGAAGATGCGGCATCGCGCTACGATTATGATCCCGCCAAGGCCAAGAAATTGCTGGCCGAGGCCGGATATCCAAACGGCCTGAAGAAGGTGCTGAACCCGTCCGGTGCGGCAACCTTGCCTTTCGCAGAAGCGCTGCAGGCGAGCGCCCGCGCCGCCGGCCTTGATCTCAATCTCGTGCCCGGCGAATTCACCCCCGCATTCCGCGAGCGCAAGTATGAGGTCCTGCTCGGCAACTCGGGTGCCCGGCTGCCGGATCCGTTCGCCGTTGCCACGCAGTACGCCTACAATCCCGACAACAGCGACGAGGCGCGTCTCGGCAGCTACTACCTCTGGCGGGCCGGGATGAAGGTGGACGAGCTCAATGCGCTCGTCGATCAGTCGATGAAGGAACGCAATGCGGGCAAGCGCGCGGAGATCTTCCAGAAGATGGACGGCATCTACAGCGGCATGGACGCCCCGCTCGTCATCTTCTTCCAGCGCACTGACCCGTATGTCATGCGTGCCAATGTCAAGGGCTATCATGGGCATACGACCTGGTCGACGCGCTGGCACGACGTGACGAAGGAGTAATTTCCCGTGGTGAATGCCGATCTGACATCGAAACGGGATGCGGACCGCAGTATGGACGAGGACGGCGCCGCCCACGCGCCGCCGCCGCATCCGCTCGTGACCATCCTGCGGCGACTGGCAGGGCGTGTCGTGGCGGTCGTGACAACGCTCCTCGGCCTGCTGTTCCTCACCTTTTCGATGGGCCGCCTGCTTCCAGCCGACCCGGTGCTCGCCATTACCGGGGCGGAGGTGAGCAAGGACGTCTATGATCGCGTCTATAACGAGTTGGGGTTGGGACAGCCGATCTCGGTGCAGTTCCTGAACTATGTGCGGAAGGTTGCGACGGGCGACCTCGGCACATCTGCGACGACCGGTCAGCCGATACTCACCGATCTGCTGACCATCTTCCCGGCGACCATCGAGCTTGCCATCATCGCCATGATTGTCGGCGCCCTTGTCGGCGTTCCGCTTGGCATCACTGCGGCCGTCAGGCGCGGCACGATCATCGACCACATCGCGCGCATCGTTGCGCTCGCCGGCCACTCCATCCCGATCTTCTGGACCGGGCTGATGGCGCTCTTCATCTTCTATGCGAAGCTGAAACTCGTCGGCGCATCCGGCCGGGTGGACGTATTCTACGAGGGGCTCGTCACGCCGGTCACCGGCTTCCTGCTGATCGATTCGGCGATCGAGCGCCAGTGGGATGTGTTCCGAAGTGCGCTCGGACACATCATCCTGCCGGGCGCGATCCTAGGCTACTATTCCGTGGCTTATATCAGCCGCATGTCGCGCAGCTTCATGCTGGAACAGCTCAGCCAGGAATATATCATAACGGCGAGGGCAAAAGGGCTCGGACTGCGGAAGGTCGTCTGGCGACATGCCTTCAGAAATATCCGCGTGCAACTGCTGACGATCATGGCGCTCACCTTCGGGGGCCTCCTTGAAGGGGCAGTGCTCATCGAGACCGTCTTCGGTTGGCCGGGACTCGGCCAGTATCTGACCCGCGGACTTCAGATGAACGACATGAATGTCGTGATGGGCGCGGTGCTGACCATTGGGGCTGTCTTCCTGACGATCAACATCATTTCGGATGTGCTTTATCGCATTCTTGATCCGAGAACACGGTGATGCCGATGACAATCTCCGCCGAACACACAGATCGCGCCGCCGACAGCGGCTTTCGCAAATGGCTGCGCGCGCCCGAACCGCGGGGCTGGTTTCAGTCGTCGGTACAGCAATTCCATCAGGGGTGGCTGAAGTTCCGCTTGCATCCGCTCGGTTTGGCTGGGCTGGCAATCATCGGACTGCTGATCCTGGTCGCGGTCGCCGCGCCACTGCTGACGCGTTACGATCCGATCGTTCAGGACATGGCGGGGCGCCTCGCTCCGCCTTCGGCAGAGCATTGGCTTGGCACCGACAATTTCGGCCGCGACGTCTTTTCCCGTGTGATCTACGGCGCGCGCACCACGCTTTACATCATCATGCTCGTTACCGTCATCGTTGCGCCGATGGGCCTTCTGATTGGCACCTGCTCCGGTTATTTCGGCGGCATCGTCGATGAAATCCTGATGCGGATCACCGACATTTTCCTTTCCTTTCCAGGCCTGGTGCTGGCATTGGGCTTTGCGGCAGCGCTCGGTCCCGGCATTACCAACGCGATCATCGCAATTTCGTTGACCGCATGGCCGCCGATCGCCCGGCTTGCGCGCGCCGAGACGCTCAGTCTGCGCAAGGCCGATTTCATCGCCGCCGTGCGTCTGCAGGGGGCGACGCCAATGGCCATCATCACCCGCCACATCCTGCCGATGTGCATTCCGTCGGTGATCGTGCGCGTGACCCTCAACATGGCCGGCATCATCATCACCGCCGCCGGGCTCGGGTTCCTCGGCCTCGGCGCGCAGCCGCCTTGGCCAGAATGGGGAGCGATGGCGGCGACCGGGCGTGAATTCATGCTCGACAGTCCCTGGGTCATTGCTGCACCCGGCATTGCGATTGCGCTGGTGAGCCTTGCGTTCAACCTCGTCGGCGACGCACTTCGGGACGTCCTTGATCCACGAGGTTCGGAATGAGTTCTTCCCTCATCGACATCCGCAATCTCGAGATCGCCTTCGGCGGCGGAGCCGTGCGGGCGGTGCGCGGCGTCAGCTTTTCGCTCGGACAGGAAAAACTCGGGATCATCGGCGAATCCGGATCCGGCAAGTCGACGGTCGGGCGTGCCATCATGAAGCTGCTGCCACCGACTGCCGTCGTCACCGCGGACCGGATGACGTTTCGGGATGTGGATCTCATCAAAGCCGGCGAGCGTAGGATGATGACAATACGGGGGCGACGGATCGGACTGATCCTGCAGGACCCGAAATATTCGCTGAACCCCGTCATGCGGATCGGCGAGCAGATTGCCGAAACCTATCGTTTTCACTATCCGAAGGCGAACGCAAAGCAGGCTCATCAGCAGACGCTCGCGATGCTCGAGGCCGTCCAGATCCGCGATCCGGAAAGCGTGGCTCGCCTCTATCCGCACGAGATATCGGGCGGCATGGGCCAGCGCGTGATGATCGCCATGATGCTGATTGCGGAACCGGAGGTTCTGATCGCTGACGAGCCGACATCCGCCCTCGATGTCACAGTACGGCTCGAAATCCTGGCACTGCTTGATGAACTCGTCGCTCGCCGCAACCTCGGCCTGATTTTCATCAGCCACGACCTGAACCTCGTCCGGAACTTCTGCGACCGGGTGCTGATCATGTATGCCGGCCGCGTCGTCGAGGTCCTCAGGGCTTCTGACTTCGCAAATGCAAGGCATCCCTATACGCAAGGCCTGCTCGCATCGCTGCCGTCGATCGACGATCCGCCCGTACGGCTGCCGATATTAAAGCGCGACCCGGCCTGGCTCACTGACATTGGTCTGGAGGCGGCACGGTGATCGAAATCGACAATCTCACGATCCGTTTTGATCCCGGCCAGAGGCCGGTCGTCAGGAACGTCAGCCTCGCCATCGAGAAGGGCACCGCTTTCGGCCTGGTTGGGGAATCCGGCTGCGGCAAGTCCACAGTGCTGCGCGCGATATCCGGCCTCAATCCGAATTACGACGGCCGGATCAAGCTGGATGGAAGCACATTGGACCGGCGGCGCGACCGGCCGTTCTTCCGCCGCGTGCAGATGGTCTTTCAGGACCCTTATGGATCGCTCCATCCCCGCAAGACAATCCGCGCGCAGCTCAAGGAGCCGCTTCGGAACCAGGGGCTCGCGATCAACTCGGTGGACCTGGATACCGTGCTGCGGTCGGTTGGCCTCGACCCGTCGCTCAGTTACCGATTTCCGCACCAGCTCTCCGGCGGGCAACGGCAGCGTGTGGCCATTGCTCGTGCTCTGGTACTTGATCCGGCCGTCCTGCTCCTCGACGAACCCACGTCTGCGCTAGACGTGTCGGTCCAGGCGGAAATCCTCAATCTGCTGCAGGATCTGCGCAAGGAGCGCGGCCTGACCTATTTGCTCGTCAGCCACGATCTCGCCGTCGTGTCCCACATGTGCAGCCACGTCGCCATCATGGAGGCAGGCGAGATTGTCGAGCAGGTGGATATCGAAAGGTTGCGCAAAGGAGCGGTCGAGCATGCCTATTCCCGACACCTGTTGGGCGCGAGCAAACATTACGGAAGGGCGCATTGATCGGTTGGCGAAAAAACCGGAGCGGGCTTCCGCTACGTGCACCAGTGCGAGCCTCGATCGCACTCTTCGGCTCCGGGCGCGTCGGCCCGAAGCCGCCGATCTAGGAGACCTTTATATTCGAGGATCCAATCAAGGCATTCGACGGCGCGACAGCGCAGTGGACAAGCCACAGCATAAAGGTCCCAGGATTTGATAGACAACATCAAAGTCGACGCTCAGGAACTTGCTGATTATCAGTGTGTTGGCAACAGCAAATCTGTCCACGGCATTATTTTATACTTATTTAGAGTTGCAACCTAAGTTAAGTGCTATGCGAGAAAACAGAGCGGAATTGGATTAAACCTCACTCTTTTGCAGCGCAACGAGATTAAATCGGCATTCTATAATTTAGATTATTTTAATATTTAACAACCACCGCGTTTGTGCTATTCCACTTACGGAAAAACGTGGCAAGCCACCTGCATGCCCCCATCTACACGATATGAAAACGCAACGGAGGCTAGCTATGCTCGTTCCTCGCGCTGATTGCATTGACCTTCTCCTATGCCCCCGCACAATGAGCCCGCTGCGTCTCGAAGGTGGCAAGCTCGTTGCAAATGACAGCGGCAGCGAGAGGGTGTTCGAATATCGGATGATAGATGGAGTTCCGATCCTCATCGATTTTGAGCAATCAGTCTTCACTGAAAGCGAAATCACTTGCCGCAAGGCAGGGAGCGCCATCGTTCGGCCGGAGTACACTGGTTTGCAGCGTTCACTAAAGCGAATGGTCTCTCCGGCGAAATCGGGGACACGCGTGAACATATTGAATTTAGTACGTCATCTGGAGAACAATGACGGCCCTTCGAAAGTGCTCATCATTGGCGGTGGGAGCGTCGGCAATGGGCTTGAGCCAGTCTACAACCATCCGCGCTTGGAGGTTTACAGCTTCGACGTTTACGTCACGCCTTATGTCCAATTTGTTGCCGATGCTCATAGGATACCTTTACCAGCCGAGACATTCGATTGCGTGATTGTTCAAGCCGTACTGGAGCACGTTCTCCAGCCGAGCGAGGTAGTCGCAGAGATATGGCGGGTTTTGAAGCCATCAGGTTTGGTTTACGCCGAGACGCCTTTCATGCAGCAGGTTCATGAGGGCGCATTCGACTTCACACGATTTACCGAAAGCGGCCATCGGTACTTATTTCGTCAGTTCGAAAGACTGGACTCGGGTGCAAACGGCGGGCCGGGAATTCAGTTTATGTGGGCAGTCGATTATCTCGCGAGGGGCCTTTTTAGGTCTCGGAAGGTGGGTAAAATGGCGAAGCTCGCATGCTTTTGGGCTCAGTATCTCGATCATCTCATACCGGCTCCTTATGCAGAGGATGGCGCAAGCGGCGTCTTTTTCTATGGCAGAAAAACGCAGCGGGTCTTTTCTCCGCCAGAAATCATCGCGCATTATCGTGGCGCGCAGGCCACGCGTCGTTGATGTCTAACCCGAAGGCTTAGTGAGACGCCTGATCGAGCCCGACCAGATGGATAAATTTTTCAGTCGTCAGAAAAAGTGGCGAAATCGGGTTAAAACCTTCGATAGTGAAATAGACCCGGCCATCCTCGATGGCTGTGACAACAATCTTCTTTCCCGTTTTTCGGGAGATATACGTGGCGCCAACCTTCAGTTTTAGATGTTCCGCCATTGCCGCCGAGCACTTTCATAGAGAAATCAAAATAGAACCAGGTAAACGTAATACGAGTAGATGTCGTAAAGCGATTTGAGAATGACTTCCATCAGGTGAGCTTGGAATGGGTCGCGCCGGACGCACCACCTCGTTTCCTTAGGGTAACTCTTGATGGCGGCTTGTAAACGGAGATCTCATATCGCAAGGCGGGGGATGGGGGTAGGTGCGCTTGGTGCCTTTGAAGCTAGCACTGTCTTGCGGACCAGCCCAGGCGCCGGAAAGCGCGACGTTGAACTCGCCACTGCCGCAGGATGAGGCGTGCCGATCAGATCACGTCTGCGGCTGATGCGCAGCTCAGCGAGAAGCCTCGCTTCTATTCAAATAATCTTCTATCCTTGCAGCCAGCAGACCGGGATCCATGCCCACGGTGCTGAGGCGGATTTCCGGCTCCAAGGGAATCTCGTAGGGGGAGCTGATCCCCGTAAAGTTCTTAAGCTCGCCTGCTTGTGCTTTTTTGTATAGCCCCTTCGGGTCTCTCTTGGCGCATTCCTCGATCGGCGTATCAACGAAAACTTCAACGAAATCATCCTGCATAAGATTGCGGGCCATCTGTCGTTCCGAACGGAAGGGGGAAATAAAGGACACGAGGACAATAAGGCCCGCGTCCAGCATCAGCTTAGCCACCTCAGCCACCCGGCGAATGTTCTCCACGCGATCTGCATCTGTAAAGCCTAAATCACGATTGAGCCCATGGCGGATATTGTCGCCGTCGAGGATGTAGGTATGCAGGCCGTTGGCTGTGAGCCGCTTTTCAAGCAGGTTTGCGATTGTGGATTTGCCGGAGCCAGAAAGACCAGTGAACCAGATCACGCGCGGCCGCTGACCGAGGCTGTGAGCCCGCGCAGCCTTGTTAACATCGAGGGCCTGCCAGTGAACGTTGTCGGCCCGGCGTAAAGCAAAATCAATCATCCCTGCGCCGACCGTGGCATTGGTCAGCCGATCGATGATTATGAAGTTGCCCGTAACGCGGTTTTTGGCAAAGGGGTCAAAGGCAATCGCGGATTGCGTGGAAAAATTGCACACTCCGATCTCGTTCATGTGCAGTGACTTTGCAGCCAACTGAGCACAGCTGTTAACGTCGATGCTGTACTTGAGGTCGGTGACAGTTGCCCCGATGCATTCGGTCTCGGTTCGCAGGAGATACGAACGGCCAGGAAGCATGTCTTTGCGATCGAACCAGATCACGTGCGCTTGAAACTGGTCGGCAATTTCTGGCCGATCGTCTGACGCCACGAGCATGTTCCCGCGGGAAAGCTCCACTTGATCTTCCAGGAGAATGGTTACGGCATCGCCTTCGCGCGCCGTCAACAGTGATCCGTCGTATGTGACAATTTCTTTGATTCGGGTTTGCTGCCCTGACTTTGCGATAGTTACTCGATCACCCACGGATGCCTCGCCGGAGGCAACTTGGCCTGCATAACCGCGAAAGCTTGAATCGGGGCGGTTGACGAGCTGAACTGGAAATCGAAACGGTCTACGTGCTTGCCCGGCAGCGACTGGGACGGTCTCAAGATAGTTGAGCAATGCCGGTCCGTCATACCAGGCCATCTTGACGGAGGGCTGACTGACATTGTCTCCAGAAAGGGCTGAAATTGGAATCACTTGGATGGTATCGAACGCGAATTTCTCCGCGAACTGCATGAACTCATCGCTGATCTCATAGAATACTCGCTGATCATATGCGACGAGATCGAACTTATTGACAGCCAGTACAACATTGCGGATGCCAAGCAGTGCCGCAATAAAGGTGTGCCGCCTTGTCTGCTGCAGCACGCCTTGGCGCGCATCGACCAACACGACCGCCAAATCCGCCGTTGAGGCACCCGTTGCCATATTGCGCGTATATTCTTCATGCCCCGGCGTGTCGGCGACAATGAACTTCCGTCGATCGGTCGAAAAAAAACGATAGGCTACGTCGATTGTTATGCCCTGTTGTCTCTCGGCCTCCAATCCGTCAACGAGCAGCGAGAAGTCTATTTCATCGCCGGTCGTTCCGAATAGTTTGCTGTCGCGCTCCAGTGCAACGAGCTGGTCTTCGAGAATGCAGTTTGTTTGGTGGAGCAGGCGTCCAATGAGCGTCGATTTCCCGTCGTCGACAGAGCCGCAGGTTAAAAAGCGCAGTAGCGTTTTTTCGTCTTGGGGGGCTGGCAGAGACGCTGCGTCGGTTTCCTTTAATGGTCCGTCCGTATATCGCATTAGAAGTACCCCTCGCGCTTCTTCCTCTCCATTGCGCCGGCCTCATCCTTATCGATCATTCGTCCATGCCTTTCCGACGTGCGGGAGGTGAGCATCTCCTCGATGATCTCTTCGACGTTGACCGCATCGGACAAGGTTGCAGCTGTGAGCGGGTAACAGCCAAGCGTGCGGAAACGCACTCGTCGGCGTTCGACGATATCGGACGCTGTGAGGGGCATGCGATCATCATCGATGACTATGAAAGCGCCATCACGCCTCACGACCGGCCGCTCGGCTGCGAAGTAGAGCGGTACGACCGGAATGTTTTCTCTCTGGATGTAGTGCCAGATGTCGAGCTCAGTCCAGTTGGACAGCGGAAAGACGCGTATCGACTCGTTGCGAGCGACACGCGTGTTATAGGTCTTCCACATCTCAGGCCGCTGGGCTTTCGGATCCCAGCCGTGTTCTGCGTTGCGAAATGAGAATATTCGCTCCTTGGCTCGCGACTTGTCTTCGTCACGGCGAGCTCCTCCAAAGGCCGCGTCGAAGCCATATTTGTCAAGAGCCTGACGTAGTGCAAGCGTCTTCATGATATGGGTGTGAACGTTGGACCCATGTGTGAAGGGATTGACGTTTTGCTGCAAACCGTCCTCATTTATGTGCACGAGTAGCTGAAGTCCAAGTTCTGCAACGACCCGATCACGGAAGGTGATCATCTCCCGAAATTTCCATCCGGTGTCGACGTGCAGGAGCGGAAATGGTGGCTTTGCCGGGTAAAAGGCTTTCCTGGCAAGATGAAGCATGACACAGGAGTCTTTGCCGACGGAGAAAAGCATCACCGGTTTTGAGAATTCGGCGGCGACTTCCCGCATGATATGGATGGCTTCAGCTTCCAACCGGCGAAGGTGGCTTGCTTTGTCGCTATTCGGTGCGTTGAGCACGGCGTCCCCTCCATGGCATGCCGCCATTGTTCATTCCTTCACCGGGAGTTGAGCGATCTGCGTGTTTTGAAGCCATGGCGTCAGATCGACATCCATCAGCGTGCCAAGTTTATCGATTTGCGGCTCGTAATAGCCGATGAGCCGCTCTTTCAGATCCTCTGAAAGCGTTGCGTAGTTTATCTCTCGAGCGATGAGCGAACGGGCCTTCTTGAAGGCGGCGGTATGTCGGAATGGTTTGACCGTCGTTTTGAAAGGCGCCAGCCATCGTCGCATCTCCGGGCCGACAAGAGGCTGCTTCTTGTCCTTGACTTTTTCTGCTACCGGCGGCACCTGCAGCTCTGCCCGCAGCCCGAGAAAACTCCCTACACGATCGAGCTGACGACGTGGTTCGATCGCAATATTTTCATAAAGTAGGACCAGCAGATTATCGGATCCGAAACGGTCAAGGAAACCCTGCAACTGATCGTAGTAGAGGCCGCCGTTTAAAAAACGACCGCCCTGGCCGGCTCGCGGGTCGAGATACTGGCCTATTTCGCGGCCCACCTCACCCCTTCGATAGAGCATGCAATAGTCCGAGTATGCACGCTCGACAGGGTTTCTGAGCTGAGCAATCAGCCGCACATTTGGAAAGTCACCATGAATGCGCGCGGCAGCCTCCGGCGTATCCATATATGAGTTCGATTTTTCGCCAATAACAAGGTCGTCGCGCGGCGGCCGAAACTGATCCGCGTACCATGCAGCCCCGTTTCCGTAGACCCGACTGAAGTAGTGCAGTTCGGGATCGGGCATATAGACATCCGGATGCCTCTGAAGGGACTGCTGCAGCCATGTTGTAGCGCTTTTCGCCGCGCCGATGATTAGGAAGTCCAAACGGTCCATGGCTGCCCCTCATATCGCAACTGTCTTTGCAAGCCTTGCTGGCTAGTTCCTCATCCGCTCGTAGATGCTCGTGATCCCCTCGATATGGCTGCTTGCGCTGTAATGCGACAAAGCGGCCGAGCGAGCGGTTTCGCTGACGCGTTCCCACTGGGTTTGATTGGTCAAAAGGCGATGGAGCGGCTCAACGAATGCCTGCGGAGATTCGGCCGGGACGAGATACCCGTTCTCGCCGTCGACAATAGCCTCCGGATTGCCGCCGTGGTTCGTCGCAATGACTGGCGTGCCGAGCATCATAGCCTCAATCAGCGTGCGCCCGAAGGGCTCGTTGATTGCCGGAACGAGGAGCGCATCAAGCGCGCACATTAATGGAGAGATGGGCGAACGGAATCCCATAAGATGTATCCTATCGCCAATCCCGAGTTCATCCGCATAGGAGCGGACTTTCTCATCGAGCCGGTCGCCGCCGGGCTCTGGCAAGCCAAGTAGAACACCGTGCAACGTGATCCCGGGATAGCGTTTCCCAAAGGCTGCGATCGTCTCCACGAAGTGCAATGGCCGCTTGCGCGCGGTGAGAACGCCAATATATCCGGCAAAGCGGATATTCCCCTTCAGGTTCAGTTCCTCGCAGAGCTGATGATGACATTGGGCTCTGTCGGGCAGCGAAATTGGGTGCTCGAAGGGACTGTGTAAGACGGTCACCCGGTCGTCAATCGGAAGAATAGGTCGGCTTGGCCGTGCGAAATTCGAGACGGTCACGATCTCATTAGCAAGGACGGGGGCGAGGAAATTTGCAGCGCGTGCGGTCGGATCTCCGCGATGGTGCCATAGCAATCGTGCGCCCGAAATCCGTGCGGGTATTGCCCATGTCGCATGCATCTGGCCGTCATTTGTGTGTACCACGTCAACAAGGTGGCCGCGCAGGAAGCGAACGAGACGAGGAAGGTAGGCGGCATAGGCAGCGGCGACCTTCAACCTGTTTTGATGTGGCAGCCGGTGCGCGGGCGATAGGACCTGCCCTCTCGGAGCAGCAAAAAAGGTCATCCCGCGTTTCGTCAGATAGCTCGCCAGTGCGCCATCGGTGATGTGCAATATGATCAGACATTTGATCAAAGTGGAATCTAAGCCCGCGATCAAATCAACCGCAGAAATGTGGCTGCCCCCTACCTCATCCCCAAGAAACGGAAATGCTACGACGACTGGTTTGATGGACACGCGACGACATCCTCACCATGACCAACTCAAAACCTGCAATGCCCTGTCGATTTGACGACTTTTGCATTCGGTCAGCCTTATTTAGCGAGTGATCATACGGCCTGGTCCACGGTATTGTCAATTTTTTGGAGCTGTTGCGCTTATGTACAAGTGTAATCCCAAATAGCGTCTTCCCATCCGCCGTTAGGCGTAATATGTTTACACAGAATATAATTTCGCCATGTCTCAGTTCGTCGCGAAGTTTCGGGAGAGGCTATTTCTGCGATGAGAGGATGTGTGCCTAAATTCCTTTAGTAAAGCAGGACATTGTCTTATGAGAGCTTGTTCCGCTTTGTGGACGTCATCTATTCTGTGCATGCTAGCGCTTGGAATTAGCGTCGATCCCTCAGAGGTTCGGGCGGGTGAGAGGTTGGCGTTTGAGCACGCGGATGGGTACGGCAAGTTCAGCCAGGGTGGACGGGGAGGCCGCATCATCTATGTCACCAGCCTCAATGATGATGGGCCTGGAACGTTGCGCGAATGCGTAGAGGCGCAAGGACCCCGCAACTGCCTGTTCAAAGTCGCCGGAATTGTAGAACTAACGCGGCCGATCATGATCGGAGAGGATAGCAGCTTCGTATCAATCCTTGGCCAGACGGCGCCAGGCGGCGGCGTCCTGCTGACCATCAGCAACAAGGACCGCAAGAACAAGCATACGCCATTCATAATTAAGAGAAGCCATAACGTGATCCTTCGCCATATCAGGATTCGACCGCGTTTTCCCAACAGCGTGGAGAATGTCGATGCCCTGACGATTGAGGACAGCTCCAATATTTATGTCGATCATATATCCGGTTCGTGGGCCACGGATGAAAACATAAATACCCACGCTGACTCCACCAAAGTAACGATCGCTCACTCAATCTTCGGCGAAGGCTTAAATAAGCACAGCAAGTGCGCATTGCTCGGATCTGATCCGCGCCAGCCTCAGGAGATCACGTTCTGGGGCAACGCCTGCGTGTCAAATCGGGACCGGAATCCCGACAATAATCACTATGGTGGGTCATGCATTGACGTCATAAACAATGTATTCTTTAATGCGCGCTCCGAATGGGGCGAAGTTTTTTCGCAATATCCCGGCGGCACGCCAATCTCCTACGTTGGTAATTATTTCAAAGCCGGGCCCAGTACCGAAGACATCACCTACGCGATAAATTGGAACGATACCAACAGTGCCGCCGAGCCGCGCATCTACCAGCATGACAATCTGACCTGGAGTTCTGGCTCGAAAAAGGTCGCCTTGGTCGCACCGGATACTGAGAGGCTTCTCGTGTCGACGCCGCCTTGTCCGCTGTCAGTCGGCAACATCCTAACCGCCACCGACGCCTATCGGAACGTGCGCCAGCGTGCGGGCGCGTTTCCGAGGGACGCAATCGATGCAAGACTCATTAAGGAGATCGCGGACATGAACCAGACCGGACAAGGGCGGATGGTCAAGGCGCCGGGTGAATTGCCGCCCATCGCGCCGGGCGAAGCATATGCTGACGCGGATGGTGACGGTATCGCAGACAGTATCGAGCTGGCCGTGGGTGCAAAGCCTGGAACCAGCGATCCTTGGGAGGATGGGGATGGGGATGGATGGTCGAATTTTGATCAGTTCATGGAAAAGTTGGCGCAGGATCGGATTATCGGCGAGTATCCCTGAGAAAGCTGTGTTCTGCATTGACGGGGGTCCGTCATCGTTGGACAGGTGCCGATGAACGTCAGCTACGCCACTCTTCCGACCGGACGGCCCTTAAAGGTGCTCATCGTTCTGCCAGCGCTTGGAGCGGGAGGCACGGAACGCGTAGTCAATATGCTCGCCAACCACTGGGCGGAGGTCGGTTACGATGTGACGCTGTTGACACTTGAGAACCATGATGCCACGCCATATTACACCTTCTCTCCTCGGGTGCGCATTAGACGGATTGGCGTACCGCCCAGACGGGCGCCCTTTTTGGTGGCAACGTGGCTTGCCTTTTTGCGTGTCCGGCGCATGCGAGCCGAGATCTCCAGACGCAAACCGGACTTTTTGCTCAGCTTTTTGACCCGAACCAATCTCCTCGCCTTGGTAGCCACGCTTGGAACCGGTATCCCCACCGTTGTGTCGGAACGAAACAATCCGGACGCTCAACCCTTTGGGCCACTTTGGAAACTTCTCCAGCGGACTCTATATCCGCGAGCCTTTGGGCTTGTAACCATGACACAGGGCGCGATGGATCATTTTTCCATCGCGCAGCGCCGCCGATCATGGGTCATTCCAAATGCGGTCAACCTGCCTGTCGGCTGGAGAGACCGTCGCGGCAGCAACGTCTTGACGGCGGTTGGTCGGCTCACTCGCCAGAAGGGATTTGACCTGTTGTTGCAGGCGTTCGCCCGTATCGAAGCGCGGTTTCCCTCGTGGCGATTGGTTATCTGGGGTGAAGGCGAAGCCCGGCAGGAGCTCGAAGCGCAGCGCGAAGCGCTTGGACTTGCCAGCCGCGTCGACTTGCCTGGGGTAACAAAAACGCCGGGTGAATGGATCGAGACAACTGACATTTTTGTTCTGTCGTCGCGCTACGAGGGTTGGGGTATCGTCCTGCTTGAGGCGATGGCCGCTGGCCTTCCGGTCGTTTCATTCGCATGCAAATGGGGCCCCGAGGTCATGATAACCAATGGGCACGACGGCTTGCTTGTTCCGCCCGAAGATATCGGCGCTCTTGCGCAAGCTTTAGAGCAAACGATATCCGACAGCGAGCTTAGGCGCCGATTGGCGGCCAACGCATGTAGGTCGGCCGACAAATATTCCAGGCAGAGCGTCCTGAGCGCATGGGACCAAATGGCATGGGATGTAACCCATCTCGAACGGCGCGAGTGAAGCAGATGAGTTCATTTCCGGTCAAGGCGGTGCGGCGAATCCGAAGACGCACAATGCTGATGCGCTATGCGCTCCAGGCAGACAGCTTCCTAACTTCATATCCCAAATCCGGCAGGACATGGTTTCGTTACTTGCTGTCACACTACTTTGCTGATGTCGCAGGCATTGGCCAAGCGATCGACTTGCACAACATGTTTTCGGTCGTACCGAACTTTGATTTAGACACAGAACGAGGCATTCCGGGTTTTAACAAGAACGGAATCGAATACACAATTCCGAAAATCTGGGTGAGTCACCTCCACTACAGGCGGACACTTTTCTTCAACCGTCCTGTCATCCTGATGGTTCGCGATCCACGCGATGTCGTTGTGTCTGCCTATTTCCACGCTACCCGGCACAAACATCGTTTCGCGGGTGGCCTGACTGAGTTCGTTTCCGATGGCGAGCAGGGTTTGCCGGCCATGTGCCGCTATCTCAACGGCTGGGCAAAAGGACTGTCGCACAGGCGGCACCATATCGTCAGTTATGAGGCCCTCTCGCGCCAAACAGAAGTTGAAACGACAGCCGCTCTCGCCTTTTTGGGCTGCGCAGTCGAACCAGAAGCTTTAAGGCGTGCCGTCGACGCCGGGCGCTTTGAAGCGATGCAAGAACAGGAGATTGCCCAAGGAATCCCGGCGCATGATTATGATCGGTCGGACAAGGAAAGCTTGAGAATGCGGCGCGGTCGAGTTGGCGCCTTTAGTGAATATATGGATCCCGGACTGGTTGGCTTGGTTGACGATATCTGCAGGAGACAATTGTCTTCTTCGGCCAAACGTCTGCTTGCTCCCACCGGATTCGTGAGGCCAATTGTTTGATTAACACAGCGGAATGGTGCAACTAATCCGTATGAGCGATCGAAGTCCGTATTCAGAAGACATTTTCTCGTAACAATACAAAATAGGATTAATCAGATTGGGGTATTATTGCTCTGAAGCAACAAGTATAGGCGAATGATATACGTTTAGATCATTAAATCCATAGAGTTTTGATACTATAAACATCCATTTACAGCTCGGAATGTTTGTGCGAATGTACTATGAATAGTCGCAGCCAATGCATAAGTCATTTGCCGCAATGCTACACTATCCAGTTCGATCCCAAAGTCAGTTGGCCCACATGAGTATTCTTTGTGAGGCGCGGAAAACTGAGCAGAGTCGCTTTTTAAGAATGCTGCAAGTGCGGATTGTGAGGGGGACGTCATGCGACGCGACGATCAAGCGTGGACCGAACCACAGCCCGACGCGATGGGGCCGAGGGCGCGCCGCACTCATGCACTCCAAATCGTATCAAAGCGGCTGTCGGACGCCGGCTGGCGACGGTTGCGCGCGGCCATCTTAAATGTAAGCAAGTCGCCTGGCCTATTTGTTGCCGACTTGTTCGCGGCAGTCCTCGCACTCTCGTTTGCATTCATGCTTCGATACGGCGTCGATGCTTTGGCGCTGCGTGCGGAGGTGGTGCGGGCGTTGGCTATAGCCTGCTGGCAGTACCTGGCGATGTGTGCAATCCTCTTTCCGCTTTGCGGTCTTTACAGTCGAAATTGGCGATATGGTTCGGTTGCCGACCTCGGCACCGTCGTGCGTGCTGTTGCCATTAGCTCCGGTCTTTTCGTCGTTATACTCTTCTTCGGCACAAGGCTGCAGGATATTCCGCGGAGCGCGATCGTCGTTGAGCCATTATTGCTCGCAGCCTTCTTGCTCGCTTCGCGCCTTAGTTTCAGATGGGACGAGTTGCGGCAATGGGGAAGGGCGGTGACCCAGGCTTCCTCGGTAAACGTGCGACGCGTCCCCACGCTGCTCGTCGGTGCACAAGGGGCGGCAGATTTATATCTGCGTGCTGTCAGTCGCGACAAGAACTGCCAGCATCTGCCTGTCGGCTGCCTGGACGTTGACTCTGTGCACCAAGGCATGACGCTGCGTGGCGTTCCAATTCTTGGAACGCTCGACCAGTTCGGATTTGCTGTGGAACAGCTCAAACGTGAAGGGCTGTGCCCCCGCCACATCGTTTTCACCGAGCCACCTTCTGCTTTCGGCGATGAGCGATCGGAGACACTTATACGTCAGGCCGAGTCAATGGGTATTTCTGTTTCGCGCCTCTCTCAGATGACGGAACTGAAAAATGCACATAGGGAAAACCGCTTTGAACTGCGAGCCATCGAGCTTACCGATTTGCTGGAGCGACCACAGGCTGCCCTCGATCACGAAGCGATTGACCGATTGGTCAAGGGCCGACGGGTTTTGGTAACGGGTGCGGGAGGGTCGATCGGAAGTGAGTTGACGTTGCAAATAGCCGCCTGCGAGCCGGCGGAGGTGGTGTTGATTGAGAACTGCGAACTCAACCTTTACCAGATCGATATGGAACTCAGCGAGCGTTTTCCGGATGTTCCGCGCTTCCCACATATGTGCAACGTGCGCCGTGCGAACCGCGTCGATCGCATCTTCGAAGACCATCGACCAGAATTGGTGTTTCACGCCGCGGCACTGAAGCACGTGCCGATGGTCGAGAAGAACGCATGCGAAGGTGTCCTGACAAATGTTGTTGGCACAATGAACGTTGCACGGGCGGCGGCGCGAAGTGGCGTTCTGGCGATGGTGCAAGTGTCGACTGACAAAGTGGTCAATCCGACGAGTGTGATGGGAGCGACAAAACGCCTTGCGGAACTTTATTGCCAGGCGCTGGATCTTCGAGGCTTTGACGAACATCGTGGACCGCGGTTCATGACAGTGCGGTTTGGAAATGTACTCGGGTCGAGCGGCTCTTTGATTCCCCTATTTAAGAAGCAACTCGCGCGCGGCGGGCCGCTGACAATAACGGACCCGAACATGACTCGCTTCTTTATGACAATCCGGGAAGCAGTCGAACTAACATTGCAGGCTTCGGCCTATGGCCTGGAAGGTGAAATCGGCCAGGGAGAGATTTTCGTCCTGGATATGGGAGAACCGATCAAGATCATCGACATTGCCAAGCGTATGATAACCTTGGCCGGGTTCACGCCTGACGTGGATATTCCGATCACAACGATTGGGATGCGACCGGGGGAAAAGCTATTCGAAGAGCTCTTCGATGACGGTGAACAGCGGGTTGCCTCGCCTGTTCCTGGCGTCCTGGGAGCGGTCCCATCCCCGGTCGCCCTGGAGGTGTTGGAGGAAGCGTTCGAAGCACTGCAGACCCACGGAGAGATGGGCGAGGAGGAGCGCGTTCTAGAAATTATCGGCCAAATCGTCGAAGGGTTTGAAAGGTCGCCGAAAGCCGCTCCCTTGTGGGGTATCGCCAGGACGAGGCCCCAGGCGCGGAAGCAGGGCAAGGGACGCCGGGTGAAAATAACGTCAAACATCACGCCCCTACCTCGCTGAAACCATTCGCTTTAACGCGTCAGGGGCGGCATTTTGCAATGATCACTCGGGTTTTAAACTGCATCACCGGCCTGAACGTTGGCGGCGCCGAATATATGCTGGCGAGATTTGTAAACGAGCTGCGTGGTACTGACTATCTACCAGAGGTCATGTCTCTTATGAGCCCTGGGCCGGTTGCTGCCTTATTGAGAGCCAACAACGTCCCCATTCACGCACTGGACATGCACACCTCCATGACGTCTCTTCGAGCGCTCACCCGCCTTCGCTCAGTAATGGCAGCCACGCCGAGCGATCTTCTGCACGGATGGATGTACCATGGCAATTTGGCGGCATCCGCGGCTGCGCTGATGGGCGCTTCCCAGCCGGTAATCTGGAGCGTCCACCACTCTCTTGATGAGATAAAGAGGGAAAAGCCCCTGACGCGGTTCATCATCCGCCTGCAAGCGCGGCTTTCGAAAATGACGTCTGCCATCTCCTATTGTTCCAGCACCGCAGCCGCTCAGCATGAGGCCCTCGGATTCGATGCATCAAAACGGGTAATTATTCCAAACGGAATTGACTGTGAGGCGTTCCGCCCCCTTCCGAATGCTCGCGAGCGTATTCGTGCGGAACTGAATATACCTCCCGAACGGCTGGTAATCGGCAATGTCGCGAGAGCGCACCCGATGAAAAATCATGAGGGTTTCGTTAGAATACTGGCGCAACTGCGCACCCAGGGGTTCGATGTGCACGGTTTGATCATTGGCGAAGGTCACAGTGATGGAGCCGCGCGCCGGCTCGCACGCGATATGGACCTGGAGGACCGGCTAACGACACCAGGTCCCCGAAGCGACGTTGCCAGTTTGTTGCCGGGGTTTGATGTTTTCGTCTTGTCATCTGCTTGGGGGGAAGCGTTCCCGCTTTCGGTTGCCGAGGCCATGGCTTGTGGCGTACCCGTTGTTGCAACCGACATTGGCGATTGTGCCTGGCTCATCGGTGACCATGATCTCATCAGCAGACCCGGCGATCCGGAAGCTCAAGCTCAGGTCGTAGCGAGCCTTTTCAGCCAGTCCGCCGAAGCGCGATCGAGGCGTGGCTTGGCGGGTCGAAAGCGGGTCGAACAAAGGTTTTCGCTGAGACAATATCGAGACGCTCACATGTGCCTCTATGAGGCTGCCTTGGAGGAGCGCAGACGAAGTGGATCGAATAATGCATGGCGTCGAATCGGAGCTTAGGAGCCGGCCAGGCGAAGGTCCGGACTACGCTGAGGCGGGAAAAGTCGGGACGCCTCCCCGCAAGATTGCAGTCATCTCAAGTTATTCCCCCTCTTTGACCAATTTCCGTTATGAACTTCTGAAGCGGATGGTTGAAGCGGGACACGCCGTAACTGCTTTCGGCCCGGAGGATGACGACGCCGTCAGGGGCGATCTGGCAAAGATCGGGGTTGCCTTCGTTGTCATCCCGATGGCGCGGGCAGGGCTCAACCCACTTGAGGATATTGCCACCGTCAGCGCGTTACTCAAGCATTTTCGCAAGCTCCGGCCGGATGTGGTTGTGCCGTACACCATGAAACCGATTATCTATGCGGGCATCGCCGGGCGGCTCGCCAAAATTCCCAGTCGATGTTTTCTCATCACCGGCTTAGGGCATGTGTTTTCGGATAGTTGCGGCGCCACGCTGAAGGGCAAATTCATGCGAGCAGCAAGCGTCCTATTGTATCGCATCGCTTTGAGTGGCGCGAAAGTCATCTTCACGTATAACGAAGCGGACGATAAGGATATGAAGCATTATCGGATGACCACCGATGATACTAAGATTTGCCGCGTTCCAGGCTCCGGAATTGACCTCGTTCACTTCGGCTACCAGCCCCCGCCGTCTGGCAGGTGCGTCTTCTTGCTGATCGCGAGGCTCCTGACAGACAAAGGCATCCACGACTACGTGGATGCTGCGCGGCTAGTCAAGAGAACTGTTCCCGACGCCGAGTTCAGGCTGCTTGGCCAATTCGATCCCAACCCGGCTGCAATTTCAAGAAAGCAAATCCAGGACTGGAGCAGCGAAGGGGTTATCAAATATCTGGGAGAGACGAGAGATGTCCGCCCCTATCTGGCTGATTGCAACGTGTTCGTGCTGCCCTCGTATTACCGGGAGGGTATTCCGCGCAGCATCCTGGAGGCACTGTCGACAGGAAGGGCCGTGATAACGACCGATCTCCCTGGCTGCCGCGAGACGGTGATCCAAAATGTGAATGGGCTTCTCGTCCCTCCCAGAAACGCCAAAGCGCTGGCGGATGCGATGCTAAGCTTTGTCCGGGATCCAACGGCTGCGGCGCAAATGGGTCTCGAATCGCGCCGTGTTGCCCAGCAAAAATTTGACGTTCATGACGTCAATAAGACACTGCTTTTGCGCATGGGGCTCGTCTAACGCATCCGCGTTGAAGACTGATAGCGACAAGTGTTCGCCAGTGCTACTGTCAATATGATCGGCATCGCCCAAAAGCGGCCGTAGACGCTTGGGAAGGCATTGATCAAAAAGAGAAAAAGGCAGACCGTGCAGATTGCAGATGCGGCAAGATGTCGTCCTCCCGGCTGTTGCCAGGCTGACAGCGCAGGACCGAAACTTGCGCCAATCATCACGATGAAGCCCACCATGCTGAGAAATCCGCCTTCCGTCCACAACAGAAGATAGAGGTTGTGCACAGGTTGCGTTAATACGCTGGTCAGCGCGTACTGATCGGCGCCAAGCCCAAAGAGGAAAGTATCCTTTGTCCGACCGATCGCTTCATGGATCAATTGTAGGCGATGTTGGAAGGAACC
This sequence comes from Rhizobium sullae, assembly GCF_025200715.1. Lineage (NCBI taxonomy): Bacteria > Pseudomonadati > Pseudomonadota > Alphaproteobacteria > Hyphomicrobiales > Rhizobiaceae > Rhizobium > Rhizobium sullae. The sequence continues at coordinate 782,201 of NZ_CP104144.1, forward strand.
GGCCTGGTCGAGGTCTCCACTTTCCAGCGCGCCGAGAACGCGCCTTTGAAACGCGACCGGAAGATAATCCCGGCCCCATCGCTCGACAATTACGATCAAAATGGCGCCCAAGGCGCCGATAGGCGCAAGAAGTTTTACATTCAAGGTCAAGGCGCAGAACAGGCCGACACCCAAGAGGAAAGACGCCAGGCCAGTGTTGGATCCCGTCAACATCACGCCGTAGCCCATGAAGGGTAAAGCCAGCAGGCCGAGCTTGCTGGATCCGCGGCCGAAGCAGAATGTGAGCAGCATCGGAACGGAAAGTGCAATCAGTGCGGAGCACTCGTTTTCGCGTTCTACAAAACCGGTCAAGCGGCCACTGCCGCTGACGAACGTGGTATTTGTCTCGGCCACTATGTTGATGACATATGCCCCGTGTAGGCACATCAGTAATATCGACGCCACGTAAACCTTGGACATTAACAGCAGCCTTTGACGGTCGCTGCTGCCGATGACGACAAGAAGAATGAAGTACGCGAAGAAATATTGAACGATGTAAACGGTGCCCCGCAATGGATCGCCGTTGATCATGCTGCTCACAAGCAGTCCTGTCAGCAGCATGCACAGTCCGAGCAGCCAAACCACAGTCGGCACCGCGCCGATCGGATCAAATCGCAGCCGGCCGCGCAGCACAAGGATGAAAAGACAGATGCATGCAAACGCGTCGCTGAGAGTGAAGTAGAAAAACGGCAGCCGGAGAAAATTCATGGGCGACAAGAAAACGGCGGCTAGTGCAGACAAATTCTCAGCCCAATCAGCGACTTGTGACCCGTTTCTTTCCCTAAAACGAGAACGGGCCAGCCAAGGAAGTCCCAAGTCCTCCCGTCGGGCCTGTAATACTTTCTTGGTAGACATGATTATACGCCCCCGATACTAGTCTTTGCTGCCGTCACCTTTTGTTAAGCAATAAGATAACTACGACAATATCGTATATTGTCTTTAGGATCACGAGATTTTCTTGCCAAAAAAGGGCGCATCTTCTAGTCTTTCAAAGGCCATTGAAGCAGATGACGGATCTGGGAATCCGCGAATTCGGGCAACGATCACATGCGTTGGCGTTGAGTTTTGGCGTTGAGTTTTGAATGAGCATCGGAGGCGGTATGCTTACGACCGAACGTGCGGCTGGTAACTTTGCGTACAATAGCAGTGACGGTAGCTCGCCATTCGTCAATGAGCGCTTTTCAAGCAGCAGAGGGACCGGAGAGGCCTGGTCGCTCGTGTGGCGGTACAAGAAGTTTTTAGCTTTTGTCATCACGGTTGGCGCGCTCCTCTCTCTGCTATTAAGTTTCGCGTTGCCCGCGGAATATGCAGCGACGTCGGCCATTGTTTTTGACCGGAATGACACGCGCCCTTACGAAGCTGTGGTGGAAGCGCAAAAACAAGAGCGCGATAAGTCGTCAATGGATACCGAACTCGACATTATCCGGTCTCGGGTCTTTATGGGTACCGTCGTCGATGCGCTGAATCTGGTCGCAGATCCCTTTTACAATTCCTATCTGAGCGTGGCCGAGCCAAACGCTCTCTCTCTTGTTGTTCGAAGGATCTCCGGTTGGTTTTTGGGTGGCGAGGAACGCGACGGCCGCCGCGCTCCAACAAACCGTATCATTTCCGAAACTGCCCAACGTGATCGCGCCATTACAACGCTTCTCGGCACCTTCACGGTCGATCGAAAGGGCGACAGCTTGGCGTTGACGATCACCGTTCGTCAACCAAGTCCGATCCAGGCGGCGGCCGTTGCTGATGCGATTGCCCGGCATTACGTCGAATGGACAAGCAATCTGAAGTCAGTTGCGACTTCGGAGACGATTAAATATCTGCGTCAGCAGTCGGATGAACTGGCAGTCTCAATTACGAAACGCGAACGCGAGATAGCAGCCTTTACTGCTACGAGCGATCTCACCTTTGATCCAAAGGATGATTTGCTTCGAGCCCGCACCGAACAATTGAACGAGCAATTTACACTCGCACGCGTCGATGAGGCGGGAGAATGGGCGAAGGTGAACGAAGCTAAGGCCCGTCTCGCCTCAGGTGGCGAGGAAGACATCGGCAAGGTTGTCACGTCCGATCTACTTACCAGCCTTCGAACCGAGGGAGCCCGTCTTCAGAGGCTGCGAGGACAATTGACGTCTAAATTCGGCAACAACCATCCCCTTGTTATCGACGCCGATGCTGAGATTGCCTCAAACCGGAAGATGATCCTCGACGAGGCGAGCCGAATTCTCCAGGAACTCGAAAACAACGCGAGGGTGGCAAGCATTCGGGTGAAGAATTTTGAGCAGGCAGTGTCGGTATTGCAAGACAGGGTGCAGTCCCGCAATCTAGCTGAAATCCGCAGACGAGAACTTGAGCGCGACCTCCTGAGCGAGCAGAAGCGTTATGATGCTGTAGAACTGCGTCTGAGCGCTCTGGACCCTGACCGGGAACAGTTCAAAGCGACTGCGATGGTGTCCTCGTTCGCCGAGGTGCCTGTTCAACCGTCCTTTCCTCAGCCGCTATTTATATTTGGAGCGGGACTTGTCGGTTCTAGTCTTCTCGCCCTTATGGGGATGATCATTCTGGACAATTTGGACAGCCGTATTCATTCTTCCAGGACCGTCTCGGCGATCCTCGGCCGGCCGAATATCGTTAGCGTCCCTGGCTGTGCCCTTAAGCATGATGTAGCGAAGGAGACAGGCTCGAGACTGCTGGCTGATGAGAACTCTGGACTGGCGATTGCGGCCCGCACGCTTTGCTTGGCTTGGAAAACGATCGACAGCTCGCCAGGAAGCAAGGTTGTCATGTTCACCTCGACATCGAGGCGCGATGGCAAGACGATGTTGTCGGTCGCCATGGCTGCTTCTGCTCAACGTGAAGGCTTGAGCACGATCCTGGTTGACCTCTCGGCGGGTGCAGTGAATGCCTACAGTGTAACCTCAAGCCGGGGTCTAGCCAACAGCCCCATTGCCGGCTCCGACCTCAAGCATATGGTGACACGCTCGCCGTCATATCCCTTCTTGGACGTTCTTACGGGGCGACCGTCGCTGCAGCAATACCGAGAACTGTTCAACGCCTTGAGACAACACTACGATCTCGTCATCGTGGATACACCAGCCACCGACACGGCCCAGGACGCGATCTGGCTGTCGGCGCATGTCGACTCGATATTCGTGATTGGCGTACTTCATAAAACGAGACAAGCCGCGCTGGTTGACTTGGTAGAGCGATTAAACCTCAACCACGCATTCATTATCGGCGGGATTATAAACAGTGCCGCTGATCATGGATCCTCGGTTAAGCGGATTGATTGGACGATTGCAAGAAACATGCTGGCATCCTTGCGCGTATTCAGCTTGAAAAGATCAACCTAATCCACTCGTATCATTGGCGCCTGCGTTATCCGCAATGTGGGCTCGATAGGGGAGCAACATCGCAAGCATCCATAAAGATGCCATTGTGATGTGCGCGATGTTGGCGCCCATGGGGCCGATGACAGGTATGAGCGCAAAGGCAGTAAGATGAAATGCCAAGGTGGAAAACAAGACGCTGCGAAGAACGGCGTTTTCGCGCCCCATTGCAAGCAATGCGGACCGCAGGACAGAGCCGTTCAGCACCATAACAACGGCGATGGCCTGGACGACAACTAAAGGTGCGGCTCCTATAAACTGCGCGCCCGCTGTCCAGAGCAAAAGAGGCTTAATCGTCAGGCTCACGACGGCGATGAGACAAATGCCGGCGGCGAGTAGAAGCCATTGGGTCTGCCGTACGATGCGGCGAAATGCCGAAACTGAATGGGTCGCCCAAAGTCTCGAAAGCTCCGGGTACACAACGGTTTGGACTTGTACACCGGCTTGTTGCGCCATCCTGCCTATGCGCTTTGCTATGTGGTAAAGCCCGGCCGCTGTTGGATCGGCCAGATACCCGACCAAGAGCGTATCCAGCTCGTTTGCGCTCGAGCGGATCGTAAGAGAGATGTTTGCCGACAGCGCGAAGCGCCACAATCCAGGTACGCTCTGTGTTATGCCCGTTAGAGGTGCCGTCAGAATATTCTGATAGCCGCGGCGGCGTGTTTCCAGGAACGCAAGCCCTGTCATGCTCATGGAACTGATGATCTGCATGCCCATCCAGATAAACGTGAACTCTCTCAATCCCCATCCAGCCAGCAGCCCGATACCGCACAGAAGCACCCTGACGAAGCTACCGAGGACCTGACTGTAGGCAAGCGTGGAAAAACCACCGAAAAGCCGCAAGACCGCTGTGGGCATTCCGGCAATCTGGAACGGCAGGGCGCTGCAGTAAATCAGGGCAAAGGTTTGGACTTCGGGTCGGATCCCCACAAGCGGCGAAGCAAAAAGGATTAGACCAACCGCGACAATCCAAGAAACGAGCGCAGCCCCTACGTCCAACACAAAGCCGAATTTTAGCAACCGCCGGAGATCTTCAGTTCGCTGATCCTCCATCGCCTGCGCACCGAACTTGATCAAAGGCTGCCAGGATTGAAAGCTGACCAGTCGCTCGATCGCGCGACTGAACGCAAAACAGAGAGCAAGAATGCCGTAATCCGCCGGTCCCAGTGCTCGGGCAGTCAAGGCAAAGGCCACAAGCCCAACCATCGACGCTACAAAGTTGCCGCTTAGGAGATGAAGTATCTGTCTTAAATGCTTGGCGAAATCGCGCTCGCTGAAAACCCTTGCCCTGAAGCGATCCGCTTTTTTCGCAATGAGGGAAAACGCTGACATGGGCATTCCTTTGATGACGTCCAGGCCCAAGGCGATAAGGACGGCCAAGTCCAGATCGATAGTAGTGTTATGTAGAAAATCAGTATCACATATTGTTACAAGACAGTCGTCTTAGTCAAAACTAAGCGTTTAGGAGCATGCATTCTTAATCAATACTCGACAAAACGCAAATTCCGTTTATTCTGGGCTGAAATATTGGAGGCGAAGTCGGGCATGCGACGGCGTGCGCGCGCCACTATCTCTTGGCCGAGGGTGATCCATGTTTCAAGCGATCTTTACTTGGCGAGGGTTTTCTCGCCGGCCAGCCTTTTTGGGCTGTGTCTTCTTAGCGCTGGCGATGTCGGCGGCCTGCGCGAAAGCTGGTGCGGATGACTACCGCCTCTCCGCCGGCGACGCCGTAACCTTCGATTTTCTGGATGACGCGGAGCTTCCCGTCACCCTGACCGTTACCTCGGCCGGCGACGTCCAGTTTCCGCTGATCGGAGATGTTCGCATAGCCGGACTGACGGTCACTCAGGCGCTGGCCAGTCTCCGCGCGCAGTATGTCGAAAAAGACATTCTGAAGGACCCGAGGATCGCGCTAAACATCACGACGTTCAGGCCGATCTTTGTACTGGGCGAAGTGAACAGCCCTGGATCGTTTCCGTTTTACCCTGGCCTGACGGTTGAACAGGCCATCGGACTTGCAGGTGGAACCCAGACTGACGTCACCAATCCATCCGACCGGATTGTGGCGCGGGCCCGGTTGCGCGGTGAGATCGACGGCTCGGACGCTCAAATCGTTCACGAGGCCGTCTACGCCGCAAGATTGGTTGCCCAGCTTGAGGGACGCGATAAGGTAGACTTGAACGATGTACCTGAGATCGCAAAGAAATTTGTCCAAGATGTTTCAATAAAGTCAGTGGTCGAAATAGAACAAAAGATTCTGGAAACGGATTTAGCGACCAGCAGGTCTCAGATCGATATTCTTTCCCAAGGCATCAAGGAAGCAGAAAAAGGACTTGAGATTCTTCAGCAGCTGGAGGTGGAGCAGAAGGAGCTGGTTGCGACAACCGAAGCAGTTTTTGGCCGTGCGGACGAGCTGCGGCAGAAGCAACTGAATACCTCTGCCGAATGGCTGCGGGCAAAGACGGCCGCGTCTGGGGAAAAGGCAAGTCTGTTGCAAATCTACGCCGACATGTCGCGTTCACGGCGTGAGCTTGGGGGACTGCGATTAGACCTAGCAAAGCTTCAGGCAGACCGTCAGAACGACATTTTGCTGAAACAGCAAGAGCGGGATGTAGCGATCAAGAAGTTGATCGCGGAACGTCAATCAGCTGAAGAACAGTTCTTCCTGATGGCTGCGGCGTCGGCAACAGAAAACGCGGCCAAGAACAAGATCACTTTCTCCTATCAGATAAGACGTCAAGTGGACGGGAACCGACAGGCAATGCCTGCGGATGCACAAACCGAAGTTCTGCCCGGCGACGCGGTCATCGTCGCGATCGCTGGAATATAACGCCTCGGGGGATGAAGTGGTGGCACCAGGTGACTTCCGGGACGCGCGAGGTCGCAGCGAGCTCCTAAACGAAAGCTCAGTCAGCAAGAGGATCTTCGACATCCTGCTTTCGTCTCTTGTTCTGATCATCTGCTCGCCGATCTTTTTGACGGTCGCTGCGCTGACGTATCTCGCGTTGGGTTGGCCGGTTATGTTCCGCCAGGTGAGAGCAGGCCTTTCAATGCGGCCGTTCTCGATCTTGAAATTTCGCACGATGTCTAATGAGCGAGACGGGAAAGGCGACCTGCTTCCTGACCATTTGAGGCAAACGCGACTGACAGCCATCATCAGACGTCTTCGCTTTGACGAGCTGCCGCAGCTTCTTCTGGTTCTGGCAGGGGTGATGTCTTTTGTTGGACCGCGGCCCTTGCCTATTCAAACGCTGAGCGATCTTGGCGCCATCGGTCAGCTTCGCTGCAGGGTGCAGCCGGGCTTGACGGGTTGGGCCCAGGTCAACGGCAACACACGCCTGAACGACATGCAGAAGCTCGCTCTGGATATCTGGTATGTCGAGCAGCACAACCTTGCGCTTGACGTATTGATTGTGGCGATGACGCTCAAGACGTTGGTGTTGGGCGAGGTGGTGAATGAACACAATGTTCAGAAGGCTGAAACCCAGCCGACGATACTGTCCTGTTTGCGAGTTGGATTGGACCCGAAAGGCTAAACCATGCGTATCGTTGTCGTCGGAGCGGTGGAGTCAACAGTTGCTGCCATTGAAGCTCTCTTGGAATCACAGACTGCCCCTGCCGCAGTCGTGACGTTACCCCGAAAGGCCTTGGGCCGGCATTCTGACGCGATCGATATCTCCCAGGCCGTAAGCGCCACCCTCCCGATCATTTACGCAGAGGATGTGAACTCTGCCCCGATTGTAGCGGAGGTTCGGCAATTGAACCCTGACATCATTTTCATCGTCGGTTGGTCCCAGGTCTGCAAAGCACCCTTTCGTGAAGCGGCCCGCCTGGGCTGCATAGGTTTTCATCCTTCTTTGTTGCCGAAACTGAGGGGCAGAGCCGTCATTCCGTGGACAATCCTGACCCATCAACAGGAAACCGGCGCTAGCTTTTTTTGGGTCGACGATGGCATCGACACTGGCGACATACTGCGTCAGCAGCGCTTTCGGTTGAGAAATGACGAAACCGCGAGAAGTCTTTACGATAGGCAACGGAGCGCCATTCGCGAGCTTATTCCTCAAATCGTGAATGATTTTCACCAAGGCGTCGCGACCCGAACGCCGCAGGACCATGACCATGCCACCTACTGCGCGCGCCGCCGGCCTCAGGATGGGAAGATCGATTGGCATGCGGATGCAGCCGGGGTTCTGACTTTCATCAGGGCGGTTGGCGATCCCTATCCCGGCGCGTTTACAACGATGGACGGAGAGCGCCTGTCTATCTGGACCGCTCGGCCTTACGCGGATAGCCATCGCTACATCGGTCTTCCTGGGCAGATCCAGACACTAACCACCGGTGGTTTCGTCGTTCGATGCGGCAACGGTGAATGCGTCGAAGTGACGAAATGGACGACACCGGCAGATCGCAAAATTGCGCGTCACGCAGTTCTTGGGGAAGCGGAATGAACAGCGCTGCTTTCGGGACAACACTCGTGGTCGCACCTCATCCTGATGATGAGGTGCTCGGCGCTGGCGGCACGATGTCGAAGCTTTCGGCAGCTGGGAACGACGTGTTTGTCGCGATCGTCACCGAAGGAAAGCCACCCGCCTTCTCCGCAGCCATGGTCGCCAAAGTGCAGGCAGAATGCAGGCGCTCTCTCGAACTCCTCGGGGTCAAGGAAACCGTCTGGCTCGGCTTTCCAGCCGCGGCGCTTTCCGAAATAGCACATTCCACTCTCAATGCCGCGTTGGGCGAATTGATCGCGCGGTTGCGCCCGCAAACGCTCATCATCCCATTCCTCGGTGACATGCATCTGGACCACCAGCTCATCTTTGCCTCCTGTCTTGTTGCCGCACGCCCCCATCAGCCGCAGTATCCGACACTTATCCTTGCCTACGAGACGTTGTCGGAAACAAACTGGAACGCTCCCTATCTCACACCCTCTTTCGTGCCGAATGTCTTTGTCGACATCGAAGATCATCTGGAGCGAAAGCTTGAAGCAATGCGGTGCTACGCGTCCCAGATCCGCGATGCGCCGCATGAGCGGTCAATCGATAGCCTGCGGGCGCTGGCAACCCTGCGAGGGGCTACCGTGCTGAGACGTGCCGCGGAAGCCTTTGTTCTTGTTAGATGCGTCTGTTGAGGATGAATTCGGATCAGTGCCGATGACCGGCAAGTGAGGGAAGGATGCCAAAGTGGCCAGTTTATAGCGAAGAGCAAATCGAGGAGGTGGCCGAGGTCTTGCGATCGGGTCGCGTAAACGCCTGGACAGGACCCTACGTCGAGGCTTTCGAACAAGCCTATGCGGAATTCCTCGGCAACCGACGGGCCATTGCGCTCGCGAATGGAACCGTCGCGCTCGATCTTGCGCTGTTCGCGCTCGCCTTGGCGCCGGGCGATGAGGTCATCGTCACGCCCCGCAGCTTTGTTGCATCCGGTGCATGCGTACCATTCAGTGGCGGCGTCCCGATTTTTGCCGATGTCGACCCTGAGAGCCAGAACCTCACTTCTGATTCCATCGAAGCGAAGATAACCCCGCGCACAAAGGGGCTGATTGTGGTCCATCTTGCCGGTTGGCCGTGCGACATGCCCGAAATTATGCGCCTCGCCCGGCGGCATGGACTGTGGGTGATCGAGGATTGTGCGCAAGCCCATGGGGCTGAAATCGACGGAAAGCCCGTTGGCAGCTTTGGCGATATCGCGGCTTTTTCGTTCTGCCAGGACAAGATCATAACGACGGGAGGAGAAGGTGGGCTCATCTCGATGAATGATGACGCGCTTTGGTCGCGAGCCTGGAGCAGAAAAGATCACGGGAAATCCTACGATACGGTCATAAGAACCAAGGACCAAACGGGGTTTCGTTGGCTGCACGAGTCAATTGGTACGAACCTTCGAATGACCTCGATCCAAGCCGTGCTGGGGCTGCACCAACTGAAGCGGCTTTCCTCGTCGCGCGACATTAGGAGCAAGAACGCGGCAATCTTGGCGGAGGCGCTCTCAGGAATCGATGCGCTGCGGGTGCCAGTCCCGGAACCTCGGCTGCGGCATGCCTACTACCGCTTCTATGTCTTTGTTAGGCCCGACAAACTTAGCGCCGGCCATGACCGGGATCGTCTGATTGCCGAGATCAACGCCGAAGGGGTTCCCTGCTTTTCCGGCAGTTGCTCCGAAATATATCTCGAGAGATGTTTTTCTGATCTCGGTCTTTCGCCAAAGGAACGCCTGTCGACGGCCCAGATGTTGGGTGAGACGAGTTTGGCCTTCCTTGTCGACCCCACGATCGACGGAAGAACGATGCGCGCGAACGCAGAGATCGTCGCAACTGCCGTCAAGCGTGCGACAGCAGATGCACCAAAGCTCAGCGCGGCGGATGCTTAAGATGCCAACACCAGTATTTTGCCGGTATAGTGAACTCACTCCCTCGGCGGTCAACGTCGAATATCAGGTCCATACAAACTGGACAGACGGGCAAGCAAGCTCTGCTGCAATTCTGGAAGAAGCCGCTCGCATCGGCCTTGGCGCCATTGCATTTACTGAACATGTTCGACGATCAACTGACTGGTTTGACAGCTTCGCAGCAGAGATAAGAGAAATCGCACATGCCTATCCTGCCATGAAGGTCTTTGTAGGATCGGAGGCCAAGGCATTGGATGAAGCCGGAACACTTGATATATCGCCCTCGGTGCAGCAGGGCTCAGATATCGTATTGGGCGTCGTACATCGGTTTCCCGACGGGAATGGCGACTACCTTGACTTCAATAAAATCTCTGCGGCCGAGACAGCGGCCATAGAGTTCCAGCTTTCGATGGGCTTGATCAAACATGCGCCGATCGACGTGCTTGGCCATCCAGGAGGCATGTATCAGCGCCGCCACGGGGCTTTTCCCGCCGAGTACTTCGCGCAAATGATGGAAGCGTCGCTCGAGCGAGGAATAGCAATCGAAATAAACTCTTCATATCTGGTCGACACTGCGACGTTCGTCGAACTTTGTCGGCAGATCGATCCGATCGTGTCGATCGGCTCCGACGCGCATCGCATCGACCAGCTCGGGCAGTGCCGGGATATTCTGAGAACTATGGGGGTTGGGCGGTGAAGGTACTCGTCACTGGCGCTGGGGCGCTCCTTGGACAAGGCATTATCCGCAGCCTTCAGCGATCAAATTTGAATGCCACCATCGTCGTTGCCGATCCCAGCCCTCTCGCCGTCGGCCTGTATTGGGGAGATGTGCCATATCTCATTCCGATGGCCAACGATCCCGCATACTTCGAACGGATTTGCGTTGTCATTGAGCGCGAGCGGCCGGACGTCGTTATTCCAGGCACCGATGTCGAGCTTCACGCTTTTGCGGCGCACCGGGAATTTCTTGAAGCGACCTACGGCACGCGCGTCATCATCAGCTCGCCGCGGGTCGTTGAAATTGCGGACGATAAGTGGCTGACGGCTCAGTTTCTCGAAAGCGAAGGCTTGGGTTTTGTTCCATCATGTCTACCGGGCAACGAACATGACCTCATCGCAACGGTCGGATTTCCGCTCATCGTCAAGCCACGCGTCGGCGCCCGCTCGATCGGAGTACGCGTCATTCACTCGGATGGCGAACTGCAGGCCGCAATTGATGAACAGCCTCATAGTGTCATTCAGAAATACGTCGGAACGCCTGAGACGGAGTATACGGCCGGAACTTTGACGTTTGAGGGCAAGTGCGCCGCGTCTATTGTCATGCGCCGCGACCTGCGGGACGGTAACACATACCGCGCATTCGCTGAGCCGTACGGTGAACTCAACGAGGCCGTAGAACGCGCGGCTACGATATTGAACGCGTTCGGCCCCGCCAACTTTCAGTTCCGTCTTGACGATGGAGCCGTCAGAATCTTTGAAATTAACGGCCGCTTCTCCGGGACCACTGGCATACGCATGCACGCCGGTTTCAACGAAGTCGAGATGTGCATTCGGCACATCCTTTTTGATGAGCCCATCATCCAACCAGCGGTTCTGCCCGTGACTGTGCTTCGTCATTGGTCGGAGACCGTTTTGATGAACAGCGACTTACTTGAACCACGACAATGATGAAGATCGCCATCACGGGGGCCACCGGCTTCATTGGAAGCAAGTTAGCACGAACGGCGCTTTCGAGGGGAATTAGCGTGGTCGCGCTCGTTCGGGACGTAACACGATGCTCCGTTCCGCGTTCCAAATCACTCGAGATTTTACCCTGGCACTTAGGTCAGCCACTGCCGAAGCTTCGCGATGTGCAAGCGGTATTTCATCTTGCCGCAGTGATTCCCAACGACCTAAGCGACCCTGGAACGGCGCCACTTTGCTTCCAAAACAATACCATTTCCGCCCTTCAACTTGCAACGGATGCAGCCCAGCAAAGGATTGGTCACATCATCCATTTTAGCTCGGGTCAGGTCTATACCCGCTCCCAGGCGCCGGCGCATGAGGATTCGCCCGCCTATCCCGTCGAGCGGGCAACCTATTATCTGGCGAGCAAGCTCGCTGGTGAACTCTGCTTGGCGGCGGCGGCGCGCGCAGGAACAGTTGTTGCGACCATCCTGCGTCTTGGATCCGTCTATGGACCCGGAATGCATCCGCGGGGAATGCTTCCCACCTTCATCGCCAATCTTGTGCGTAATACTCCTGTCATTATCGATCAGGGCGGTGGCTACACTGCCGATTTCATTCATGTCGACGACGTCGTGGAACTCGCGCTCAAGATGATCGAGGCGCCGTTCGACGGGTTGCTCAACGTCGGTTCAGGTGCCGGGCGTTCCTCGCTCGAAGCGGCTATCATCCTTGCTGAGGCGCTGGGCGCCGATCCGGCCCTGATCACAGTACGCGGTGTTGCAAAGAACGCAGGTTTTGCTACGCTCAGTATATTGAGAGCGCGGAAACTCTTTGATTTCAATCCAATGCAGCTCGAAGCAGGCATAGCCAAATGGAAGGCGAGTGGTCAGCTGGCAAATTCGTTCAGATGATCGGAAAGGCGGTGGGCGAGAGCCACGATCGTGAGGGTCGGGGTGTCGTTCCCCGCGGTTGGAAAAACGGAACTTCCAGCCACGAAAAGGTTTGAGACCCCATGCACGCGGCAATTGCGGTCGACAACGCCGCGCGCGGGATGGTCATGTATTCGGGTTGTTCCCATATGATGCCAAGTCCACATTGGATTTTGCAAAACGTCCCATTCTTCCTGGGTAACAAGAAGTTCTCCGAGACCGCTGACGCGCATCTCGTTCTGCAAAATGGCAATTGTACGTTTCAGGCTGTCGAGGGTAGACCCAGATAGATGCCAGGACAGCGACACAAGGGGCAGGCCGTAGCGGTCTTTCTTGTCTGACAGCGCGAGCCGGCTTTCGAAGCAAGGTTCAGGCTCGATGAAATGATGCAGTCGAAAGCCGCGAACAAGTGAAGGCGGCCTGAGCAGATGCATTCCGCTAGTCCACGTCATATGCTTCGGTGATATTGAGGGAAAGCTCCCCCGACCTGATAGAATGAGCCTATCACGCGCGTTCAGGAGCGATAGCCGATAATCGTCATAGGCGCGCTGGCTCTGACCGAGAAAGCATGGCTCTACCCATGCGCGATAGTTCAGCAGCGCTTCCTTAGCATGAATTTCGAACGGCAACGTCAGGCCATTAACCACATAGCCGCCGGCGTCGCGCCACCCCAATGTCCGCGCCACGCGCTGGCGTCTCGTAACGCGGACACGGTCGAGTCCTGCGAAAACTCTTCGAACATATTTATTCGACGGGAACAGGGTTCCGATTGTAAAGCGAGGGTGATCCATGAAATATCGACCAACCAAGCCGGGTTCTCTTTGTGCGGCAAGATTGGAAATCATCAAGAGCCGGGCATTTTCAATCCCGCCCGCTGCGATAACGAAGGCGCGTGCGCTCACTCGAAACGTCCTTCCGTGACGATCTATGCAGAGGGCCGCTGCTATCGTGGATTGCCCCGGCGCAAACTCCAAACTGAGAACCGTTGCATCAAAAAATAAATCAACGCTCGTTGAGCTTTTGACGGGCTCACGAAAATGACGTCCGAGCCGGCGATTATTACACAATCCAACGGAATCAGTGGCAATGATCGGCGATTGCGCAGGAAACAATCGCTGACGCTCGCCAAGAAGGCTAACGTCCCCGAGACCGAGCGTTTGGCAAGCGCGCTCATAATAGGGACCCAAGTGCTCGAGATCGAATGGCCAGCCGCTATTGCCGACCCATGTCCTTTCGACAAAATCCTGTCGATCCAGCGGCTTGCAGAAACCTCCCCATCCCAGTTGCTGCGTGCTCCCGCCAAGACCCTTCAAGCGGGTTGTCGCCAACGAAGCATATGGGAGTCCGCCGTCATGGCCGTCACCCGAAAAATTCGGCTGTCCCTGTCCATCGACGCCGCCGCTTTCAAGCACGCAAACCGACAAGGATCTCTTAAGGAAATTGGATGCTATTGTCAGGCCACTTGCGCCGGCCCCGACAATGCATAGATCGAACGAAAGCTCCGCTGGAGCGCTACTGGCAGATTCGATGCCCATTCATCCCCCCGACTATCAACGGTTCCCATCAAATTTTAGAAGGCCGCATTTGATGGGACGACATGCCATCGCCGAAGAATTCCGGCTGCGCATCGTTCCTGCTGCCGAAGTCGTTGATGGTAACAAGCGGACAATCACACCTCGGTTGCGTTCACGCGGCAGCCAGCGCTGCAGATCGTTGTGGAATGCTCAGACGGTCTTCAAATCTCCCAGCACCGTTGGGATCAGTTCCGAGATGGTAGGATGGATCGGCACCGACCATTGCAGGGCAGGGTAGGTCGTGCCGGCATTCATTGCATCGATGATGCCGTGGATCGCCTCGTCACCCTCGATGCCGAGGATCGCGGCGCCGAGGATCTGCTTGGTTTCAGCATCCGCGATAATCTTCATGAAACCTTGCGTCTCGCCACGTTCATTGGCGCGGCCGACGCGGCTCATTGGGCGTGTCGAAATCATGATCTTTTTGCCGGAAAAGCGTGCTTCCTTCTCCGTGATGCCCGCACGGCCGAGCGGCGGATCGATATAGAGCGCATAGGCTGGAATGCGGCTGCTCACCCTGCGGTCGCCGCCATCCAGCAGGTTAGCCGCAGCGATCTCGAAATCATTGTAGGAAGTATGCGTGAAAGCCCCACGGCCGTTGCAGTCGCCAAGCGCGAAGATGCCCTCGACATTGGTCATCAGCCTGTCGTCGACTGTAATGTACCCGCGCTTGTCCGTCGCAACGCCGGCGGCATCGAGGCCGAGATCGTCCGTGTTCGGCCTGCGGCCGGTTGCAATCAGCACATGGCTGGCCCCGATTACCGGCCTGCCGGCGCCAGTGCTGACGTCAACGCCATCGCCTCTCTTCGCAAAGGCGATGCCATCCGCATTCGTGTGAACTGCGATACCTTCCGCGCGCAGAATGTCCTCGATTGCGTCGGAGATATCCTCGTCCTCACGGGAGGCAAGTTTCGGTCCGCGTTCGACGATGGTGACTTTGGCGCCGAAGCGGCGGTACATCTGCGCGAATTCGAGGCCGATATAGCTGCCGCCGATGACGGCGAGATGGCGTGGCAGCGTGTCGAGGTAGATTATCGACGTGCTGGTGAGGTAGTCGATATCCTTAAGACCGGGAAAATCCGGAATGACCGGGCGGGCGCCGACATTCAAAAAGACTTGCGGCGCGGTCAGCGTCTCGCCATTGACCGAAACCGTCTTCGGGCCGGTGAATTGCGCCTGGCCGTAGACGATGTCCGCCGTCTCCATACCGTCGAACCAACCGATCAGGCCGTTGCGGGCATCCATGATGACGGTCTCGGCGCGCTTGCGTACGATCTTCATGTCGACGTCGATCCCACCGGTGATCTTTACGCCGTAGTCGGCGCCGCGGCGGGCGACATGTGCAGCACGAGCGCTGGCAACCAGCGTCTTCGTCGGCATGCAGCCGGCATTGACGCAGGTGCCGCCTAGATATTTGCGCTCGATCAGCGCCACCTTCATGCCCTTCCCGGCCATGCGGGCGGCGAGGAAGGGTCCAGACTGACCGGCCCCGATGAAGATCGCGTCATAATTTTTCATGGCACAGCCCCCACAATCAGCAGCGCGCCGCCGATGGCGACGGCATCCTCGATAAGTGCTGCCGGCAAATCCTTGCCGAAAGCGGCCGCGAGCTTTGCGCGGATGGCGGCGCCGCCGAGCGTGCCAACGACGGCACCGACGATGCCGGCGACAAGACCGGCTATCAGGGAACCGCCCGGTGCGCCGATCATGGCACCGGCCAGTGCACCCATGATGATGCGCGCACCGAATTGCATCGGCACCTTGCGGCTAGGCGTCGTCGGCAGTTGGTCGGTTATCAATTCGACGGCGGCAAGCAGGGTCAAAACCCACGGCGTCCACCGGTAGCCCATGAAGGCCAGAGGTGTCTGAGAGACGTCGAACCAACCGAGTGCGGCGCCCCAGGCGACAGCAGCTGGCGCAGTCATGGCTCTGAGGCCGGCAACAATTCCAATCAAGAAAGCAAGATACAGAAGCATATGACAGACCCTTCCCCCATTCGGGCCGTTGCAACGACGGCAGCGTGGCACAATCTCCGAGTGGTTGCAATTCACGCCCCATGGCCCATCTGCAAAATGCGAATGGAGCATCGAATGGACAAGGATCTTGCATTTCCGATCGCGATCGGCATTGCGCTTGGCGTGGGGCTCGGTGCCGTCTACGGCAACATTGCGCTCGGCATCGTGGTTGGTGTGCTTGCTTCGGTCGCCTACACGCTCTGGCGCCGAAGGACGGGACGCTAGTTCGCGAAGGCCTGGATTCCCGTGATGGCGCGGCCGAGGATCAGCGCGTGGATGTCGTGCGTGCCCTCGTAGGTATTGACGACTTCGAGATTGACGAGGTGGCGAGCGACACCGAACTCGTCCGAGATGCCATTGCCGCCGAGCATGTCGCGGGCAGCGCGCGCAATGTCGAGCGCCTTGCCGCAGGAATTGCGCTTGAGGATCGAGGTGAGTTCCACCGGCGGGTGGCCTTCCTCCTTCATGCGGCCGAGCCTGAGGCACCCCTGCAGGCCGAGCGAAATCTCGGTTGCCATGTCGGCAAGCTTTTTCTGGATCAGTTGGTTGGCGGCCAGCGGCCGGTTGAACTGCTTGCGGTCGAGCGTGTATTGCCGCGCCGTCGCATAGCAGGCCTCTGCCGCACCGAGTGCGCCCCAGGCAATGCCGAAACGGGCGGAATTCAGGCAGGTGAACGGACCCTTCAGGCCCGTCACGTTCGGCAGCAGGTTTTCCTCCGGCACGAAGACCTCGTCGAGCACGACCTCGCCGGTGATCGATGCGCGCAGCCCCACCTTGCCGTGGATGGTCGGTGCCGAAAGACCCTTCCAGCCCTTTTCCAGAATGAAGCCGCGGATCACGCCGTCCTCCGTCTTGGCCCAGACGATGAAGACGTCGGCGATCGGCGCATTGGAGATCCAGGTTTTGGTGCCCATGAGGCTGTAGCCGCCATCGACCTTTTTGGCGCGCGTCGCCATCGAGCCCGGATCGGAGCCGTGGTTCGGTTCGGTCAGCCCGAAGCAGCCAATCCACTCGCCGGCTGCAAGCTTGGGCAGATATTTCTGTTTCTGCGCATCCGAGCCGAAGGCCTCGATCGGCACCATGACGAGCGACGACTGCACGCTCATCATCGAACGGTAGCCGCTGTCGACGCGCTCTACTTCGCGGGCAATCAGGCCGTAGGCGACATAACCCAAACCCGCTCCGCCGTATTCCGGAGCAATCGTCGGGCCGAGCAGGCCGAGTTCGCCCATTTCGCGGAAGATCGCCGGATCGGTCTTTTCATGGCGGAAGGCTTCGAGCACCCGGGGAGTGAGCTTCTCCTGCGCATAAGCGTGCGCTGTGTCCTGCACCATGCGCTCTTCGTCGGTCAGCTGCTCCACAAGCCGGAAGGGATCGGCCCAGTCGAACGTTTCGCGGGTATGCTGCATGACGGTGTCTCCTCACCATTTTTCAGGCATGCCTGATCAAGCTGGCCATAACCCCGGGTAGGTTCGGCGTCAATCGGGAGGAATATAGCGGACGGGCTCTTTTCAAACAGGTTTCGATGTTCCAACTTGCCGTCCAAAGGAATCGAATGAGGAGGCGAAAATGACATCGAGCGCTCTTTTCGTGCATGCCGAAGGCGCTGACTGGATCAGCCCTGAGCCGGGCGTCACGCGCCGCATCATGGTCTACCTACCGGAAATGATGATGGTGGAAGTCGCCTTCGAAAAGGACGCGATCGGTGCTGCCCATTCCCATCCGCATATCCAGGCAAGCTACGTCGCCGAAGGCAGCTTTGCGGTCACCATCGACGGCAAGACCGAAGTCCTGAAACAGGGCGGCAGCTTCATCGTGCCGCC
Source organism: Rhizobium sullae (assembly GCF_025200715.1). Classification (NCBI taxonomy): domain Bacteria; kingdom Pseudomonadati; phylum Pseudomonadota; class Alphaproteobacteria; order Hyphomicrobiales; family Rhizobiaceae; genus Rhizobium; species Rhizobium sullae. The sequence goes on from NZ_CP104144.1 coordinate 800,010, forward strand.
GAACCTCGTTCACGGCGTCACGGCGCTGGAGAAGGGGCGGCTGATCGACACCTTCACGCCGCACCGCGCCGAATTCCTGAAATAGTCATCCGGCCTTTCGGCCGGAATGCATTGCCGCCGCAAATGGCGGAATGAACCGCGCGTCCTCGCCTTTCACGGCCTCGCGCAGAAAGTCGATGACGGCGCGCACGCGTGGCGCTTGTCTCATATCCTGATGACAAGTGACCCAGTAGTTCCGGCAGAGGTCCACCTCGTCCGGCAGGACGCGCACCAGCTCCGGATAAAGGCTTGCGAAGAAATAGGGAAGCACGCAAAGCCCCAGGCCGTTTCGCGTCGCCGTCAGCTGCGCAAAGATGCTGGAACTCTGGAACTGCGGCTTGATGCGCGGATGGACGTCGCCGAGATAATCAAGTCCCGGCGCAAAGATCATCTCTTCGATATAGCTGATGAAGGGATGGTTGAGCAGGTCGTCGCGACAGGTAACCGGCGGGTTTTTGGCGAGATAATCCCGCGAACCGTAAACCTGCAGATGGTAGTCGGTCAGCTTCTCGGAAAAATACGGTCCGCCCTTGGGTTCGTCCAATACGACGGTAATGTCGGCCTCCTTGCGCGACAGCGACATGATCTGCTGGATCGTCACCAATTCGAGCGACAGATGCGGGTGATGTGCTGCGAATTTCGGCAGCACGCTCGCAAAGAAGAAATTCGCAAAGCCTTCCGGCGCGCTGAGCCGCACGACGCCTCGCTGTGTCATCGAGCCTGCGGCAAGATCGGCACGTAGGCGCTCGGTCTCCTGCTCCATCTTTTCGGCGGTGTCCACGAAACGCGTGCCCATCGCCGTCATCACGTAGCCGCGCGGGTTGCGCTCGAAGAGCTTGACCTTGAGAGCGAATTCCAGCCTGTCGATGCGCCGTGAGACGGTGGCGTGGCTGCTGCGCAGCTGCCTTGCAGCCGTCGAGAGCTGGCCGGTGCGCGCCACCGCTAGAAAAAACTGCAGGTCGTCCCAAGTAAATTGTGGAGGATTGCTCATGCGGCGTCACGCATCCATCTACGTCTTTGGTCCAATCGTCGATGGCTGCACAAGATCGGAAAGCGCCCTAGGTTTCGTTCTCACGCAGTTCTGTTCAAAAACGAACAGATACTGTTTGCAATTAATTGTAAAGCGCCCGTTGCCTCAACGCGGAATTTCCGTGATCGTAGGCGTAGCGTCGGCTGGTTGAGGAGAACCGCTGGCCAATTTTGAACAGACTCGCGATCTGGCCATCTCTGGGAGGAGAGACATATGCGAAAGAATCTCATTGCGTCCGTGGCATTCCTGCTTGCAAGCAGCACCGCGGTACTCGCCGACGGTGCTTCCGATGGAAAGGTGAAGATCGGCATCCTGAACGATCAATCCGGCGTTTATGCCGATTTCGGCGGCAAGTGGTCCGTCGAAGCCGCCAACATGGCGGCTGAAGATTTCGGCGGCAAGGTGCTTGACGCTCCGATCGAGATCGTCGACGCCGACCATCAGAACAAGCCGGACATCGCATCGAACATCGCCCGCCAATGGTACGATACCGAACAGGTGGACGCGATCATGGAACTGACGACCTCGTCGGTCGCGCTTGCTGTCCAGGCAATCGGCAAAGAGAAGAAGAAGATCGATATCGTCACGGGTGCCGCGACGACGGATCTGACGGGCAAGGCCTGTTCGCCCTACGGCTTCCACTGGGCCTATGACACGCATGCACTTGCCGTCGGCACCGGCGGCGCGCTTGTCAAGCAGGGCGGCGACAGCTGGTTCTTCCTGACGGCCGACTACGCATTCGGCTATTCGCTGGAGAAACAGGGGAGCGATTTCGTGAAGTCCAATGGCGGTACCGTCGTCGGTGCCGTGCGCCATCCGCTCGCCAGCCAGGATTTCTCGTCCTTCCTGCTGCAGGCTCAATCCTCCGGCGCCAAGGTCGTCGGCCTTGCCAATGCAGGCCTCGATACGGCGAATGCCATCAAGCAGGCGGCTGAATTCGGCATCACGCAGGGTGGCCAGCGATTGGCCGCGCTTCTCTTCACGCTCGCTGAGGTTCACGGCCTCGGCCTCGAGGCGGCGCAGGGCCTGACCCTGACGGAAGGCTATTATTGGAACCTGGACGAGGAGAGCCGCGCCTTCGGGAAGAAATACTTCGCGCGCACCGGCAGGATGCCGAACATGACCCATGCCGGCACCTACTCGGCCGTGCTTCAGTACCTGAAGGCCATCCAGAAGGCCGGCACGGACGAAACGGATGCTGTTGCCAAGCAATTGCACGAGATGTCGGTGGACGACGTCTTTGGCCGCGGCGGCACCGTCGGCCCGAACGGCCGCATGATCCACGACATGTACCTTTTGCAGGTGAAGAAGCCGGACGAAAGCAAGGAACCTTGGGACTACTTCAACGTTCTCGCCACCATCCCCGGTAAGGACGCCTATATCGATCCCGCCAAGAGCGGCTGCGATCTGGTGAAATAAGCTGATGGCGGTCTCCGCAACACAAACGAATGCGACGCCGCGGGTGGTCCTGTCCGCCCGCGGCCTTCGCAAGGATTTCGGCGGCTTCGCGGCCGTCAAGAATGTCGATCTCGATGTGCATGACGCAAGCGTCCATGCACTCATCGGGCCGAACGGCGCGGGCAAGACGACGGTCTTCAACCTGCTGACCAAGTTCCTGCAGCCGACGCACGGCACGATCACGCTCATGGGCACGGACATCACCCGGACGCCGCCGGACAAGGTGGCGCGCATGGGGCTGGTGCGCTCGTTCCAGATTTCGGCGGTCTTCCCGCATCTGTCGGTGCTCGACAATGTGCGTGTCGCCCTGCAACGGCCGAACAATCTCTCCACGCAATTCTGGCGGCCGGTGTCGGCGCTCGATCGCCTGAACAATCGTGCCGAGCAGCTGCTCGCAAGCGTCGGGCTTTCCAAGGAGCGGGACCAAATCGCTGCCGATCTCTCCTACGGCCGCAAGCGCGTGCTGGAGATCGCCACGACGCTCGCGCTCGACCCGAAGGTACTGCTGCTCGACGAGCCGATGGCAGGCATGGGGCGGGAGGACGTCAGCGTCGTTTCGGCCATCATCCGCGAGGTTGCCCGCGACCGCGCGGTGTTGATGGTCGAGCACAATCTCTCGGTCGTCGCCAATATCTGTCAGCAGGTGACCGTGCTCCAGCGTGGCGAAATCCTCGCCGAGGGCGATTATGCGACCGTCAGCCAGGACCCGCGCGTCCGCGAGGCCTATATGGGCACGGAGGAAGGTTGATGGCCGCCCTTCTGGACGTTCAGGGCCTTAACGCTTGGTATGGCGAAAGCCACGTCCTGCACGGCGTCGACATGCGCGTCGGCGAGGGTGAGACGATCACCATCCTCGGCCGCAACGGCGTCGGCAAGACGACGACACTGCGCACGATCACCGGCATTGTCCGGGCCCGCAAAGGCAAGATCAGCTTTGGTGGAGCGGACATGATGCTGGTGCCGCTGCACAAGACGGCGCACAAGGGCATCGGCTTCGTGCCCGAGGAGCGCGGCATTTTTTCGACACTAACGGTCTCGGAAAACCTGCTTCTGCCGCCGGTTGTTGCCGAGGGCGGCATGAGCCTCGACGAGATCTACGAGCTTTTCCCGAATCTCTACGAGCGCCGCGCGAGCTCTGGAACCAAGCTTTCCGGCGGCGAACAGCAGATGCTGGCGATTGCCCGCGTACTGCGCACCGGCGTTAAGATGCTGCTGCTCGACGAGCCGACGGAAGGTCTGGCGCCGGTCATCGTCCAGCGTATCGGCGAGGTATTGAAGAAGCTGAAGGAGCGCGGCATGACCATTCTCCTTGTCGAGCAGAACTTCCGGTTTGCAAGCCGTATTGCCGACCGTTTCTATCTGATGGATCATGGGCAGATGGTCGCCGATTTCCCGGTTGGCGAACTGCCGCAGCGGATGGATACGCTGCACAGGGTCTTGGGAGTGTGATGCCATGACGATGATCTTCGGCATTCCCGTTCAGGCGCTTCTCGGCCAATTGCTGATCGGCCTCATCAACGGCTCCTTCTACGCGCTTTTGAGTCTCGGCCTGGCGATCATTTTCGGGCTGTTGCGCGTCATCAACTTTGCGCATGGCGCGCAGTACATGTTGGGTGCCTTCGTCGCTTATCTGATGCTTGCCTATGGTGGCATCGGCTACTGGCCGGCGCTTATTCTCGCCCCGGTGGCTGTCGGCCTGTTCGGCGCCGTCGTGGAACGGCTCTTCCTACGGCGGCTCTATGATCTCGATCCGCTCTATGGCCTGCTCTTCACCTTCGGCATGGCGCTGGCGATCGAAGGGACCTTCCGCTATCTCTACGGCTCTTCCGGCCAGCCCTACGCTACGCCGGCAGCACTTGCAGGGGGAACCAACCTCGGCTTCATGTTCCTGCCGATCTATCGCGGCTGGGTGATCGTCGTGTCGCTGGTCGTCTGCATTGGCACCTGGCTTCTCATCGAGAAGACGAAGCTTGGAGCCTATCTCCGCGCGGCGACGGAAAATACCGTGCTGGTGCAGGTCTTCGGCGTCAACGTGCCGCTGCTCCTGACGCTGACCTACGCGCTCGGCGCCGGTCTTGCAGCCTTTGCCGGCGTGCTGGCGGCACCAATCTACCAGGTCTCGCCGCTGATGGGATCGAACATCATCATTGTCGTCTTCGCCGTGGTGGTCGTCGGCGGCATGGGCTCTATCATGGGGGCGATCGTCACCGGCTATGTGCTGGGCATTGCGGAGGGTCTTACCAAAGTTTTCTATCCGGAAGCGTCGAACATCGTGATCTTCGTGATCATGGCGATTGTACTTCTCGTCAGGCCCGCGGGCCTCTTTGGCCGGGATGCGTAAGATGACGGACATCACCGAAACCATTCGTGCAGAAAAGAGTCGCACCGCACTGTCCGTACAGGCAGGCTTCCTGACCATCGGCCTTTTGCTTCTGCTGCTCGCGCCGTTCTTCTTCTATCCGATCTTCCTGATGAAACTCCTGTGCTTTGCGCTCTTTGCCTGCGCCTTCAACCTGCTCCTCGGCTACACCGGGCTGCTATCCTTCGGACATGCCACCTTCTTCGGCGGGGCGGCCTATTTCACCGCCTATACGGTGAAATCCTGGGGCTTCCCGCCGGAGCTCGGTATCCTTACGGGCGTCGTGGGTGCGGCGTTCCTCGGTCTCGTCATGGGATATCTCGCTATTCGCCGTCAGGGCATCTATTTCGCGATGATCACGCTGGCACTCTCGCAAATGTTCTTCTTCTTTTGCCTGCAGGCGGAATTCACTGAGGGCGAGGACGGCATCCAGTCCGTGCCGCGGGGGCAGCTCTTCGGCTTCATCGACCTGAACAATTCGACCAACATGTATTATTTCGTGCTGGCAATCTTCATCATCGGCATGCTTCTGATCTGGCGTTTCATCCATTCGCCTTTCGGCATGATCCTGAAATCGATCCGCGAGAACGAGAACCGGGCGATATCGCTCGGCTATTCGGTGGCGCGTTACAAGCTCGGCGCCTTCGTGATGTCGGCCGCCCTTGCCGGGCTGGCTGGGGCGTTGAAATCGCTGGTCTTCCAGTTCGCGACGCTGACGGACGTCGCCTGGCAGATGTCGGGCGAGGTGATCTTAATGACGCTTCTTGGCGGAATAGGCACGTTGATTGGCCCGATCTTCGGGGCAGGGCTCGTTGTGACACTGCAGAATTATCTCGCGACCTCGGAATTCCCGGTCACGATCATCACCGGCGTCGTCTTCATGATCTGCGTGCTAATCTTCCGTCGCGGCATCGTCGGCGAGTTCTACGCTTCGTGGGTCGGCCGGAAACTGGGCTTCGTATATCGCCGTTGAACGGCCGGTGACATCAGATGGATCGTTACGACTATATCATCATCGGCGCAGGCAGCGCGGGCTGCGTGCTGGCCAACCGCCTGTCCGAAGACCGCAATCGCCGCGTGCTGCTGCTGGAAGCCGGTGGCAGCGACAACTACTACTGGATCCATATTCCGGTCGGCTATCTCTATTGCATCAACAATCCGCGCACCGACTGGTGCTTTACGACAGCACCGGAGGAAGGGTTGAACGGCCGGGCCTTGGGTTATCCCCGCGGAAAGGTGCTCGGCGGCTGCTCTTCGATCAACGGCATGATCTACATGCGTGGCCAGGCGCGCGACTACGACCTTTGGCGGCAGATGGGATGTGCCGGCTGGAGCTGGGATGACGTCCTGCCGTTCTTCCGCAAATCGGAGGATCATTACCGCGGAGCAGACGCAATCCATGGTGCCGGCGGCGAATGGCGCGTGGAGAAGGCGCGGGTACGCTGGGCCGTGCTCGATGCCTTCCAGCAGGCGGCAAGGGAAGCTGGTATTCCGATGACGGAGGATTTCAACCGCGGCAGCAACGAGGGCTCCGGCTATTTCGACGTCAACCAGCGCTCCGGCATTCGATGGAACACGGCAAAGGCCTTCCTGCGGCCGGCGATGAAGCGCGCCAATCTAACGGTTTTGACCAAGGCGCAAGTGCGGCGGCTGCTTGTGGAGGAGGGAGCCATTTCCGGCGTCGAGTTCCAGCATGACGGCATCGCGAAGCGCGCTTACGCCACCAGGGAGACAGTGCTTTCGGCTGGCTCCATCGGCTCGCCGCATATCCTGGAGCTTTCCGGCATCGGCCGCGGCGAGGTCCTGAAGAATGCCGGCGTCGACGTCGTTACCCAGGTCAAGGGCGTCGGCGAGAACCTGCAGGACCATCTGCAGCTTCGCCTCGCCTATAAGGTCACCGGTGTGCCGACGCTGAATGAGAAAGCAACGAAGCTGATCGGCAAGGCAGCAATCGGGCTCGAATATCTCATCCGCCGCTCAGGGCCGATGGCCATGGCGCCGAGCCAGCTTGGCATCTTCACGCGCTCAGGGCCTGACAAGGAGACGCCCGACCTGCAATATCACGTGCAGCCGGTCTCGCTCGACAAGTTCGGCGATCCGGTGCACGCCTTTCCAGCGATCACTGCAAGCGTTTGCAACCTGAGGCCGGAAAGCCGCGGCTCTGTCCATCTTGCGAGCCCGGATTTCGCCGCGCAGCCGACGATTGCGCCGAAATACCTCACGACGGAGCGTGATCGCGACATCGCTGTTCGATCGATAAGGCTGACGCGGCGGATCGTTTTGCAGCCATCCTTCGCGCGCTTCAGGCCGGAGGAATTCAAACCCGGCCCCTCCTATCAGACGGAGGCCGATCTGGAGCGGGCGGCGGGCGACATCGGCACGACGATATTCCATCCGGTCGGCACCTGCCGGATGGGCGCCGACAAGGACAGCGTTGTTGATCCGCGGCTCAAGCTGCGCGCGCTCGGCAAGCTCAGGATCGCAGATGCCTCCATCATGCCGTCGATCACGTCAGGCAATACGAATTCGCCGACGATCATGATCGCCGAAAAGGCTGCCGCAATGATCCTCGAAGACAACAGATAGGAGGCCAGCATGGCACAGATCGCATTTATCGGGCTCGGCAATATGGGCGGACCGATGGCGGCAAATCTCGTCAAGGCCGGGCATGAGGTGACGGGTTTTGATCTTGCTGCGCCAGTTCTCAAGGCGGCGGAGGAAACCGGCGTGAAGCCTGCGGGCCACATCAGCCAGGCGGTGGCCAATGCCGAGATCGTCGTCACGATGCTGCCGCAGGGCAAACATGTGCTGACGGCCTGGCCAGACATTCTCGCTTCCATTCCCGCAGGAACACTGGTGATCGACTGCTCGACGATCGATGTCGAAAGCGCTCGCAAGGCCCATGCGATGGCCAAAACCGCAGGCTGCCTCTCGCTCGACGCTCCCGTCTCCGGCGGAACCGGCGGGGCAGCGGCCGGTACGCTGACCTTCATGGCGGGCGGTTCAAAAGAGAGTTTCGCCAAGGCAAAACCGATCCTCGAAGCCATGGGCAAGAAGATCGTCCACTGCGGCGAAGCGGGTGCTGGGCAGGCGGCCAAGATCTGCAACAATATGATCCTCGGTATCTCGATGATCGGTGTTTGCGAAGCTTTCGTGCTGGCGGAAAAACTCGGCCTTTCGCATCAGGCGCTCTTTGATGTTGCCTCGACCTCGTCGGGCCAGTGCTGGTCGATCAACACCTATTGCCCGGTGCCGGGACCGGTGCCGACCTCGCCGGCAAACAACGGTTACAAGCCAGGATTTGCCGCTGCTCTGATGCTGAAGGATCTGCGGTTGTCGCAGGAGGCCGCACTTTCAAGCGGCGCATCGACCCCGCTCGGCGCCGAAGCCGCGCAGCTTTATGCGCTCTTCGAAAAGCAGGGCAATGGCGGAAGGGACTTCTCCGCCATCATCGAGATGTTTCGCAGCAAAGTCTGATTATTTCGCGATGAGCGAGAGGTGAAGCCTACTGGCCTCGCCAAGGAGGATATCGATCTCGCCCGGCGAAGCGAGTTCAATCGCGCCGCAAAGGGTGCCTGTGGTGATCAACGCGCCGGCCTTCAGCGAGCTTTCCGGCCGAAACCTGTCATTGGCGTAGCCGACAAGCCAGGTGAGCACGTCGCCTTTCGGATGCTGCGCCGGGGCGTCGTAGATCGGTTGTCCGTTGAAGGTAACTTTCAACTGTGTTCCGGTTGCCGTATCGATCAGCGCCTTCGGCATGGTCGGGCCGAGCACATAGCCGCAGTTGCCGAGCCGATCGGCGAGGAAGAGGAAAAAGGAGAGCCTGCCGCTTTCCTCGATGGCGGAAGCCAGGAGTTCGGCGCCGAGATGGACAGTCGCAACGGCATCGGCGACTTCGGCCCGACTGTAGTTGCTTTCGCGGATCGCAAGATCCTTTCCGAGACGAACGGCAATCTCCGCTTCAAACTTCATGCCCTTCGCCCAGGGGATTTGGGCACCGGAATCGGTTTCCGCGTAGGGATGGAGCGGCGCCGTCACGGCCTGGCCATCCGGCGAAGCGGTCACTTTCCAGGCATTGCTGGTGATGCCTTCTTCGGCGGCGAGGAAATTCTGCGCATCCATGGCGTGGCGGAGATCGGCGGGAAGCGCGAAACTGGCAGTCGGCGCCAGTTTACCGGCATTGTGGAGACTGCGAAGCCGCGCGGCAAGGGCACGCGGATCAAAGACCGCGTTTGAATCCATCATGATGTTTCCTCCACCTGATTTTTGAACGATCCAACATTAGCTGCCGGCCTTGGGCGAGGTAAAGGGCGCGGATGAAAAGACTGCTATTCCATCGCTGCGTGCCAAGTGTGGCGATAGTCTTTCAGGCCGGCAATCGCAGCTGGCGTGAAATGCCTTTCCGGACCGGGTGTGGGTCTGATGCCGGTGAGCAGTGCGGCGCCTTGACTAGTGCCGGTCGATCCGGGCAGGGCAATCACGTCACGCGCCGTCAGTGCTGCGAGAACTTTGAGGTACGTCTCGTTCAGCGCGAACGGCCCTTCGACGATGACGGGCCCCCTGGCGCCGATCAAGCCGAGGCAGGCCTCGGTCATCAAGGCGAGGTAAAGGCACATGGCGGCGTAGCGTTCCGCAGGGCTTGCCCTATCGGCATTCTGCCAGCGTCCTTGGCGGCCGGGGAAGGGGCCCGAGCCGGTGGCGACATTCGGCAGCAACATCAGGTTTCCCGCAACGACGGGGCCGAGAGCTGCCGCAACGTCCTCTGGCGGAACACTGCCGATTTCTGTGGAAAGAATCTCGAACTCACGGCCCCCCATGAAGCGGGAGGACGGCACAGCGCGGCCATAGGCATCGACATTGGCAAGCGCATCGCGCTTCGGGTCGAGATGGGTAAGGTCGCCGCCGACGCCGAAATTGACGACCCACGTGCCCGTCGAGACAACCGCAAAGGGCGCCTGGCGCGCAACGAGATGCGGCAGCAGCGAGGCATTGGAGTCGTGGATGCCACAATAGACCGGGATATCGGCAGCGATCTCGATGCTGCGAGCGATCTCCGGCAAGACGGGACCGAGCGCCTCAAAAGCCGAATGGATGGGCGCCATGAGATCGCGGACGCCGAGCGTATCGACCAGCGAGGAATATTCACCTGCCTTCGGATTCCAGAGATCCGTGTGGCAGCCAAGCGAGGTCAGCTCATTCGCCGTAACGCCCGTCAGCCGTGCCGCCCAATATTGAGGATAGGTGACGATGGTTGCCACCTTCGCGAATTCCCGCGGAAAGGCCGTTTTCTGATAGTGAAGCTGGGCGCCGACATTCAGCCCCATCGACTGGCGCGGCGAATAGGTCTCCTCGAAGGGTGGGCGCAGCGCGCTATAAGCCTCTCGGATCTCTTGCAGATATTCGTGCTCGTAATCGAGAACCGGCATGGCGAGCTTGCCATCGGCGCCGATGAGCGCTGCCGACGCGCCGTGTGTCGTGATCGAAATCGCATCGAAGCCCGGCGCCGTCGCGAAAGACTTCAATGCATCGAGCGCGAAGGCCCATAAGCCGTCGATATCATAATGCGGATAGATGCCGGACCTGACGACCGTATTCGCCGTCTTTGCGGCTGCGATTTCCGTGCCGGTTTGGCTGTCGAGCACGACGACTTTCGCATTCGTCTTGCCGATATCGAGAACGGCGATGCGGCTGTAATCGGGCATGTTGTTCATGGCATGTGGAAGACGGTGACCAGATCGCTCTGAACCGGTGAATTGTCCGGGTTGGTTTCCATGATGTCGGCCATATGCGCCCACCACTTCTTCATGATCGGATGCTCTGGCAGGCTTGCCATCGTGTGATCTTTCGGCCGCGTCAGCACGCCGAACAGCGTGTTCGTCTCGCGGTCGAGATGGATCGAATAATCGCTGGCGCCGGAATGATGCAGCAGCTCGATAAGTTCCGGCCAGATCTCGTTGTGCCGTTTCTTGTACTCGGCTTCCATGCCCGGGTTGAGCTTCATTTTGAAGGCGTGTTTTTCGAGGGTCATTTGGAGCTCATGGCTTTGATACGGCGGGCGACGATCGGAATGGCAATCGTGATGATGAGCAGCAGGCCGATGAAGATCGACATGACGATGCCCGGAACATTGAGCAGGCCGAGGCCGAACGTAACGAGACCCATGACGAATGCGGCGATGACGACACCGCCGATCGTGCCGGAGCCGCCGAGGATTGAGACCCCGCCGAGCACGACCATGGTGACGACTTCAAGCTCCCAGCCCTGCGCAATCGAGGGACGGGTGGAACCGAGGCGCGAGGTGAGGCACACGGCAGCGACGCCGCTCATGACGCCTGTCAGCATGAACAGGATGAATTTCACGCGGTCGACCGGTATGCCGGAGAAGCGGGCGGCGAAGTCGTTGTTGCCGATCGTATAGACCTGGCGGCCAAAGTTCGTTGCGTGCAACAGGATGGTAAACAGGATCGCCAGCACGATGAACAGCACGAATTCGAACGAGAAGACCCAGACGACATAACCCTGGCCGAAGAAGGCGAAATCGGTGGGATATTTGCCGTAGGCCTGATCTCCAAGCACGATATAGGAAATGCCGCGGAAGAGGCTCATCGTGCCGATGGTGACGACGATCGATGGCAGCTTCAATGCCGAGACGAGGAAACCGTTGAAAACCCCGCAGACGAGACCGGTGCCGATACCGATCAGGACGAGGCCCGGTGTGCCGATGCCAGCCTGAGCGGCCCAACCCATGGCGGTCGAGGCAAGCGCGATGATGGCGGCTACCGAAAGGTCGATCTCGCCGGCAATGACGAGCAACGCCATGGCGAAGGCGATCATCGCCTTTTCGGTGAAGTTGAAGGTCGCGTCCGAGAGGTTCCAGGCATTCAGGAAGTAGGGCGATGCCATAGAATTGAAGATGAAGATGGCGATGGCAACGCCGAAGAGCAGCACTTCCCAGCTGGCCATGATGCGGCGGAGCGGCGTGCCGAGACGATCGGGAATGACGCGTTTTTCGATTGGGGCGGAAACGGTGCTCATGCCGTCACCTCGGCTGGAGTTTCTGCGGCTGCCTTGTCGCGCAGGATGATGCGCCCGCGGCTGCGTTCGCGCCGGGCATTGAAGACGACGGCGAGGATGATGACGGTGCCGGAGATCGCCATCTGCGTGAAGGGCGAGATGCCGATAACGGGAAGCGCGTTCTTGATGACGCCGAGGAAGAGAGCTCCGAGAACGGTACCAATGACCGAGCCGACGCCGCCGGCAATGGAAATGCCGCCGATAACGCAGGCCGCCACACTGTCGAGTTCGAAGCCGCTGGCGATATCGACATAGGCGACGGCGTAGCGCGAGACCCAGAGATAGCTCGCAAGGCCGGCGAGCGCACCGGACAGCACGAAGGCGAGGAACTTCGTCCAGCCTGTATCGATGCCTGCATAGACGGCCGCCGTCGGATTGCCGCCGGTCGCATAGGCCGAGCGGCCGAACTGGGTGTATTTCAGCAATATATACATCAGCAGTACGATGACGATGCCTACCCAGCCGAGAACGGGCAGGCCGAGGATCAGGGTGCGCGGCACGGAAAGGAACGTCGGCGTCATCTGGTGGGCGTTCACCCAGGCGCCGCCGGAGAGCACGAAGGCCATGCCGCGATAGATCGTCAGTGTTCCGAGCGTGACGACGATCGGCGGAATTTCAAGCGCCCATACGAGAAAGCCATTGATCGCACCGAGGCAGGCGCCGATCGCAATCGCTGCAAGGATCAGGACGACCAGCGGCAAATCGGGATAGGCGGCATTCATCATCGCGATCGCCATGCCGGTGAAGGCAAGGTTGGCGGCGACCGAAAGGTCGATGGATTTCGTCAGTATCACGGTCATCTGCGCCAGCGCCAGAATGATGAGGATCGACGTATCGTTGAAGATGCCGGCGAGGTTCGAAGGCGTCGCAAAATCCGCCGCGCGCGTCGAAAAGACCCCAATCATCAAGACGATGATGAGGAAAAGCAGTGTTTCGCGTTTTCTGATCAGTCTTGCCATGTTTTACCTCATGCATTTCCGGTCGCTGCGCGCACCAATGTCTCCGGTGAAAGCTCTGCTCGCGCAAAGAGGCCGACCGACAACCCTTCCTTCATCACCAGCACCCGATCCGACATGCCGATGATTTCCGGCAGTTCGGAGGAGATCATGATGATCGAAAGGCCTTCCGCGGCGAGTTCGCTGATGAAGCCGTGGACGGCAGCCTTGGAACCGATATCGATGCCCTTGGTCGGCTCGTCGAGGATGATGACCTTGGGCTGCGTCGCCAGCCACTTGCCGATGACGACTTTCTGCTGGTTGCCGCCTGACAGCGTGCCGACAGGGACGGAGAGGGCGGCGGCGCGAAGGTCCAGGCGCTCGGCATATTTGCGGGCAAGCGCAAATTCGTTGGCGGCTTTGAGGAAGCCCTTGCGCGAGGTGCGCGTCAGCGACGGCAATGTCATGTTCTGGTAGATCGGCATCGGCAGCGCCAGACCGTGGCGGCCGCGCTCTTCCGGCACATAGACGATGCCGGCGCGTATGGCATCATGAGGAGAGGCAATCGACAGCTCCTTGCCGTCGAGTATGAGTTTGCCGGAGAGCGGCTTGGTGATGCCGAAGAGCGATTGGCAAAGTTCCGAGCGTCCGGCGCCGATCAGGCCATAAACGCCGAGAATTTCGCCCTTGCGGAGAGTGAAGGAAATATCGCGGAATTCCGTGCGGTGACAGTAATTCTGGACGTCGAGGACCGGACCGCCGATCTGCACCGGAAACTTGGGAAACACGTTTTCGACATCGCGGCCGACCATGAGCTTCACGATCGCGTCCTGCGGCGTTTCCTTCAGCCTGCCGTTTCCGACGGCGCGGCCGTCGCGGAAGACAACGAAGTTGTCGGCGATCTCGTAGAGTTCGTCGAACTTGTGGCTGATGAAAAGGATCGCCTTGCCCTTTTCCTTCAGGCCCTGGACGATGCGGAAGAGATCGTCGATTTCTTTACGGGAAAGGGCGGCCGTCGGCTCGTCCATGATGACGATACGGGCCTCGATCGAAAGCGCGCGGGCGATCGCCACCAGATGGCGCTGCGCGATCGAGAGGTCCTTCAGCCGGATCGTCGGATCGATATTGCTTTCGAGTGAGGTCAGCAGCTCCTTCGAGCGGCTGTTCATTTGCTTCCAGTCGATCGTGCGGAATTTTGTGCGCGGCGCATGGCCGAGGAAGATGTTTTCGGCAACGGTCAACTCGTCGAAGAGGACAGTTTCCTGATGGATGGCCGTGACGCCCGCATCGATTGCGGCCTGCGCGCTTGCAAAGGTGACTGGGTGGCCGTCGACGATGATTTCGCCTTCGTTCGGCCTGTAGATGCCGGTCAGGATCTTGACGAGCGTGGATTTGCCCGCGCCGTTTTCGCCGATCAGCGCCGTCACCCTGCCGGGATAGAGCGCGATGCTGACATTGTCGAGCGCCTTTACGCCGGGAAAGATCTGCGAGATGCCCCGCATTTCGAGGATGGCCTGCGCATCTGCGGCCTTGCGGTCCGTGACGGGTTGTTGAAGGGCAGTGTTCATCAGCGCGTTACCGGTGTCGAATGAGAAATCCCGGCGGCCCTAAAGCCGCCGGGGCTTATGTATAACGGTTCGAGATCAGAAGACCTTGGAGAACTGGTCGATGTTCGAGGCGTTGTAGACGAACGGGTCTGCCATTGCGGCCTCGCCGTTGTCGCCAACCTTGATCTTGCCCATGCGGCCGGCTTCGATCTCGCTGCCCGGCTTGCCGTCGGTTTCACCCTTGACAAGGCGATAGGCAATCTGCGCGGCCGAATAGCCGAGGTCGATCGGGTTCCAGATGGCGAATTCCTTCGTCGCGCCCGACTTGATCGCACCGGCCATTTCGGACGGCAGACCGAGACCCGTGACATAGACCTTGCCGACGAGACCCTTGTCTTCGACGACCTTGGATGCCGCCAGAACGCCGACCGTCGTCGGAGCGACGATGACCTTGACGTTCGGGTTGGACTTCAAGAGGCCTTCGGCTTCGCGGTAGGACTTGTCCGAAAGATCGTCGCCGTAAACGGTGGTGACGAGGTTCAGGCCCGGGAAGTCCTTGAGCTGCTTCTTCATCTGGTCGATCCAGATGTTCTGGTTCGTCGAGGTCGTCGTTGCCGACAGGATCGCGAAATCGCCCTTGCCGCCGTCGAGGTGATCCTTGGCAAGCGTCAGGCACATCTTGCCGATCAGCTCGTTGGACGATGGGTTGAGCTGCAGGATGCGGCCTTCAGCGGCGACACCGGAATCCCAGGAAATGACCTTGATGCCGCGCTGCGTAGCCTTCTTCAAAGCCGGAACGACAGCGTCCGGGTCGTTCGCCGAAATCGCGATGGCATCGACGCCCTGTGCGATCAGCGAATTGATGACTTCAATCTGGCCTTCGGCCGTCGTCGAGGTCGGGCCGGTATAGATCACTTCGACACCGCCGAGCTCCTTGGCGGCTTCCTGGGCACCCTTGTTGGCCGCATCGAAGAAGCCGTTACCGAGCGACTTGACGACAAGACCGATCTTCATGTCGGCGGCACTTGCCGTGCCTGCCATCATGGCGACGGCGAGTGCGACGCCCACCGCGAGTTTCTTTGCGAGTTTCATGCTTTCATCCTCCCACGTTGATTAAGACTAACTACACCTGGCCGGCGCTTCTCAGGCGACCGACGAGGAATCCTCCTTCACGGATTGCAGGCCGGCGCTCGCGACGACGAGTCGGATGCCTGCATCCTCGATCATCTTGGCGGAATCGTCTTGGATGCCGTCGTCGGTGATGATCGTCGAAACACGGTCGAGCGGGCACAGAATGAGGCTCGACCGGCGGCGGAACTTGCTGGAATCGACCATGACGACGAGTTCGTCGGCCTGATGCATCAGCTTCTGTTCGCTTTGAATGATCTGCGCGTCGGCTTCCATGATGCCGAGCGGGCCGACGCCCTGAGCTCCGATGAAAAAACGGCGCGCATAGAAATTGCGGATGGCGTCGTTGTCGAAGGGCGACAGGATGAGGCTCTGCTCGCGGTAGATTACGCCGCCCGGCACCGTCACCGTATTCTTGGAATGTTTTACCAAATGCTCGGCGATCGCGAAAGAATTCGTCATGACCTGCATGCGATGCGCCGACATGAAGTGCACCATCTGGAAGGTCGTCGTGCCGCCATTGATGATGATTGCGTCGCCCGGGTCGCAAAGATCGACCGCGGCCCGCGCAATTGCGCGCTTTTTATCGATATTGACAGATTCTGAAACTCTAAAGGGGCGGCCCGCGAGATTGCCGAGCTGCGGTGGATGGACGGCCTCGGCGCCGCCACGCACACGCCGGATCTTGCCCTGCACATGGAGAGCCGCAATGTCACGACGGATCGTAGCCTCGGAAGCCCCGGTCAATTCGGAAATATCCTGAATTGTGACGACCGATTTTTCCTGGACCGCGCTCAAGATGATGCGATGGCGTTCACGTTCGTGCATTTGGCTCCTCCCTGTCGCATTTATTTCGTATCCGTTAAAAGCTGTCAATCAAAAACGATCAAGAATCTTCATATTGCGCTGCACAATAATTGTTTTTGATCGTTTTCGATTGACAATGTGCGTTTTGATGAGCGATACCGTCACCGAATAGCACGTGGATTTCGTCCGCGCATAAGGCACACAAGGGAGGATGACATGGCGGCCACCGTCCGGCTTCTTGAGAACCGTTGGGATAATTCTTACGCAGCAGGGCTCGATGAACCCGGCAAGCTGCTCTACCGCTCGAACCTGCTTGGCGCCGACAAGCGCATTACCAACTATGGTGGCGGCAATACCTCGGCCAAAGTGATGGAAACGGATCCGCTTACTGGCGATAAGGTCAAGGTTCTCTGGGTGAAGGGCTCCGGCGGCGACGTCGGCACCATCAAGCTCGATGGCTTTGCGACGCTCTATCAGGACAAGCTCGATTCGCTGAAAGGCATCTATAAGGGCGTCGAGGACGAAGACCGCATGGTCGGCTTCCTGCCGCATTGCACGTTCAATCTGAATTCCCGTGCCGCCTCCATCGATACGCCGCTGCATGGTTTCGTGCCCTTCACACATGTCGACCACATGCATCCGGACGCGATCATCGCAATCGCCGCATCCAAGAATTCCAAGGAACTGACGCGGCAGATATTCGGCGACGACATCGGCTGGCTGCCCTGGCGCCGCCCGGGCTTCCAGCTCGGCCTCGATCTCGAAGCCTTCGTCAAGGCGAACCCGCACGCCAAGGGTGTCGTGCTCGAAAGTCACGGCCTCTTCACCTGGGCGAACGACGCCAAGGCCTGCTACGAGCTGACCCTCGACATCATCAACAAAGCCATCGTCTGGTTTGCAGAAAAGACCGAGGGCAAGACGATCTTCGGCGGTGCTGCAACGCAGAGCCTGCCGGTTTCCGAACGCCGCGCGATTGCGGCCCGCTTGATGCCGGAAATCCGGGGCCGGATCGGAAAGCAAGAGCGCAAGCTCGGCCATTTCGACGATCAGGATGCTGTACTCGAATTCGTAAATTCGAAGAGTCTGCGTCCGCTGGGTGCGCTCGGCACCAGCTGCCCGGATCACTTCCTGCGCACCAAGATTCGCCCGCTGATCGTCGATTTTGACCCGGCAAGGCCGGATGTCGATGCGATTGTTGCCGGCCTCGACAAGGCGCTGGAGGACTATCGCGCCGACTACGCCCGCTATTACAACGACTGCAAGCACGATAATTCGCCCGCCATGCGCGATGCGAACCCGGTCATATTCCTTGTTCCCGGTGTCGGCATGTTCTCCTTTGCCCGCGACAAGGCAACCGCCCGCATCGCCAGCGAATTCTACGTCAATGCCATCAACGTGATGCGCGGCGCTTCGACGGTTTCCGAATACCAAGGCCTGCCGGAACAGGAAGCCTTCGATATCGAATACTGGCTGCTGGAAGAAGCCAAGCTGCAGCGCATGCCGAAGCCCAAGAGCCTTGCCGGGAAGGTTGCCTTCGTCACCGGCGGTGCCGGCGGCATCGGCCGGGCAACGGCGGCGCGTCTGGTAGGCGAGGGCGCCTGCGTGGTGCTTGCCGATATCGACCAGTCGGCACTGGAGGCGACTGAAGCCGACTTCGTGAAGAAGTACGGTGCGGATGCGGTTCGCACCGTAAAGCTCGACGTCACCAGGGAGGATGCGGTGGTCTCATCCTTGGGGGAATCCTGTGTCGAGTTCGGTGGCATCGACATCCTCGTTTCGAATGCCGGCATTGCGTCGTCGGCGCCGATCGAAAGCACCGAGCTTTCGATGTGGAACAAGAACATCGACATCCTGGCGACCGGCTATTTCCTCGTTTCGCGCGAAGCCTTCCGCCTGTTCCGCAGGCAGAGCCTCGGCGGCAATGTGGTCTTCGTCGCATCGAAGAACGGCCTCGCATCATCACCGAACGCTGCTGCCTATTGCACGGCCAAGGCCGCCGAAATTCATCTCGCCCGCTGCCTGGCGCTCGAAGGCGCAGAAGCCGGCATTCGCGTCAATACGGTGAACCCCGATGCTGTGCTGCGCGGCTCGAAGATCTGGAACGGCGAGTGGCGCGAACAGCGCGCGGCTTCCTCGAAGATCGAAGTGGACGACCTTGAGGAACACTACCGCAAGCGTTCGATGCTGAAGCTCAACGTCTTCCCGGAAGATATTGCTGAGGCGATCTATTTTCTCGCTTCGGACCTTTCGGCAAAATCCACCGGCAACATCATCAACGTCGATGCCGGCAACGCACAGAGCTTCCCGCGCTAAGGCGTTATTTCCGGAGGATCACCCATATTGCGTGGATGATCCCCGGGATGTAGCCGCAGAGCGTGAGCAATATATTGAGCCAGAAATGCAGGCCGAGCCCGACCTGCAGGAACACGCCGAGCGGCGGCAGGATGATCGCGAGAAGTATGCGGATGACGTCCACGAGCGCCTCTTTGGTGGGTTAGGAATGAAGCAATAGAACGCAGAACAGGGCCCCATGGTTCGCGTTTCAGGGAGGATTTGATGGCTGAGTTCAGGATTGCGCAGGATTTGATCGTCGAGGAAAACGACAAGAGGACGGCGGCGCTCAAGGCCGATTACGACGCGCTCGGTGCAAACCTTGCCCGCCGCGGCATAGACATCGACGCCATTACGAAAAAGGTCGCAGCATTCTTCGTCGCTGTTCCCTCCTGGGGCGTGGGAACGGGTGGCACACGCTTTGCCCGCTTTCCCGGCACGGGCGAGCCGCGCGGCATCTTTGACAAGCTGGACGATTGCGCCGTCATTCATCAACTGACGCAGGCAACGCCGACCGTTTCCCTCCATATTCCCTGGGACAAGGCTGATGCCGGCGAGTTGAAGGCCAAAGGTGATGCGCTCGGCCTTAGCTTCGATGCAATGAATTCCAACACGTTCTCGGATGCGCCGGGCCAGAAATATTCCTATAAATATGGCTCGCTCAGCCATACGGACGCAGCGACGCGCCAACAAGCCATCGAGCACAACCTCGAATGCATCGAGATCGGAAAGGCGATCGGCTCCAAGGCCCTGACGGTCTGGATCGGCGACGGCTCGAACTTCCCCGGCCAGAGCAACTTCACCAAAGCTTTCGAACGCTACCTTGCCTCCATGGCGGATATCTACAAGGCGTTGCCGGAGGACTGGAAGCTGTTCTCCGAACACAAGATGTACGAGCCGGCCTTCTATTCGACGATCGTGCAGGACTGGGGCACCAACTATCTGATCGCTCAGACGCTCGGCCCCAAAGCGCAGTGCCTCGTGGACCTAGGTCACCATGCACCGAATACCAATATAGAGATGATTGTTGCCCGCCTGATCCAGTTCGGAAAGCTCGGCGGCTTCCACTTCAACGATTCGAAATATGGCGACGACGACCTGGACGCGGGTTCGATCGAGCCTTACCGTCTGTTCCTCGTCTTCAACGAACTGGTCGATGCCGAGCAACGGGGCGTAAATGGCTTCCATCCGGCGCACATGATCGATCAGTCGCACAATGTGACGGACCCGATCGAGAGCCTGATCAATAGCGCCAACGAAATCCGCCGCGCCTACGCGCAGGCCCTGATCGTCGACCGCGAGGCGCTTTCGGGCTATCAGGACGAGAATGACGCGCTGATGGCGACGGAAACGCTGAAGCGTGCTTACCGTGCCGATGTCGAGCCGATCCTCGCCGAAGCCCGCCGCCGCGTGGGCGGCGCCATTGACCCGATCGCAGCTTATCGCGCCAGCGGCTACAGGAAAAAGGTTTCCGCCGAACGCCCAGCCTCTGCGGCCGGCGGCGGCGGTATCATCTAGGCCTCCCGAGGCATCCGGGCCGCCGCTTCAACAGCGGCGGCCGGGTGGAAAACTCAAGGCTTCCATTCGCCGGCGATCTGACGTGTGGCGATGTTCAGCCGGTTCCAGACATTGATGTTGGCGATGGCGATGACGAGGGCCGCGAGGCTCTTGCCGTTGTAATGGCGTGCAGCCTCGTCCCAGATTTCGTCCGGTACCGGATCGGCACGGTCGCTGACGCGTGTGACGGCTTCCGTCAGTGCCAGGGCCGCGCGTTCAGCCTCGCTGAAATAGGGTGTCTCACGCCAGGCGGATACTGCAAACAGGCGCTCGTCGGTTTCGCCGAGCCTGCGGGCAATGCGCGGATGACCGTCGACGCAGACGCCGCAGCCGTTGATCTGGCTGGCGCGCAGATTGACGAGTTCGAGCAGCTTTGGCGAAAGACCGGTCTTTTGAGGAATATTCCCGAAAGCGAGCAGCGCCTGCATGGCTTCGGGGATGACGACGGCCGGGTTTCCCATTCTCGATTGCATGATAGTCCCTTTCTATGTTTCAGAAAATGACGCCGCCGGCCGCTTGTCTGTCACATGGACCGGAGTTCGTTCGTCATGGTGTTGACGGAACGCGATGGAGGAATGTGACCGATGAACGAAAAAAATTTTTAGCGGACGAATTCGAGGCGAGCCGTGCACACCTGAAGACTGTCGCCTACCGCATGCTCGGCTCGCGCGCGGAGGCGGAGGATGCGGTGCAGGAGGCGTGGCTCAGGCTCGGCCGCTCGGAGGTAAGCGAGATCGGCAATCTCGGCGGCTGGCTGACGACGGTTGTCGCGCGCATCTGCCTCGACATGCTGCGCTCCAGGAAGTCCCGGCGCGAAGAATCGCTCGATCCGCCGGTCCATGAGAAGATCGCCGATATGGCGACGTTTGCCGACCCTGAGCGGGAGATCGTGCTGGCCGATTCCGTCGGCGCGGCGCTCTTGGTCGTGCTGGAACAGCTGGCCCCGGCAGAGCGCGTCGCCTTCGTCCTGCACGACATGTTCGATCTGCCTTTTGACGAGATAGCGCCGATCATCGGCCGCACGTCGGACGCAACCCGCCAGCTCGCAAGCCGCGCCCGCCGCCGCGTGCAGGGAAAGACCGATGTGTCCGAGACGGGCATCGAGCATAAGAAGGAAGTCGTCCGGGCTTTCCTTGCCGCTTCGCGCAACGGAAATTTCCAGGCATTGCTTGCCGTTCTTCATCCCGACGTTGTCTTCGCGCCTGATGCGGCGGCCGCTCGTTTCGGAGACGCCGGCGAATTGCGCGGCGCGCAGGCGGTTGCCACGACATTCAAAGGCAGGGCGCGCGGCGCGCTGCCGGCCTTCGTGGACGGCGGCTTCGGTTTCATCGTCCGCATAGATGATCAGCTGCGCATCATCGTCAAAATCGGCTTCGATGGCGAGAAGATCGCCAAGATCGAGGCGATCGCAGATCCTGGCCATCTCGAGCAGATCGAATACCGGCTGTTCGACCAATAGGCCTGCCAGCCAATGGTGAGAAGGCGCGCGCAGAGCCCTGCGCGCGCCTTCTGATTTCTGCACATAGCTCCACTTTCCCGGTTGACAGGATTACCTCCGTCGATACTCTATTATAAGGACTGATATAACATAATTGCGGAACAACAAACTGGGAGCATGAAATGAAGACTCTAGTCGCATTCCTTCTCGGCACGGCACTCGTCGCCTTGCCGACCACGATGATGGCCCAGGAAAAAGGTGGCGTCATCAACGTCGCGACGATCGGCGAGCCGCCGACACTCGATCCGATGTCCTCGACTGCCGACCTCGTCGGCATCGTCACGCAGCATATCTTCGAAACGCTCTATACCTTCGACAAGACATGGAACGTCACGCCGCTTCTGGCTGAAAGCCTGCCGGAGATCAGTGCGGACGGAAAGACCTATACGATCAAGCTGCGCACCGGCATCAAGTTCCACGACAACAGCGACATGACCTCGGAGGATGTCGTTGCATCGCTTACTCGCTGGACAAAGATCGCCTCGCGCGGCAAGCAGGCTGTAGGCTTCATCGAAGCGGTCGCGGCAGTCGATCCTGCGACCATCAAGATCACGCTGAAGCAGCCTTATGCGCCGCTGACCTCGCTGCTTGCCTTCAACAATTCAGCTGCAATCATCATTCCCTCCGAAAAGCAGGACGAGCCGATGAAGGACTTCATCGGAACGGGTCCGTACATGCTGAAAGAGCGCAAAGCCGACCAGTATATCCAGCTCGTTCGCTTCGACGGCTACAAGTCGCGCGACGGCGAGAGCGATGGCTATGGCGGCGCGCGCCATCAGTATCTCGATGAAATCCGCTTTGTTCCGGTGCCGGATCCGAACACCCGCGTTGAGGCGGCGGTCTCCGGCCAGTATGACTATGTCGATTCCATTCCGGTCGAATCCTTCGACAAGCTGAAGGCATCGACGGCCTCGCAGCCAATCATCCTGAAGCCCTTCGGCTATCCGGTCTTCGTCTTCAACACGAAGGAAGGCATTGCGAAGAATATCGAGGTTCGCAAAGCGATCCGCCAGGCGCTCAGCATGGAAGACATGATGGCCGCCGCCTTCGGCAGCGCGGATTTCTACACGCTGGATGGCGATATCTACCCGGAAGCCTATTCCTGGCACACGGATGCTGGCGTCGAAGGCAATTACAATGTTGCAAAGCCGGAAGAGGCTGCCGAAGCCTTGAAGAAGGCTGGCTACAACGGCGAGCCGCTGCGCATCCTCACCAGCCGCCAATACGAGTTCCATTACAAGATGGCGCAAGTTGCGGTGGAATATCTGAAGCTCGCGGGCTTTACCGTCGATATGCAGGTCGTCGATTGGGCGACGCTGACGCAGCGCCGTGCCGATCCGAAGCTCTGGGATATCTACATCACTCACAGTCCCTTCCTGCCGGAGCCGGCGCTGATCGGTTCGCTATCGACCAGCTCGCCGGGCTGGTGGGATACCCCCGCCCGCAAGGCCGCTGTGGATGCCTTCACCTCCGAAGTCGATCCTGCCAAGCGCGTCGAGCTTTGGGCCAATGTCCAGAAAGCGATTTATGACGACGCGCCCTTCATGAAGATCGGCGACTTCAACGCCGTCTCGGCGGAATCGACCAAACTTGAAGGCGTCGACCCGGCCCCGTGGCCGTACTTCTGGAATGCTTCGATCAAGAAGTAAGGCCTGATCGCGGGATGCCGGCATTCAATGCCGGTATCCTCTTGCATTGTGCCCCGCCGGGCATCGGGAAAGACTTAATGATACGCTACATCCTCCAGCGCCTCTTCGGGATGATCGTCGTGATGTTCCTCGTAGTCACGATTGTCTTTGTCATCGTGCGCGTGACACCAGGCGATCCGGCAGCTGTCATGCTAGGCCCTGATGCAACGCCTCAGGACGTCGTCGAGCTTCGCAGCCGGCTCGGGCTCGATCAGCCACTCCTGGTACAATATGTCTACTACATCGGACAGCTCCTGAGAGGCGACCTCGGGCAATCGATCTTCCTGAACATGCCAGTGACGGCAGCCCTTCTCGACCGCGCCGAGCCGACCTTCTTCCTGACGCTGTTTTCGCTTGCCATCGCCTGCATCATCGCGCTGCCGATCGGCATCTACGCCGCCTATCGCCGGGGCTCCTTCGTCGATCAGGCGGCTACGACAGTTGCGATGTTTGCGGCAAGCATTCCAAGCTTCTGGCTCGGCCTGATCTTGATGCAGTTTTTCGCCGTGCGCTTCAATTTCTTCCCGGTTTCGGGCTATGGCGGGCCGGGTGCGGGCTTCTTTGTGCGCATGTATCATCTGACGCTGCCGGCCTTTGCGCTCGGTATCGTTTCCTCGGCGCTGATCTTGCGCTTCACACGCGCCTCCATGCTCGACGTGCTCGGCGACGACTATATCCGCACGGCGCGCGCCAAGGGCCTGATCGAGCGCCGCGTCATCCTCAAGCACGCGCTCAAAAACGCGCTGATCCCGATCCTGACCGTTATCGGGCTGACGGCGGCGGTGCTGATTTCAGGCGCGGTTGTCACCGAAACGGTCTTCGGCCTTCCAGGTGTCGGCAATCTGGTCGTCTCGGCAGTCCTTCGCCGCGACTATCCGGTTATTCAAGGCGCGCTGCTCATCATTGCAGCGCTCTATGTGCTGATCAATTTTGCGATCGACATGCTCTATCTTCTGATCGATCCGAGGGTGCGTTACTAATGGCCGATATTGCCGCAAGACCCGCGAAGAGCGAAGGCAGCAAGTTCATCCGCCGGTTCCTGAAGCGCAAGACCGTCGCATTCGGCGTGCTGGTTCTTACGATCTTCGTACTGTTGGCGATCTTTGCGCCATGGCTCACCCCTTACTCGCCCTCCAAGCTTTCGATCGTTAACCGGCTGAAGCCGCCGAGCGAGATATTCTTCTTTGGAACGGACGAATTCGGCCGCGACGTTTTCTCGCGAACGATCTTTGCGGGGCGCCTGTCACTGCTCGTCGGTGCTGCCGTCGTCGTACTCTCGGCATTGATCGGCGTGACCCTCGGTCTGCTCGCCGGTTTCTTCAAGCAATTCGACACGCCGATTGCCCGGCTGATCGACGCGATGATGGCCTTTCCGGACATTCTGTTGGCGATCGCGCTGGTCGCGGCCCTTGGACCATCTTTGACAACTGTCATCGTCGCGTTGTCGATCGTTTATTCGCCGCGCCTGGCGCGTATCGTCCGCGCGTCGACGCTGGTCATTCGTGAACTGCCTTACGTTGAGGCGGCGCAGGCGCTTGGAATTTCGACCTTTCACATCATGACCCGGCATGTGTTGCGCAATCTGCTCTCGCCGATCCTGGTGCAGGGGACCTTCCTCTTTGCCAGCGCCATGCTGGCCGAGGCGGGGCTTTCCTTCCTCGGTCTCGGCGTCAGCCCGGAAATTCCGACCTGGGGAACGATGATCGCCGCCGGCCGCCAATATATCGGCCAGGCCGACTGGATGACGCTGTTTCCGGGCGTCGCCATCATCCTTTCCGTGCTCTCGCTGCAGATGGTCGGCGACGGGCTGCGCGACATGCTCGATCCAAAACTTCGAAAGGACCTTTGAATGACTGGGGATAAAGCGAGCAAACCGCTCCTCCTCGCCAATGTGAAGCCGATGGCTTTCGGTGCTGTGAGCCCAGGTGGCGCCATCGACATCCTGGTCGATGGCGATGGCAAGGTCGCGCAGGTCGGTCCACAACTCTCCGTCTCAGAGGACGCGGTCCGCGTCGATGGTCAGGGCGCCTGGATTTCGCCGGGCTGGGTAGATCTGCATGTTCATATCTGGCATGGCGGTACGGATATCTCGATCCGTCCGTCCGAATGCGGCGCCGAGCGCGGTGTAACGACGCTGGTCGATGCAGGCTCTGCCGGCGAAGCCAATTTTCATGGTTTTCGCGAATACATCATCGAACCGTCACGCGAGCGCATCAAGGCCTTCCTGAACCTCGGTTCGATTGGTCTCGTCGCCTGCAACCGCGTCGCCGAACTGCGCGACATCCGTGATATCGACCTTGACCGCATCCTCGAATGCTATGCCGAAAACAGCGACCATATCGTCGGCATCAAGGTGCGCGCCAGCCACGTCATCACCGGTTCATGGGGTGTGACGCCGGTCAAGCTGGGCAAGAAGATCTCCAAGATCCTCAAGGTACCGATGATGGTGCATGTCGGCGAGCCGCCGGCGCTTTACGATGAGGTGCTGGAGATACTCGGTCCGGGCGACGTCATCACCCACTGCTTCAACGGCAAGGCCGGTTCGAGCATCACGGAAGACGAGGACCTTTTCGATCTCGCGGAGCGCTGCGCGGGCGAGGGCATCCGCCTCGACATCGGCCATGGCGGTGCCTCCTTCTCCTTCAAAGTAGCGCAAGCGGCAATCAAGCGCGGCCTCTTGCCCTTCTCGATCTCGACGGACCTGCATGGCCATTCGATGAACTTTCCGGTCTGGGATCTGGCGACGACCATGTCGAAGCTGCTTTCCGTCGGCATGCCCTTCGACAAGGTGGTGGAAGCGGTCACGCATGCGCCCGCCTCCGTCATCAAGCTTTCGATGGAAAATCGGCTTGCCGTCGGCCAGCGCGCCGATTTCACGATCTTCGATCTTGTCGATTCAGATATCGAAGCGACCGATTCCAACGGTGACGTTTCCGTCCTAAAGACGCTGTTCGAGCCCCGCTATGCGGTGATCGGCAGCGAGGCGGTTGCCGCAAGCCGTTACATTCCGCGGGCCCGCAAGCTCGTGCGCCACAGCCACGGTTATTCCTACCGCTAAGAGCCAGAACAGAAATTCGCATGACAGGAGTTTGCGTGAACACGTCTCCAGCTACCGCCAAGCCGGCAAGCTCGCCTTATGAAAGGCTCGCCGCGCTCGGTATCGAACTCCCACCTGCGCCGCCGCCGATCGCCCATTTCGTGACGCATGTGCAGGAAGGCAATATTCTCTACCTCTCCGGCCAGGGACCGCGCAAGGCCGACGGCTTCCTGTATTCGGGAAAGGTCGGTGCTGAAATCAGCATCGATGATGCCTACAAACATGCACGGCTGACCGGCATAAATCTCCTTGCCGTCATGCATGACGCGCTTGGCGATCTCTCACGTGTGAAACGTGTCGTGAAACTGCTTGGCATGGTCAACGCCGTGCCCCAGTTTGGAGACCATCCGAGCGTCATCAACGGATGCTCGGATCTCTTCGTCGACGTCTTTGGAGAAGAGACCGGCAGTCATGCCCGTTCGGCGGTCGGATTCGGCTCGCTGCCCGGCAACATCACGGTCGAAATCGAGGCGATCGTCGCCTTGCGCGATTGAGGAAGGAAAGCCTAGTGGTTGCGCCAGCCCATGATCTTTTCGATGCGTTCGGCCGATGCGCGCACATGCGCGGTATAGCGGTTTTCGTCGGAAAAAGCCTTCTGTTCGGGAAGGACAATGGAAATGGTCGCGACGCACTGACCATTGCCGTCACAGATCGGCGAGGCGATGCAGGCAACTGCATAGTCGGACTCACCAGCCTGGATCGACAGGCGGGACTGGAACGCCGCGCCGGCGGCGGCGGAAAGCACGCCAGGGTCCATCTGGGCGCGGCCGGTCGGCGAAGATTTGGCGCAGCGCTTGAAAAGTTCGACGCGCTCCTCTTCCGGCAGATTGCCGACAAGCAGGCGGCCGGATGCGGTCCAGTTCAGCGGAACGCGGGTACCGACGCGCGAGGCGACCTGGAAATGACTCGGACCGTCGGCCATGGCGAGAACGAGCATATAGTCGCCGTCGCGGCCGCAAACCTGAACGGTTTCGCCCGCTTCACGGCAAAGATCGTGCATCTCATGCGTCGCGACACTCATAAAATCCAGCGATCGGGCGTAGGCCAGGCCGTAGTGGTAGAGCCGCGAGCCGAGCCAGATCGTGCCGTCGCCATTGCGCGTCAGCATGTTCTTTTCGACCAGATCGTCGACGATGACGTAAACGGTCGAAAGCGGCGCCTTCACCGCCTTGGCGATTGCATAGACCCCCGTCGGGGAGCCGGTTTCGTAAAGGTAATCAATCACCTGCAGCGCGCGGTCGATGCCGCTTACCCGCGAGCGGCGCGCGCCTCTGCCACCCGTCTCTTCAACAGGGGCCTCGTCTTCGGAGTAAACTATTGATGATGTCTTGCCGTCCAATTCCACGTTCCTCGCATGCGGGCATGAGTCTATTACATTACTATGGCATAGCCGCCGTGCGTGCAAGTTGCAATACTCGCCATCTCGCCACCAATTTTGGAGATACACATGTCTGATGACATTCGCACGTCGATCGGCCTTCGTCCGGTCATCAATGTTTCCGGCACGATGACCAGCCTCGGCGCATCGATCGTCGTTCCCGAGGCAATCGCGGCAATGTCGTCGATCCTGCCGCAGTTTGTCGAAATCAACGATCTGCAGCGCAAGGCAAGCGTTGTCATCGCCCGGTTGACGGGCGCCGAAGCCGGCTTCGTGACCGCATCCTGCTCGGCTGGCATTTCGCTGGCTGTTGCGGGCACTATGACCGGCAACAACCTTCTTGCGATCGAGAAACTGCCGGATGTGGCGCCGGAAAAAAACGAGGTTCTCGTGCAGATGGGCCATGTGGTGAGCTATGGCGCACCGGTCGACCAGGCGATCCGCCTTGCTGGCGCCAAGGTGGTGCTGGTCGGCCAGGCGACGTCGACGCACCGTTTCCACATGGAAAATGGGATCACCGAAAAAACCGCCGCAGCCGTCTATGTCGTTTCACACCATGTCGTCGACTACGGCCTTTTGAACCTTAAGGAGTTCGTCGAGATCGCCCATGCTAAGGGCGTGCCGGTCATCGTCGATGCAGCATCCGAATACGACCTGCGGATTTTCCTGGAGCAGGGTGCGGATGTCGCGCTTTATTCCGGTCACAAGTTTCTGGGTGGCCCGACCTCCGGCATCGTCGCCGGCAGGAAGGAACTGGTGCGTAGCGCCTTCCTGCAGAACATGGGCATCGGCCGCGGGATGAAGGTCGGCAAGGAAAGCATCTTCGGCGTCATGGCGGCCCTGGAGGCATGGGAACAACGTGACCACGCCGGCATCCGCGAGCGCGAGGCAGGCTACCTCGATCTCTGGAGGCAGACGCTGGAGGGTCGTCCCGGCGTGACCGCACTGATCGAGCCCGATCCGACCAACAATCCGCTCGACCGCATGCGCGTCATCCTGAAACCGGAGGAAGCTCACATCACCGCCTGGGATATGGCCGACGCTCTGGCGCGCGGGACGCCGCCGATCATCGTGCGCGACCACGAGGTCGAGCATCAGTATTTTTATCTCGATCCCTGCAACCTGCACCCAGGCCAGGAAAAGCTCGTTGCGATCCGCTTGGCCGAAGAACTGGACAAGGCGCGTGCCTCCAACGAGATCATTGCAACGCCTATCGAAAACCGCAGCAAGCGCCGGTTCGACGGCGTGTTGCGCTGGCCGGATTAATCTCTTTCAAGCATTCAAGAGGAATTGGATATGGCAAGCTTTCCGGCACAGACGATGCAAGGCGCAGAGCCCGTTCTCTCGGTCGAGAACCTGACGACATCGTTTCTGGTCGATGGCGAGTGGAGGCCTGTCGTTTGCGATGTTTCCTTTAACATTGCGCCGGGTGAAACGGTCGCAATTGTCGGCGAATCCGGCTCCGGCAAGAGCGTCACGTCGTTGTCGATCATGCGGCTTCTGCAGCCGGAAACGAGCCGGATCGAAGGTAAGATCATGCTTGGCGGCCGCAATCTGCTGGCGCTTCCGGAAAACGCGATGCGGCAGGTGCGCGGCAATGACGTGGCGATGATCTTTCAAGAGCCGATGACGAGCCTCAACCCGCTCTTTACGATCGGCGACCAGATTTCTGAAGCATTGCTTTGCCATTCGGCGATGTCGAGGGCGGAGGCGCGGGCCGAAACGGTCCGGCTCCTGGAAAAGGTCCGCATTCCTTCCGCCGCCTCGCGTTTCGATGAATATCCGCATCGTTTCTCCGGTGGCATGCGCCAGCGTGTGATGATCGCGATGGCGCTTGCCTCCAAGCCGAGGCTCCTGATCGCCGACGAACCGACCACGGCGCTTGACGTCACCATCCAGGGGCAAATCCTCGATCTCATCAAGATGCTGCAGGATGAGGAAGGAACCTCCGTTCTCTTCATCACTCACGACATGGGCGTCGTTGCCGAAATCGCCGACAGAACCGTGGTGATGTATCGCGGCGAGCAGGTGGAAACCGGTCCAACGGCCGACATCTTCCATCGCGGCCGGCATCCTTATACGCGCGCGCTGCTTTCCGCCGTTCCGGTGCTGGGCTCGATGCGCGGACACGAAAGACCGCTGCGCTTCCCCGTCGTCAATGTGGCGACGGGCGAATCGGACATACCGGTGGAAGTCGGCGATACGGTTGCTGCTTCATCGAGGCCCATTCTGGAGGTGAGGAACCTCATCAAGCGCTTCGACATCCATTCGGGCCTCTTCGGCCGCCTGACGGGGCGGGTGCATGCGGTCGAAAATGTCTCTTTCGATCTCTGTGCCGGCGAGACGCTGTCTTTGGTCGGCGAATCCGGCTGCGGAAAATCGACGACCGGTCGCGCCATCATGCGGCTGATCGAGCCGCAGAGCGGGTCGGTGAAGGCGGACGGCAGGGATGTGCTGGCGCTTGACAAGCATGGCATGCGCGAGATGCGCAAGACCGTGCAGATGATCTTTCAGGATCCCTTTGCCAGCCTCAATCCGCGTATCCGCGTCGGCGCGGCAATCGCCGAACCTTATCTGGAACACAAGATGGGAACGGCAAAGCAGGCGAAGGAAAAAGTCGCCGACCTTTTGGAAAAGGTCGGCCTTTCAGCCGACATGGCGTCGCGCTTTCCGCACGAGTTCTCCGGCGGCCAACGCCAGCGCATCTGCATTGCCCGAGCGCTGGCGCTCGATCCGAAGGTCATTGTCGCCGACGAAAGCGTCTCGGCCCTCGACGTCTCGATCAAGGCGCAGGTCATCAACCTGATGCTCGACCTGCAGCAGAGCCTCAAACTTGCCTTCCTGTTCATCTCGCATGACATGGCCGTCGTTGAACGCGTCAGCCACCGTGTCGCCGTCATGTATCTGGGCGAGATCGTTGAGATTGGACCACGTGCTGCGGTTTTCGGCGATCCGCAGCATCCCTATACGAAGAAGCTGATGTCCGCCGTCCCAGTGCCCGATCCGGACCGGCGGCGTGAGAAGCGGGCGGCGGCCAATGACGAAATCAAAAGCCCAATCCGGCCGGTGGATTACAAGATCGTGCCGCTGGAGTACCATGAGGTTTCGCCCGGGCATCTGGTAGCGATGTAGGTCCGGCCCCTAAATCAATTGATGCTGAGCACCAATGACTGCGGCAGCCTTTGCAAGCCCTTTGTCGCGGGTGAGCAGAGTTAGTCCATAATGGTGGGCGACGGCCATATGCAACGCGTCGCCCGAGCGCAGGCTAGTGTCATGACGGTCGGAAAGACGGGCGGCTTCGATGAAGCAGCCTCTTGGAACTTCCAGGCATTCGAATATACTCTCGCGAAATTCCTTGAAGACCTTGAGCGCTTGGTTCGGTCGTCTTGGATCAGCATCGAATTTCTGATTTTCAAACTCATTGCAGAGGAAAATTCTGTGATGGTCCAATCACTTATCGATATCGATGCGTCACGGTTTCGGCTCAGCCATTCGAGGACGCGCGTCGTCTGCGTCTCCGGGGAAAATACTGTTATAAGAACAGAGGTATCGACGTAGAACATCAATAACGCGCGTTATCGCGAAGCGTTCGTATGAATGCATCCGAATCGACCGGCTCTGCCGATTGACTCATGGAGGCCGTTAAGGCCTTCATTTGCTCTTTGGCTTTTGGATCGGGACGATCTCTGCGACCGGTTTGCCGCGTTTCAAAATCTGCGGTCTCGCCCGCCTCGACGCGCTGGACCAGTTCGCTCAGATGTGCCTTCACATCCGCCAAGTTGACCTTGGTCATCATCGATTCCTTATGACTATCTAGGTAGTCACATTATGCGAAAATGTGCCTGGCTGTAATGACGTGCTGCGCCGATTGTGGCGTAAAAACAGCGAAAGCCGCCGTTGGGGGGAGGCGGCAGCTCTCGCACGGGGCAGGGAAATGTCCCCGGGAAGTCAGCAGAAGCAGGAAACCGTCGTCGGGTTCACGCCGGCGCGATTGGCGATCGCGTTGATGAAGCCGCCGACTTTGGCGGTATTCTTCTCACGTTTGCCGGCTGCCGTCTCCAGGAGTTGCCTGAAATCGTCAAGCTTCACGCCATCGGCGCGCATCACCATGGCGATCAGCGGGTCGCGAAGGGCTTCGGATATCGTGAGGTCACTGGTCTTTCTCATGGTTCGTCCTCCTTTCGTGGGCAGTCGCCCGTGTTCCGCTGATGCCGCCAGCCCTCTCGGCATTGACTTGTACGATCAGCGGTGTTACCGGTAAGTAACAATGCATTTGTTACCGATCGGTCACATCGATGTCAAGGACTTCGTCCGTAAAAAACTCCCAAACTTCGCATGAAATCTCCCAGGTGCTGACAGACGTGAAAATCCCGCCGAGGGAGCGTATCGTCTCGACGGCTTCGGAATTGTTCCGCGAGCATGGCATCCGCGGCATCGGCGTCGATGCGATTGCCGATGCGGCGCTCACCAACAAGATGACGCTCTACCGGCATTTCGGCTCGAAGGACGAGCTCGTCTGTGAGACGCTGCGCCGCGCCTCGGAAAAGGCCGAAGCGATCTGGCGTGATCTCGAGGCGGCGCATCCGGGCAACCCACGGGCGCAGCTCGACGCATGGGTTCAGGCGCGGGCCGAGTGTCTGAATGGCGAGCCGGCCGGTTGCGATCTTGCCAATGCGGCAATTGAACTGAAGGGCGAGGGACACCCCGCCCAGGAGGTGATCGAACGCCACAAGGCCGAGCAGCGTCAGCGCCTTGAAAAACTCTGTTCCTCCGCTGGGGCTCGCGAGCCCCAGCTTCTTGCCGATACTTTGACACTTCTTTTGGAAGGCGCCCGCGTTACCCGGCAGGCGATGGGCAGCGACGGTTGCTGCAGCCACTTTTCAAAAGCCTGCAAAGCGGCAATTGCATCACTCTGCTAACCTAACGGCTGTATCGGAACCTTCCATTTTCGAGTTCGTTTTCCCACTTGATGGGGAAGGCAATATCGGAGGTGGTAAAGATATGAACTACACCTATCTCCATCGTCTGTATGCCAAGCGCGCTGAGCTGGAAGCCAAGCTCGAGCTCCATGATGCGCGCAATTGTTTTGGCGAGGAAGAACTCGAGGACGGCACGCAATCCGACCTGCGCGAGCGCCTCAATGAAATCTCCGAAGAGATTGCAGCGCTGGAACGCTCTCCCGGCAGCTAAGCTGCGGTATTGAGGATTTCGATCGTCCGCTCGTCGAATTCTCCGCCATAGAAATGATCGATTGCTTCATGAAACGGTGAGCGTTGGTCGCTCACGGCTGCAAAAAGCGTCAGTGAAGAGCGAAGCTTGAGATCGTCCGGGGACCCGAGAATGTCGTGCGCCGTGCGGTCTTTGACCGAGAGGATCGCTTGGACGCAGCGAATGAGCCGGGAACCCAGAATGGGATCTGCCACATAGGCGGCAGCCTCCTCGGCGGAGCGGATTGCATATCTCTCAGCCATCGCCGATGAGCCAAGCCCGGCGATCTGCGGGAAAATGAACCACATCCAATGCGAACGCTTCCGGCCTGACCTAAGTTCTTCCAGCGCCTGATCATAAATGCCGTTCTGTGCATTGATGAAGCGCTCGAGATTGTAATCGATCTCACCTGCCATGGCTTCTTTTCCTTCCTGTCCTTAACGCATTGAAGGTGGCAGATTTCCACGCCCAGCAAGCAAGGTCGATCCGGTCAGCAGCTCTTTTCAGCGTATGGACTGTATTCGCGGCAATGGTCCAAGCTGTTGTGAGGCGACGTAACAGGTTGAGGCGCAGCAATGGCACCGGTCACCTCAGGCGATACAGAAGAACTGAGATGCGCGGTCAATCCGGCAACGCCGAGAAGGACCAAGGCGCCGACGACAAGCATCCGTTCACCCAAAGTGAGCTTCTGCGCGTTGAGATGTTGCACATAATCCAGCTCACCTTCGCCGGCGGCCTCGTCATGCTTTGCGTGGTGCGCCACCATATCATTGCGGCTCGGGTTCAAAATATCGTGATGCGTCATTTTTATTACTCCTGCGGCACAGCAGGACCGGGCGGATCAAAATAAGATGGCCGGTGGGGTTCCTGCGCGTCGGGTGCATGTGGTCTTCCAAGGGGCAGAGTTGAAGAGCCGATCTGCAAACTCACTGTTCAGAAAATCAGACCAATCGCGGATGCCGTGTAAACAGGCTGGTCCGCGGCGGCGATCCGCGATAGGTCAAGGGAGACGATGCTTTTGCGGATTCTCCCATGACCAAGCCATTCGGCGCGATGACTGTCGCGCAACTCTCGGTTCTCATTCAGAGCGGCGCTGCTGATCCGGTCGAGATCGTGCGGTCGATCTTCGAGGGCATAGATAAACACCCGGACAAGGCGATCTTCACGGTGCTTTTGAAGGAGCGCGCCGTCGAAGAGGCGCGCGCCTCTTCACGTCGTATTCGCGACGGCCGCTCGCTCGGCGCGCTCGACGGAATTCCGATCGCCTGGAAGGATCTCTTCGATATCGAAGGCCTTGCAACGACGGCCGGATCGAAAGTGCTGACGAGCGCTGCGCCGACGGCAAGCGATGCGGCGATCGTTACAGCGTTGAAGCGTGCCGGAATGATTTCGATAGGGCGAACGAATATGAGCGAATTCGCCTTTTCTGGTCTCGGCATCAATCCGCATTACGGCACGCCGCAGAACCCCCATGGCATCGATGTGCCGCGCATCCCGGGGGGCTCCTCTTCAGGGGCGGCCGTGGCTGTCGCTGCCGGCCTCGTGCCGGTCGCGATGGGAACCGATACCGGAGGGTCGGTCCGTATCCCGGCAGCCCTTAACGGCATCGCGGGCTACAAGGCAACGCGCGGCCGCTATACCATGGATGGCGTCTTTCCCCTTGCAAAGAGCCTGGATTCACTTGGACCGCTCTGTCGGACGGTCAAGGATGCCGTCTGGATCGATGCTGCCATGCACGGCCTGACCGCATCTAAGGTGTGTGCCCGCCCGCTGAAAGGCATTGAGGTTGCCATTCCCCAAAATGTGGTCTTCGACGGCGTGGAGCACGGTGTCGCGGCTGCCTTCGATGCGGCGGTAGAACGGCTGGCGAAGGCCGGCGCCATCATCAGTCGCATGGCGATGCCCGCTTTCGACGAAATATTGGCTTCGATGGCCCGGTGCGGAGCGCTGGTCACCGCCGAAGCGTTCGCGCTGCATCGCGAACGCCTGGCTGGACCGGAGGCTGCGGATATGGATCGTCGCGTCGTCATGCGCACGCGCCTTGGCGAGAAGACCGCAACGCCGGATTATATTGCGATCCTTGACCTTCGCGCGCGGCTCATCGCTGAAAGCGAGCGGCTGATCGGCGACAGGCTGCTTGCATTCCCGTCCGTCGCCCACGTGGCGCCGCCGATCGCGCCTCTGGAGACGGACGACGATCTTTTCGTTGCGACGAATGCCAAAACGCTGCGCAATACGGCACTCGGCAATTTCCTTGACTGGTGTGGCGTCTCGATCCCCTGCGGCACCGGTGATGCCGGGATGCCGGTCGGATTCTTATTGTCGGCCCCGGCCAATCGCGACGAGGCGCTGCTTGGTGCGGCACTTTCTGCGGAAGCCGTCATTCGCGGAGATTTCGTTTGAAGCATCAAGGCTTTGTTGCCTAGGATGCATGATAGTCGAGGAGGAGACTGATGGCACAGGCTTTGCCGAATGGCCGTTTTGCCGTTTCCACATGGTCGCTGCATCGCATGCTTGGAGCGGTTTATCCCTACAGTCCCGATCCGGAAAAAAGTTCGGGGCGCAAGGAGCCCTACGGCCCCGGTGCGGCCTGTCTGATCGAGCTGCCAAGGCAGCTTGCCGAGCGCGGCATTCACCGGATCGAGGTTTGCTCCTTTCATCTGCCGAGCCTTGAGAGAGGCTATCTCGCTGACCTCGGCCGTGCGATGGAGGCATCGGGCGTATTCTGTCAGACGCTCCTGCTGGAAGACGGCGATCCCGGTCATCGAGATAACGCCGAACGCGATGCCGCATGGATGGCCGGCTGGATCGAAAGGGCGGTTTCGCTCGGCGCGCAGAACATGCGCGTGATTGCCGGCAAGCAGCCGCCGACCGAGGAAAATCTCAGCCGGGCGCTGAAGCATCTGAGGTGGCTGGCCGACGAAGCGGAGGGCAGCGGCGTTCGCATCGTTGTCGAAAACTGGTTCGATCTTCTGCCTTCGCCTGAGCAGATGAACTGGCTGCTGGACGGGTTGGAGGGCAGAGTCGGGCTCAACGGCGATCTCGGCAATTGGGCTGCGCCTGAAAAATATGCAGGCCTTGCCGATATCATGCGCCGCGCGGAGCTTTGTCATGCGAAAGCGGATTACAATGCCTCCGGTCTGGATGCAGCCGACTATAGCAGGTGCCTGGAAGCCTGCAGCGATGCGGCTTATGCCGGGCCGTTCACGCTGATTTACGACTCACCGTTTTTCCGGGATGAGTGGGAAGGCATTTTATTGCAGAGAAGTTTCATCGAGGAATTTCAAGAGACCAACAAACACGCGCTCGCCTGAGCGGTGAACGGAGAATGGCATGACGGAAACATCGGCAATCGACAGCTTTGCGGACAGGATCAGGACGGGCGGGCACGGCGGCCTGGTTTCCGCCTGGGTCGGCATACCCGAACCGATGGTCGTTCACCATCTGACACAGGAAGACTTCGATGCCGTCGTTCTCGACATGCAGCACGGCATGTGGGACATGGCTTCGGCGTCGAATGCCGTTGCCCAATGCCGTTCCGCCGGAAAGCCGGCGATTGCGCGCATTCCGGTCGGCGATTTCGCTTCGGCTTCACGTCTGCTGGACGCCGGCTGCACCGGCATCATCGCGCCAATGGTGAATTCGGTCGCGGATGCACAGGCTCTGGTCAGGTTCACCAAGTACCCACCGCTCGGTGAGCGCAGCTGGGGTCCAACGCTGGCACTTAACCATATGAAGCTTTCGGGCGATGACTATCTTCGCACGGCCAACCGGTTGACGCTGACGATCGCCATGGTGGAGACGCGGGCAGCGCTCGATGCGGTTGACGGCATCCTCGGTGTTGAAGGCATCGACGGCATTTTCGTGGGGCCTTCCGATCTGTCGATCGCGCTTTCAAAGGGCGAAAAGCTCGCGCCGGATACCGATGACATCGACAAGGAGCTGTCGCGCATTGTCGCGCGGTGCCGTGCGCACAAGAAGTTCGTCTGCGCCTTCGGCAGTGATGGCAAACGTGCCGGCGGTTTGCTGAAGCTCGGTTGCGATCTTGTTGTTGCGAGCGCGGATACGACGCAACTGCGTGCCGGCGCTGCTAGTGCGATTGCCGCGGCGCGGTCGTTTGCCGTCAGTGGTTAGGCAAGTTGCTTGACGGCGAGCCAGATGACGTGCCG
Source organism: Rhizobium sullae (assembly GCF_025200715.1). Taxonomy (NCBI): domain Bacteria; kingdom Pseudomonadati; phylum Pseudomonadota; class Alphaproteobacteria; order Hyphomicrobiales; family Rhizobiaceae; genus Rhizobium; species Rhizobium sullae. The sequence continues at coordinate 837,313 of NZ_CP104144.1, forward strand.
CGCGCCGCCGCGTTTGCCGTTGGCGCGTATGTTGACGGCGTCCGGAGAAAAGCCGGCGTCGCGCAGCCTGCGGGTGAAGCTCGGATCGGGGCTTGAGGACCAGACCGCGAGAATGCCCCCGGGATGCAGAGCGTTGCGGGACGCGCGCAGGCCGTTGAAATCATAGAGCCGGTCATTGGATTTCCGGGTCAGCCCCTCGGGACCGTTGTCGACGTCGAGCAGGATTGCGTCGAAGTCTGCTCTGGCCAAGCGGATCGTTTCACCGACATCGCCTTGGTGGATTAAGACCCGGGGGTCGTCGAGGCATCCCTTGAAAACGTCAGCCATGGGGCCGCGTGCCCAGGCAACCACGGCTGGAACGAGCTCTGCGACGACCACTTCTGCATCCGCCGGCAGGACCGCGAGCGCGGCACGCAGCGTGAAGCCCATGCCGAGGCCGCCGATGAGAACCTTCGGACGTTTGTGGTCTTTGATCCGCTCGTAGGAAAGCGTTGCCAGAGCTTCTTCGGATCCGCTGAGGCGGCTGTTCATCAGCTCGTTCGACCCGAGCATGATGGAGAATTCGTTGCCGCGCTGCTTCAGGCGCAATTCTCCCCCTTCCCCGGGGATGATCGTGGAATCGAGCTGTATCCAAGGTAGCATCTGCGGCGCAGCCTCACGGAAATTCTTGGTCTCCCCTAACATGAAACGCATGCCGGGGAGATATAAATCTCACGTGAGGGCTCTGTTGCCGCCGCTGTTTTCCTATTGCCGGCACGCTTGGCCGTAGCGGCTTGTCTTGGCCGCGGCGCCACGCTTCGGCGGCGGGCAGCGATTGATCTCGGTCGTGCCGGCGTCGCGCGGTATGATGACATCGACGCTGCCGGTCTCGACCGGATCAAGCGGAATGACGAACGCATTCGCCGGTGCGCTCTCCGGCGAAGTGCCGAGAGGAGGCGTACCGTCAATGCGTCCGGTATAGTCTGTACCCATATTGGATTGCGCCAACACGGGACCGGCGATGCCGAGAAAGACAATCGAAGTCACCGCGATCATCGTGCGCATGATCAAATTCCTTTCGAGCTGATCAACGCGGCAACAACGGCGAAGACGGCCATTTGTTCCGGGGCTGTTCGATCATTTGATCGGGAGCGCTTCGCCTTGAAATCCAGCGGGTTCAGCGTGCTGCCCAGTTGGCACCGCGGCGGAAGATCGACTTCATCTGCGGCACGCTGAATTCATTGGCCTGATGGCCGAGCGAGGAATAGAAAACGCGGCCCTTGCCGTATCTCCGCTTCCAGACGACAGGCATCACTACGCCATCGATCCAGTAGGCGTGATCGCCGGTGAACGTCGTCGTCGCCAACACCTCGTTCGACGGGTCGACATGCATATAATATTGCTCGGACGTATAGGGAAAATCGGCAATCCCCTCCATCACCGGGTCGTCCGGCCGGGTGATGTTGACCTTGTAGTCGATGATATTGCCGGGATGGGCAACCCATTGGCCGCCGATGATGAACTGATACTCGACGCATTCACGGAAGCTGTCGCCCGCACCGCCGTGATAGCCGGCGATGCCGACCCCATTTTCGATCGCAGCGGCGAGATTCTTGATCTCCTCCTTCTCGATCTTCGACATGGTGACAATCGGCACGACGAGGCTCAGATCATGCACCGACGGGTCGGCGAAGGCCTCGGTGCTGTGCTCGACATAGACCTTGAAGCCATCCTCTTCGAGCATGTCCTTGATGATGGCCGCGCATTCCTGCGGTTCGTGGCCGCTCCAGCCGCCCCAGACGATCAGTGCTTCACGCATGTTCTTTCCTCCTGAATATTACTTGCCCAACCGTCCATCGATAAGGGAGTCCGACAGCGGCGCCGGGCGCTCCGTCTCGGTGGTGATCGTCACCGTACGGCCCGTTTCGGAGGCGGTGTGAAACGCCTCCATGACTTCGAGAACGTGGAGCGCAAGGCTGCCGTTTGCCCGGTGCGGGCGGTTCGAACGGATGGCGTGCGCGAGATCAGCAACCCCGAGCGAGCGGTAGTTGCCGTCCGCGTAAGGCGCCGTCAGTTCCTGCGGCTCAAAGCTGCCGCCCTTTTTCAGGAACTGGACCTCGCCGCCGAAATGATTCGGGTCGGGAACGATCAGCGTGCCCTCCGTGCCATAAAGTTCAAGCGGCACATGCTTGTGTCCTGCAACGTCGAAACTCATGCCGATCTGCACGACAGCACCGTTGGCAAAGGCCATGATGCCGGCGACGTGGGTCGGCACGTGCACGGGAATGCGCTCGCCGTTGCGCGGCTCGCTGGTGATGACGCGCTCCTTGCGCGGCGCAGTCGCAAAACCCGCGACCTGCGCCACCGGTCCGAAGAGATTGACAAGGTCTGTGATGTAATAGGGCCCCATATCGAGCATCGGCCCGCCGCCCACCTCGTAATAGAAGGCCGGGTTCGGGTGCCATCGCTCATGGCCGGGGCACATGAAAGTGGCCGTGCCGCCAACAGGCTGGCCGATCACGCCCTGGTCGATCAGGGTTCTAGCCGTCTGGTGCCCACCGCCGAGGAAGGTATCGGGTGCTGCACCGATGCGAAGATTCTTCGATCTTGCAGCATCTGCCAGTTTTTTCCCCTCCGCGAAATTAATTCCGAGGGGTTTTTCCGAGTAGGTGTGTTTTCCTGCGTCGAGCGCTTGCAGGCCGACCGACACATGCGCCTTCGGCACCGTTAGGTTGACGATGATTTCGACCTTCGGGTCGGCAAAGAGCGCGTCGACGCTCTTTGCCGGAAGGTCGAATTCGGCGGCTTTCGCCTCTGCCAGCGATTGGTTGAGATCGGCGAGGCCGCGGATGTCGAGGATCGGGAACGAGGCCATGGCCTTGAGGTATGCGCCCGAAATATTGCCGCATCCGATGATGCCGATGCCGACTTTCTCCATGAATTCCTCCCAATCGATTTTTGAGCTTCAGCGTTCAAAGTGCCGGCCCTGTCGTGCTCCAGGGCGACTCGTAGAGTTCGTAAAGGGCAACGGCAGCCGCACCCTGCGCCCAGAAGTCGTCCGTGGAGTCGTCGAAGACGAGTTCGGTGACGCCTTTCAGCGACGGCGGGATCGCCAGCGCATAGGCATCGCGCAGACTGTTCAAAAACGGCTCGCCGAGCGCCAGGCTGGAACCAACGAGGATGACGCGCGGCGGGGCAAAGAGGGTGACGATGTTGGCGATCGTCAGCCCGACGGCCTCGCCGGCGCGGACGGCAGCACCAATCAGAACATTGTCCTCCGCCTTGATCAGCGCCCGGGCGTGGTTCATGCCGCGGCCGAGACGGATTGCTTCTGCAAAACGCCCATCGGCCTGCTGTTCGCCAAGGATCGCGCTTTCACCTGCCTGGCTCGACAGCCGCACGGTTCCCTGCGGGGCCATGCCGAGCACAAGGTCGCCGAGATTGTGGCTGAGGCCGCCAGCACCGCGGAAGAGCCGATTGCCATGCAGCACGCCGAGCCCGAGCGTCTGTTCTAGCGAAATCAGCACCATATCTTCGAGATCCCGCGCCTTGCCGAACCAATGATGGGCAAGCGTGATTGCATGCGCGTCGCTCTCGATGATGGTCGGCGTGCCAAGCCGCGCTGTCATCTCGGAGGCGAAATCGACATTCGTGTCGCGAAAGATGGGACTGCTGCGAACGTGGCCGGTGCGATGTTCGATGACGCCTGGAAGGCCGAGGCAGACGGTATCGACATCTTCCAGCGACAAGCCGGCATCGACGACGCAGCGGCGCACGCCGTCCTCCACCAGATCGGCGATGACTGTGATCGGCTGCCGGTCGATACGGATCGGCAGCGTGAGCTTCGACAGTACGTCACCGCGGAAATCGGTGACGACGAAAACGAGCCGGTTGGCGGCAATCTTCGCGCCGACCACGCGCGCGGCATCAGGGTTTAACTCGAGCATGACGCGGGGACGGCCGCGCGCCGCCTCGTTGCGTATGTCGCCTTCGTGACGCGGCAGAATGAGCCCGTCATCGAGCAGCGAGGCGGTAATTGCCGATACAGTGGTGGTCGAAAGTTCGGTGCGTTCGCTGATCTCCACGCGCGCGATCGGTCCGTGGCGGCGGATCGTGTCCAGCACGTTCAAGCGATTGATCGCGCGCATCAATTCTGGATCTGCGGTCTTCATGGAAACTAGCCGGGCAATCGCTTCGCTTCAGGGCCGACGGCCCCGAATATTTTTGACGGGATACGAATAAATAACAGACAGGTTACTGTCTCTGTCAAGCGGATTTGGCAAAAAATCGAGCCACTGGGTTGACATCGGGCAAAAGCTCCGGTGAATTAATCCGCATAGGGGAAAAATTGGTGAGGACATTGGCCCCTTGGGAGGAACATCATGACATATATGCAAAAGGGTATTGCCCTTCGCGGCAAGCGCATCGCATTTGTGGCAGCGGCTGCGGGAATCTCCGTAATGCTCGGCGCCGGGGCGGCCTCGGCAAAGACCGTGGTGAAGTGGCTGCATCTGGAGCTCGATCCGAAATTTGTGGCGAAGTGGGAAGAGATCGTCAAGAAGTACGAGGAGCAGCACGCGGACGTCGATGTCCAGATGCAGTTTTTGGAAAACGAAGCCTTCAAGGCCAAGCTGCCGACGCTTCTTCAGTCCGATGACGTTCCGGATTTTTTCTACAGCTGGGGCGGCGGCGTCCTCAAGCAGCAGTCCGAGACCGGCGCGCTCCAGGATGTGACGGCCGCACTCGACGCCGATGGCGGCAAGCTGCGCAACCAATATACTCCGGCCTCGGTCAATGGCCTTACCTTCGATGGCAAGGTCTGGGCTGTGCCTTACAAAGTCGGCCTTGTCAGCTTCTTCTATAACAAGGAGCTCTTCGCCAAGGGGGGCGTAAAGGCCGAGGACATCAAGAGCTGGGACAATTTCCTCGAGGCCGTGAAGAAGCTCAAGGATGCCGGCATTGTTCCGATTGCCGGTGGCGGCGGGGAGAAGTGGCCTATCCACTTCTACTGGAGCTATCTGGTGATGCGTGAAGGCGGACAGAAGGTCTTCGATGCAGCCAAGAAAGGCGAGGGCGAAGGCTTCCTGGATCCGGCCATCATCAAAGCTGGTGACGACCTTGCAGCCCTCGGCAAGCTCGAGCCCTTCCAGCCCGGCTATCTTGGCGTTACCTGGCCGCAGGCGCTCGGCGTCTTCGGCGATGGCAAGGCTGCCATGATCCTCGGCTTCGAAAATACCGAGGCGAACCAGCGCAAAAACGCCGGCGATGGCAAGGGCCTGGCACCGGAAAACATTGGCCGCTTTGCCTTCCCGGCTGTGGAAGGCGGGGCAGGCAAGGTCACCGACACGCTGGGCGGCCTTAACGGCTGGGTGGTCACGAAGAACGCATCCAAGGAGGCGCTCGACTTCCTCGCCTATCTGACCAATGCCGATAACGAGCGCGACATGGCCAAGGCCGCAATGCTGCTGCCAGTTGCCGTCGGCGCAGATGACGGCGTCACGAACCCGCTGCTCGCCGAATCTGCAAAACAGTTGGCGGGTTCGACCTGGCACCAGAACTACTTTGACCAGGATCTGGGCGCCGCCGTCGGTCGCGTTGTCAACGACGTCTCCGTCGAAATCGTGTCCGGCCAGATGACTTCGCAGGACGGCGCGCAGCAAATCCAGGACGCTTTCGAACTGGAGCAGTAGGCGCGCTCCTATTCCTTCCCGGCGCCTCTCAGGGGTGCCGGGATCGGACACGACGAATGCGAAGGCAGGACAGATGGCAAATATTTCCATTTCATCCGGGATTAGGACGGCAAGACCGGCCAAAAATCTTGCGCGGAACCGCAGTTCCGTTGCGCATGACCGCTGGGCAGTCCTTCTTCTCTTTCTGCCGCCAGCTTTGCTGCTTTTTACGCTCTTCGTCATCATGCCGATGGGGGAGGCGGCCTGGTACAGCCTCTACAAATGGAATGGCTACGGGACACCAACGGAATTTATCGCGCTCCGCAACTTCCAGGTCCTGTTCCGGAATGGGGCCTTCACGCAGGCGCTTGTCAACAACGGCCTCATCATCCTGATATCGATCGCCATCCAGGTCCCGCTGGCGATCTGGCTGTCAACGATGCTGGCCCATCGCATTCCGGGCGTCGTTACCTTCCGCTTGATCTTTTTTCTGCCTTACGTGCTTGCCGACGTCGCGGCCGGCCTCATCTGGCGCTTCGTCTATGACGGCGACTACGGGCTCTTTGCCGCAATCTCGAATTTCTTTGGCTTGGCGACGCCGTACGTCCTCGCCGACAAGGATCTCGCCATCTATGCGGTGCTTGCCGTTATCGTTTGGAAGTATTTCGGCTTCCATATGATGCTCTTCATCGCCGGCCTCCAATCGGTCGACAAAAGCGTGCTCGAAGCTGCCGAAATCGATGGCGCGACGGGCTGGCAGAAGTTCCGTTATGTGACGCTGCCGCTGCTTGGATCCACGCTACGCCTTTCCATCTTCTTCGCGGTCATCGGTTCGCTGCAGCTATTCGACATGATCATGCCGCTGACGGGTGGTGGGCCGTCGAACTCGACGCAGACGATGGTGACCTTCCTCTACACATACGGCGTCATGCGCATGCAGGTCGGTCTCGGCAGCGCCGTCGGCGTCGTGCTTTTTATCATCTGCATGACGCTCGCCTTCGGCTACAAAAGGATCTTCATGCGCAATGATTGATACGAGCTCCACCATGCGCATGCCGCTGCAGACGCGGGTCTATCTCTATGCGTCCTTGACGCTGATTGCCGCATTGGTTCTGATCCCGTTGCTGACGACGGCGCTCGGCGGCTTCAAGACTTTAGGCGATCTGCGCACCAATCCTTTCGGACTGCCTGCGGCATGGCAATGGTCGAACTACGCCGATATTCTCTTCGGCGAGCGATACTGGCTGCAGATCTTCAATTCGCTGGTGATTGCCGCGCTGACGGTCTCCCTCACGCTGATCGTCTCATCGATGGCAGCCTTTGCCTTCGCGCATGTCCGCTTCTTTGGCTCTTCGTTCCTGCTGAACTACTTCCTGCTTGGCCTGATGTTTCCGGCAGCAACGGCGATCCTGCCGCTCTTCATCCGGATCCGCGATCTCGGCCTGCTCGATACCTATTGGGGCGTGGTGCTGCCGCAGGTCGCCTTCGGCCTCGGCATGAGCATCCTGCTTTTCAGGAATTATTTTCGCAACCTCCCGGAAGAATTGTTCCAGGCAGCCTTTGTCGATGGCTGCGGCTATCTGCGCTTCTTCTGGTATATCTCGCTGCCGTTGTCGCGGCCGATCGTTGCGACCGTCAGCATCATCTCCTTTGTCGGCAGCTGGAACAGCTACATCCTGCCGCTGATCATGTTGAATTCGGAATCGAAATATCCGTGGCCGCTCGGAATCATGGTCTATCGCGGCGAGTTCGGCACCGAATGGCAGCTGGTGCTCGCCTTCATCACACTCACCATCCTGCCGACGGTCATCGTTTTCTTCGTCGCGCAGAAGCATATCATCGCCGGTCTGACGGCTGGCGCCGTGAAAACCTGACGGGCGCCGCGGATCACCGCCAGAGCTGATGAAAATGCTGGACCGGCCCGTGGCCCGAGCCGACGCAGAGCGTGCCGGCTGCAGCGACGGCTTGGGCTAAATAATCCTTGGCGATGGCGGCCGCGGTTTCAGGCGGCACGCCCTTTGCCAGTTCGGCGGCAAGGGCGCTTGAAAGGGTGCAGCCGGTGCCATGCGTGTTCTTCGTCGGAACGCGCGGCGCTTCGAACCAGGTGATCCCGCTTTCGCTTACAAGTACATCGGGGCTTTGCGTTCCGGCAAGATGACCGCCCTTCACGAGAACGGCAGAGGGGCCGAGTGCGCGCAGTTTTTCCGCCTGCTGTTCCATAGCGTCGCGGTTCGCTGCGGCCGGCTCTCCGAGCAGGGCGGCCGCTTCCGGCAGATTGGGCGTCAGAAGCGTTGCAAGCGGCAAAAGCCGGGTCTTGAGAATGTCGATAGCTTCAACATCGAGGAGGGCGGCACCTCCCTTGGCAATCATCACCGGATCGAGCACGATCGGGATGCGGCGATGCGGCAAAAGCGCGTTAGCGACAGCTTCGGCAATCGGCGCATTGGCGATCATGCCGATCTTTACCGCATCGACGCGGATGTCGGCGAACACCATGCGGATCTGCTCGGCCACGAAGTCAGGCGGCACGGCGTGGACGCCGGAAACACCCTGGGTGTTCTGCGCCGTCAGGGCCGTCACGACGGCCATGCCGTAGGTGCCGCGTGCCGAGAAGGTCTTCAGATCGGCCTGGATGCCCGCGCCGCCCGAAGGGTCGGACCCGGCGATGGAAAGAACGTTGCAGATCATGCCCGTGCCCTTCGGATTGCGCGAGTGATGTCGGCGGCAGCTTGCCGCGGATCGGGTGTGCCGCAGATGGCGGAAACGACCGCAAGGCCCTTGGCGCCTGCGGCAAGAACGTCCGCTGCATGCTTTGCCTTGAGACCGCCGATTGCGACCGCCGGTACGGGGCAGGCCTTCGCAAGCCTTGACAATCCATCAATGCCGATCGGAGGCTTGTGATCCGGCTTCGTCGATGTGGCAAAGACCGGTCCGATGCCGGCATAGTCGACCACCGCCCGATCGACGGTCGCTGCCAATTCCTCGGTCTCCACCGAAAGTCCGAGGATCATCGACGGTCCGATCCGTTCGCGTGCGATGCGGGTGGCCAGATCGTCCTGACCGATATGCAACCCGTCCGCATCGACCGCTATAGCCGCCTCGACGTCGTCGTTCACGATCAGGAGGGCGCCGGTTCCGGCAAGCGCGGTTTTCAGCGCACGGCCGGTCTCGATCAGGCTTGCCGTACCGGCCTGCTTATTGCGCAGTTGCACGATCGTCGTTCCGCCTGAAACGGCGGCGCGCGCCGTCGCGACCATGCCGGTTCCTGCACACAGGTCCGGGTCGAGAACGAGGTAGAGGGACAGATCGAAGCGCTTCATACCGGCGTCACCCTCGCCGCTGCATCGAGCGTCGTGCCGTCAAGCCCAGCAAGCGCGTCAAGGAAGCGCCATGAAAAGGAACCGGGGCCGTCTGCGAGCGCAGCTGCCTTTTCACCTGCGACGGCAAAGCTCGCCAGTGCCGCGACGGTGGCATCGAAAGGCTCCTCAGGCGCAATTGCGGCAAAGGCACCGACGAGGCAGGTGAGCGCGCAGCCAAGCGCCGTCACTTGGGGCATCAGCGGTGATCCGCCTGCAATGCGCACGGCGTTTGCGCCATCGGTGACGAAATCGACCGCGCCGGTGACGGCGACCACAGCGCCATATTGAATAGCGACGTCGCGTGCCGTCTCTTCCGCCTGCTCGACGGTGTCGCGGCTGTCGACGCCTTGGCCGCGGCTTTCGGCTCCGCCAAGCGCGATGATTTCCGATGCGTTGCCGCGAATGATTGTGGGATTGAGATCGATCAGCCCAGCCACTGTTTCGCGACGGAAACCGCTCGCATAATGGGCGACCGGATCGAGAACCCAAGGCTTGCCGTTTCTTGCCGCCGATCTGGCTGCATTGTGCATGCCCTTCACCCAGCTCGCCGAAAGCGTGCCGATATTGATCGTCAGCGCGCCGGCGATTGCGGCGAACTCGCCGGCCTCTTCTTCGGCATGGACCATGGCGGGCGAGGCGCCTGCGGCAAGCAGGACATTGGCGGCGATATTCATCGCGACATAATTGGTGATGCAATGAACGAGCGGCGGCGTCGCGCGCATTGCCGTGACCAGTCTTCCTGGCGAATTTTGTTTCGGCATTTTGCCCCTTTCTGGCGGGGCAGAGACGCCGGGAGCCAAGCACAATAAGACCGAAGGCTCCGAGCGACTCCCTCCGCCAGCATTATCCGGTTCAGGTTCGAAGGGTACTTCTCAGCCCGTCTCGCAACGAACGCCCCTGTCTCTCATTGTGATCTTCTTCGCAGACAAACGCCGATCTGTCACCCTGAAAAAAGTACATGGCTGGCTTGTGACCGCAACTGGCCAGAGATTGGAAGACTGCTGGCGCGTTGGCAAGCAGCGAGGTGATCGCGATGCCGCGGCCAGGCGGTACTCGGCACGCAGAGGAGAAACCAGGCAACAGAAAGATAGTCTGCGGGCTGGATGAGCAACCGCAGTTGTCCTGGACCTTGTTTGGGCTGGTTGAGTCCTGCCACCATTGGACGTTGAGAGGCTGCGATGGGAAACTCGGGCCTTCTCGTTGACCGAAAAGGCAAACTTCACCATTATGACGACGCTGAATCAGGGATGACCCCTGCAAGAACGAGCCGATGCGTCTGTTGATCAACGTCATTGTCGCGACCATGATGCTGCTGGGTTCGCTTGCCGCGCCCTGCATCGCCGCGCCAGTCGATCGCGCCCGCGCCGACCAGGTCGTCGTCGGTGTTCCTTCGACCCCCCATGGACACGATCGCGGTGACGGCCGATCTGTTTCGAGAATGCACTGTCAGCAGGACGGCATCGTCGCACAGGCTCCCGATCTCCTTTATTCGCAGCCGGACGCCATCGCGTTTGGCGTTATCGCTGCCATTGCCTTTGCGGGCGTTCTCGAAACAGTCGAGCAGCGCCCCCCGATCGCCTCGGTCTGATTTCCGTTCGCTCGAATCCAGACAAGAGGGAAGGGGCATGACTCTACGCATGTCGATATTTTCAAGCTACGGCAGTAAGTTATATACGTGTTTTAATGTTCTGCATCAAATAAACCGGGGCCGGCGATACCTCCGCGAGTTGGCGCTTGCCGTCGTCGCGGTGGCCCTGAGCGGCTGCATGCAGTCGCTCGACGGTCTCGGCGAGCCGTCGCACGACGTACCGCCGAAGCTGCTGGCCAGCATGCGCGCCAAAGGCATGAAGCCGGAAAGTCCAGTCCTCGTGCGCATCTTCAAGATGGAAAGCGAACTGGAGGTCTGGAAAGTCGACGGCAGCGGCAAATACGCGGTGCTCAAGGTCTATCCGATGTGCCGTTGGTCCGGCAAGCTTGGCCCCAAGACGAAGACCGGAGACCGACAGGCGCCCGAGGGTTTCTACCGCGTCTCGATGGGAGGTCTTAATCCAAAATCGCAATTCTATCTCTCCTTCAACCTCGGCTATCCGAACCGTCTGGAGACCGCACTCGGTTATTCCGGCGAGGCCCTGATGGTACATGGCGCCTGCTCGTCGTCGGGGTGCTTTGCTCTGACCGACCAGGGAGTGGGGGAAATTTACGCCGTGGTCGAGAAGGCCTTAAAAGGCGGGCAGCAAGCGCTCCAGGTCCAGGCCTATCCATTTCGCATGACGCCGAAGAACCTGGCAGCACATCGCGACGACCCGAATTTCGCCTTCTGGAAGAACCTCAAGGAAGGCTACGACATCTTCGAAGTTCGGCGACGCGAGCCGAGGGTCGCCGCCTGTAGCAGGAAGTACGTTTTCGACGCCGAATTCAAGGGCGGCGATCCTGGCGATCCGCTCGCGGGATGCCCGGAGCGCATCGATCCATCCGATCCGGCTGTCGTGGCCAAATCGTCCGCCGACGATCGGAAATACCGGGAACTGGCCGCCAAAAGCTTCACGCCGCTCGCCTATCAGGATGGCGGCATGCACTCAAGCTTCCGCGCGCTCCTCGAGGAAAACGGCGACGTCAAGCTCGCGGAGAAGGTCTCCGTCATCAAGTATCCGATCAGTCGCCCGGTAGCGGCGCTGGCCGATCCGTTCGACGGAAGCAAGTGACGAATCCTGTCGGGATCGCGGAGGCTGCCGCGTTCCACGACGCACGTGAAAGCGAGGACGCCGTGCAAATGACCCTTGCGGCGATCAGGATGGCGTTTGCCACGGCCGTCCACGCCCATGAAGCGCTGTCGGGCTTCACCTACGAGCCGTTCTGGCGCAACGAAGACGGTGACAGCGGCGATTGCAGAGGATTTCGTCCAACGCCGTTCGCCCCCGGTCAGGAAGGATGAAGTGACGCTGCTGCCTGGCGACCATCGGTTGGCGACGCGCAGACACGTTTTCCTTATCCGACAGGCCCAGATAAGGGAGTCGCCGGACGGCGCCTATAACCTCCGCTTGTTTCCAACGAAGATACGGTGCGACCCTTCTATGCGCCCCCAATGGGGTTCTAAGGCAGAGGAGAACGTCGAACCAGGCGGGGAATGGCGGCTCATGCGCGGCCCGCTCGCGGTCGGGCTCAAGCGCCCGTCGTATTGCGCCGGGACGATGGCGATCGATTACCCGCCGGAATCAAAACGCCGGATCTTGCCGAAAAAATTCAACCCATGTCGATCTTGGGCCTGCCCGAACGTCCTAGGTCGGTGAGGCGCTGCGGCGCCAGAAGCCATTCGCGGCGTCACGTGAGATCATGGGAGATAATTGACATGAGCTTTTCTTACCGTTGGGTCATCGTCGGTGCTGGCGCATTGATGACCTGTGTCGCCATTGGCGCGATGTTTTCGCTGGCAATCTTCCTGGAACCGATGGCGACGACGACCCATTGGTCTCGCGCCGGCATATCGAGCGCCATGACGCTCAATTTTCTCGTCATGGGCGTCGGAGGCTTTGCATGGGGTGCGGCAACCGACCGTTTCGGCCCGCGCATCGTCGTGCTGACCGGCGCAGGGCTCCTGGGGCTTGCTCTCGTCCTGGCAAGCCAGACGGAGTCGCTGCTTGCATTTCAATTGACTTACGGTGTTCTCGTCGGCCTTGCAGCCAGCGCTTTCTTCGCTCCGATGATCGCGACCACCACCGCCTGGTTCGAAACGAACCGCAGCCTTGCGGTTTCCTTGGTCTCCGCCGGCATGGGAGTGGCGCCGATGACGATCTCGCCTTTCGCACGCTGGCTGATCTCGGCCTATGACTGGCGGACAGCCATGTTCGTCATCGGCATTGTGGCCTGGGCGCTGCTTGTGCCGGCGGCCCTGCTGATCCGCCGTTCGCCGGCTCCCGCTAACCCTGCCGATGCAAGCCCGGGTCTGATCGCCGAGGGTGAGGGGATGTCGATCAAGCAAGCGTTCCGCTCGCCGCAGCTCCTTGTCCTCGGACTGACATTCTTCGCCTGCTGCGCGGCGCATGCGGGACCGATCTTTCACATGGTGAGCTATGCGATGGTGTGCGGCGTGGCGCCGATGGCTGCCGTCAGCATCTACAGCGTCGAAGGCCTGGCTGGGCTGGGCGGCCGCGTTCTCTTCGGTGTGCTCGGCGACAGACTTGGCGTCAAACCGGTGCTGGTCGCCGGGCTGATGGTCCAGGCGCTTGCGATCGCGACCTATCTCTTCGTCAGCCAGCTTAGCGAGTTTTATGCCCTCGCCGTCATTTTCGGTGGCGCCTATGGCGGTGTGATGCCGCTCTATGCGGTGCTGGCCCGGGAGTATTTCGGACCGCGCATCATCGGCACGGTGTTTGGCGCGGTGACCATGCTCTCAAGCATCGGCATGGCGTTCGGCCCGCTCGCAGGCGGCTGGATTTTCGATACATTCGCCAACTATTCCTGGCTCTTCATCGGCTCAGCCGTCGTGGGTCTCGGCGCCGTGGCGATAGCGCTTGCCTTCCCGCCGCTGCCGCGCGCGCGGCTTCAGCAGGCATAGGTCGTATACGGCAGCCTCCTTTACGGCGACCAACGCAGCGCCGCCGTTACCACCGGTGCGTCCCACAAAGCTATCTCCTCGTCGGTCAGCAACGCCAGCGTGACCGACAGGCCCTGCATGTCGAGCGAGGTGACATAGGTACCAACCAGCGCGCGTTCGATGTGGACCATCCGCTCTTCCATGAAGCGGTGGGCGGCATAGTAGGCAAGGTAAAGTTCGGCCGGCGGCGTGGCGCCAAGGCCGTTGACGAAGAGCAGGGCCTTCGTGTCCGGCTGTATGGAGATGTCTGCGGAGATTGTCTCGCAGAGATGGCGGATTATGGCCTCGGCTGAGGAGAAGTGCTCTCTCGAATGGCCCGGTTCTCCGTGGATCCCGATGCCCATTTCCATTTCGTCGGCGTTCAATGAAAATGTCGGCCGCTGGTTCTGCGGCATCGTGACTCCACCGAGCGCCACGCCCATTGTCCGGATACGGCCATTCAACCGGTCACCGATCCGCTTCAGCTCCCCAAGTTCCAGACCCTGTTCTGCGGCTGCACCGACGATCTTCTCGACGACCAGCGTGCCCGCGACACCGCGGCGTCCACGGCCTTCGCCGGTCCTTGCCGTCTCGATATCGTCGCTGACGACGACAGTCTCGATCCTGTGCCGATCAGCGGCCATTTCCATCGCCATCTCGAAATTCATGACGTCGCCGTCGTAGTTCTTGATGATGAGCAGGCATCCGGCGCCCGTGTCCGCCTCCTCGATGGCGCTCGCGATCTGGTCCGGCGTCGGTGACGTGAAAATATGCCCGAAACAGGCAGCGTCCAGCATTCCCTTGCCGACGAAGCCGATATGCATCGGCTCGTGACCAGCGCCCCCGCCGGAGATGAGCGCGACCTTGCCCGGCGTGAGGTGGCGACGGCGAATACATTTCCGCCCAGTGCCGAACACGACGAACGCCTCATGGGCGCGGACGAAACCTTCCATGCTTTCGGCAACCATGGTTTCCGCCGTGTTCATGAACTTCTTCATCGAGCCCTCCCCAAGGCGATATAGATTGCGGCTCTCAACTGATCCCGTGAACCCCCCATCAATCCGCGCCTCCGGAAAGCGCGGCAATTTTCTGCACGAGGTCGGAAATGGCCTCCTCCAGGAGGCGGTTCTTCCTCTCGTCCCCGAAATCCGGAACCATGAGGGAAAGTTGCCGCAACTTGTCAGCATGGCCAAGCTCTGGAAGTTTTCCCGGATGCGCCGTTTGATAGGCGTCCAGAAAACGTTCCTGCTCGGCAGCGCTAACGTGGCAAACCCGAAAAATCGTCGCCAGGTGCCGGGCCGGCAGAGGTGTGGCGTAGGTCGGGCTTGTGATCTGCGTGACGAAGCTGCGGTGCTTTCCAAGCTCGGTCGCAAGCCGCTGGCGCGTTCCGGAAGGCCGGTTGTCGATGATCTGCGCCAGGATGGACTTGTAAGCGATAATGGCGTCTTCGGTGTCGTCGCGCGCCATTTTAGTCTCCGACTGCCTTTGTTCCATCGGCTCTCAATCCGACGATTGCTGATCTTATCGCGCGAAGTTGTTCGGGCGCCACGGAAAAATGCCGCAAACCGATCGCGAGCAGTCCCGGAAGCCGCTGCGGATCGCTTGCGATACTTCCGCAGATGCTGACCGGCTTGCCTACCTGTGTTGCAAGCCGCATTGCGCCTTTAAGAAAACGCAGCACGGCCGGTGCGGCTGGGTGGAGGTACATCTGCGAGCCCGCGCGATCACGGGCGGAAGCGGTGAGATACTGCGTGAGGTCGTTGGTTCCAAAGGAGAAAAAATCAGCCGTTTCAAACGTGTCCAGCATCAGTGCGGCTATCGGTACTTCCACCATCATGCCGATTGGGGGAACGAGGTGAGATATGCCGCGGCTGGTGAGGCGCGCGGCCTCTTCATGAAATAATCTGCGCATTTCGTCGACTTCCGACGGAAAGGTCACCATGGGCAACATGACGCGCAGATTGCCGTAAACTGCAGCACGCAGCAGGGCGCGGGCCTGCACGCGGGCAATTTCCGGGCGAGCGAGCAAGAGACGGACGCCCCGCAGATCCGCCGCCGCTGGTGGATCATCAAGCCCGGTGAGCGGCTTGTCTCCGCCGATATCCAGCATACGGATTGTCACCGGCCGGTCCGCCGCCCATTTCAGGACGCGATGATAGACGGCAAGCTGCTTTTCTTCGTTTGCCGCGTCCGCGACGGACGAAACCGCAAATTCAGACCGCATCAATCCAATGCCTGCTGCCGTTGCCGGGTCAACCGCGTCCAGCTCTGCTGCATCGTTGATATTGATGGACAGCAGGACCCGAATGTCATCGGCTGTGCATATTTCGCCATTGTCGCAAGGGCATTGACCGGCGGGCGTCAAAATCGTTCGGTGCGAAACGCGTGCGGCATCGCCGGCATGGATGACGACTGCGCCGGCATCGGCATCGACCCGGATAGGGTCGCCTTCCGAAACCGCGAAACGCCCTGCGCCGACGACCATCGGGATCGATTTCGCTCGTGCGAGCAGCGCGACATGGCCGGCGGCGCTGCCATTGAAGAGAGCGATGCCGCCGCCCGCCGACCAATCATGCGCTAGAAAGCGGCTCGGTTCCATGTCTCTGCCGACGAAGATCGAGCCAGCGGGGAAATCAGCAACCGGCGTTCCAGCCAACGCGCAGAGCACGCGGTTCTTGATGTCCAGGATATCGACAGCGCGGGCCTGCACCTGCTCCTCGTCTGCTGTCTCCAATTCGCCGATGTAGTCGTCGAGCGTGCCGACCCATGCAAAGATCGAATTTTCTCCGGCATTCATGCGCGCTTCGGTAGTCTCCACTATGGTCGGGTCTCGGAGGACTTCAATCTGGAAATCGATGATGTCCCGGCTTTCGGCATCGGATTTCCCGGCAAGGCCTTCAAGCTCGCGGATCGATGTCTCGATGGCGTCCATCAACGCCTGGTAGCCCGGAGCGATCTGCCGTTGAGATGAAGGGGCGACACCCGGCAGCTCGGCCAGATAGGCCGGTCCGTGTGCGACCCCGGCAGAGGCGCTCGTTGCTCTCAGCCTATCCGTTTCGGCCATATTTCTTGTCCTCATCGAAATTGCGTTCGACGAGTTCCTTCAATGCCTTGATTGCTTCGTCTGCCAGAATTCCGTCGGCTTTTATGCGCAGAACCGACCCTTTCCGGATTCTGGCACCCATTATCTTGATGATGCTTTTGCCGTTCAGCCAGACATCGCTGCCGTTGACTGCAACTTCGATCGAACACGGGAACGATTTTGCAAGCCGGGTGAACGTCACGGCCGGACGCGCGTGCAGCCCCACGCCATGCCTGACCTCCACGTCCGTCTGACAGCTGACATGCAATGGCTTGGCCTTTATGGTTTCTATTTGCAGTTCGCGGCTCATCAGGGTGAAAGCTCCTCGGCTGTGGCGACGACCTTCGCCAGCGATGCTCCACCGGAGGCTTCCGCCGCAGCGATAACTGCGCCTTCGACCAATGGAGCGTTGCAGATCGCAACGCGTGCCGAGCGCGGCGGGCCGAGCATCTCGATCGCCATCTCGCTGTTCGTTTCCGCCCCACCGAGGTCGACGAAGACGGCAACACCTGCAGCGGACCAGGCAGCCTCGATTGCCCGCAGTATGCCGCCGGCGTCGGTACCGAGCTCTCCGCGTACGTTGCCTCCGGACCAGGCGAGTGGCACGCAGTCGCCCACCATCTGCCGCACCATATCGGCAATGCCTCGAGCGATCAGCGGCGAGTGGGAAACGATCACGATCCCGACATTTGCGGTATTTCCACTCATTGCGGATGGTTCTCCCCGAGATAGCGGCAGATGGCCGTGGTCAAGAGCGCGCAGCTTGACGCACCCGGATCCACATGGCCGATCGAGCGATCGCCGAGATACGACGCGCGGCCGCGCATGGCCTTCATGGCGGCGGTCAGGTTGGCGGAAAACTCGGCCTGCTGGGCGATGTCGTTCAACGACGAACACTTCTGAAGCGCATCCTGGACCGGATAGAGCACGTCGAGCAACGTCTTGTCGCCCGCATGGGAACGTCCGCGTCTTGCAACCGCGTCAATCGCCTTTTTCAATACGATCGGGAAATCCTCGGTCCTGTCCCGAGCACGCAGCTCCCGGCCGATTTCGATCAACAGCGTGCCATAGAGAGGACCTGCAGCACCGCCGACATTCATCACCAAGGTCATGCCAATCCTTTCCACGGCATCGGGAAAGGGAAGGCCGGTAAGCGCCGCCGCTTCTGCGCTTACCGCCTCCCATCCACGTTGCATATTGATGCCGTGGTCTCCATCGCCGATCGCGCAATCCAGCGCGCAAAGATGATCGGTATTTGCCGCGATGGCCGAGCGGCAAGCTTCGATCAATCCCGCAACAAGCACCGGTTCTGCCTGCACCTCATATCCTCCCAACGGCGGCGCTTTCTCACGCCATTGCTGCCGCGACCTCAAATGCTCCTGCCACCGCGACAGCACCAGGATCCGGCACTCCCTCCAAATCCCTCTCGCCGACATAGGACGCGCGCCCGGCCTTTGCCTTCTTCATCGCCTTTGTCGACTCTGCACCTACCATTGCCGCCTTCGCTGCCGCCGCGACATTGCCGGACGCGAGGGCTGCGAGTGCCGGGGCAAGCGCATCGACCATCGTCCTGTCGCCGATCTCGGCTCCGCCATAGAACGTCATCCGATCGAGCCCGGCAAGGAGGGCTGCGGCGATATCAGCTTTTTCCGCCATTGCCTTGGCTGCGGCGGTAAAGAAGATCGACAGCAGCACGCCGCTTGATCCGCCCATGCTGATGCTCAGAATATCGCCGACCGAAGCCAGCGTGGCAGCGGGCTCCTTCAGTGGCAGCATGTCGATGCGGGCAAGCACACTGCGGGCGCCGGTCGCAACCGTGGAGCCGGTATCGCCGTCGCCGACGCGGCCGTCCAAACGGTTAAGCTCGTCTTCGAGCGAGATCAGGTGCTCGCAGAGCGCGGTTATCAGGCGACGGCTCTGGCCGTCGTCGCTGCTTGCGGCTGTTCCGTTCGGTTTGGCGCCTGTTTGAGGGGCTGCAACGATCTTGATCTCATGATGTTCGACTGCCGGCACCCAGGCATGGGGTTCGACCACAGTCATCAAAGCCGCCTCGCGGGCGCCATCCAGCCGGATCAACGAGAGCGAGAAACCGTTCATGTTGAGCGCCGTCATCATCGACGCCGGCCCGATAATCAGTTTGACGCGGCGTGAGAGGGACGACGAGAGGACGGCATTGGCGATCACGCCCATTTCGAGAGGCGGTACGGCGCCGAGATTGTTGATGAGCAGGGCATAGCTTGCCGAATGGTTAACCTTCGCGGCAAGCCGTTCGGCCATTGTGGCCACGAGGTCTGCTACCGGTTGGAGCGCAATGCGCTCGGCGCCTGGTTCGCCATGGATGCCAAGGCCAAGCTCGCCTTCGTTGGCCCCGAGGCGTTCCTCCTGCAACTGGCCGGGGACGCTGCAGGTCGAAAGCGACATGCCAAGAGAGACGATGTCGGCTGCCGCCGAGGCGGCGTGTCCGGCCACTGTCTTCAGGTTCTCGCCGGCCTCGGCGTAATATCCGGCGATCTTGTGGATGAACAAGGTGCCGGCGACGCCGCGCGGCTGGTTGATATCCGCAATCGCGATGTCGTCGGCGACGATGACCATCTCGACGTCGAAACCCTCGCCGCGGGCCTTTTCCGCTGCGAGACCGAAATTCAACCGGTCGCCCGTGTAATTCTTCACAATCAGCAGAGTTCCCTTGGGGCCGGTAACGGCGCGGATCGCCGTCAGAACAGCGTCGACGCTTGGCGAAGCGAATATCTCGCCGGATACTGCTGCCGTCAGCATGCCCTTGCCGACGAAGCCCGCATGCGACGGTTCATGCCCGGCACCACCGCCGGAAATGATGGCCACTTTCGATTTGTCCCAGTCCGCGCGCAAGATCACTTTGATCTCCGGATATGTGTCGAGACGGGCGAGGCGGCCCGAACCGCTTGTCAAAAGCAGGCCGTTGAGCGCTTCGGTGACGATGTTTTCCCGGCGATTGAAGAAATGTTTCATTGATTGAGACCTGTCTGTTTTGCATGCCTGCTTCGGTTCAGTTTCCGCGGTTCAAGCGAGCCGCTGTCCGCTCGCGTCGAAATAGAGCGGATCGCGGAGCGTAAGATTGATCCTGTCGCCCGGTCTGATCGCGAGATATGGATCCGCAAGTGTGACAAGCTTGTGATCGCGAACGCGGATATGCAGATGGTTCTGATCGCCCAGGTGTTCGATCCAGTCGACCTCGGCATTGGCATCCTTGCCGACGATGATGTCGAGGTGCTCGGTCCGTGCGCCAATTGTCTTCGTACCCTTAGGAGGGCTGCCGCCCGGAAGCAGATTGGCGGGCAGGAGATTGATATGCGGCTGACCGAGGCGGGCTGCGACATGAAGGCTGGCGGGATTGCCGTAGATTTCCCGAGGCGTTCCGACCTGCAGGAGCCTGCCTTCAGCAACGATGCCGATGCGGTCCGCCATCGTCATGGCCTCCACCTGGTCGTGGGTAACGTAAAGTAAGGTAGAACCCAGTTCCTTCTGGATGCGCTTGAGTTCTAGCCGAAGCTCTGACCGAAGTTTGGCGTCGAGAGACGAAAGCGGTTCGTCCATGAGGTAGATCGCGGGCTCACGCACCAGCGCCCGACCGATCGCGACTCGCTGCATCTCCCCACCGGAAAGACGGGTCGAGCGATTTTCCAGCTTGTGGTCGATCCTGACCATACGCGCGATCTCGCGCACGCGCCGATCGATCTCATCAGTGCTGAGCTTCCGCACCGGCGCCTTCAAAGGGAAGGCAAGGTTCTCGTAGACCGTCATGTGCGGATAAAGCGAATATTGCTGGAAGACGAAAGCCACGTCGCGCTCGGCTGGGGATTCGCCGGCGACGTTGCGGCCGCCGATCTCGATACGGCCGCTGTCGGGCCGCTCCAGGCCGGCGATCAGACGAAGCGTCGTCGTCTTGCCGGCGCCGGTCGGTCCTAGGAGCACGACGAATTCGCCGTCGCGGATCGCAAGATCGAGGGCGCTGAGCGCCTGTGTGTCGCCGAAACGCTTGTTGAGGCCTTTAAGAACAACATCAGCCATGCAGGACCTCCGAATGGAGCGATGAAGCAACCGCGCGACCCGACCGGCAGTCGAAGAGCGCTAGATTGGCAGGGTTGAATTCGAGACCGACCGTTTCGCCGATGCGGAAGTTGCGGTTTGCCGGAACGCGGGCCTTGATCAGTCCGCTGCGGGTTTCGATCGCCACGATCTGATTTGTTCCGAGATACTCGCTGCCATAGACGGCACCGCGCAGGGTCGAGGCGTCACTGAAGCGGATGTGCTCCGGCCGCACGCCAAGTGCCAGCTCGCCTACGGTCAGGTCCTGGTGAATCTCTGGAACGGCGACAACGACGCCATCGAGAGAGATGAATCGATCGCCCTTCTGAAGGCCGGAGATAAAGCGCATGAAATTCATCGGCGGCGACCCGATGAAATCCGCGACGTACATCGTCGCGGGCTTGTTGTAGATCTCCTGCGGCGTCCCGAACTGCTCAATAACGCCATGGTTCATGACGGCGATCTTGTCGGCCATGGCCATCGCCTCGTGCTGATCATGGGTGACGTAGACCGTCGTCGCGTGGATGCGATTGTGCAATTCGCGAAGCTCATGAACCATGACCTCGCGGAACTCGGCATCGAGCGTGCCGAGCGGTTCGTCCATCAGGAAGCATTTCGGGCGGCGCACGATGGCGCGACCGAGCGCTACACGCTGGCGGTCGCCACCGGCAAGCCCGGAGACGGATCTGTTGAGAATATGATCGATCTGCAGCAGGCGCGCGGTTTCCTCCACTCGGGCCTGAATTTCCGCCCTCGACATTCCTTGCGACAACAGCGGAAAGCCAATGTTCTTGCGCACGTTCATGTGCGGATAGAGCGCGAAGAGTTGAAAGACGAAGGCGATATCGCGGGCGCTGGCACGATTGAAAGTGACGTCCTCGCCGTCGAGATAGATCTTGCCGCTGGTCGGCAATTCCAGTCCCGCGATCATGCGAAGCGTGGTCGTCTTGCCGCAGCCGGACGGCCCAAGAAGCGCTAGGAACTCGCCGTCATGGACGATAAAGCTCGAATCCTCGACTGCGACGAAGCTGCCGAATTGCTTGCGGAGATGCTCAATTCTGATTTCCGCCATGGTTCACTCCGGGAATTTCGAGACAACGATGAACATCGCCGTTCCCGCAAGCAGCGTCACTAGCGAGTAGGTATAGAGCACCAACAGGAAGGGCTGGAACAGCATCAGGAAGCCCGCTGCGATCAGGACCGTGGCGATGTTTTCCATCGGCCCGCGCCGCAGGAAAAAAGGCCGTTTCGGACGGGCAGGGCGGGGCGTTTCGATCAGGTGCGTCATTTGCGGACCGCTCCGAAGGTGATGCCGCGCAGCAGCTGCTTGCGCAGGAGAATGGTGAAGACCAGGATGGGGATCAGGAAGATCGTAGTCCCCGCAGCGACGGCCGGCCAGTCCTGCCCCCCCTCGCCAATGATCGTAGGGATGAATGGCGGCGCGGTCTGCGCGCTGCCCGATGTCAGAAGTGCGGCGAAGGCATATTCGTTCCAGGCGAAGATCAGGCAGAAGATCGCGGTCGCAGCAATGCCGGTCGTTGCCTGCGGCAGGACGACCTTGCGGAAGGCCTGCAGCCGCGTGTAGCCGTCGATCATCGCAGCTTCCTCGTATTCACGAGGGATTTCGTCGATGAACCCCTTGAGCAGCCAAACAGCCAGCGAAACATTGACCGCGGTATAGAGCAGGATCATGCCCAATGCCGTGTCGGACAAGCCAAGCTCCCGGTACATCAGGTAGATCGGGATCGCGACGGCGATCGGCGGCATCATGCGCGTCGACAGGATGAAGAACAAAAGATCGTCGGCGAGTGGCACCCTGAAGCGGGAGAAGCCGTACGCGGCCAAGGTGCCGAGAAAGACCGCAAGGAATGTGGAGCCGAAGGCAATCACCAGCGAATTGACGAAGCGCGGCAGGAAATTTGAGGGGCCGGCGATCACCATGTTGCGCTTGCGGGTCACCTCATCACAGGTGCCGGTCGGTGCGGGCAGGGAGGCAATATATTCCGGCGTCTGCCGCGTCCTCGTAGTCAGAAGATTGCAATAACCTTCGAGCGACGGTGCAAAGACGATCTTCGGCGGATAGCTGATGGAGTCCGGCGGCGACTTGATGCTGGTTAGGAAAATCCAGACGAGAGGGACGAGCGTGATCAGCGCATAGAGGATCACGATCG
Organism: Rhizobium sullae; assembly: GCF_025200715.1. Taxonomy (NCBI): domain Bacteria; kingdom Pseudomonadati; phylum Pseudomonadota; class Alphaproteobacteria; order Hyphomicrobiales; family Rhizobiaceae; genus Rhizobium; species Rhizobium sullae. The sequence continues at coordinate 860,208 of NZ_CP104144.1, forward strand.
CGCCGGCGACCCGCTTACTGGCGAGGCTAGGCTCGACGACAGAGTGGGCAGCGTTTGCGGAGCTCATCGTTGCTTCACCTTATTGAGGGCTTTGACGTAGATGTTGGCGAGGCCGAAAACTGCGACGAAGAGAATAATCGCGAAGGCGGAAGCCCGGCCGGTTGCCCAGCTTTCGAAGGCTGCACGCTTCAGCGTGATCGAGGCGACCTCAGTGACCGAGCCAGGCCCGCCGCCGGTCAGCAGCGTCACCATGTCGAACATCTTGAAGTTCTCGATGCCGCGGAAGAGGACGGCGAGCATGATGAAGGGCAGGGCCATCGGCACGGTGATCGACCAGAACTGGCGCCAAGCCGATGCCCGGTCAACTTCGGCCGCTTCGTAGATGTAGTCGGGGATCGAGCGCAGGCCGGCGAGGCAGATCAGCATCACATATGGGGTCCACATCCAAGTATCGACGATGATGATCGCCCAGGGCGCCAGTGAGACGTCGCCGAGCATCCGGATATCCGATGTTGGAATGCCGCTAAGCCACGAAACCGCATAAGCGAAGAGACCGATCTGCGGTTCGTAGAGAAAACGCCAGAAATTGCCGACGACGGCGGGAGACAGCATCATCGGGATCAGGATGATGGTCGTCCAGAAGGCGTGGCCGCGAAATTTGCGGTCGATCAGATAAGCGAGCGTGAAGCCGATTACCGTCTGCAGGATGATCGTCCAGAAGACGAAATGCGCCGTGGTCTGCATCGCCTGCCAGATGTCCGGATCGGTGAGGACGCGCTCATAATTTCGCAAGCCCACGCCTTCAACAGCAGCATTCGGCCGGTTGGCACGATAATTCGTAAAGGAAAGATAGATTGCCCAGATGAGCGGGAAAATGTTGATGGCAAGCAACAGCGTGATGGCGGGAGCGATAAACACCCAAGCGATTGCGCTGTCCGACAGACCGCGGACGCGTCTGGCAACAGATACCGGCGTTGACCTTGCTGTTGCATCCGCTGCCTGCTCGACAATGGAATTGGAAATATTCAAGATGTCACCCGGTCTTTGTGTATGTGAGACATCCGGCGGCCAGGCTCCTTTGCCGATCCGAGCCGCCATTCTGACAAGGATGTCGCGTGTCCAGATGGACACTAGATCTTGCCGTCGTCCTTGAAGACCTCGGTCCAATCCTCCACCAACCCGTCAAGCGCTTCCTGCGCGGTTCCGTTGCCGGCAACGACGTAGTTGTGAACGCGTTTCTGCATGTCCTGGAGAAGGGTGGCGTAGCTTGGTTCGGCCCAGAAGTCCTTGACGATAGCCATGGAGTCCAGGAAGGCTTGGGCGTAGGGTTGGCTTGTGGCGAAGCCCGGCGCCTTGACGACCGAATTCAAGCAGGAGAAGCCGCCAAGTTCCCACCACTTGGCCTGCACGTCAGGCTGGGCGAACCACTTGATGTATTGCAGGGCGGCGTCCTTCTTGTCGGAATAGGAAACGACAGAGATGCCCTGGCCGCCGAGCTGGGCAAAATGCGCCTTCTCGGCCGGATTGGGGAAGAAACCGATCTTGTCGCCGCCGACCTTCTCGTCCTTGTAGAGGCCGGGCCAGGTGAAGGCGAAGTTCATCTGCATCGCGACCTGACCGGATTTGAAGGCGTCAGCAGATTCGACCATATAGACGTTGGAGCTGCCGGGCGGCGTGCAGCAGTCATAAAGCGACTTGTAGAACTCCAGGCCTTTGATCGCCTCGGCCGAGTTGACGATCCCCTCCATCTCGTAAGGCTTCTTCGGGTCCTCGTATTGGAAGCCCCAAGAGTAGAGGACGTTGGTCACGCCCATGGTAATGCCTTCCGAACCGCGCTCGGTGTAGATCGAAGCGCCGTAGACTGTCTTTCCGTCGATCTCGCGCTTCTGGAAGAATTCGGCGACCTGCTTCAACTGGTCATAAGTCTTCGGCGCGGCGAGATCCCAGCCATATTTCTCCTTGAATTCTGTCTTCAGCTCCGGCCTTTCGAACCAGTCCTTGCGATAGGTCCAACCGACCACGTCACCCATTGCCGGAAGCGCCCAGTAGTTCGGGGTGTTCTTCGGCCATTCGGAATAGCCGACGACCGTTGCCGGCACGAAGTCATCCATCTTGATGCCTTCCTTGTCGAAGAAGTCGTTCAGCTTAACATAATGGCCGTTTTCCGCCGAACCGCCGATCCACTGGCTGTCGCCGATGATCAGGTCGCAGAGCTTGCCATGAGAGTTGAGTTCGTTGAGAAAGCGGTCGGCATAGTTCGTCCACGGGACGAACTCGAACTTCATCGTCGTTCCGGTCTTTGCGGTGAAGTCCTTCGACAGTTCCACGAGCGCATTGGCCGGGTCCCACGCGGCCCAGCAGAGCGTCAGTTCATCGGCTTTCGCAAGATTGGGCAATGCCGACGACAGCATAAGTGCCGAGGCGAGCCCGAGAAGGGCTTTCGATTTCTTCTGCATAAGTTCCTCCCAGAACCAAAGGCCGGCTCCCCACCGGCGTCGCAAGTTCACCCACTTCTAAAGAATGCTCACATGAACTCCTCAATCATCATGTTTAGCAATGTGTTTAGTAAAACGCATTTTGATAAACAATGCAAGCGGCGATGTTGCGGCGCCGCGCGTAATTTGCGGGTGACCGGATGAGGGGGAAGCACTGCAAGGCAATTCAGCGCCTCTTGGGGCGCGTCGGAATAATCACTCGAGCCTTCTGCGAAAGAGCCATGACGCAGCACTTAGGGTTCCGACCGCGATCACGCAGAGTGGCCACGTCTGGTGCCACACCTCCATGAGGGGAATGTCCTTGAGGAAGATGCCCTTCACGATCACCAGGAAGTAGCGCAGCGGGTTGATCAGCGTGACCGGCTGCAGCCAGTCGGGCATATTCTCGATCGGTGTCGCGAAGCCGGAAAGAAGCATGGCCGGCACCATGAACAGGAAGGCACCGAGGATCGCCTGCTGCTGCGTCATCGACAAGGCGGAGATGAAGAGCCCCAGACCGGCAACGGAGGCGAGATAGAAGAGCGAGCTGCCGTAAAGAAGCAGCAGCGAGCCGCGCAGCGGCACGCCGAAGATGAAGATCGCTGCCAGGATATAGACCGTCATGTGAAAAAGCCCGATCATCATCGGCGGGATGAGCTTGCCGATCAGGATCTCATGGGTGCGAAGCGGCGAGACCATCAACTGGTCGAAGGTTCCAAGCTCGCGTTCGCGGGCGATCGAAAGGGCGGTGACGATGAGCCCGATGAGCAGTGCGATGCTCGCGATCAGGTTCGGCACCATGAACCATTGGAAGATCAGGTTGGGATTGAACCAGTTGCGCGGCACTGTCGTGACGGAACGGGCACCTCCACGTATGCCTGCTGGGGTCTCGGCGGACAATGCTGCGACGATCTGCGTGATGTATCCCGAGACGATCTGCGACGCATTGGAGCGCCGGCCGTCAAGGATGACCTGCAGATCGGCCGGTTCGCCGGCTTCGATCTTGCGCGAGAAATCAGCGCCGATTTCGATTGCGGCGGTTACTGTCTGGCGATCGATTGCGTCCCGCACGGTGGCTGGCGTGCCGGCGATGATAACCTGGCGGAATGTCGGCGAGCCGTCGATGCGCTGCACGAGTTCCTGTCCCCAGTAACCGCTGTCGCGGTTGAGCAGCATCACATCGACATTTCGAACCTCGAGCGTGGCCGCATAGGAAAAGACCAGCAACTGCACGATCGGTGGGCCGATCAGTATGGTACGGCCCCTCGGATCGCGGAGCACGGCCAGCAATTCCTTGACAATGAGCGCTTTCAATCGGGTCCACCACATCTTAGGCAATCCTCTTTCTGGTGCTGCGCGCGGCAAGCAGGAAAAGGACGGATCCGATCAGAAACATCACGAGGATCGCATGGAGGAACATCGGCCAGATATCGCCGGCCAGGAAAACCGTCTGCAGGCTGGGAATCAGATAGCGCGCCGGCACGATGAAGGTAATCCACTGGATCACCGTCGGCATCGAATTGATCTCGAAGAGAAAGCCCGACAGCAAGAAGGCGGGAAGGAAGGCCGTAATCAGCGCCAGCTGCGAGGCGAGGAACTGGTTCTTGGTGATAGCCGAGATCAGCAGGCCCTGCCCGAGGGCCGGCATGAGGAAAACTGCGGACAGAGCATAGAGCGCGAGGACGGAGCCGCGAAAGGGAACGCCGAACAGAAAGATGGCGAGCAGCACGCAAAGCGTCATCGATGTGAGGCCGAGCACGAAATAGGGGAGGATTTTACCGGCAAGCAGCTCGGCGGCCGTCACAGGCGTTGCCATCATAGCTTCCATCGTACCCCGCTCCCACTCGCGGGCAACGACAAGCGACGTCAATAGCGTTCCGACCAATGTCATGACAATTGCGATCGACCCCGGCACCAGAAACGACCGGCTGGTTAGTTCCGGATTGAACCAGAAGCGCTGCTCCACGGAAATCGGCGGCCCGCCTGCGGCCAGTTCGGACTGCTGCTGCAGCTGCCAGTTGGCGACGGCGCCCTGGACATAGTTCTGGACGAAATTGGCGGTGTTAGGATCGGAACCGTCGACGATCACCTGGACCTGCGGCCGGTTGCCCGCTGCATAGTTCCTCGAGAAATCCGCCGGGATGACGATGATGCCGCGAATGTGGGAAAGCACCAGGTCCTCTTCGAAAAGCCGCCTGTCGCGGCCTGTCGTCACCGAAAAATAGCGTGATGCCTGGAAGCTTGCGGCCAGATCATTCGTCAGCGGTGTTGTTTCCTCGATTGCCAAGCCGACTCGCGTCCGCGTCGTGTCCAGTGAGACGCCGTAACCGAAGAGAAAGAGCAGGATGAGCGGCAGCACAAATGCAATCAGAATGCTGCTCGGATCACGGATGACCTGAAAGCTTTCCTTGCGAACCAAGGCTGCGAAACGGCGGGTTCGGCTGGAGCGGGACAGCGCGCCCGTTGCGGGGAGGAGAGCCGTCATGCCGCAATCCTCTCCTGCGAGGTTTGCACCAGCGCGATAAATGCGTCCTCCATGGTCGGATCGGGATTGTCGGCATTTGCAAAACGCGCCTTCAGCTCATCCGGAGAACCGAGTGCGATCGAACGGCCGCGATAGATCAGCGAAATACGATCGCAATATTCGGCCTCGTCCATGAAGTGCGTGGTGACGAGGACGGTGACGCCCTTTTCGACGAGCCCGTTGATATGTGTCCAGAATTCGCGGCGCGTAATCGGATCGACGCCCGAAGTGGGTTCGTCTAGAAAGAGCGCTTCAGGCTCGTGCATGACGGCGCAGGCAAGCGCCAGCCGCTGTTTGAGCCCGAGCGGCAGATCCTTTGCGGACATCGCAAGACGCGACCCAAGATCGAAAATCGACGTCATCAACTGCGTCCGCTCGCGCTTGCGCACGCCTCTCAGGCCATAAACGCCGGCAAAGAAATCGAGATTCTGCGCCACGCTGAGGTCGCCGTAGAGCGAGAACTTCTGCGCCATGTAGCCGAGACGGTTGCGTGCCTCGGCCGCATCGCGCCGCAGATCGAAGCCGGCCACCCGGCCTTCGCCGCTTGTCGGTTTCAAAAGTCCGCAGAGCATCTTGAATGTCGTTGATTTGCCCGCGCCGTTCGGCCCAAGCAGTCCGAATATCTGCCCGCGCGGGATGTCGAAGGTGATGTCGTCGGCCGCCGTGAAGTCGCCGAAGCGCTTGGTAAGACCCTTCGCCTCGATAACCGGCCTGTCGTCATTGCGCGCCAGCGGCTCCTGCGCTTCGGCAAGCCTCGACCGGCCACCCGGCCCTCCGCCCAGCATGTCGACAAAAGCGTCTTCGAAACGCGGCTCGGCGGGGGTTATTTTTGCTGTGCCAGCTGCCGTAAAGCGACCGTCGTGGCCTGTTGCGGTAACCAGCCTGATTGCCTCACCCTGGATAACACCGTCGACAACGCCGTCTTCGTCTAGGAGCTTTGCAAGCAATTGACGGCGCCGTCCCGAAACACCGGTCAACCGAAAGACGCGGTCTTTGACGCGGCCGGTCAGATCCTTCGGTTCGCCGGAAAAAAGCAGCTTACCCTCGTTCATCAGCAAAACGCGGTCGCAGGCCTCCGCCTCGTCGAGATAGGCCGTCGACCAGACGACGCCGATGCCTTCCGCCGTCAAATTCTCGACCATCTTCCAGAGATCGCGCCGGGAAATCGGATCGACGCCCACCCCGGGTTCGTCGAGGAGCAGGAGGCGAGGCTTCTTTAAAAGCGCGCAGGCAAGGCCGAGCTTCTGCTTCATGCCACCCGAAAGCTTTCCGGCAAGACGTCCGGTAAAGCGCTTCAGGTCCGTAAAGGTCAGAAGTTCATCGTAGGTCGCCGCCCGTTCACTCTTCGGCAGTCCGCGCAGATCGGCGTAGAGATCGAGGTTTTCCTGGACCGACAAATCTTCATAAAGCCCGAAGCGCTGGGGCATGTAGCCAATGGCGGCCTGAATGTCGGCTGCTCGATCGCGCGTTTCGAAACCCAGCACCTCGACAGTGCCGTTTTCCGGAAGCATGAGACCGGTCATCAGGCGGATAAGCGTGGTCTTGCCCGCACCATCGGGCCCGACGAGACCCGTGATCTTGCCGCCGTCGATCGACGCTGAAATCGCATCGAGTGCCGGTTTCGCCTCGCCGAAACGTTTCGTCACGTCCTTCAGGCGAACGAGTTCGGCGGTATCGCGCGGTTTTTCCGGAGCACTCATTTTTCCGCTGCCTGCAATGATGGAAAGCGAAGCGTCACCGGCATGCCCTGGCGAAGATCCGGTCCGGGTTTTTCGATGACCACGCGCAAGCGATAGACGAGGTCGGTGCGAAGTTCCGGCGTCTCGACAGATTTCGGCGTGAATTCCGCAACCGGGGAAATGAAGCCGATGGTGCCGTCATAGGGCTGATCCGGTTTGGTATCGGACGTGACCTTGACTTTCATGCCTGGATGAATCCGGCCGAGTTCCGTCTCTGTGACATAACTGCGTATCCAGACGGGTTCCGTCAGCGACAACACATAGACGGCATCGGCGGATGATACGATCGCACCGGGCTCCTTGATCCGTGACAGGATGATCCCGTCGTTCGGGGCGCGAAGCTCCGTATCGCGAAGTGAGGTCCGCGCCGTCGAAAGCGTTGCTTCGGCCGCTTTCAACTGGGCCGCCGCCGCAGCGATGTCTTCAGCGCGGCTGCCTTCCTTCAGCAAAGCGAGCGCCTGATTTGCGGATTCGGCGCGGGCCGCAGCCATTGCTCTTGCAGCCGTCGCCTGATCGAGACCAGCCTGAGAAACCGTACCCTGTGGCCGCAGCTGCCGGGCACGATCATAAGCAAGGTTGGCATTCTCCAGGTCAGCAAGGCTTTCGTTGTAGGAGGCGCTTGCCTGCGCGATCTCTGCCGGCCGCGGACCGGCCTTGAGTTTGTCGAGCGTGGCACGCAGCGCAGCAACATTTGCCTCGGCCGAGCGGACTGCATAGTCGTAAGGCTCGTTATCCAGCCGCGCCAGAACAGCGCCGCGCTTTACGGAATCACCTTCGTCGACGTGCGCTTCCTCGATCCGGCCGTTGACCCGAAAAGCGAGCGAAACCTGGCGGATATCGACATTGCCGTAGAGCGTTAACTGTCTCTCACTTTGCTGCGCCCAGCCGAGCCTGGACGGCATGTCGTACCACCAGCCAGCCGCGGCTGCGCCGGCAAGAAGGATCGTAACCGGGATGATCTTGTTCATTCTGGTTCTCCTTTCGCCGGTTCGAGCACGGCGACAAGGTTACGTGCATGGGCCTGCAGCTTTGCGATCTGCTCTTCGCCGATGTGGTCCCACTCCATCTGCGCCAGCACGGCAGCATTCGCCATCCGGAAAACCAGAAGACTGCCGACGAAGGACAGGCTGCGCAGGCGCACGTTTTCGGAGGCGGGATCGTCTTTCAGGATAGCTCCGATCAGCCGCCGTCCCATATTGATCATCGGCCCCATGATGCCGGCATAGACCCTTTCGAAAGCCGCCGTCGGCTCCAGCTGCTCTCGGATGATGAAACGGGCCCAGGCCTCGGATTCTCGGCTGACAAAGAGGACCACCATCGTCTCGACGATCTCTGTCAGAAAGAGGCGCGCCTGCGAGGCATTAAGGGGCATATTCGCTTCATCGAGTTCCGCAAGATGACGGCCGACGCGGTGCCGTATCTCGGCGACATGTCCCGCGACAACGCCGGCCAGATATTCTGCGGTCGCGATGTAAAGCCCCTCCTTGCCGCCGAAGTAGTAGGGGATAGCCTGCAGGTTGACGCCTGCCGCATCGGCAAGCTTGCGCGTGCTGGCGCCATCGAAGCCATATCGGCCAAACACGTCGAGTGCCGCTGCAAGCAGCTTCTCGCGGGTGGCGTCGCTTCGGGGAGTGTCAGTTTTTGCGTTGCTGATCTCTTTCATAGCGCGATTATACATCGCCTTGAGTTTTCAGTCAATCGAATGAATTATTCTTCTTCGGAAGCCAGTTTGCAAAGGTTGGCGACGATGGCAAAAAACGAGCGCCGTCTGAAATGGTTGGATCGGTATCGAAGGTTGTGCGCCGAAACGGTCGAACTTCGGTTCTTATTCACATGCCACGGTGTCACAGAATTTACTAGCAAATTCAGCCACTTAATGACATTTGATGCGGGGCTGCATTCGATGCTTGATCACAATATGCATCAGACCGGATAACCGAACTCTTCCAGATCCAGGCCGGTTAACGCGATGACGCGACGGTTGCTATGCCGATAGTGGCCACCAACGAATGCGCGTATCTTTCGGTCGATATTCCTGTAAAGCCGTTCGTCAAATGATTGCGGAGTTAGGTGTTCGAAGACCGGCTGCAGCAGTCCGAAGCGCCGCGCGAAGCGGGGGATTTGAACGATCCCGCCGCGGCTGAGTTCGTTGTTGCTCATAAGGCGGTTTGCAAAGCGCTGAATGACTTGCATCGTAACCGGACGCCTGCTGTTGGTGAGGACCTTTGCGATCACGGCGGGAGGCGGCATCTCCATGAACTGGGTGATTTGCCCCACGAAGCCTTCCAGATCCCGCACCATCATCTCGAAAGGCAGCACCAGGACGCGGCCAAAGAGCTCCTGGTAGTGCCGGATCAGCCGGTCGAACTCGTAGACCTCGAGACGGAATCCAGGCATGCGTCCTAATTGCGGCTCAGGGGTCTCAAGAAACCGGTCGAGCGAGAGGTTCCCGCCGTCGGTAATGTACTGGCTATATATCGATCTGATGAGCGATACCTGCTCTCGTACCACGATCAAAATTCGCGCCGAGGGGAACGTGTGCACGAGCCGATCCGCAATCAGCATGCGATCGTAACCGCCACTCGGCGGATATCCGGAAAGTCGTTCGTGGCTAAGGACGAAGCGCAGACCGTTGACGCGCGCGGTCTCGATGTAGGGGAGGTAAAGGTTTCGGCACCCAGAGGGGTCGAAGGTGAAATTGTCGGGGAATGCGATATCTTTCACAATGCGCGTTCTCGACCCGCCGATGTCGCTGGAGTAACCATTGATGGGCTGGAAGCAATGGTCCTGCAGATAGGTCGATCCGGTCTTGTGATAGCCGATATGGATAAGTATGTCGGCGAAATCTGCGTCCGCGGGTGCCGTTCCTCCGCTATCAATCACCCGATTGAAGTTCATCGCGCCCCCTTTTTCAGCGAGCGCCCTTGGCTCCACCGGTTGGTTGCAGTCACCTGCCTGATGCAGGAATCCCATTTTGCCATGACGGTTCCCGTCGCAAAGCGGCGGACGGTTTGATAGCCGGCTTCCGCAAAGCTTCCACGCAGGCTATCGTCCAGCATCAAGGTCTTCAACGCGGCCGCTAAACGATCGACGTCGTCGACGGGAACGAGAAGGCCTGAGACGCCGTCCTCGATGATCTCCGCCGGGCCAAAATCGCATCGCGTGGAAATAACCGCCAGTCCCCCCGCCATCGCCTCCATCAAAACGTTGGGAAATCCCTCATAACGCGAACTGAGGACGAACAAGGCGGCGTCATCAATCCAGGAGCCGGCCTTTGCCGTCACGCCGGGAAGCGAGATTCTGTCCTGCAAATGCCGAGCCCGGATCCTCTGTTGCAATTGGTGCCGGTCCGGACCTTCGCCATAGATCGTCAGGCACCATTCGGGAACCTCCGCACATACTTTGGCAAATGCTTCAATAAGCGTATCGAAACCCTTCTGATCCACCAGTCGCCCAACTGCCACGACACGTAAAGCTCTACGGGCAGGAAGGTCGCGGCTTCGGTCACAAGGATTACTGATGACGACCGCCTTTGCTCTCAACGATGTGGGCAGAGTTTTTGAGATGGCCTCTGTTTGCATGATCAAGCGGTGAGCTTGCCGTAGAACCAAGGGCTCGACCATATTCCAGAGGAAATGCCTGGGTTGAGCATCGGGATTGTTGCGTTCCGACACCACCACTGGAATGCCTAGTCCGCGCGTGGAAAGCAGGGAAACAATGTTGATCTTTGTCAGAAAGGAAAGCACGACGTCCGGGCGAAGCTTTCGCAGTTCTGAGCGGAGCCGCAAGATCCGTTTCACGGTTTTGAAAGAGCCCCTGGAAAACGGGCCCACCTGGGCGTCCGGCAACCGGTGGACAATCACGCCGCTGGGCAAGGAAAAATAACTGTCGTCCTCATCGGAGATGAAAGCGAAGACATGCACTTCGTCGCCGCGCGCGTGGCGGTCTTTCACGATAAGGCTGACGACCCGTTCAGTCCCTCCGGCGCCGAGGCCTGCTTCAACTAACGCAAGTCGCATGCTTCCTCACAATCGCAGGTGCTGCTGCCGGGTTCGCGGCCCGGCGATGATTGAGGTTGTTCCTAACCTTCGCTGTCCCGCTCCGGTCGTCTTGAACAAGGTTCTCCCATAAAGCTCCGCTTGGTATCCGACGCGCAGCACACCATCTCTCATCCGAGAGGCACAGGAGTTACTTAGTCGAGATCAAAGTGCTCCTTGTAGTCCTGCTTGAGCCGAGCGGGCTGATCGTCCTTTCGAAGTACGCAGTTGCCGATGACAAGACGCTCTATCTCGGTGCCCATGAAGCAGTGGAACGCGTCTTCTGGGGTGCAGACGATCGGCTCGCCACGCACGTTGAAGCTTGTATTGACCAGAACGGGACAGCCGGTGCGCGCCTTAAAGGCAGTCAGCAACTCCCAGTAACGGGGATTGGTCTCTTTATGCACTGTCTGCACGCGAGCCGAGTAATCGACGTGAGTAACAGCCGGGATTTCCGATCGTGAGACGTTCAGGCGGTCGATGCCGAACAATTCCTCCTCGTCCGTGTTCGGATGATGTCTTCGACTTTGCAATACGTCGCCAACGAGCAACATGTAGGGACTGTCGACATCGATATCGAACCAGTCCGATATATCCTCGCGCCTCACGGATGGAGCGAACGGACGAAAACTTTCGCGATATTTAACCTTGAGATTCAGCGTTCTCTGCATGGTAGGCGACCGCGGATCACCCAATATGGATCTGGCCCCGAGCGCGCGGGGCCCGAATTCCATGCGCCCTTGCATCCATCCCACAGCCTTCTCCTCGACGAGAGCATCGACAGTGCTCTCGGCAACGTCGGTGTCTGAGAGAACGTCATAGATGGCGCCGGCGGCAGCAAGGCGCTGTTCGATCTCCTTTTGGCCGTAGGCCGGGCCAAGATAGGCACCGGCCATGCTATCGCGACCATTGACTATCCGACCATTGCGGAGGAATCCGTGCCAAACGGCAAGGGCCGCGCCAAGAGCACCTCCAGCGTCGCCGGCTGCCGGCTGGATCCAGATGTTCTCGAAAATGCCTGCCTTAAGGAGCTTGCCGTTTGCGACGCAATTCAGCGCGACACCACCGGCAAGGCACAGGTTTGTTTCGCCCGTTTCTCGTTGGGCAAAGCGTGCGAGTTTCAAAACCACCTCTTCGGTCACCGCCTGGACGGACGCAGCCAGGTCCATTTCGCGCTGGGTCAGGGTGGATTCCGGCTTTCGTGGTTCAGCTCCGAAGAGGCGGTGGAACGCCGGCGAGGTCATTGTAAGACCCGTGCAGTAGTCGAAATACTGCTGATCGAGGCGAAATGAGCCATCCTCTTTCACGTCGATCAGATAATCTAGAATAGTCTGGGCAAAACGAGGACGCCCGTAAGGCGCTAAACCCATAAGCTTGTATTCGCCGGAGTTTACCTTGAAACCCGTATAATAGGTGAAGGCGGAATAGAGCAGGCCCAGAGAATGGGGGAAGTGTATCTCCTTCAAAAGGGCGAGGCGATCGCCAACACCATGGCCAATTGATGTCGTACACCATTCGCCCACGCCGTCCATTGTCAGCACCGCCGCAGCCGAAAAAGGAGACGGAAAGTAACAGCTGGCTGCATGCGCCAGATGGTGCTCCGTGAACAGGAGAGAGCCTGTCCACTCTTTCGAGCCGGCCAGTTTTCCGAGCCTCTGCCGCAGAAGTTTCTTTTGGAACAGCTTCTCCTTGATCCATATCGGCATCGCGGTCTTGAACGAGCGAAAGCCTCTCGGGATCGTTGTGAGATAAGTTTCAAGCAATCGCTCGAACTTCAAGAATGGCTTTTCATAAAAGACGACATGGTCAATTTCTCCCATGCTGCAGCCTGCCTCGGCCAGACAGTATTCAATCGCCCTCGTCGGAAAGGCCGCGTCGTGCTTCCTGCGGGTGAAGCGCTCTTCCTGCGCTGCAGCGACGATACGTCCGTCCTCGATTAAGGCTGCCGCACTGTCATGATAGAAGGCCGAGATCCCGAGAACGCGCACTAATTCTCTCCCGGTCAGAACAGGGTGTAGATAAAGGGCGCAACCGCGGTGCCCTGGGTCAGGACCGCAAGAGTTCCAAAGACAGTGACCATGATAAGGACGGGCAACAGCCAGAATTTCCTGCGGATGCGCATATAGAGGAAAAGCTCGCGTACCATTTCCATGTGTCGGTCCTTCATCGATCTTCGATCGCAGCGAAAACTGCGTCGTCAGAACTGATTTCGCATTGTGGACGGATCCGCCCCCTCCAGTGGATGGTTGGTCCAATAAGTGGCTGCCGCCCGGTCGAATCGTAGCGCGAGAGGATCGTGGCCGCGCATTCTCAGGGCGAACCCGATCGGCACGAACGTCGTCACATAGATGAAGAGCATCACCACGGGGTTGGCGACCTTGAATAGGAGCAGGCCGAGCTTGCTCCAAACCTGATTGGGCATGGTCAGAGAGACCGGGTAAATAAGAGCCAGCAGAACCAGAAGGCCACCCAAGCTGGCAAAGCCCAGCATGACGGGTGTCATCGTTCCGCTGATGATCCATCTTGCCGTAACAAGACAAAGGAGGATACCGCCCACCGTGTAACCGAAATTACGATTCGATGGCCCTTCGGGAATATCCTCGAATAATAGCTCGTGCGATTCGCTCACTGTTTCTTGCCCATAGACCAGGGAACAGACGTAAGGGACGCAGCTCGATTATCGTTTTATTAGCCTCGCGGTGGATTCAACAGGTACGCACCGTCCCGGTCAATATGCCGATGGATATAGACAGCGTTTGCGTTCTTCCCGCAGCCTTACGCAGTTACCTGACATTCGTTGCAGTCTTGGACGTGCTGTCGACGGTTTGCAGATGCTGGCTGATGACATCGGCGGCAAAGGCTGCTCCGTCGCGGTTGAAATGGCTGTCGGGGGCGTACATGCGCGCTGGGTCGGGTTGGCTCTCCAGCGCCTGGCACAGATCAATGACCTCGATTCCTTCGGCTGCCGCAGCATCGGTCACGATCGTACGGAGCTGATCGAAGACGCCGTCTGTCGAGAACGGACCGATGAAGCGGTCGACTCTCGGCACATATACAATCGCGAATTTTCCACCCCATCTGGCGGCCAGCGTTTTAGCTCGACGCAATGTCTCCCTGAATTCCGGCATCACACGTGCAGCCTTCGGGTAAATTAGCCCGAGCCTCGTAAAGGTTTGCTGCAGGGCGAGGAAGTTTCGAAGCATCGCTGTTCGTTTCAGTACATCAACGAAGTTGATGGGCTTGCTGTTGTTCCGGTTCAATATGACTCTGGCCTCAAGCAAGGCCTGCTGCGCGGTCGACGGTGTTCCAAAGTTGGCGGTCGGCGATAGCGCATCGCGCAGCCAGGGCTTGCCTAGCTCGGTCTCGAAATTCTCCCAGTCATTGCCTTCGAAGAAAACCATCACCACGTGGCGTGGTCGAAAGAGCGGCCCAAAACGGCCCAGAGTCGCGAGTTCGAGCAAGGGGCCGTTACCGCGAATTCCCGCCCCCGCCGCGGAAAAACCGCTCGCCCTTAGACGCGACGCAAGATCCTGGCCTGGTGGCAGGCAGAACCCCTCGACGAAGGAATCACCCAAAAGCATCAAGTCCAGCTGTTTGTCATAGACATCGTCCGGATTGTTGAAGCCATAGCGGTCCGCAGTGTACTTTATGATTTGATTGTCAGGCGTGCACAAAACGACGTCGGTGTTTGGGAAGCCCGACAAAAGCGCTGTCGATAGCGCGTCTGTTTCCAAGAAACGATTCAGACTGCCTAGCGCGAAGCCGCGGACGATGTTCTTGTCCTGCTCAACCGTTTCAGCCTGCGCAGGGCTGAGTTGGCCCAGCATGGCCAGTCGCACCGAAATCGATTGGAAGGCGAGAAACGCCTCGAATGCGAAAAGGGCCACCAGGACGCTCAGTCCGTAAACGCCAACCGCCGTTGCAAAAGCCGGTTTCGCAAACAAGGCTGTTGCCAGGAAGGCAACGCCGAGCAGACCAGGTACGGCGACATAGCGGATGAAAAGTGGAAGGTCTGAGGCAAAATCCCGAAAGTTTAAAAGCGCATATGCCGGGCTCACCAGAAGATAAACAGCAATGAGTACGCAGATTAGAATGCCACGTTTTCGCTTGATCACAACGTTTCTGCTTTCTCGCCTTTGGGCTTCAAAAGGTCGCGCTTGACGTCTTGCTAAAATCGGCTGTCATTCGTCAGCCATTGCCGTTTTGCTAGGTTTGCTAGCTCAACGCGTGATGAAATGCCAAGTTTGCCGTAGATGCTGTGAAGATGCAGTTTGACGGTGCCGTGAGAAATTCCGAGCTCGTCCCCGATCTCCCTGCTGCGCAATCCATCGGCAGCAAGACGCGAAACCTCAACTTCACGCGGTGTCAATGCTTGCAGAAGGGAGGTATATTGGAAATCGCTTTCGCGGAGCCTGTCCAGCGCGCAGACCAGGTTTTTGTCCGTAAGATATGTGCCGCCGGTGGCAACGGTCCGGATGCAGTTGAGAAGTACCGTCGGTGCCTGTTCCTTCAGCACAATGCCATTGACGCGATATTGCATGGCTATGGCCAGATTTTCGTCACTGATATCGGCGGTAAGGACGACGATTGGCAGGTCCGGCCTACTGGCGCGGATGTAATGAATGAACTCGAGTCCACTCATTGCGGGCATTCGAAGATCCAGCACGACGAGATCAACCTTTTCCCCATCGATCACCTCGATTGCGTGTAACGCGCTTTGACATGTAGCGATCACCAGCAAGTCGTCCTCGGTCTCGATCATGCGGCGCAATCCGTCCAGAACAATCAGGTGATCATCGACAATGACAATGCGCAAGCTCATGGGTGCACCGGCAATCTGATCAATATGCGTGTCCACTGCGCAACCCTGTCGATCGAAAGTTCTCCACCACGGGCTGCGGCCCGTTCGCGAAGGCTGCGAGGTCCGGTCTTGCTGTTCTTCAGCTCCGCATGATCAAACCGTCGTTCAAAGCCGAAGCCTGATCCATCATCATCGACCGTCAGCAAGATCGTGCCGGCATCCAGCTGCAAGTTGATTTCAAGCGTTCGCGCGCCACCGTGACGCACCGCATTGGCAGTGGCTTCGGAAGCCATGCGTATTAGCTCGTAGACCATCGTGGCGGGAAGACGAAGATCTATAGGGTTGAGAGCGAAGCGAATATCGATCGACCATTGCTTTCGTAAACGCCGGGCCAATGCCTCGAATTGCAGTGCCAAATGAGATTCGGGGAGGGTGCGGTACCCTTGACCTGGTTCGAGCGCATGGATGAAAGAGCGAAGTTCGCGTTGCTCGTCGGCAAGCATGGCTTGGATTGCAGTTACGCGCCCGTCGATCTGTTGATGCTCCCCGAGAGTGAATGAACGCAGGGACTCGAGTTGCAACGCCGTTCCGGCCAGAGCTTGAAGCACTCCGTCGTGAAGATCGCGCCCGATCTTGATACGCTCCTCGACAGCCGCTGCATCGCTAAGCCTGCGCATCAACATGGCCTGCTCGAACACTGCTTTGATCCTGTCGGCGATGACCTCTGCAACCGCCACGTCGTCGAGAGAAAGTGTCGGTGGATCCAAGAGAAATATGCGCGCCTCAAGATCATCGACGCGGAATTGTGTCGAGACGGCCGAGGCAATCGAAAAATCGGCAGCGAGCGCAGGACAAACAGGTGACATCGCGTCAGCCCATTCGTCGAAATATCCCTCGCCCCGGTGGACGAGGACCTGGGAATGTACGGCGTCGGCGATTAAGAGGCTCGCGCGTTGCAAGGGTTCGGCGACCCATGGCCAATAGGCGTCCGGCGGCAATTGCGCGACACTGCAAGCGCCATTCTTGCGCACTGCTACATACGTCCACGGCTCATCCGAGTCGCTCCAGATAAGGAGTGCGCGGGGCAAGTGCATCACGTGCGCTGCGTATTCGAGAGCCGCGTCAGCGGGCCACTCAGGCCCTTCGGGTGCCGCAGGAGTTTTCTCCACCAGGCGCAGCATCTCGGCGCGAACGACTTCCTGGTGAGCACCGAGCCAGACCAGTAAAGTGCCAGCGACAGTCACGAACAGCATGTGTGACATGTCCGTCGTCACGTCGGAGGTGGTTTCGAACGCCATCAGGTATACAGGGGCCGTCATGCAGACGAGGGCCGTCCAAAACGCACCTCGCCAACGCCAATGCAGCGTCGCACTCAGGAGAACGAAGGGCATAAATATGAAAAATGGACTGGAAGCTCCGCCAGTAAGTAGCATGAAGACAACAAAGGTCGCGACATCGACCACATGGCGTATGAGGGTCCCGCTAACACGCGAAATCTTGCTTCTCCAAACGTGGATTGCGCAAAGGATCGCGTATGAGAGATAGGCCGACAGAAGCGGAAACACAAACGCCGCAGAAATTAGCTGATGCTCCGCGTCGAGCCAGGATAGGAGAACGCTGCCGATCGCCGACATGACACGGCCAATCGCGATGACCTTATCCGCACGGGCACGATGCGTGTTGATCCAGGTCGTTTGACGGCTCGGGGCGTCTGCTTCGTCGGTTGTGCTAAGATCCTGGGGTCGAACAGGCGAGGCGTTATAGGCCCTGAGGAAGAAGTTTCGCCAGACTTTCATGCGCATGGCCCGTCTCCAGCGATGGCCGAGCCGGGCTGCTTTGCCCTCGCTCGTAAACGGCGCTCAGAATTAACCTGCCGACTGCTAACTACTCGATGTGACGACTGGGATATTCTCAGGCCATGGACTTGCTGCTTCCTGAGTCCTGGAACGTTTATTACTTCTATATAACATACTAAAAAATGAACTTAAACAGAATGATGAATTGCATTGCTCCAATCATGCGAACGACTGACTGCTTGAAGGCCGTGGCAACTCATTTTTAATACGCGTGCCATCTCTTCCCGCCAGCCGGAGGCTTCTTGGTCATCTGGAATTCAGCAGGGATTGTATTCTTATCTTCGCCTCGCATTGTGAACTTTATTAGTTCACGCGAAGCAGAATTGTAGTCGTGGCTATGCCGCGAAAACATGATGAAAGCTGTGGCGACGCCAATCAACGGTTTCCGGAGGCGGAACCTGTCTGTGTATAGCCGGGAGCTCGGCTGTGTCGTTCGGCTGCGGGGGTAAATCCGAATAGACCAGCGCCGGCGATACGCCATAGCTGGCCGCCAAGTTGTAGAGGGCGTTGCTTGCGAAATATATGATCGACGCGGAAGTTATCGCGTCGCGCACTCGCTGCTCGTCGCCAATTTCAATGTAAAGCACGCCTGGAATCGACAGCGGCATTGTCCTGACGACCGGGTCGAGAACCAAGTTAATAGCCTGCGGCGTCACGTTGTTCAGGACAAATACGACGAGACCATATTGGCTCGACCGATAGCCTGCTTCGATCAATTCGGCAGGTAACCGCCCGTTCGATGGCATGATTTCGATGACGCTGCAGCCTAACATGGTCATCTCCTGGCCAAACATTCCGACCCGGCAATTCAGCCATACGCAGAACAGCATCGCACAGCAAATCACCCAGCGGAAACCATCCCCGCCAGCCATTTCGACAAAATACTGTAGCTCCTTCTCCGTCTGCGGAATATATGTCCTTGGATATAGGGGGTGAGATTTCCGACCCGGACGGCCGGGCAGCAGACGCGGTCCGGACGCTGCATTGGGATCAACAACAATAGGCCAAGTGCCGGATACGCGCGACGGATCTTGGCGCTGCATGGCGGCGGCCCATCAGACCAACCGCCGCCTATCGGATCGACGGGAGCAGGCTCACAGCTTCGTGTTCGGGTGCTGGTTCCGGAACGCCGCTTCTCCGGCCTCCGACACCTCGACCCACGTCTTGTCGGGTGCTGCGTCCGCGACGTAGCTGTCGTGCCAGTTCCACCACTTGTAGGTCGGGGTCTGAGGATAGCCCTGGGGCGAGTCCTCCCAGACCTCCTGCCGGCCCAGCGGCGTGATGTCGAGGTAGTTCCATGTGCCTCCCATCTGCTCGTCGCCGCGGTTGTTGATGAAGTAGGTGCGGAATACCCGCTCGCCGTCACGGTAGAACACGTTCGTGCCGTGCCACTCGTCCACGCCGAAGTCGGCGTCGAAGCTGTCCGTGATGGTGAACCACGGCATCTCCCAGCCCATCCGCGCCTTTAGCCGCGCGATGTCTGCCTGAGGAGCACGCGAGACGAAGACGAGAGTGGTGTCGCGGGCGTTGAGGTGGGCGAGGTGTGCGACCTGGTCGGCCACCATGGAGCAACCCCGGCAGGCGTGGTCTGGCCAGCCGAACACCCCCGGCTCAAAGAAGGCGCGGTAGACGATCAGCTGACGCCGGTCGTCGAACAGGTCGAGCAGGCTCGCCTTACCCGCGGGCCCCTCGAACGTATATGCCTTATCCACAGTCATCCATGGCATTCGCCGGCGCTCTGCGGCCAGGGCGTCACGGGCGCGGGTCTGCGCCTTTTCCTTCACGAGCAGCTGCTGGCGGGCCGCCTCCCACGCCTGCGGCGACACGACCGGCGGTGTGTGCATGATAGACTGTCCATTCTTTGCTGATGTCGTCATGGCTGCTGAAACCTCCTGGTTTGGGTGAGTTCCCGCGCCTTGTGGCCGAGGCGCGGGTCCATCCGCTGCTCATCGCTCGTTGTTGTCTGTGAGATAGTGTGGCACCGGAAAGCGAACAGTGGGAGTAACAAGTGTGGCGGCATTCCGATGGAGGCGATGACTACGACCGTAGCGTCACGCGATATGTCACCTCTTCGCGGCGCGGCCTCCCAGGTCGGCCAGCCAGTCTGTGCCGGCTCACGCCCCGTAAGCACGCACCGCGACCACACGCGCCTCGGCCGCGCCGTTTGTCGCGGTGACCGTCAGGCGGAGCGCCGACGCGTTTGTCGGCTCGTCGAGCCGATGCGTCCGATGCCGCCGCCGGTTCCCCGTCACTTCTGCCACCGTCCGCCAGCTTCCACCCGAGAGGATCTCGACCCGATAATTGCGGACGAGGCTCGGCAGCACATCGAAGGGCGTACTGTGGTGATGCAGGTTGATAAGGTCCTCCTCGACGTCATCGTCGAAGATAAGGGAGATCTCGCCCACCCGCTGCGGCTCGGCCCAGTCGAGCCTGAGCCAGGGCGTGGGGTCGCTGGAAAGCGGCTCGGAAAGCCACATATTCGGCCCGCCATAAGGCCGCGCATAGCCGCCGATCACTTGGCCAGCCTCGTAGATATCAGTCAACTCTGGAAGGCGGAAGCAGAGGCCTTGCCGGTGAAGCACCTGCTTCCATTTCCGGAACTGCTCGGCGAATGCCTCGTCGGGCTCCGGCGCACGGTGGCGGAAATAGATTACGCCCGTGACGGCCCGCTCCGCCGTATGGAGCGTAAGAGCCTGGTTCGCGCCGAAGACGAGGAAGGCGTTCTGCGGTCCTGCCGGCCACCAGTCGATGGCCAAGGTGACCCATTGTCGCTCGCCCGCTTCGATCATGACCGTCCGACGGTCGACCAGCTTGAGCGGCAGATAGTTCTGCGGCAGATCAGGGTCGTGGACCTCGACCACGAGTGCTGTCGCCTCTGCTGCGTCGACCAGCACCTCGATCGCTGCGAGACTCGGCCTGATCGGAACGATCATGCCAAGTGCGGCGTCGAGCCGGCAGCGGCCTGCCGGCTCCTCGACGGCGATCCGGCGGAGCGTTGAGGAGGCCGTGACCGCAGCCACCCGCGCGAGATCGTCCGGATCGGTGTTCTCCGTGCCGAGAAGCGAGGCGTCCGCCCGGATGAGCGCGTTCCTGACCCGTGGGAAGGCGGCATGGCCGAGATCGCGCGGCATGAGCCCTGTGCAGGCCCCGATCGCAGCGGCGACCCCCGCCGCCTCGCCCTCGATGGCACAGGTTGCCATGACGCGCGTCGAGCCGAAGGCGACGTGGCTCGCGCTGATGTTGCGCCCCGCCATCCAGAGATTGCCGACGTTGATCGAATAGAGGCAGCGGAGCGGAATATGGTAGTTGCCGTTCGGATGCCAGTGCCGCGATCCGCGCTCGGTCGTGTAGACCCCGCCCGGCGGGTGGAGGTCGATCGACCAGCCGCCGAATCCGATCCTGTCCTCGAAGAGAACCTGGCCGAGCACGTCGTGCTGGGTCAGCGTGTAATCACCTACGAAGCGGCGATATTCACGCTTGCCCGGAACCGAGCCGATCCATTCGAGCGTCAGATTCTCCGCGTCGAAGCGGCCGGAATTCTTGATATAGTCCCAGATTCCGCAGACAACGGCCTGGAGTTCGTCGCGGATCCTTTCGTTGTCGTGGACGACGTCGAGCTCGCCTCCCCATTCGATCCACCAAAAGGCGCAGCCGTTCATGTCGGCGCGGATCACCCGGTGCTCGGGGATCCCGGCCGCGACGATGTCGCGGGCGAAGGAGGGCGGCACGAACTTGGTCGGGTGGCCGGCGTCCTTGGAATAGAAGAGGATCGTGCTCCCGAGCGTGTTGTCATCGGGCACTTCGGGCGCCCAGGATTCCTGAAATTCCGACCGCGCCTCCCGCCCCATGCGGAAGCGGGCGCCGGCGAGCGCGCCAACGAGGCCGTCGCCGCTGCAATCGATGAATTGGTCGCCGGTAAAGGTGATCACCGTCTCCGAGCCCATCTGCCAGCCGGTGGCGGAGCGGATTGTCCTCGCCTCGTCCGGCCCCGCGACCTCGACCTCACGCACATCCGTGTTGAGGAAGAGCTTGATGTTCGGCTCCGCGCGGACCGCCTCCAGCACGACGAGATCCCAGTAGTAGGGATTGCCGTCGGGATTGCGGAACTGGTTTTCGACGAAGAGCTCACCCATGATCCCGGTCTCGCGGGCGAAATGCTGGCTGCCGTGTGCTGTTGCTCCGCATACCCAGACCCGCACTTCGCTCGAAGAATTACCGCCGAGTACCGGCCGATTCTGGACGAGGGCGACTTCGACGCCTTGCCGCGCCGCGCCGATCGCGGCGCAGACGCCCGCGAGTCCGCCACCGATCACCGTGACGTTGCTCTTGACCGATCGTGTCTTCATCGCCGTTCCTCGCCGTCGGTGCTGCCGCTGGCCGAAGGCTCGCCTCCGACCGGATGCCCCGGCCCATAGGGATTGAAGGCGGTCATGTGCTTCGGCACACGCTGCGCGACCAGCACGAAGAGCAGGCCGGCCGTTAGCGTGTCGCTCGCCCGCCCGGCGAAGAACTCGGTCCAGTTCTCACCATTGCGAGTGCCGGTATAGAGCGCGATCGCCGCGGTCTTGGCGATCTTCGACTGTGGCTCGCCGGTGATTGCAACGGTGAGTGCGCCCCGCTCGCCCGAAAGGCGCAGGAAGTCGATCCCGGTCGGCTCTTGCCCAGCTCGCGACACGGCAAGCGCGACGTCGCCCGGGGCCAGCAGCCCGGCGCCGATGCGCGAGGCCTGGTTGCCGTCGTGGAACCAGACGGGAATGCCGATCCTGAGGAGCCGGATCGCGAGCTCCTGCGCGGGGATGGCGTCGCCCCACTCGCCGTAGATGTGCACCCGGTGCGCCACCGCGATCGCCTCGGCGACCTTGGTGATCGCTTCGAGATCGATCTCGGCGAGCGCGTTCCTGAGAGCGTTCGCCGCCGTGCCGGCAAGCACGCGCAGTACTTGGTCAGGCCTGTCGTTGGGCTGGATTGCCGAGCCGATATCGCTCTCCCAGGAGGATTGCGCGGCGCGCCCACGCTCCATGGCGATGGCCGTCCGGAGTGCCGGATAACCGTCGAAGCCGAGCTGTTCGGCAAGGCGTGTGACCGTCGCGGGCGACGTCTTTGCGGCTTCGGCGAGCCAGGTGATCGAGGAGCCCGCGACCTTTTCCGGCGAGGCGAGGATGATCTCGGCGACGCGCCGCGCAGCGCCCCGGCACTCGGGCATTGCATCGACGATCTGCTGGAGCGGATTGGCCTTTCCGGCACGGTTTGCGGCGGTTGATGGGTGGTCCATGGGGGTTCACTTATTTCAGGCCGCTATGCGTCATCGCGGCGACGAAGCGGCGTTGCAGGAAGATGAAGACGATGAGGATCGGAAGGATCGAAACGACGGAGGCGGCCATGGAGAGCCCGGGATCGATCTGGCCCTGCTCGTCGGTGAAGTTGGTGAGGCTCAAGGGTAGCGTATAGACGTCCGGATTGGAGATGAGGACCAGCGGCGCCTCATAGTCGTTCCAGGACCAGACGAAAGCGAGGATGCCCAGCGCACTGAGGACAGGTGCCGCCATCGGCAGGTAGATCCGCCTGAAGATTTGCCACTCGCTCGCTCCGTCGATCCGCGCCGCCTCGGCGAAGTCGCGCGGCTGGCTCACGAAGAACTGTCGCATGAGGAACGTGCCGAAGACCGTGAACATGCCGGGCAGGATCAGGGACCAGAGTGTGTCGTAGAGTCCCAGCTTCTGGAAATAGATGAACCTTGGTACCAGGAGGAGCTGGGCGGGAATGGTCGCGGTTGCGAGATAGAGGAGAAAGATGAACTCACGTGCGCGGAAGCGGATCATTGCGAAGGCGTAGCCCGCCATGGAGGCCGTGACGAGTTCGCCCGTGACCCGGAGCGCTGCGACGAAAAGCGAGTTGAGGAAGGCCGGGACGACCGAGTGCTCGCCCGTCAGCACCTCCACGTAGTTCCGCCACTGGACCGGATCGGGAATCCACTCCATCGGAACGCGGTAGGCGTCGACGCTCTGCTTGAGCGAGGTCGAGATCATCCAGGCGAAGGGGGCGAGGAAGAGAAGCGCCAGCGCCCAAAGCCCGATCCCCCAGAGCCATCGGTTCAGAAGTCGGCGGCGCTCGCGCGCACTGCGCAAGACGCCCGGCCGGGACCGCGCTGGCGTAGAATGCGTGACCTCACTCATAGAGCGCCTGTCCTTTCTGCGCCCGCCACGTGATGAGCGTCAGCACGAGCACGCCGGCGAAGGTTGCAAGCCCGATCGCCGAGGCATAGCCGAAGCGGTAAAATTGGAAGCCGTTCTGGTACATGTAATAGGAGAGCGTGGTCGTGGAGTCGCCCGGTCCGCCTTGGGTGATGAGCGCGATCAGGCCAAAGCCCTGCGACGCGCCGATGAAGAGTGTGACAAGGAGGAACACGGTCGTCGGCATGAGCGCCGGCCAGGTGATGACGCGGAACTTCGCCCACGCCCCGGCTCCGTCCATCTCTGCCGCTTCGTAGAGATGGGTCGGCGCATCCTGGAGCGCCGAAAGGAAGATGAGTGCCGCATAGCCGACGCTGCTCCAGACCGCCATCAGGATGAGGGCCGGGAGCGCCCAGTAGGATGAGGCGAACCAGGCGGGAAGCTGTTCCAGACCCAAGACGGTGAGCGCTTGGTTCACCAGCCCAGCCCTCGGATTCATCAGCATGAGCCAGGTCATCCCGATCGCCACAACGTTGACGATGTAGGGGAGGAAGAAGACCGCGCGGAGCGCGGAACGGCCTGGAAGGTCGCGGTTGAGCGCAAGAGCAAGCGCGAGCCCGAATGCAACAGTCAGCGGCACGCTCACTCCGGCATAGACGAAGGTCAGGATCAGCGCGTTCCAGAAGCCCGGATCGCGCGCGAGATTGACGAAGTTTTCGAGCCCTATGAACCGGATTCCCTCGACGCCTGAAACGAGGTTCCAGTCGGTGAAGGCGAGAACCACCACTGAGACGAGCGGGATGACGGTGAAGGCGATGACGCCGATGAGGTTTGGCGCGAGGAACGCGAGCCCGGTCCAGCCGCCGGGCTGCAATCGGCTCCGGCGGAGTCGGCCTTCCGTCTCGGGCGCAGCGATAGCGGTGAGCCTGTCGCTCACATGCGTCGAAACCATGGCTCAGCTCCTCCCCCGATAGCGCTCGATCGCGGCTTCGGCGCGCGCGTCGATTGCCCGGACGGCATCTTCGGGCGACTTCTCGTCGATCCAGCAGAGGTTCCGCTGCTGGGTACAGGCGAGGTGGATCTCTGGATACGCGGTGAGGTTCGTGTCGCCGCTGAGCTTGATGCCCTCGTCGAGGAGCACCCGGCGGAACGAGGAGACGTCGAAGAAGCGCTCGGGCTCGCTGCCGAGGAGCCCGGCGAGGATCGCGTCGCCGTCGAGCTGGTCGAGCGCCGGGATCTTGCCGCCCTTCATCATCGGCCCGCCGCCCTTCGTCACCCAGTATTTGACGAACTGCCAGGCGAGCTCCTGCCGCGGCGAATTCGGGTTGATCATGACGAAGTTGTTGAAGGTCCCGGTGTTCCAGTCGCCGCCACCCGGAACTCTTGGTACGGGTGCGCAGCTCACGACAAAGTCATGAGGATAGTTCTTCAGATCCTTGAGATAGCGCAGGTTGAACGGTGCGGTTGGCCAGACGGCGAACTCGCCGGTGAGGAACCCGTTCTGCTGGTAGACCTCCAACCTGCGGGCGAGCACCTCGGTCCAGGGATAGGCGCCGCCCTCCCGGATCATGTCCTGCCCGAGCCTCAGCCATTCGAGGAAGCGCGGATCGGCGAAGTTCGACCGGCCGTCGGCCGTGTACCAATAGTTGGGGCCGAGCGCGATCCTGGCGGTGTCCGGTGCGGCGTAAGCCCCAGGCGAACCAGGCGTGGTGAGGCGCCGCGCGAAGGCGCGGAAATCGTCGATGGTCCAGGCTCCCGGCAATTCAGCACGAGCCTCTTGCCGCCGCCGCTCATTGACGAGGACGAAATTCGGCTCGCGCGCCGTCGCGAGTGCCAGGATCCGGCCATCCGACCAGTAGGCGCGGGGCTGTTGCTGGTCCAGGAATGGCGTAAGCTGCGGATCGGCGGCCACGCGGCCGGTGAGATCGGCGGCGAGACCGGAATCGGTGCGAAGGGCAAGCGATGCCAGCGGATAGGAAAAGTAGACGTCGATCTCGACGCCACCCTGCAGCGCGGTGTCGAGCTTGAGGTTGCCCCAGTCGTCGTTGACGAAGCGGGTGTAGCTGACCTTCGAGCCCGGGTTCTCTCGCTCAAAGCCCTGGATCACTTCTGCCGGCCCCGAGGCCGCCGGCACGCCTCCCCAGACCTGCAAGACGCTGCCTTCGGCTTTTACGCGGCGACCGGGAAGCACGGCGGCAGCCGCAAGTGCCCCGACTCCCGCCAGAAGCCCGCGCCGGTCAATCCGAGATTGGGCCTGCATCTGTCGAGCCTTGCACCCGGCATCCACGATCCGCCTCCCTCGCTTCGTTGTTGCCATGACGAAAAAGATTATCGATTATTTATGAAATAACAATAGTAGATGCAAATCTTTTTCACAGCAGCGCCATCATAAGAGCCAAGTCGGAAAGACGACTCTTGCGCTCGCCATAGCCATCGCTCGTCGATCTATCTTGATCTTGAATCCGACGCAGACCTCCTCACGCCGCGAGGCGGCCAGCCTTGGGCCATCGAAATCAAACGCAGCCTGGCGCCAAAACCCGAGGAAGGGTTCTATCTCGCTTGCGAGGATCTAGACCCCGCGCGGCGCATCGTCGTCTATCCCGGGAAAGATTCTTTCCCATTAAAAGAGTGGTTTCGAAGTGATGCCGCTGGCCTCCGCAGGCAAAGCTCTGCTTGCCCTTGCTTGATGTCCTGTCGATCCTGCCCGCCACGCCTTCAACGATGTTCCCTACGCCGTCCAGCAATATGCGTGACGTTTTCAACGACTGAAGAGCCAGAACATCACCGACAGCACGATGCTGAAAAGCAGGCCGGTGGTAATTGGGATATAAATGGAGAAATTCCCGCGCTCGATGAGGATGTCGCCCGGCAGTCTACCTAGGCCGAGACGCGCAAGCCACGGCCATAGAATACCGATCACCACGAAAGCAAGCCCGATGATGATGAGGACTCTGGACACGGCACACCTGCCATTAGACGTCAGTCGATTAAATAATGACCGATTTCGGTATCAGCCATAATCTCACGTAGCGGTCACATAACCAAGGACGAGCCCCTGGATATGGTCCAGTCTTTCTTCCAAGGCGGCTGGCGATAAGAGATCTCTGCCGAAGATTGCGGAAAGCGTGTGATTGTTAGAGAGATAAAAATACGAGAGCGCCGCTATTGATATGTAAAGTTGGACCGGGTCGATATCCTTGCGGAACTCGCCGCTCTCCACGCCACGCTTCAAGACCTCCGCGAGCATGGCCACCAATGGCGAGTTCAGGTCCTTGATGTTGGGCAGCGCTGAAATATGCCGTGCCTTGTGCAGGTTCTCGCTGTTCAGTAATGTTATGAATTCCGGATTGTCGATGTAGTACTTCCAGGTGAATTCGGTCAGCTTGCGGATCGAGTCCCGCGGGTCCATCTCCGTCAGGTGGAGGTTCGATTCGGCAGCGCGAATCTTGGCGTACGCTTCAAGAAGAACCTCGGTATAAAGGTTCTCCTTGTTGCGGAAGTAATAAAAGATGAGCTTCTTGTCGACGTTTGCCCGCTCCGCGATTCGGGCGATACGGGCGCCGCCGAGGCCAAATTCCGCGAATTCCGCGCGGGCCACGTCCAACAGCAGTTTTCTCGACCTGTCCGCGTCCCGGGAACGCGCTATTGCCTCGCTCGACGCCTCGTCTGAAACCCTTCTGGTTTCCCGTGCACTTTCCATTGTTTTCCCATGAGCATCGATCTGAACGGCCATTTGCATTGACACCTAGCAACTCACAGCCGTGGCGTGAAGTTAGGAACGATGAGACCCGCGAGGTTCTTTTGGCCGATAGCTAAAACGTCATCATCCGGAAGTACCAAGTCATCCAACGACCTTAGCGTTTCTCTGACGAGATAAGAACCGCCTTCAGCATCGAACGGAAAATCCGTCGCGAAGACGACCTGATCGGTTCCGAAGAAATCCAGGCCGCACCGAAGGGCGCCCGCTGAGCCCGAGAGTGACGTATCCCCATAGAAGTTCTTGAAATACTCCACGACGGGCTTTCTCAGCGGGCGCGGCAGCAGGTCAGCATCAGACGGCGGGGTTCTCGAACCCATTTCGAGACCCCAGCCCTGCTCGATGCGTCCCGCAAAAAAGGGTATCATTCCACCCATGTGATGGGTAAGGACCCTCAAGTGCGGATGACGGTCGAACAGACCTGACAGCACCAGTCGAGCCATGGCCACGGACGATTCATAGGGCCAGCCAAAACACCACCAAATTTCGAACTTCGACTTCGCTTCCGTTGGATAGTCGGGCACAGGTCCCCTAATTGGATGGAGCCAGACAGTGCGGCCGGTCGCTGCAATAGCATCCCAGATGGCCTGGAATCTGGGATGGTCCAATGCCATGCCTTGAACGTGGCTTGGCAATTGAAAGCCAACTGCGCCGAGACTGATAGCCCGGTCGATTTCCTGGTGGGCGACAGTCTCGTTGCCCATGCTGATTCCGGCGACGAAGTAAGGAAATCGCCTTGGGTATTGATGCACGAGATCAGCCAAGGCGTCATTCATCAACGTCGAAAGGGACGCGGCTTCCTCCGCGTCTGCGATTTCGTCGAAAGCGGGCATCGAGGGCGTGAGAACCTGTGCATAATTCTCAAACTGATCCATGATGCGAAACCGCTCGTCGAGATCATAAAGCGATTTGAGCGTGAGCCACCGCTTCAACGGCCCGGAGGCGCTTGCGACCTTCTGGATTTGTCTGAAATAGCTCGGCGGGAAAATGTGCGTCCAGGCGTCGATCGATATGTGCGGATTGATCTGGCGTTTGCGCATTCTTGAATTTCTCCGGGTCCGAAAACGCCCAGCCGATAGGCACATCATGATCGGCAAATGCCATCCATCGAGCGGCGACCGAACCACGCTCCCCGCCAAGAAAATTATTCACCAGACGATGAATTGTCAATTCGAACCCATGCCCTTGAAGGCTGCTTTGCGCCGCACACGCAAGAGGCATAGGTCGACGCGGCCAACCTGAGGATTGACTCCACCGGGGAACCTGATGTTAATTCCCTACTTGGTGAATAACATTTTCGTTTCCGGGAGGATCGATCCTTTTGAGGCAAGGATCGGAAGGCCCGCTGACTGCGAGGAGAAACAGCGGGCAAGTTCTGGTTTATGCGGGGAGGAGCGACAGATGATGCAAAGCGCATCGTATGGAGTCATTACGCGGGAGGCTTAAGATCATGTACGCAATAATCAATTCGCCGTGGGTTCGGCCGGTCATTTTGGTAGCTGCCCTGATTCTGGTGTGGGACCTATCCATCCGGATCTTCGGCATTCCCGCATACCTGATCCCGACCCCTCTCGACGTCGGAAACCAGCTCTACACGCAGTGGCCCATGCTTGCTGCGGAAACGCTTCCAACGCTTCAGGCGACTATCGGCGGATTTGTACTCTCTGTTGTCATCGGGGTCCCGCTTGCCATGCTGATAGCGTATTCCCGGACCATTGAGAGCTACCTCTACCCGCTGCTGGTGTTTTCCCAAAGCATTCCGAAGGTTGCCATCGCGCCTTTGTTCGTGGTCTGGTTCGGGTTTGGTATTCTTCCCAAGATCATCGTTGCCTTTTTGCTCGGCTTTTTTCCGATCGTCGTATCGACGGTGATGGGCTTTAAATCCCTTGAAGCGGACCTGATCGACCTTGCAAGGTCGATGGGCAGCACACGCCTTAAGATGTTCTATAAAATCAGCCTGCCCAACGCTCTGCCGGCAATCTTCTCCGCCATGAAAGTCTCCATCACGCTTGCGGTGGTGGGTGCCGTCGTCGGCGAATTCGTCGGATCAAATTCCGGCATTGGCTACGTGTTGCAGCGCGCGAACGGTAATTTCGATTTGCCGCTGATGTTTTCCGCCCTCATCGTTCTTTCGATGATGGGTGTTTTCCTTTTCGTGCTGATCGATCTCGCCGAAAAGCTCGTATTGCCATGGCACATCTCCAATCGCGGCGACGCGCTCGCACCGACCTGAGACGTTCATGACTTGGATCACTAACGGAGGAAAAGTGATGCAGATTCCCAAGATAATCAAAGCCTGTGCGGTTTTAGCTGCAATTTCGGCGGCATGCGTGACAAGCGCGGCATCGCAAAGCCTCGAAAAGGCGACGCTGATGCTCAACTGGTACGTTACCGGCCTTCATTCACCTTTGATTCTGGGCAAGCAGAAGGGCTACTTCAAGGAGGAGGGTATCGACCTTGAAATCCTGGAGGGCCGTGGATCTGGCCCCACCGTGCAGGCCGTTGCGGCTGAGAACGTGATGTTCGGCTTTGCCGATCTGACGTCGATGATGGCGCTCGTCGCCAAGGGCGCACCGGTGATTTCGGTCGGCTCGGCATTGCAGACGAGTCCGTTCGCCGTCGTCAGCCTGAAGGAAAAGGGGATTGAAAAGCCTTCTGACATCCAGGGCCGGACTATCGCGATGACACCGGGCGATTCTCCGTCACAGTCCTGGCCGCTCTTCATGGAAAAGAACGGACTTCAGGCATCCGATTTCAAGACCGTCAGCGGCGACGCGAAGACCAAGGTCAACGCCGTGATCACGGGCCAGGCCGATGCACTTCTTGGCTTCGCCACCGATCAGGGCAGCCAGATCGAATCGGTAACCGGCAAGCCAGTGACCAACATGCTCTTCGCCGACCATGGAGTGAACAGCATCGGGTCGTCGTTCATCGTCAACCTCGAAACAGTGGAAGAAAACCCGGAGCTCATCAAAAAGGTCATGCGGGCGGCGACCCGCTCATTCGAATACACCGTCCAGCACCCCCAGGAGGCTGTCGACGCCGTGCGTGCCAGCTATCCGAATGCAGGATCGGCAGAGAGTCTGCTGTCTGGTCTGAACACGGCGATTCCTCTGCTCAAGAGCCCGGGCTCGGCCGACCTGCGGCCACTGCGCGTGACGTCTGCGCAAATCCAAGAAACCATCAAGACCATGATTGCGGTCGGGACGCTTAAAACCTCGGATGACGATGTTTCGAAGTACTATACCGATGCCTTCCTTCCGTAAGGGATCGGCGATGACGGAACCGGTCCACCTTTTTGAGGAAGAAATGGAAGCCAAAGAGCCGCAGTCTAGGCCGGGGATCCCCCTCATTGAACTCGACAACGTGACAAAGCGTTTCGGAGCCTTCGAAGCACTGCGTCCGATCAATCTGTCGATCAGTGACGGGGAGTTCGTCTCGGTTGTGGGGCCATCGGGCTGCGGAAAGAGCACGCTGCTGAGATTGGTTGCGGGCTTGGCTCCGGTGACGGACGGAGCGGTCCGTTTGGCGGGAAAGGAAATCAGCGGGCCCCAAATCGATGTCGGTATTGTCTTTCAGAGTGCGGTACTGCTCGCATGGCGCGTCGTCATCGACAACATTCTGCTGCAGGCGGAGATGCGGAATATGGACATGGTCGAGGCCCGCAGACGGGCCGAGACCTTGATCGAGATGGCCGGCCTGAAGGGGTTCGAAAACAAGTACCCGTGGCAACTGTCCGGCGGCATGCAACAGCGTGCCTCTATCTGCAGGGCGCTCCTGCACGATCCGAGGGTCTTGCTTATGGACGAGCCGTTCGGTGCACTCGACGCAATGACCCGAGAAAAGATGAATCTCGAACTTCAACGCATTTGGCTTGAATCGAAAAAAACCATCCTCCTGATCACCCACAGTATTCCGGAAGCCGTCTTCCTTTCAGATCGGGTGGTCGTCATGAGCGAACGTCCCGGTGCGATCTCGGAGGTTTACGACATCGATCTTCCTCGACCGAGAGGCCTGGATGTCATGGCGTCGCCCGCATTTGCCACTTATACAAGAACGATACGCAAGCATTTCTATGCGCAAGGCTCGCTGGACGACCATTGAATTAAAGATCGGCTCCAGACGCTGTTGCGGGATGGGATTCTATGTTCGCGCCACCGCTGCAGCTGTCGACGTATTTCCTTTTCCTCTTGACCGACACCCGCTAGCAGTCGCCGAGTTCCGGAACCATCCGTTTTGAAAGCAGGACACTTGAGGACTGGAGCGACCGCGCTTCTGCCCGCAAGGTGGCCTATTTGCCGCAGCAGACGCCGCCTGCCGCAGGCATGCGGGGCTTCGAGCGTCGGATAGTGTCCAAGCGGGAAGACGGATGCACGTCAGCTTCCCTCATTACCCAAGCCAAACTCCACCACGTGGTGCAGGGCTTTCGTTGAAGAAAAAGACGAAAAGTGCAGTCGTCATCTTGGCCTCACGTGCTGAGCGATGATCATTCCGATGCAGGCTGCGAGCGCGAGCATCACGGCCGCAAAAGCTGCCCACGCCTCCGGAGCTCCCATACTCCAAAGGGTTATGCCGCTTAAAAAACACCACAGAAGGGGGATCGGAAGGAGCAACGATAAGGTCTTGCCGCGGGCGAGAAGCAGAAAACCTAACGTTCCGATCGCTGTCGGATCGGGCGCAATGCCGAAAATCTCCGACGAGGCCCAAACCCGTCCTTGCAGCGGCGCAAGCAGCGGCTGCCCGGCAAGAGCGAAGGCAAGAAGCACATATCCCATCCCGCCGGCGGGCCCACGCCGGTCGCAGACGAGGCCATTGAGCAGCGTGCCGACGGCGAGGAGCAGCACGGCCTCAACGGCGAAGACTGGTGCGACATAGGCGGCCGCCCAGTTTATGGTCGTGTAGCGGTTCCAAAGGAAAGACCATCCGACGAAGGCCCAAAGGATCGCGAGAACGAGCGCGACGAAGCGCCCTGAGGCGTACGGCTGCCGTACGGCAAGCGCAATCGCCGCAAAGCCGAGGCCAACCGTGAGCGCCTGTAGCGGCCAGAGGGCCGCATTCTGCAACTCGAACATCCGCCAGTAGACGCGTGGCGAAAAGAGCAGAAAATCCTCAAGGCTGTAGGTCCACCATTCCGGCATCAAAGATCCTGCACGTGGGCCACCATGCGCGCGCGCGTGGCGGCGTCTGGCAAGGAGCCTATCGCCGCCGCGACGTTTTCGCGCACGTGGTCGACGCGGGTGGTTGCTGGGATCGCGACGGTGACGGCCGGGTGGGCGAGAATGAACTTCAGGAGGAACTGAGCCCAGCTCGATGCACCGAGTTCGGCCGCCCATTCGGGCATAGGTTCGCCCTCGAGCCGGCGAGTCAGCGCGCCTTGCCGGAAGGGCCGATTGATGATCACGGCAATACCGCGCTCTGCCGCCAACGGCAGGATCCGCTCTTCCGCCTCGCGATCGAGGATGTTGTAGGAGAGCTGTACAAAATCGATGGGTTCGTGCCGCATGATCTGTTCAAGAAGATCATGGCGGCGCCCTTCTGAGGTCGTGATCCCGACATAGCGCACCGCGCCGGCCGCCTTCATGTCGAACAGGGTCTGCAGATGCGCCTCCCAGGCAAGGAGATTGTGGACCTGGATGAGGTCGAACCGCGGTACATCCCAGAAAAGGCGGGATTGCTCGATCTGCCTTGGGCCGTCAGCGCCCGACGACGTCCAGACTTTCTCCGCCGAAAACAGCGCCGCGGGCTGCCCGAGCTTCCGCAGGCCATGGCCGATGACCGGTTGCGATGAGCCGTACATGGGCGAAGAGTCGATCATGCGTCCGCCAGCCTCGAAGAAGGCTGCCATGACGCCCGCGCATTCGTCCATGAGCACCCGATCGTCGCCGACATTGAAGGTGATCCACGTCCCAAGCCCGACGGCCGGAACTGCCTCGCCGGTCGACGGGATGCGGCGCATGACAGGCCGGCCGTCCTGGGGGCGTGCCAAGACTGGCGGGAAAATCGTCGCGGCCATCATAGCTAAGGAGGCCCGCACCAGCATTCGACGTGTCGTGTGCATACGTCTCCGTGATTCCGACGGCAATTAGGCCTGTCCGACGAGGGGGCGACGGCCGATCTCGATTACCTCGGGCTTTGTAGGGATTTTAGGACGTCGCTGAGGATCTGCAAAGGGTCGGTTGCGATCATATGTCCCGGCTTGAGAATCCATCTATGAGAATGGCTAGCCATCCTTGGATTGTCGAGCCGTTCGATCCGCGGCCATACGCGGGGAAATTCCGATCAGTCCTATCGACAACCGATTTCTCTTATGTTCGTTTGCAAGCTTCTTAGCGATAATTTTTCCTTTCCGGCTTTGAGGACGAAAGCACATGCGTGAAGCTGTTGAACAAAGCAGGAGACAGGGCGTTTCGACGACGGCTGGCATACTCTTATGCGCGGGCTGGGTACCGCATTTCCGTGTGTTCGTCTGGGGCTGCTTCTGTCTAACATCGGGCATGGATTTTATCCGCCACATAGAGATGACGAGGGTTCCCCACCGGAGCCCTGCCTCCATCTTTGTTCAACAGCAGATGTTTGCGTCTTGACTGGTTTGTCGCGCATTGCGCCGACGATTGGCTTTAGATTTTTGCTGTGGGAGCGACCTCCTGCCCGATCGCCCACAGGAACGCTGCCATTTCCCGGGCAACGGCGGTGACCGCGACGACCTTCGGCTTGCCTGCCGCCATCAGCTTGCGATAGCGCGCGCAAAGCCGCACCTGACCTTTCCAGGCAATCTCTCGAACCGCTCTTGGCAGGCCATCCAGCCGGGCCTGGATCGCCGGGCTCACGCGAGCCGGGAAGCGATATGTCCAGGCTCCTTCGACGAGGACCCTTCGCGCCCTTGTGTTGCCTGCCTTGGTGATCCCACCACGTTTGACCCGTTCGCCGGTTGAGCTTTCCGATGGCACGAGACCGAGATACGCCATCAGCTGGCGAGGATTGCCAAAGCGCCGGACATCGCCGATTTCGACCACAAAGGTGACCGCTGTCATGAACGCGACGCCGCGCATCGCTTGATAGGCGGCCACAACCGGCGCCATCGACCAGGATGCCGCGGTCTCGGCAACCAGCTTTGTCAGCCTGTCCAGACGCACGCCGGCATCCTCGATGGCCTGGCAAAATTCCGCCAACAGGATGTGGTGGGCGGGATGATCGAAGGCCTGGCGCGCCAGCCATCTTGTATGGGCATGCGTCCATGGCGTGCGGCCGGTATAAATCCGGCCGTGCCGCAGGAGAAAGGATTGGAGTTGCTGACGTGCCTGCTTCAACGCGTCGTTGGCAGCCTCGCGGGCCCGCACCAGGTCGCGGATCGCCTCATGGCCTTCATCCGGGACCCAGACCGCCGTCAGCTCGCCCGCCCGGTGCAGGCGCGCCAGGCTTACGGCATCGCGGCGGTTGGTCTTCACCCGGTCGCCCGCACGCCTGGGCACCAGCGATGGCGCCACCACCACGCAGTCATGCCCCAGTTCAACAATCTGGCGATAAAGACCGTAACCGGTCGGGCCGGCTTCATAACAAAAATGAAGCTTGGCTCCACGCTTGGAAAGCTTGGCGACCATCGACGCCACCGACGCCGGCTCCGACGAGATATCGCCGAAAAACCGCACCTCGCCGTTACGACCGCCATCGGCAACCGCCACTGAAATCTTCAGCTTCGACGTATCCAAGCCGATGAAAAGTACGCTATTCTCTTTCATGGTTCGCCCTCGCTAAGCATGGGGCTCGGCTCCGGCCAATCCAGAGCAACCCCCGAATTCAGCTTAACGCGGGGGCGGGCCACCTTCACCCCACGAACATACGGTCTAACCTGCCAGGCGCTGCCCATTTGCATCGAAGAAACGGCGCTCGGTCGTCTCGCTTGCAAGATGGACAGTGTCGCCGGCCTCGATTGCCAGCTGCGACCTGTGTTCTGCGGTGACGGTCTGGCCATCTTCGAGCTGACAGTATAGATACTGGGTTCCACCCAAATACTCGGAAAAATCGACCTTAGCTTTTAGGGTCTCCGCCCCAGCCTCAGCGACAACGAAATGCTCCGGGCGAACGCCGAACGTCAGCCTGTCGCCGGCTGAAAGCTTGCCGGCTGCAATCGGTGCCGGGATGACGGTGCCGGCGATTCTGATCGTGCCGTCACCGGTCCATGCGGCTTCCAGAAGGTTCATTCGCGGTGAGCCGATGAAGCCCGCGACGAAGACATTGGCCGGATTCTCGTAGACTTCGCGCGGCGTTCCCACTTGTTCGATGCGTCCATCGCGCAGAACGACGATCTTGTCGGCAAGCGTCATCGCCTCAGTCTGGTCATGCGTCACATAGATCATCGTGTTGCCGAGCTCGCGATGCAGCCGGGCGATTTCGATGCGCATCGAGACCCGTAACTCCGCATCCAGGTTCGACAGTGGTTCGTCGAACAGGAAGACGTCTGGCTTGCGCACGATTGCCCGGCCGATCGCGACGCGCTGGCGCTGACCGCCTGAGAGCTGGCCGGGCCTGCGGTCGAGCAGATGCTCGATCTTCAGAATCCCGGACGCCGCCTTCACGCGTGTCTCGATCTCGGCTGCCGCCGTTTTCGCCATCTTCAGCCCGAAGGCGAGGTTTTCGCGCACGCTCATGTGCGGATAAAGAGCGTAGGACTGAAACACCATGGCGATGCCCCGGTCCGACGGATCGAGATCGGTGACGTTGCGTCCCTTGATCTCGATCTCGCCGTCCGTGACCTCTTCGAGGCCGGCGATCATGCGAAGCAGCGTCGACTTTCCGCAGCCGGAGGGGCCGACGAAGACGACAAAGGAGCCCTCGGCGATTTCAAGGTCGATGCCATGGATGACATCGAAGCTGGCGAAGCTCTTTCGGACGCCGGACAGCACGACGCCAGTATCTGTCAACTTACTCACTTTACTCACCGCTCGAGCCACCTGCTCTGACCCAGACAAGCATCTCACCCGGAGCGCGGTTATCCCAGAACGGGTAGGGCACAAAGCGCGCGGTCGCTTCGCGTGCCTGCGGCGGCGACGTCCTGTAAAGCATGTTGCCCCAATCGGTTTCATCGCGTGTCACCGGCAGATCCAAAGCGACGGCGCCGCGAAGCTCGGCGATCTCGGCAGTTGTGGCTTTTGACGCATCGGCGCTGAGCCGGATACCGTTCAAGCCGGAACCGTTGTCAGTCGCTTCGACGCAATAGACAAGCGGCCCGCGCATCAAAGCCGTGCGGCCGGCATCCTGGCGCACCAGCGGATTGGCAAAGAGCGAGCGCGCCGCAAGGGGAATGTCGAGATTGACATGATCGCCGCTCTTCCATTCCCGTTCGATGCGGGCATAGCCGTCGAGCATCACGGATGAAAGATCGAGCGCCTCGCCATTCACCTTGATTGCGGCGCCGTCGGCCCATTCGGGGATGCGGAGCGACACGGCGAAATGCGCCGGTTTTTCCATCTCGATGTAAAAATGGATGGCGCCATCCCAAGGATAGCGCGTCTCCTGCGCGAGCGTGATCTTCGAGCCCGCGATTTCAAAGCGCGCCCTGCTTTCTCCATAGAGATGGACGGCAATCTCGTCGTCGGCAACGGCATACATATAAGATCCGATGGAGGACAGCAGGCGCGCAATGTTCGGCGGGCAGCAGGGGCAGTGATGCCAGATCCAGCGATGGTGCTTGCCGGCGCTCTCAAGCGGATTTTCATAGAAGAACGTCCTGCCGTCGAGCGAAATGCCGGCCATTGCGCCATTGTAAAGCGCCTGCTCCATGATGTCGGCATAGCGGCGATCGGGACCGCGGCCCAGCATGCGGCTGGCCCAGAACACCAGGCCGACCGAGGCGCAGGTTTCGGCGTAGGCGCTCTCGTTCGGCAGGTCGTAGTAGTCGGTGAACCCTTCATTGGACGCGGCTGGGCCGATGCCGCCGGTGATGTACATCTGCTTGGTCGTGAGGTCGTCCCAGAGTGTTTCGAGTGCGGCGGTCAGGGTATCGTCGTTATATTCCGTCGCGATGTCTGCCATGCCGGAATAAAGATACATGGCACGCACCGCATGGCCGACCACCTTCTTTTGCTGCCGCACCGGCTCGTGAGCCTGGTTGTATTCGTAGGTACTCTGGATGAAATTTGCCGGATCGCGGCCGTCGCGGATCGCCTCTTCGGTAAAGAAATGCGGCTCGGCGCCGCGCTCGTCGATGAAATACTTGGCGAGATCCAGATACTTCTTCTCGCCGGTCACGCGGGCGAGTCTGACCAGCGCCAACTCGATCTCTTCATGGCCGCAATAGCCCGGTATCTGGCCTTCGCCGTGGCCGAAGACCTTGATCACGTAGTCGGCATACCGGCACATGATATCGAGCAGCTTGCGCTTGCCCGTCGCCTGATAATAGGCAACCGCGCCCTCGATCAGATGGCCGGCGCAATAAAGCTCGTGGTGGTCGCGCAGATTGGCCCAGCGACGGCCTGGCTGGACGCGCTGGAACCAGGCGTTGAGATAGCCATCCTTGTCCTGCAGTTTCTCATACATGCCGATAATGTCGTCGACGCGGGCTTCCAACTGCGGATTGGGGCGCCGGTAGAGCGAATAGGCGACCGTCTCGATTGATTTGCCAAGGTCGCTGTCCCAGAACATCTGCGTCGTGCCGCCCCAGGGCTGGATCGGGATCACGACGCCGGGGCCTGGCTGGCTCGTATCGATCGCGCGCAGCATGCCGGCCGCCACGCAACGGTCGAGAAGCGTCTCGGCCGTGGACGCGCAGATCGCGTCCTGACGATCGCCGAAGAGCCCGTGCAATTCGACGCTCGGAACGGGAAGGGGGCGGAACTGGCGGTCTCTTTTCAGCTTGTTCATGGCTTCATCCATTTTGTCTTGAGATCACTTCACCGCGCCGGCCATGAGCCCGCGCATGTAGTAGCGTTGCAGAAGCAGGAAGACGATGAGGCAGGGGATCGTCATGACGACGACGCCGGCCTGCACCGCGCCCCAGTTGATCGCGCCGAGGCGGCCGGCGCGCACCGCCGTCATGAGGACGGGCAGGGTGTATTTCTCATTACTGGAAAGCAGCACGAGTGCCGCAAGGAACTCGTTCCAGGCATTGAGGAACGCAAAGATCGCGACGGTCGCGACACCGGGCAGGACAAGCGGCAACAGCACGCGCACAAGGAGCTTCAAATCGCGCGCGCCGTCGATACGCGCAGCCTCCTCGATCTCTTTCGGGACGGCATCGAAAGCATTGCGCATCATGAAGACGGAAAAGGGAAGCTGCAGGGTCACATAGACGAGCGTCAGCCCGAGCAGCGAATTGTTGAGCCCGAGCTTTGCAAGGATGATGAAGAGCGGCGTCAGGATCGACTGGAAGGGGATCATCAGCGTCATGATGATCAGCACGAAGAGCACGTTCTTCAGCGGAAACCGATAGCGCGAAAATCCGTATCCCGCGAGCAGGCTGACCACGACTGTCAGGACAACGGTGGCAAGCGAGACGAGCAGCGAATTGACCATGTGCCGCCAGATGCCGGCGCCGAACGTATCCAGCAATCTGTAGGAATCGAAGCTCACACCCGTCGTCGGCCATGGCGGCAGAGGCGGCAGGCTCGCTTCGGTTCCGTGCCGGAACGAGGCAAGCAGCGTGACGGCGAATGGCGCCAGAAAGAAGATCGCGATGGCGATCCCCGTCAGGTGGTAGGCCGACTTCGAGCGGAGGCGCTTGCGCGCGCGGCGTTCCTTCGCGGAGATCATGGGCGATCCTCCCCGACACGAAGCAGCCAGAGCTGTATGATGCTGATCGCCACCAGGATCGCGAGAAGCACGATCGACAGCGCTGCGCCATAGCCGAGGTTGAAGGACACGAAGGACTGATTGAAGATGTAATAGACGACCGAGATCATCTTGTTCTGCGGTCCGCCGGCCGTCATGATGTAGAACTGGTCAAAGGCAAGGACCGAACCGGTGACGGAGACGATCAGCGCCAGCGCGATCGTCTTGCGCATCAAGGGCAGCGTCAGATGCACGAACCGCTGCCAACGGCCGGCGCCATCGATGCGGGCCGCCTCCGTCAGTTCTGCAGGAATAGCCTGAAGCCCTGTCAAAAGGATGATCATGGTAAAGCCCGCGATCTTCCAGACGACCATTACGACAACAGTCAGAAACGCCGTATCGAAGGTCGCAAGCAGGTTTGGGCTTTTCTCGACGAGGCCGAGGCCTTTCAAGGCAGGACCGATGAACCCGCTGTCGACATTGGCAAGCCACACCCAAAGCAGGGAGGCAGTTGCAAGGCCGACGACGACTGGCAGAAAGATGATCGTGCGGTAGGCGCTGACGAACTGCCGTTCCTTTTCGACGAAGACCGCCAGCGGAAAGGCGACCACGAAGATCGCGACAGTGACGATCACGGTATAATAGGCCGTGAAATTCAGCGCCGTCATGAAGCGGCCGTCGTTATACATGCGGAAATAGTTGTTGAACCCGATCCAGCGCGAGGCCCCCATCAGCGGCCAGTTATGAAGGCTCATCCATCCGGTGAAGATAACCGGCATGATGAAGAAGACGATGACGAGCGCCATGGCGGGTGCGATATAGGCAAGGCCACGCCATTGCGATCTTCGCCGCCTGGGCGCGGACGATTGGCGCTGCAAGCCTGAACCTATCATCGAAAAACGCTCCGCATCTGTCATTAAGATTGGCCGGGAAGCTGCCACCGCTCCCCGGCCCACGGCCGGGAGAGACGTTATTGGCCGCTGTCTATGATCGACTGCATTTCCGATTGGGCGTTTGAAAAGGCGCCGTCGACATCGTCGCCGAAAATCGCGGCATTGGTGAAGGTAGCCCACGGGCCGTTGGCGCTGTTGATCAGATCGTTGAACTGCAGCGTATAGGGCGTCTTGGCAACGCTGATCGCCTCAAGTCCGACCTGCATACGCGGATCGAGCCCCTCCAGCACCTTTTGGGCGATGTCGCCGCGCGTCGGCAGGCTGCCGTACTGTGCCATGACCTTCTGGCCGTCCATCGAATAGATGTATTCGAGGAATTCCTTCACTGCATCGATCTTTTTCGTGCCCTTGGTGATGACGAAATTATCGCCGCCTGCGAAGGAGGAGGGCTTTCCATCGACACTTGGAATGAGGGTCACGCCGAAGTTGATGTCCGGATGCTCGGTCACAAGCGTGCCGATGGCAAAGGCGCCGAGGCTTTGCTGGCCGATCTTGCCGTTCGTAAAGGTCAGGAAGTTCGTACCGTTGTCGCTTGCCGCACCTGCCGGCACGAAGTCCTTCTTGACCATGTTGCGATAGATATCGACCGCCTTGCGCATTTGCGGCGTATCGAGCGTCGCCGTCTTGCTGTCGGCCGAGAGGATATCGGCGCCGCCACCCCAGACGAGCGGGGTGAAGGTGAAGATCATGCAGCCGCCGCAGCCGCCACCTGAGAAATAGAAGCCATAGGTGTCGTCACCGAGCGCGCGGATCTTTTCTGCGTTGGCGGTAATCTCGTCCCAGGTCGCCGGCGCCTTTTCCGGGTCTAGGCCGGCCTTCTTGTAGAGGTCTTTGTTCCAGGCAAAGACCGAGGTCTCGACTGAGAGCGGTAGGCCGTAAATGCGGTCCTGATAGGTGCCGAGGCGAACATGCGACGGCGACAGCGCGTTGAAATAGGGCAGGGATTTTGCCCAGTCCGTCAGGTCTTCCAACTGGCCGGCCGCAGCAAAGGCGGGGTTGTAGATGAGGTCCATCGA
Source organism: Rhizobium sullae (assembly GCF_025200715.1). NCBI lineage: Bacteria > Pseudomonadati > Pseudomonadota > Alphaproteobacteria > Hyphomicrobiales > Rhizobiaceae > Rhizobium > Rhizobium sullae. Next base: position 901,298 of record NZ_CP104144.1, read on the forward strand.
AAGGGCGTCGGGCGCTTGTCCGCCGGCGATCGCCGTTGCATATTTCTGCACCAGTTCGGAAAACGGCACTTCGGTTGCGTTGACCTGGTTTTCGTGGCTGGCATTATAGGCTTCAACGACCTTCTTGAAGGCGTCGCCGATCCCCGAGCGGACCCACATTTCAACTTTTTCGGCGGCCGATGCTCCCGATACCAGGCATAGGGTAGCGATGCTGGTCGCTGCCAATAGACGCTTGATCATGACGTTCCTCCCAATATGGCGCGTCTCCTCGCGCCGTTTCTCATACCTTGCAGGCACCCCCGCACGACTGCCGCACGACCAAACGGCACGGCAATTTCCTCACTCCGGGCTCGACAGGCCTGCCCTCGGCGAGCGCAAGCACGGTCAACCCTGCCTGACGGCCGAGTTCCTTCAATTCCATGTCGACCGTCGTCAGCGGCGGCCGCGTCTGCGCGGCGACGATCTCCCAATTGTCGAATCCGACGACCGAGACGTCCTCCGGCACTTTGACGCCCCGCTCGCGAAGCGCATCGACGACACCGCGGGCGATCTGGTCGTTGCCGCAGAAGATGCCATCGGGTTTTTCTCCGGCGCGGCTCCATATGCGGCCGACTGCCTCATGACCCCAGGCCTCTGCCCACGCGCCGTAGAGGACCGGCTCACTGTCACCTGCGATCTCGCGGTAGGCCGAGGCGCGCTCGCAAACCGAAAAAAAGCTTTCAGGACCGGTAATATGGGCGATGCGGGAACGCCCGAGTGCGATCAGCCACTCCATCGCGAGCCTTGCGCCCTGTGCGTCATCCGAGCGGAAGCTGACGCTGCCCGGCGTGCCTTCCGTAAAGGCGTAGACCACTGGGACCGGAAGGCTTGATAGATCGACCGGCAGCCGCCGGTCGAGCCGCTTACCCGATGCGATGATGCCATCGACCTGCTTGTCCAGCATCGCATCCACGTGAATCTGCCCAAGAGTCGGATCATCCTCGATCGCGCACAGGAAAACCGAAACCCCGTGGTCGACCAACGCCTCCGAAATGCCTGCCATCACCGGGAGCGTGAAGCGGCCATAAGTGTCGTTGGTCAAGAGCCCGATAGTGAAGCTGCGCTTGCTCAAGAGGCCACGCGCTAGCGCGTTCGGCCTGAAGCCGATTTCCAGCGCGATGCGCTTGACCCGCTCGCGCGTTTCCTCGCCCACGCGGCCCGCATCGTTCAACGCCTTCGACGCCGTCGAGATGCTGACGCCGGCTGCGGCCGCTAGATCATGGATCGTTATCCGGCTCTGTCTTCCCCCTGTGTCGTTCAGTCTCATTCTCCCATCAATTCGATGAGAGAAAACCTTTTCGCAACGAAGATGTCAACTGCGAAAAGGTTTTCTCAGCTGAGCTTTCGAGGCGCGCAAACGACGGTCTCAGGCGAGACTATGCCGAGCGATAGACTGATCGGGGGTCGAAGACTTGATCTGGGCAGGCTTATTTGTTCTTCAGCAGCCACATCTTGCCGGCCATCGTGATCCCGTAGACGTCCTTTGACGCATCATGATCGAGATGGCGTCGTTCCAGAAAGCCTGGCGCCTTCAATTCTTCCAGGGTCTTGCTGGTTACGGATTTCACTTTCTGCGGTCGTTCTTTCCAACGGTCGGTTCTTGCGTAAGTCACCGTTGCGTTTTGGTGCGTCCACTTCTTCGTCGGCTGAAGATAAAGATCTCCATCCCTGGCGAGTTTCAGTGCTGCGATCTGCGATGGCGTAAGTTCAATCATGGGTCCGGTAAGTCCTATCTGGTGTTCTTTGCCGCGACTTAGCACAGATTCATCGAGCCGCCTTAAAAAAGAAGCGAGGAGTCCGGATCATTGGCGATCTGTGAAACACACCGGCCATTGTCGCCGCACTCCTGGTGTCTAGACGGTCATCACCAGTTCCTGGCCATCTGATTGGTTCTACTCTTCGCGCGGCGCGATAAGACCGCGCGCCGCTCCCACCATGACCTTCAGATGGTCCGGGTTGCGAACGCCCTGGCGATAAAGTTCGATCGTGATCGCAGCAATACGCTCTGCTTCCTCGGAATCCTTGGCGACTTTGGCTACCGACCGAACCTCGTCGAATACGCATTGGCACATCTTAAGGTCGCGGGCATCAAGCGGCACGTCCGATCGGTTGATGATCGTCTGAACCATCCTAACCTCCATCCCGTGCGGCCCGCCGGTCGCCAGGCGGGCCGAATGTCAACCTAGAAGTCCATGCCGGCTCCGGGGGGCATCGCGGGGGCGGCGCCCTCCTTCTTCGGCTTTTCCGCGATCATGGCCTCCGTCGTCACCAGCAGGCCGGCGATAGAGGCAGCATCCTGAAGCGCGGTGCGCACGACCTTGGCCGGGTCGATCACACCCATTTTGAAGAGATCGCCGTATTCGTTGGTCTGGGCATTCCAACCATAGGAAAGCTCGGTCTTCTCGCGCAGCTTGCCGACGACGATCGAACCTTCCGCGCCGGCATTCTCGGCGATCTGGCGCACCGGGGATTCGATAGCGCGCCGGACGATATCGACGCCGACACGCTGATCCGAATTGGCCACGGCGACGTTGTCGAGCGCCTTGACGGCGCGCAGCAGCGCCACTCCGCCACCCGGCAGGATACCTTCTTCGACTGCCGCACGCGTTGCATGCAGCGCATCGTCGACGCGGTCCTTCCTTTCCTTCACTTCGACTTCCGTCGAGCCGCCGACGCGGATGACGGCAACACCACCGGCGAGCTTGGCAAGACGTTCCTGCAGCTTTTCGCGGTCGTAGTCGGAGGTGGTTTCTTCGATCTGCGCCTTGATCTGGGCAACGCGGCCTTCGATGTCCGACTTGGCGCCGGCGCCGTCGATGATCGTGGTGTTTTCTTTCTCGACGACGATCTTCTTCGCGCGGCCAAGCATGTCGAGGGTAACGGACTCGAGCTTGATGCCGAGGTCTTCGGAGATCACCGTGCCGCCCGTCAGGATGGCGATGTCCTCGAGCATGGCTTTGCGGCGGTCGCCGAAGCCCGGAGCCTTGACGGCAGCGATCTTCAGGCCGCCGCGCAGCTTGTTGACGACGAGTGTTGCAAGCGCTTCGCCTTCGACGTCTTCAGCGATGATGAGCAGCGGCTTGCCGGACTGGACGACAGCTTCGAGAACCGGGAGCATCGACTGCAGGTTCGAGAGCTTCTTCTCATGGATCAGGATATAGGGATCCTCAAGCTCGACCCGCATCTTGTCCTGATTGGTGATGAAGTAGGGGGACAGGTATCCGCGGTCGAACTGCATGCCTTCGACGACTTCGAGTTCGGTTTCGGCAGTCTTGGCTTCCTCGACCGTGATCACGCCTTCGTTGCCGACTTTCTGCATGGCCTCGGCAAGGAAGTTGCCGATTTCGGGATCGCCATTGGCCGAGATGGAGCCGACCTGGGCGATTTCGGCATTATTGGAGATTTTGCGGGCGTTGTTTTTCAGTTCCTTGACGACGGCATCGACGGCAAGGTCGATACCGCGCTTCAGGTCCATCGGGTTCATGCCGGCGGCAACGGCTTTTGCGCCTTCGCGAACGATCGCCTGGGCAAGAACGGTTGCCGTCGTCGTGCCGTCGCCGGCGACGTCGCTGGTCTTCGACGCGACCTCGCGCAACATCTGGGCGCCCATGTTTTCGAACTTGTCCTCAAGCTCGATTTCCTTGGCGACCGAAACACCGTCCTTGGTGATGCGCGGAGCGCCGAAGGATTTGTCGATCACGACGTTGCGGCCCTTCGGGCCGAGCGTCACCTTGACGGCATTGGCGAGAATGTCGACGCCGCGCAGCATGCGATCACGGGCATCGGCGTGGAATTTGACTTCTTTAGCAGCCATGTTCTTCACTCCTCCATAGGCAGCCAGCGTTGAAATGGGGTCAGCCCAAGGCCGATTAGGCGGCCTTCTTGTCGACCGCCGGGGCCTCTATGATGCCCATGACGTCGCTTTCCTTCATGATCAGCAGGTCTTCGCCGTTGATCTTGATCTCGGTGCCAGACCACTTGCCGAACAGAATGCGATCGCCGGCCTTAACGTCGAGCGGCTGGACCTGGCCGGCATCATTGCGCGCGCCCGGACCGACGGCGATGACTTCTCCCTCCTGCGGCTTTTCCTTGGCAGTGTCGGGAATGATGATGCCGCCCTTGGTCTTCTCTTCGGACTCCACACGGCGGACGAGAATGCGATCATGAAGCGGTCGGAACGTCATGTTTTCCTCCATGAACAAACGATGATCCATGTTTCATTGCCGGAGCGAGTGATCGATCCGGCGGCTGCCAGGCTCTTTGCCCGCCCGGCTGAAAAAATCTGCTACCGATTTTTTCGAATTTCAAGAGGGCTGCAGCAAAAAATTAGCACTCTTGCGGGGAGAGTGCTAACGCGCCGTTCCGGAACGGAAACGTCGACATTGGCGTTTACTCTATGCTGATGCGCGAGAAATTCTACGCAGCATCAAGCGTGTTCCAGACGAAGGTGACTCATATATGTCGCCCCATCGACAAAGGTAAAGGCGAGCGCATGAGGTCATCCTTCGACGCCTTGCAAGCATGGAGGTTGAGATGAGTGTTCGTGATCTTATTCCGTGGGGCCGCAGCAACAGTCCGGTCCCGACAGGTTATGCAGGCAGAGACCAGCATCCGTTCCTTGCGCTTCACCGCGAGATGAACAGGCTGTTCGACGACGTCTTCCGCGGCTTCGAGGGCCGCTTTCCCACAGTCGGCTCCGGTTTCATGTTCGAAACCGCCTGGCCGAAGATCGAAGTCGCGGAGACGGATAAGAACATCCGGATCCTCGCCGAAATCCCGGGAATGGAGGAGAAGGATATCGAACTTTTGATCGACAACGGCATCCTGACGATCCGCGGCGAAAAGCGCGCCGACAACGAGGATAAGGACCGGCAGTTCTCCGAGCGGTTCTATGGCCGCTTCGAGCGCCGCCTTTCACTCAACAGCGAGGTGCAGGAAGACAAGATCGACGCGTCCTTCAAGAACGGCGTCCTGACGATCACCCTGCCACGCTCCGAAACGGCGCAATCGCGTGCCAAGCGCATCACGATCAACGGCTAGCGGCCGTCGAACGGCACTCCATCCGTGGCCGAGAAATCGAATGGGATCGCGAGAAGCGATCCTGTTCGTTCGCAACGGCCTTGGATTGCAGCGATCGACGGCTAGTGCGCGGTGTCGAGCTTTGCGGCGAGTTCAAGGATCATGTCGTCGGCAGCATCGGCGATCGCCATGGCAACTTCCGCCGGCTTGAAGCCCCTCTTCTGGCCTTCCTTGATGATTTCCAGAAACATCGGCTCGAAGGATGCCCGGCAATCACGAAGTCGCTCGGCATACTGCGCAGGTTTGGCATTTACGCTGTAAGTATCCATGCTTTAACCCCTCAACCTTATGGGTCATACCATGGCGACAAACTCGGACGTATGCAAGAGCATGCTTAAATAAGGGTTAATCCCTCGGCTTATTTTTGGCCATTATTGGACAAGGCCCGATATCGAGAGATCGCTGCACACCGCGCTGCGCCGGTGCATGATTGACTTTACCGCGAAATGAGAACATAAAGGGAACAAACGCAACGGAGATTCTCATGACGCACGCAGAGCTCGTTATACAGAATGCCTTGGCTTTTGTTGCAGCATCGCGCTCGGCTCGCGAGCGCGACCGGAAACGGCGCGAGAAGCTGCTCGAACGGATTCAGCTGATGAGGCCACCGAACCCCTATCTCGTTAAGACGCGGGGCGGCGAGCAGCTCAAGCTCAAGCTTGATCTCGATCACTGAGGGGCGTCTGCGATCGGCAGAAGACAGTATTGCCCGCGCCCGATATGCGATATGACCATCATCATCGAAACCGCGTCGCTCTGAAACTGCGCGCCAGCCGAGCGGCAAGCTGCGGGAGGAGGAGAGATGATACATGACGAGCGGCCGCTGGCGATCAGCGCGCCGGAGCCGCGCACGCTCGACCTGATCTTTACGGCCGAGGCGAGAAAGCAGTTGCACGCCAGATATCAGATCGTCGAGGCCGATCCGGAAAATATCGAAGGGCTCGGCGATGACGTTCTGGGCAAGGCGCGCTACATCATCGGTCAGCCGCCGCTGTCGGCCGAAACGCTGGCCCGGATGCCCGCGCTGCGCTGCGTGCTGAACGTCGAAAGCAACCTTATCAACAACATGCCCTATGAAATCCTCTTTCAGCGCGGCATCCATGTTGTGACGACGGGGCAGGTCTTTGCCGAACCGGTGGCGGAAATCGGTCTGGGTTTTGCGCTTTCGCTCGCGCGAGGCATCGTCGACGCGGATGTCGCCTTTCGTGAGGGCAGGGAGCTGTGGGGTGGAGAGGGCAATGCAAGCGCCCGGCTGATCGGAGGCTCCGAAATCGGCATCATCGGCTTCGGCGATCTCGGCAAAGCGCTGCGGCGCGTGTTTTCCGGCTTCCGGGCGAAGGTCCGGGTCTTCGATCCCTGGCTGCCGCGCTCCATCCTGGAGGAGAACGGCGTTGAAGCGGCGAGCCTCGAAGAGGTAGTGACGAGAAGCGATTTCGTTTTTGTCGTTGCGGCGGTCACCAGCGAGAACAAGGGGCTCCTCGGTGCCGAGGCCTTTGCCAGCATGCGGCCGGGCGCGGCTTTCATCCTGCTCAGCCGGGCAGATGTCGTCGATTTCGATGCATTGATATCGGCTGTCGCATCCGGCCATATCGTCGCGGCAAGCGATGTCTATCCGCAAGAGCCGCTACCGCTTGATCATCCGGTGCGGAACCTGAAAGGCTTTATCCGTTCCGCGCATCGGGCCGGCGCACTGGACAGCGCCTTCAAGAAGATGGGCGGCATGGTGCTGGAGGACATGGATTTGATGGACCGCGGCTTGCCGCCGATGCGGTGCAAACGGGCCGAGCGCGAGACCGTATCGCGCATGCGCTCGAAGGGCGTGAAGATCAACTGATCAAAATATGTGTCGTGGCCGCGTGCTGCGAGCGCCGTCATGCGTTACGAAAATGTCGCGATCATAGGCTGTTGCTTTAAGATTGATGCGCCACGGCAGCATTTTTGGTGGGGAAATTCTGCGGATCGGGTGCTATCGTCCTGACATGGACCGATGAAGCGGAAGAGCAATGCTTCCGGTGTCACGGATCAACACTGCGATCTCGGGAGGAGAGCAGATGCTGGCGGCGATACGGCGGGATCGACGGCTAAGGGGAGAGGCCGGATGTATTCAGGTGGTTTGAATTTCGCGCTCGGCGACGAGATCGACGCTCTGCGCGAAAGTGTGAGGCGGTTTGCAAGCGAGCGCATCGGGCCGCTGGCGGCGGAAACCGATCGCAGCAACAATTTTCCAGCGCCGCTCTGGCGCGCGATGGGAGATATGGGCCTGCTCGGCATTACCGCGGATGACGCCTATGGCGGAGCAGGTCTCGGTTATCTCGCCCATTGCGTCGCCATGGAGGAGATCAGCCGCGCCTCGGCCTCGGTCGGCTTGAGCTACGGGGCGCATTCCAATCTCTGCGTCAACCAGATCAACCGCAACGGCAACGACGCGCAAAAGAGCCGCTATTTGCCCAAGCTGATTTCCGGCGAACATGTTGGCGCGCTCGCCATGTCCGAACCGGGTGCCGGTTCCGACGTCGTTTCGATGAAGCTCAAGGCTGAAAAGCGTGGCGACCGATACGTGTTGAACGGCAACAAGATGTGGATCACCAACGGTCCGGACGCCGAGGTACTGGTGGTCTATGCCAAGACCGACCCTGAGGCCGGACCGCGCGGTATCACCGCGTTCCTCGTCGAGAAGACCTTCAAGGGTTTTTCCACCGGCCAGAAACTCGACAAGCTCGGCATGCGCGGTTCAAATACCTGCGAGCTGATCTTTGCAGATTGCGAAGTGCCTGGGGAGAACGTGCTGGGCGCCATTGGCGGCGGCGTGAAGATACTGATGTCGGGGCTCGACTATGAACGCGTGGTGCTTTCCGCCGGTCCCCTCGGCATCATGGCGGCTTGCGTGGATATCGTTCTGCCCTATCTGCATGAACGCAAGCAGTTCGGCCGCGCGATCGGCGAATTCCAGTTGATGCAGGGCAAGCTTGCCGACATGTATGTGACGCTGAATACGGCGCGCGCCTATGTCTATGCGGTGGCGGCTGCCTGCGACCGCGGCGAGACGACCCGTAAGGATGCTGCCGGCTGCATTCTTTATGCCGCGGAAAAGGCGACAGCCATGGCGCTCGAAGCGATCCAGGCGCTCGGCGGCAACGGCTACACCAACGATTATGCCGCAGGGCGGCTCTTGAGGGACGCCAAGCTCTATGAGATCGGCGCCGGAACCTCCGAAATCCGGCGCATGCTGATCGGACGTGAGCTGTTCGCGGAGACGGCATGACCGTACTCAAATCCCAGATATCGACCAATTCAGAAACCTTCAGGGCCAATCAGGCGGCGATGCAGGAAGCTATCAAGCTTATCGAGGAGGCGGTACGAACGGCTGCGAGTGGCGGCGGGACGGCGGCGCGCGAGCGGCATGTGGGCCGAGGCAAGATGCTGCCGCGCGATCGGGTCATGGGACTGATCGATCCGGCGACGCCGTTTCTGGAAATCGCCGCGACTGCCGCTTATGGCATGTACGGCGGCGAGGCGCCGGCAGCAGGGCTGATCACTGGAATCGGCCGTGTCGCCGGGCGCGAATGCATGATCGTCTGCAACGACGCGACGGTCAAAGGCGGCACCTACTATCCGATGACGGTGAAGAAGCATCTAAGAGCGCAGGAGATCGCAGCGGCCAACAACCTTCCTTGCATCTATCTCGTCGATTCCGGCGGCGCCAATCTGCCGAACCAGGACGAAGTCTTTCCGGATCGCGATCATTTCGGCCGTATCTTCTACAACCAGGCCAACATGTCGGCGGCGGGGATCCCGCAGATTGCCGTGGTGATGGGATCCTGCACGGCGGGCGGTGCCTATGTCCCTGCCATGTCGGACGAAGCCATCATCGTCGAAGGGCAGGGTACGATCTTCCTCGCCGGACCGCCGCTCGTCAAAGCAGCAACCGGCGAGGTCGTTTCGACAGAAGAACTCGGCGGCGGCGACGTGCACACGCGTCTTTCCGGCGTTGCCGACTATCTGGCGCGCGACGATGCCCATGCCCTCGCGCTGACGCGCCGCGCCGTCGCCTCGCTGAACCGGACGAAAGCCCGCACGATCGAGCTTCGCGAAGCCGAGCCGCCGCTCTACGATCCGGCAGAGATCGCCGGTATCGTGCCGACCGACCTTCGCACGCCCTATGAGGTCCGCGAGGTGATCGCTCGCATCGTCGACGGTTCGCGCTTCGACGAATTCAAGGCGCGCTACGGCACCACGCTCGTCTGCGGCTTTGCACATGTCCACGGGATCCCTGTCGGGATCATTGCCAATAACGGCGTCCTCTTTTCCGAATCCGCGCTCAAGGGCACGCATTTTGTCGAGCTTTGCTCGCAACGGAAAATCCCGCTGGTCTTCCTGCAGAACATCACCGGCTTCATGGTCGGGCGGAAATATGAGACGGAAGGCATTGCCAAGCACGGCGCCAAACTGGTCACGGCTGTGGCAACCACCAGGGTGCCGAAGATCACCATGCTGATCGGCGGCTCCTTCGGCGCCGGAAATTACGGCATGGCGGGGCGCGCCTTCTCGCCGCGGTTTCTCTGGACCTGGCCGAACAGCAGGATTTCCGTGATGGGTGGCGAGCAGGCTGCAGGCGTTCTTGCGACCGTTCGTAGCGAAGCGCTGATCCGCGCCGGAACGCCATGGAATGCAGACGACGAGGCGGCTTTCAAGAAGCCCGTTCTCGATCTCTTCGAAGGCCAGAGCCATCCGCTCTATGCCTCCGCCCGCCTTTGGGACGACGGTGTCATCGATCCGGCAAAGAGCCGCGATGTGCTCGGGCTGTCGCTGTCAGCTGCGCTGAATGCACCGATCGAAGACACGCGCTTCGGCCTGTTCAGGATGTGAGGCGGCAATGTTTGAAAAGATCCTGATCGCGAACCGTGGTGAAATCGCCTGCCGGATCATCCGCACCGCCCGCCGAATGGGAATCCGCACCGTCGCCGTTTATTCTGATGCCGATAGCGGGGCGCAGCACGCTGGGCTCGCCGACGAAGCGATCCGCATCGGTGGTGCGGCGGCCCATGAAAGCTATCTCTCGATCGAGCGCGTTGTCGCGGCGGCGAAAAGGGCAGGAGCCCAGGCGATCCATCCGGGCTATGGCTTCCTTTCGGAAAATGCCGAGTTCGCCGAGGCTGTCGAGGCGGCAGGAATAGTCTTCATCGGCCCGCAGCCATTGGCGATCCGGGCAATGGGCCGCAAGGATGCCGCCAAGGCCCTGATGGAAAGCGCCGGCGTTCCGATCGTGCCCGGCTATCACGGCGACAGTCAGGAGCCCGACCTTTTGGCGGGCGAGGCAGCCGGGATCGGCTTCCCCGTCCTCATCAAGGCGCGGGCCGGCGGCGGCGGCAAGGGCATGCGCCGCGTCGACCGGGCGGAAGACTTTTCAGCAGCACTTGATGCAGCCAAGCGCGAGGCGAAGGGGGCTTTCGGCGATGATGCCGTTCTTATCGAGAAGTACCTGCTTCAGCCGCGCCATATCGAGGTCCAGGTTTTCGGCGACCGGCACGGCAATGTCGTCCATCTTTTCGAGCGCGATTGTTCACTGCAGCGGCGCCACCAGAAGGTCATCGAGGAAGCGCCAGCCCCGGGTATGACGGCCGAGATGCGCCGCGCCATGGGCGAGGCGGCTGTCCGCGCGGCCCGGGCGATCGATTATCGCGGCGCCGGTACAGTGGAGTTCATCGCCGATGTCTCGAACGGGCTGTGGCCGGACCGCTTCTTCTTCATGGAGATGAACACGCGCCTGCAGGTCGAGCACCCTGTAACGGAGGCGATTACGGGCGTTGATCTCGTCGAATGGCAATTGCGCGTGGCAGCGGGTGAGCCGCTTCCGAAGAAGCAATCCGAGCTGAAGATCGACGGCTGGGCGTTCGAGGCGCGCATTTACGCAGAGGATGCAGAAAGGGGCTTTTTGCCTGCGACAGGCGTGATCGATGAGATGCGTTTTCCGGAGGACGGCGTGCGGATCGATGCGGGCGTCAGGGCAGGTGACCGGATTTCTGCCCATTACGATCCGCTGATCGCAAAGATGATCGTGCATGGTCCGAGCCGCCGCGCGGCACTGGCGGCGTTGACCCGGGCACTGCAGGCCTCGCACATCGGCGGGACGGTGAGCAATATCGGCTTTCTCGCCAATCTGAGCCGTCAGGAGGACTTCGTCTCCGGCCATCCAGACACTGATTTGATCGAGCGCAATCTTGAAACGCTGACGGCAATTCCGACTGCTGAAGACACCGTGATTGCGCTTGCGGCGGTGCTGTCGTTGGAAGGAAAAAGGCCAGGCTCTGATCCTTGGGATACGCTCGGCCATTGGCAGCTTTGGAGCGAGATGCAGCGCGTTGTGACGTTGGACCATGCAGGCGGTCTTGCAAATCTGCGGGTCGTTGCGCGGGGCTTTGACATGTTCGCCGTTCATGACGGCCATCGCGTGATCCCCATCAGGATCATCAGCCGCCATGCCGACCGGTTGCAGGTGGAAGCCGATGGCAGGCAGGTGTCGGTCGGGATCGAGCGCGGTCCGCATCGGCTGTGTTTGAGGCTTGACGGCAACTTGCATCTCTTTGCGCTTGCCGATCCGCTGGACGGTACTGCCTTGGAAGCGGAGGCTGGCGATCGTCTCATTGCTCCGATGCCGGGCTTCATCAAGATCGTGCGGACAAGCGAAGGTGCCGTCGTCTCGAAGGGCGAACCGCTGATCGTCATGGAGGCCATGAAAATGGAGCTGACGCTGACGGCCGTGCGGGACGGCATCGTGGAAAGCGTTCAGGCGGGCGAGGGCCAGCAGGTTTCCGAGGGCGCCGTCCTTGTGACACTGAAGGCCGGGGAGGCATGATGACTACTTCCCATCAGGAACATGTCTCGATCGTCGAGATGGCGCCGCGTGATGGTCTGCAAAACGAGAAGCAGTTCATTGCGACAGCGGACAAGATTGCGCTTGTCGATATGCTGTCCGATTGCGGTTACGAGCGCATCGAGGTGACGAGTTTCGTGAGCGAAAAATGGGTGCCGCAGCTTGCAGACGCTGCTGACGTGATGGCCGGTATTCGCCGCAAACCCGGCGTGCGCTATGCCGTGCTCACCCCCAACATGAAGGGTTTTGAGGCGGCGCTTACGGCGAAGGCGGATGAGATCGCGATCTTTGCCGCAGCTTCCGAAAGCTTTTCCCAGCATAATATCAATTGCTCGATCGCCGAAAGCATCGACCGTTTCCGCCCAGTCGCGCAGGCAAGCCGCGAGCACGGCATTCCGATGCGCGGCTATGTCAGCTGCGTCGTCGAATGCCCTTATGAAGGTACCGTACCGCCCGCCAATGCCGCGAAGGCTACGGCATGGCTGAGGGAACTGGGGTGCTATGAGATCAGCCTTGGCGATACGATCGGCCGCGGAACACCGGAAGCCATAGGGAGGATGCTCGCGGCCGTGCTTGATGAGGCGCCGGCTGCGATGCTCGCCGGCCATTTTCACGATACCTCAGGCCGCGCGCTCGAAAATATCGACGTTGCGCTCGACCTTGGGCTTCGCGTCGTCGATGCCTCGATCGGCGGGCTCGGGGGCTGTCCTTATGCGCCGGGCGCAAAGGGCAATGTCGACACGATGGCCGTTGCACGGCATCTGGCGGCAAGGGGTTTTTCGACAGGGCTGGCGGAAGATAAGCTGCGGCAGGCAGCGGCCTTTGCCCGCGCGTTAAGGAGTGAGCCGTGATGCCAAAAGCGCTTCGCATCGACATCGACGCCCGCGGCGTCGCACGGCTGACGCTTGCGCGGCCCGAAAAGCATAACGCGATCTCGGCCGAGATGATGGATGAACTGATCGCGGCAGCAACGGCGCTGGGTACCGACCGCGGCGTTCGGGTTATCGTGCTTGCCGGCGAGGGCGCAAGTTTCTGCGCGGGCGGTGATCTTGGCTGGATGCGCGCGCAATTTAATGCCGGACGCGCCGAGCGGATTTCCGAAGCAAGGCGGCTTGCCACGATGTTCCGAGCGCTGAACGATCTTCCGAAGCCGATGATCGCCCGTGCCCAGGGCAACGCCTTTGGTGGCGGTGTCGGCCTTCTCAGCATCTGCGATCTGGTGATCGCCGCCGAAAGCGCGCGTTTCGGCCTGACCGAGGTTCGTTTGGGTATCATCCCGGCGACGATCAGCCCCTTCGTCATCGCCCGGATCGGCGAAGGTGCCGCCCGGCCGCTCTTCATGTCCGGTAAACTGATCAGCGCATCGGAGGCAAAGGCTGCCGGGTTGGTTGAGCATGTTGTACACGCCGAGGATCTCGATGCGGCAGTCGAAGCCGAAGTCGCGCATTTCCTGAAAGCATCGCCCGAGGCAGCGGCAAGAGCCAAAATGCTTGGACGTTCGCTTGGAATGCCGATCACGGACACGGTCGTCGAAAGCGTTATTAAGCAATTGGCGGACACCTGGGAAACGGAAGAGGCGCGCGAAGGCATCGCCGCCTTCTTCGAACGCCGGAGTCCATCCTGGCGTCGCGATGCTTGAATTGAGCGTATTTTGCGCCTATTTTGATTTAGGTGAGGTCAAACTATGTGAGGATGCTTATCATGGCAGCCACGGGTTTCAGTAATGTCGCTGCCCGGTTCGGTGATGAACATTCGTCGTTTCTGTCCGCCCGACGGGTCGCCGAGCAACTTGGCGTGACGCTTTCCGAGCTCGCTCGGCTGATCGGGGTGGCGCGCAATACGCTGACGGCGAAGTCGAGCGCCCGCAAAGTCGATGGCGCGCTGAGCAACGTCGTTCGCATTCTTGCGATGGCAAGCGAAATGACCGGCGATGAAAGCCGCGCGGTCATCTGGTTCAAGCATCAACCAATTCCCGGCTGGGGCGGCAAGACGGCGTTTGATCTTGTCGGTGAAGGCAAGCCTGACCGCGTTCTCGCCTATCTCGAAGCAGTCCGCTCCGGCGTCTATGCCTGAGGTGCAATCGGGCGCCATCGTGCATCTCTGGCGCGCCTTTGTTCCCAGATGGGCCTACGCGCCGCTTTCCGGCGAGGGCGCCAGCCGTTTCGGTGGCCGGTGGGATCCGGTCGGCGCCCCGACGATCTATGCGGCCTGCGAGTTGTCGACGGCCTGGGCCGAGTACAACCAGGGCTTCGTCCAGCATCCGGCGATGATCGTGCAGTTGGAGCTTAGAGGCGCTTGCCTTGCGGACACGACAGATCCAGGGCTTCTTCGCGAATTTGAAGTTCCGGCGGACATCCATCGTTGTGAATGGCGGATGCTGATGGATCAGGGCAAGGTGCCGGAGGCCCACCGGTTGCGCGAACGCCTGCTTGAATCGGGATATCACGGCGTGATCTATCCGTCCTTCATGTCGCATGGCGGCACATGCGTCGCGCTGTGGGGATGGAATATGCCCGGAGCACCAGAACTTCGCGCAATCGATCCAGAGGGCAGACTGCCAAAATCATCGGCCTCCTGGCTGTAGCCTGCGGACGCGTTGGAGGATCGAGACGTAATTACGCATGGAACTCAATGCATTAGCCGCTCGGCAGGATCTGCACGCCGAGATAGCCATGCGCGATCGAACCGTCCTTCTGAAGCTTTGCGACGATCGCCCTGGCTTCGTCGGACGGGATGGCAAAACCGACGCCCACGCTGCCGCCATTCGGCGAGCTCTTCTATTGATAAGCGTGATTCCGCTCCATGAACACACCCGACGGCCGAGGCGGCGGGGTCATGGCATATAAAGGGGCCTCCCTAGTCGGCGGACTAGGAAAGCCCTTAACCTGTCACGCGGCATACCGAACAGTGCGCTTCAGGTCACGCGGAACATGCATCATATTTTCCGGAGAGGAAATCGGACTGAAGCCTGAGGAGCGGCCAGACTTTGGTCCTAGTCAATCATCGAATTCCCAGCAAAAGTGAGCTACCTGAACATGTTAAGTTTTCTTACAAGTTCGGCAGCAACGAAGACTGCATGGTCCGTCACCTGCGGTAGACCCATCAGTTCACCGAACGTGCCGCGCGCAAGCGGACCCGAAATCAATAGGGATGGGTTCGATAGACCGTCCTTCCCGACTGCTTCCGAACTCTCATTGCAGGCGATGCCAAGGCCGGTCGGATCGAGCTGAAGATAACCGCTCTGATTGAGCGCATGCAGCCATTGCTGGCTCTCGAGAATGCCGCCATGACTGGGACCTGTGGTCACGGCCACGGCGTCGAAGCGTTTTTCGACACGCTCGCCGTTTCGCCGACGAAGCAACACATCGATCGCGTCGCCGTCGACTTTGACGCCTGCAACGGACGCGGCAAGAACCTCAAGCCGTCCTTCGGCAATGGCGCTTTCAAGAACGGCCTCGACCTGCGGCGCAACGCGGAAGCGATGGACATCCCAGTAAGGCCGCAAGTGGCGGACGATGCGGCACCGTTCGGCGACCGGCAGATTGCGCCAGATCTCATTGCCGTTGCTGCGCACCTGATCGATAACCGCGTGCCAGCTTTCGCCGATTTCGGCTGCCTGAGCGATCGCCTTGCGAACGTTCCGGAGGAGTGCCGCAGCACTTGCAGCCGGCGCGGAAAGGAAATCGCCGAACGGTTCCTGCGGGCAGGGCGGGTGGCCGCGCGAACGAAGGCCGCGGCGGGAAATCGAGGTCATCGGTCCATGATGCCCGCTGCGCGTCAGCGATGCGGCAATATCGGCAGACGTCAGCCCATTGCCGACGATGAGGACGCGATCGTCCGGGCGAATGATATCGAGTGCGCCGGGTCGTGTCGAATCGGCAACAAAACGCGGATGACCGTCCAATGCGGCAGAAAGGCTGCGTGGTGCTGAGGGCGCGGGATGGCTTGTCGCGATCACAAGAAAATCGGCCTGGGTGTCCTCGTCATTGCTATCCGTTATCAACCAGCCGTCCGAACCGGACGAAACGTTTGTTACGATCGCCTTTCTGTGCTCCACCGCACCGCTTAAGACGACGGGGCGCAGCCGCGCGGCGACATATGCGCCGAAGAGGCGGCGCTGCGGGAAGAGATTGCCATTCAGCCATAACGCTTCCCGGTCGTCGGCAACGGCGTCATTTTCCACCACCCAATCGAGAAAATCTTCCGGCAGATCGGGCAGCAGGCTCATGCGCGCAGCAGGGACGTTGATGCGGTGGGCCGGATCTTCCGTATCATAGGCAAGTCCGCGGCCGATTTCCCGGCGTGGTTCGAATACGATGATCCGCGGCAACTTGTCCGGCATGGCTTTTACCAGGTGATAGGCGACACCCGCACCGGAAAAGCCGCCGCCGACAATGGCAACGGCCGGTCTTTTGACGCTATCCGCTTCGTTTTTCGTCACTGCTGCTGATCCAACTGGGTTCGAGATTTGGGAGGAGCTTGACGCATCTTTGTGGCTCGGCCTAGCCAATATTTTGGCGCCGTCGCAGTAAATTAATCTATAAGATTTATGGAGATCAATCGGAACCTTAAGCTGCCCACCGAGGCTAGTTGAAACTCCTCTCGGCAATCGGCAAAGTCGAAGTTCGCAAATGAAACCCCTTTAGGCTTCGGAGGTATGCACCAGAAGGGAAACCTAGGGTGCCGGCTGGATGATGTGCTGCGCGAGGCGAATTGCAAGGGCGATTGCTGTCAATGTTGGGTTGGCCTGGCTCGACGTCGGAAAGACAGAAGAACTCGCAATATATGCGTTAGCAAGATCGAAGATCTTCAAGTTCGCGTCGACGACGGCGTCGTTGCGGTTCGTTCCCATGCGCGTCAGCCCGATCTGATGCGTGCCGTGGCGGATGCGCGTAGCGATGGCACTTGCAAGCGTATCATCACTACGATTCAGATCGAGTTGACCCAGGTCATTTTTTTCGAGCCAGTCATTCAGGACTCGATGGGTGCGAACGAGTGAACGGATATTCTCGTCAGGCACGCGCATGTCGATCGTCAGCCGCGGCACGAAGAAAGCATCGACACTGTCAGACAAACGCACGTGGCTTTGCCTGTCTGGGAAATGTTCGGCATGGAAAGCGAGCCTGTACGTCCGACGGCTGTTATTGATGAAGAAGCCAGGCTTCCTGGCGCTTCGCCCGTAGCGATTGCGCAGATAGCCTGGTAGCTGCCTGACAATCTCGGTCGGGTTAGCGGCGAGGTTCTTGAGATGGCCGGCGATTGCATCAAGACGGCTTGCATGATGCCGGCGGATGACTTCAGGCGTGAGGAACCGTCCGAGTGGACGAAAGCTCAAGGCAAGGTAAGCGGCGGACAAAAAGGCACTTTCATGCTGCGGATCTGAAAGGGTCGGCACGTCGGGCCAGAACGCCACATTCGGTAAATGATGCTGGTTGATGAGCGTATCGCTGGGCACGATCCGTCTGCGCACGTATGCGCCTGCTTCGTCCCGGTGGAAGTCGAAAAGTGCCTCGGCCGGTCTGTTCGAAAATCTGAGCGCAGCAATATGCCCGAAAAGATGGCCCATGTAGTAACGGCCGAGCGCTCCATGAGGCCCCCCAAACATCAGCGGGTGACGCCGCTGGATGTTGAGCAGAAGTCTCGCCGCTTCCAGCCCACCTGAGGCAACAACCACGAGTTTGCATGAAATGCGATAGGCAAGACCGTTTTTGTGACGGGCCACGACATGGCTGACGCTGCTGTTTTCCGTCAGGACCAGATCCACGACAGTGGTGTTCAGGAGGATTGTCAGTCCCCTATCCTCGCTGAATTGCTGAAGGCTCGCGCGAAACAGTTTCGGATCACGACTGTAACGTTCGAGGTGCGTTAGTTCGAAACGGGCGTCTACCGACGCAAGTGGCGCTTTATCGACGAACCCCTGGCCGCAGTTGGCGTATTCAACGGCACGGTCGTAGAACGGTCGTATCTCGTCATAGGAAATGGGCCACCGCCCATCGGGAAATCGATTTTCAAAGTCGATCGGATCAAAGGGAAGGCATCGCCCGGTCCAAAGGTTGCTTGTTCCGCCGAATTGGCGCGAGACGCAGATGCGGACGTCGTCGTGGGTGGCGGGCTCCAGGATTAAAGCGCCGGCGAGTTCATTCGAAGCCGCAGATTGGTCTAACCCACCCGACTCAACAACGAGCACGCGCTTGTCGGCCTGCCGAAGCTCTTTGGCAAGGGTGAGGCCGACGGGTCCGGATCCGACGATGAGGACATCGATGTCACCTGGCATGTCATCAATACGCCCTGAAATCATTGCGGCCCCGTCACAATGTTAGCTATGGTGCGATATGTTGGAATGCATTTAATGCAAAAGAGCATGCTGGTGTGGAGTCACGAAGATTTCGGATTAAAAATCCCAATGACTCTCACGAAAGATACAGTAGCTTGGTTTTGAATTTCGTGCGGTATTTATTTACTATCATAAGTTTGAAATAGTGTTCAATCACGTTATGTATATGTAAAAATGCATCATATGAGTATGTTTAAAATGGGAATTTAATCAATATTGTCTACGATCATTTCGTGTAAATATAGTTACATTACTAGTATTATGTTAATAATACTTGCGACGGTGTACTCGGAAATTTTCGATGTGACGCCTCGGAAGGATCGGAATTCCGATAGTGATCATTTCCGGCATTTATCGCCAAGGCACCTACAGTGGGTCTTCGGGTGGAAGAGATACCGCTCCCTCCGCGGGTTAAACACGGCCGCGTGTAAACTTCTTTCAGGCAGATAGCGCACGAGAACCGCTTATCGGTCAGAGGGGTGGGCTTCTTTGTCGCTTGCAACTCCAAGCGCGACCGCAACCATATCCGCGATCGCAAGCGATCCGGTCAGGCCGGGGCTTTCGATCCCGAACAGGTTGACCAAGCCTTTGACACCATGCAGGCGCGGCACGTCAATGCGGAAGTCCGGCATTGGCATGGTTGCGTTGTGAAGCTTCGGCCTTATCCCGGCATAATCCGGCTGCAGGGCGCCGTCGCGCAAACCTGGCCAATAGCGGCGGATCGCACCGTAAAACTGTTCCGCGCGGGAGGCAGAAACATCGAGCGAATGGTTCTCATCGACCCATTCGACATCGGGTCCGAAACGGCAGCGCCCGTTGAGGTCGACCGTTGCGTGGACCCCAAGGCCGGCATGGTCGGGCATTGGGTAGACGAGGTGCGAAAAGGGCTGACGCCCGGAAAGCGAAAAGTAGTTGCCCTTGGCGTACCATTGTGACGGCACCATCTTGCGGGAAAGCCCTGTCGTCCTCGCTGCAAGGCCGGGGGCGCCGTGGCCGGCGGCATTGACCACGAAGCTCGCCTCAATTTCGGTCGGCTCGGCTCCGCCCGTAGTCAGGCCGATCTTCGCACCACCGCACCTGATCGCCGCAGCCGGCGTGTTGAAGGCGAGCATGCCGCCGGCGGTTTCAAAATCGTCGCGTAGCGCCTGCATGTAACCGTGACTGTCGATGATGCCCGTCGATGGCGAAAACAGCGCGCCAGCGCAATGCAGCTCCGGTTCAAGGTTGGCGACGTCGCTCGGTGAGAGTGGAACGAGATCCAAAACGCCATTGCGTTTGGCCGCAGCGGCGATCGCTTCAAGCTTGGGCAATTCCTCGGGGCTTGCTGCAAGCAGAATCTTGCCTACGCGTCGCGCTTCCACGCCGCGACGGGCACAGTAGTCGTAAAGCGCCGCCCGGCCCTCGACGCAGACCGTCGCCTTAAGCGAACCCTGCGGGTAATAAAGACCAGCGTGGATAACTTCGGAGTTCCTGGACGAGGTTTCTGTGCCGATTGCGTTCGAGCGCTCGAGAATAATGGTTTCGAGGCCGCAAAGCGCGAGCTTGCGGGCAACCGCCAGGCCAATGACACCTGCGCCTACGACAATGGCGTCGACAAAAAATCTGCTCATCCGGCTTTCATCTCACGCCAACCGTGTACGCTGGGCCTTGTCCGCCGCCACGCATGAACCATCCTCCTTCATCTTACCGGTGAGCAACGGAGTCAATTGTGCAGCGTGCAAAGCGCAGCAGATTTTCGTCACGGTAAAGCGGATAACACATCACCCTCGACCGATCTGGACAATCACACACCTTGAGCTGCTCGGAGACAATGAGGGTCCCGCATCAAGATCGGGGGCCGACTGCTTTGCCCGGAATATCAAGGGCGCGAGCAGGCCTGGACATGTCCTCGTGCCAGACCAGAAACAGGACACCGAGAAAATAGCCCATCTGGATCAGGACAGCGCATAAGAGGCTATCGGTAAACGCGCTGAGGACGGAGTCTTGCGTCCATAACATTGCGCAAAAGAAGGCGACGAGCACGGCGGCCATCGAAATAAACACCTTGGGTGCGTACATGAACTCCCCCATCCCGCCTCACGATGCGCATTTTGGAGCCTGGCCGTCTTCTATCGTCGCGCAATACTGCGCTCGGTCGGAGATAACTCGGTTCCTCGATGCAGTGTTGTCATGCTTAATGCGTCCCTTGGAGCTTCAACAGACAAGATGTCAAAAAGATGTCGTCGTTAAAAAGTCGTTAAACGCGATCTTTCGTGGTGTCTTATGTCGAAAATGTCGAAAACTTGTCAGTAATCCGAAAGAATAAAGTTTACAAATGATAGGCTAATGAATCTTCGCGAAGAGTAGAAGTCTATGCGCGCGATAAAATGTGACCGTGCAAATCGAGGTTGACGCAACGCTACGTACGGTAGCGTACGCATCCCCGGACGTAGTTCATCATTTCGGGGGTATACATCAGATTGTTCTTGAAAAATACTAATCAGTGCGATTTAAATGGCCAGTACTGTGGGGACCTCAGAAATGAAGTACGATGCCGAATTTGCCGATGCTTCGCATAATCACAGGGATCGACACGTCCCGCAGCCTGCGGGCGGTGCACAGAAACGGATTTTTGACGCCGTTCTGGCGTGTGTTGCTATCCTTTGCCTTTTGCCACTGATGATTGCAATCGCTTTGCTTGTTCGCTTGACCGATGGCGGTCCAATGCTTTCCGCGGAAAAACGGCGATCAGTCGGGGGAGAGGGTTTTGAATGCTACAGCTTTCGGAAATTGCCGGTCGACTGGCGCCTCCGGCTTGGCCAGCATCTGTCGCGCCATCCAGACGAGCTTGCAAGCTGGATTATGACGGCAACGTTGAAGGACGATGTTTTGCTGACGCCGGTTGGCCGGATTCTTGATCGAACGGGGCTTGATGATCTGCCGCAACTTCTCAATGTGCTTCTCGGTGACATGAGCTTTGTTGGTCCGCCATCGCTGCCCGTTGATCGCAGCGACGTCAAAAGGGGCAACGTGTCGGCACAGTTTTGCAGACCGGGGATGATCAGCGATTGCCGCACCAGTGCTGACGGCACCAGGAACTGGGAAGCGGCGGCTGCTTCCTATGCGGCCCAGTGGAGTTTTGTGGGTGATCTGAAGATTCTGGTTCGCGCGATTAGCGGTCTGTTCCAGGCCGAAAGATTTCAGCTCAATCATTGAGGAGATCATTGAGGAGATCGCTCATGGCGGCACGGTTCAGCACCGTGCTTGCGCGTAAGCGAGTTACCTGCTTTGTGTTGAGCCCTCACTGGCGAATGACGAGCTGTACGCGCGTAGTATTGGTCTGGCTATCACGCTGAAGCGAAAGCCGCGCGCCAAGACCATTGACGGCGAGCCTCAGGATGGCCGCGTCACGGCCGCTCATGAATGGCGACAGCAGTGCGGCGCTTCTCTGGATGAAAGTCACCGAGGTGTCTGCTGCCCCGTCTGCGATCTCGACACTGACGGCCTCGGACTCTTTTGCGCTCGCTGCCATGGTCGACAGCGCGATGATCAGGATCAGCAGTCGCTCTCGATGGCCTTCAATGCCGTCGAAACTACGCAATGAAGATACCCGCAGATCAAAAAGGATGGTCAGCGCGTCAAGGGCTCGATGTAAGACAAGCCCGGGCAGCGCGTCATATTGCGGTACATTGCTTGCGATCTCGGTGAACGTTTTGAGCAACTGGCCGATCAGGAAGCTTGCGGCGGTCAGCCTTTCCACGATAAGCGCGTCGCTGCGTCGCGCAGAACGCCTTGCGATCCCGACCGCACCATTTGCCAAGCCCTCTGCCGGAGAAATTGCGGATGTCTGATAAAGCCCGAGTTCGCTGGATCTGACTTCGAGCACAGCCCCGGCAAAATCGCGGAAGTAATTGTCGGCGGTCGCCCCGGTTTTTTCCTCAAAGTCTTCAATGATTTCGCACCTTGCCGGTGCGCCCGGTGTGCAAATGATAAGGACGAAGCGAGTCTTATGGTGAAAGTACAAAAACGACAGATCAGCGCTCTCGCAGACCAAAATCCTGTCGAGAATGCGAACCGATGCTGCCTGAACGGCGGGAAATATTGCATCATTGAGTAACATCACTAATAACACCATTGGTGGCGCCAACAGTATCAAGATATATCCAACTAAAATCCAGATAAAAACTTCGATTGTAGGCTCTGGATGTTACGCTCTTTGGATAATGAGACATAAATGCCTCAAGATTAATCTCGCAGTTGATCTGCCGATCTCTATCCCGCGATTGAAAGCGAGTCGGGAGCAGCCTTTGGCCCCGATCCTGCCTGTTTGTACTAGAGAAGCAGACAGATGACCGCGAGCAGGATAAGAAGCCAGAGGACCATCGACACGCCGGTGGCGTTCAGCAATGTTGCTTTCTTCATGCCGCTCTCCCGCTTTCGAATGAGAAGAAGGATAGGCGGTGAAGCTTGCGTCGGGTTATCGCCTGTCTGCGACGAGACGTGTCATCTGCCCCGCCCGAGCAGGAGCTGGATACGTTCGATCATCCATCTCCTGCTGAAGCAGGTGAGCCAGCCGAAATAGATGACCATGCCGAGACTCGCGGAGATTGCGAGGCGGAAGGGAGGGTGCATCCCAGCCAATGCTGTTGCTTGCACGTAGTATGTGACGACGCCCATGGCGAGGGCCGCCGCCGCGGCCGGCGCGAGCCCCATGTAATGCGCCCTTGCCTTAAGGTTCAGCCGACGCAGTAACAAGACATTGCCGATCACGCCATAGACGAGCGCCGGCGACGACATCACCAAAATCGCGGCGCCTGCCGTGCTTGTCGGTATGACGACGAGCGCACCGATACAAGTCAAGGCAACGGCGATAGAATATTGCAGCGACATGCGGTTCAGGCCAAGTGCGTTCATTGCAATGGGGTTGAACCAGACAAGCGGGATCATCAGCGAGGTGATCGACACGGCGCGAAGAATGGGCGCAACGCCGGCATACGACGAAGGCAACAGCAACGCCACCGCATCATCGGCGACGACGATCAGTCCGGTAAAGGCCGGCAGCGCCACGAAGGCAGCGGTTCGGATGATGGCGGTAAACACTTCGCCTTCCGCCGCAAGGTTGCCGCGCACCTTGCTCATCAACGGAAACCACAGCGCAAAGAGCGGGCTGACCAGGGGATTTTGCAGCGACTCGCTGATCCTGTCGGCAGCCCGGAACAAGCCCACGGTCGTGCCATCGAAGCGGATGCCGAACACCAGCATGGCAGCGCGCTGCATGGAGATGTTAATGGCAGCGACCATCCACAGAGGCAGGAAGCGGCGAAGAATTTCACGGCACGCGCCTTTTTCGGTATGGCGCCCGGGAAACCAACCGGTATGACGAAACTCAAAGAGAACAACCGCCATTGTCGAAATAATGCGCTGAGCAGGCAGCGCCCAAATCGCCAGCGGTGAGAACGCCAATGTGATACCGGCGATTCCGCCCGCAAGGGTCGAAATCATATTGCGCTGAGCAAACGTCTTGAAGCCCAGCTCACGCATTATGAGGGCATCCATCACCGACAGCCAAGGCGTAAAGAACAAAAGAAGGCCAAAAATCGGCATGTAGTAAGCAACCAGCGGCGCGTTCTCAAAGTCAGCGAACAAAGGCCCAGCCATGAACAGAAGGAGTGCAAAGGGTGTGGCCACCAAAGACAAGGAAATGAACGCTGCGTTCAAGCTCTTCTTGTCGAAATTACCACGCTGCAGGATCGCGTCCATGCCGGCATAGCGGCCGTCATTGGCGATGAAGTCGGCCACAACAGCAGAGAGCGCGACTGCCCCGAAGACGGCAGGTTCCAGCATGCGCGCAAGGATCAGAAAGATGATAAACCCGGCGCTCTGCGAAAAGATTGCGTTGATGGTATTCCAGGCAATGCCATTTCGAAGTGCCGTTGCCAGCGACGTTTCAGACATGGACCATCCCATCTGTGCAAGGCGCAACCGACGCAGTCGCACCGCCACGGATCATAGTCAAGCATGGGCGGCTGGAAAAGCAGGCGCCCCTCACGCCTGCAACCGGTACCAGTTGAAGATGGTCTTGATGCGCCGACGCAGGTCCTTGATAAAATGGACCTCGCCAAGCTTGAGGACCTGCGCCCGATACGGGGTCTTTTTCAGATAGCGGTAATAGGTCCAGATCAACGGATGCCATCCGTCCGTCGACCACGGTTTGTTGTGCTCCGTGAAGTGGATGATCTTTGGCCTGCGCCCTTTTCTCATCTCGGCTGCGGTTGCATAGCAGGGCTTGCCTTCCTGCCGCATCAGCATTCGGCGTTGGACGTTCCACAAAATATCAAGCCGCTTCCATCGGCTCCAGAAGACAACGTTGAGCGCGCACTGATCGCCATACTCCATATCGCCGATGCGCGTTTCCAAGACAGTGATGACTTTGGAAAGATCGTCACTGGCACGCAGCTTAGTGAGATCCATCAACAGCACGCCGGAATTGAAGTAGCCGAGGCGCCTGGGCTGCAGCTGAAAACGCCCGGCGAACGCCTCGCCGTCCATGCCGACGTCGCAGACCGCACCGATTGCATGCTCGCCCAGATCGGTGGCGTAGAGTTCCCTAATATCACCCATGACGACGAGGTCGGCATCGAGATAAAGGACTCGATCGATATCCGGCGGGGCAAGCTCGGAAAGCATCAGGCGATAGTAGCCGGCGCGGCTGATATGGCGTTGGCCGGGCATTGCAAGGACGCTCGAGCTTTTGATCTCGAGCCAATCGAACTTGTGTCCTTCAGCACAGCGTTCGAAGGTCGAACGGGCTTGGGGTGAAATTCCATCATGGACGACCAGAAAGCGGAATTTTGCGCCCGGCGCGTTAGCGAGAAGCGACGCCAGCACAACACCTGCATGCGGCAGGTAAGCGGTATCGAGTCCAAAGGCGATTACCACCTCCGGGGCGGGCGGGCGCGGGCGGCTGTATCGCTGCATCGCTGCCTCAAGCAGAGGCTCGGCAAGGGCACGGCCGTTCAAGCCTTCGGCGATTGACCGGAAATTGGCGGTCTTCATCGGCAAGGCGCCTATGGCACGAGATGCCAGATTGCCTTCAAATGCGGGATCACTCATTACCCCTCCAAGCCGGAGCCTCATGCTCCGGTCTCATTTCATCGAAACGTGCGCTGCCTATTGCCAGCCCGGATATCCGCTCCATGCGCGGCGTATGCCAAGCTTGACGTAAATCCAGTCCAACACGGCATCGACGACAAGCATGCCGTTGACACCAAAGCCGGCCCTTGCCAGTGCATTAAAATGGGGTTGCAGATGGTCGCGGCCGCGATCTTCGCGCCACCAGGTCAGAATGCGGCGTACATAATAGCGGCGAAACGCAAGAAGCTGACGGCGGTAGTCGGTCCCGAAGGCGATCGGGCCGTGGCGCATGATGAGATCAAGGCCATCGCGCGTCCAGGCGCGGGTTTTGCCGGCATAATGTAAGGCGGTTACCGTATTCTCGTGTACACGGGTAAAGCCAAGCGCCTCGTGCACGAAACCGAAATCGCTGATCGCCAGCATCCGGAAGACCGTATCGAGGTCCCAACTGCCGTCCATGGCGCTGGCAAAAAGCGGTTCGAGCGCGTCAGTCACGCGCCGGCGCCACATCATCTGGACCGGCATCAAAATGCCCTGGCGCAGCAGCGCCATACGCATGGCGTCCTTCCCGGGAAAAACCGGCTTGCCGGGCGGCCAGAAGAAATCCTGAACGGCACCCGCACACTCATGCAGGCTGCCGATTACCCCGACATTCGGAAAGGTTTCGCCGAGCGCCGCCATCTTCGAGATCGACGTCGGGCTGAGCGTGTCATCGTCGCACAGATAGCGCACATAGACAGCGTCCCGGGGCACCAGGCGATAAGCTTTCGTCCAGTTTTCACGCTGATCCAGCGTCTTGTCATTGCGGAAGCAAAGGACAGGGATGCGCTTGTTCAAATAGGCGGAGACGATTTCTTCGGTATTGTCGCTGCTATTGTTGTCGAGAACGATGTGAACAAGATTTGGCCAATCTTGCTGCTGGACGGATTCCATCGTTTCAGCCAAGAACCGGCCGCCATTATACGTCGGGGTCACAACAGCGACAAGTGGCAAGGACATTCTACATTCCCCCACGTGAAGGAAACCCAACTAAGCACTAAGGCTATGTTATAGTTCAGGCGATGCGAGTCAATAATGGTCTGGCAAAGAATCTGATTTATTATTGCGATACTGTCGATTCTCTGTATAGCTGACTATCAAAGACCTTGGCAACATTCCTTTGCAAAGGCTATTTGAGCTTATCTGACGAGGGTTCGGCATCAGCCGTGGCTGACCTTGGACAGGTCATCATCATCATCGGTCACCCGAGACCGCCGCGGCGAGGCACATGAAAACCTTCGCTGTCGGCGAATTGAGGATAATACTCCACCAAGGCATTGCCTGCCGTTCCCGCGACCGGTTTCGCGAGTGCACCGGCGCAGTAGTAGATGAGGAAGGATCCGATCGTGTATTGATTAAGAAAATCGACTTCGAAGAAGGAGCGACTGACGAACAGTATGATGAGACCGAAGAGCACGACATCCTCGTTTCGCGCGCCTGACGACAGGAGGCGTCTGATATAACCAGCGAGGAGGCCAAGGATGATGGTGCCGAGCAGGACAAGTCCGATATAGCCAAGTTCGACCATGGTCTCGATGTAGGTATTATGAAAGTGAAAGCCCGTACGCGAGGCAATATAGAACTGCTGCCACAAGACCTCCGGTTGAGAAAAACCCTGGACCCAGAAACCCTGGAAACCGATGCCGAAGACAGGTTGTTCATGGGCGATCTCGAGGCCGCGCTGCCAAAGATACGTCCGCCCTGTCAATGTCGCATCCTTGCCGAAGATGCCGAGGATCGCTCCGAACAGCCCGGCACTCAGTGCAATCAACAAGGCGACGGCTGCTGTCGGAACGATCGACAGGAAGAGGACCATCCGATGCCGCGGTGAGAACTGCTTCAAGAAGACCGCAGCGACTGTTGCGGCAATCGTTGCGGCAATCGTAATCGTGGAGGTCGCAGACTGGGCCGCGTGGAGCGAAAAGGCGCCGAAGGCGCCCGACATCAGGGCCAGGATGCGCCACATCGTCTGCACGTGCAGAATGAAGACCAGCGAGAAGGAAGCAAAGACGCCGAGCGCGGCAAACATGCCGAGTTGGTTCTTCGATGCGAACGCGCCGATGAAGCTGTAGACACCATCAAGAGGATCGTAGCTGAAGTGCCCAAACAACAGCGAGTAGAGCAGCACCAGCGACGCGCCGAGGCTCATGCCCAAAATCATCGCCTTGACGGGCACGACCCGTGCGGCAACCAACGCGCAGACAATCGTTGAAAGGTATTGTAGCCCGCCGCGCAGGCTGAGCCCCGGAACCGCAGACCAGAAAAAGGATAGGCAGGCAAAGATGGAAAATGCAACAATCCAGTAGAGAGGCCGTGGATCGCCGATGACTGCGCGCGGATCCATGGCAAGAAGAGGCAGCCACACCAGATAGAACAACAGAATGAAGACGGAGCCAAACACCTGCGCATAGGCGATAAAAAACATCGTCGCGACCATCGCAAAGATCGCAAAGGGCGTGTTCCGTTCAGGCGATAAGAAAGCGTTGATACTGATACGCATGCCAACCTGCCGAGCCCTAGTCCTATGATTTTTCGTTGATGACGCTGACCTTGACCAAGTCTCCCGGCTGCACTGGCGTCGTCTCAGTTGCTGGAATCTCCTGGATCTTGCTTGCGACTGTTCGAACGATCGAATAGCTGACGAGCTTGACAGCGTCACTTCCGGTCAGTTGCGAGGCCGTTGGCGCATTCACCAGCGACTCGGCCATCAGTTGCCGGTACATCTGAAGCTGCAGCGCATTTTCGTCCAGCTGCGACTTGGTTTCCTGCATATCGAGCGCAATCTTCGATTTGCGCTCGTTCTTCAAGTCGATCGTGTCGAGTGCGGCCTTGTTCATTTCCTGCTTGGCGCGCAGTGTGGCAGCGTCGAGGTCGAGCAGGTTGCTCTGGGTATCGGCAAGCGTTGTCTCGAGCCCCAGCGCCCGGGAGCTGACGGCCAGACCCTGATTAACGAGCTTGGCGGTCCTTTCGAGCTCCTTCTTGTAAAGGTCCACCTGCCGGGCCTGGTTGTCGACTTTCTTGCTGAGCGAGGTGATTTCGTTGCCATAAAGGGTTTGCAGCTCATCGAGCCCTTTGAGGCGAAGGTCGAACGCATTGCGGTTCGTTTCCATGATTGCCATTTCATCCTCGACCAGCGTTTGCGATTGCGGGATGGCGGCAAGGTCCTCTGGAATCGCAATCTTCTCCTCACCGGCCTCCTCGGAGGCAAGTCGCGCTTTCTTCGCCATCAGACGGGCGCGCTCGGCAACAAGTACCTCGTAGCTGCCCTTGGCATTGATGAAGTCGCGTTCGAAACGCTGACCTTCGTCCAGCCCGCGACGCATGCCGCCGGCAAGACTGATTGCCTTCAGGACCGTCATTTCCGGATCGTAGGGGTATTTGCCGGGCGTGTGGACTTCTCCAGCTACGAAAATCGGCCGGAATTCGAGAATCTCAACCGAAGCTTCCGGCGGATCGGGAAGCCCGAAACGCTCCTGAAGGCTGCGGGCGATCTCGCGCGCCACCTCCGAGGTCGACCGGCCGGCTACTTTCAACTCGCCCGTAAAAGGCAGAGCCAGATCGCCGTTCGGACCCACGATGTATTCGCCGGTAATACTCGGCCACTCGCGAAACTGCCCCTCGGCAGTCTGCCACTCGACCACTCGGACGGACAGCTTGTCCATGATTCCCAGCTTATAGGGATCAGCGTGCGCAGGCGACAGAAACGCCAGATGAACAAGAAAGACGACTGCGGCAAGTGTTGCAAGGCACAGCCGTGGCAGCGCGCAAATGGCGTTACGCGCGGCAGGAGAGAGCTGACGAATTGACCTCATAGTTCTTTCCTTATCCTCGCCTGGCAAAGGCGTCGGCGTGCTAGCAGGCACCCCGCGCGAGCAGGACAACCGGCACGGTCTTCAGAATGATCCAGATATCGCCGACGAAGGACCAGTGCTCAACATACAGGCTGTCGAGTTGGATGCGTTCCTCGTAGGTCGTGTCGCTTCTCCCGCTCACCTGCCACTTGCCGGTGAGACCCGGACGCGAGCGGAGGTAGTGATTGCCGCGATCACCGTAAAGAGCCATTTCTTCGCCCATGATTGGACGAGGGCCAACCAGACTCATATCGCCGCGCAGGACATTGAGCAGTTGTGGTAACTCGTCGAGACTGAGTTTCCGCAGCACCTTTCCGGTGGTGGTTACCCTGATGTCGTGGCGCAGCTTGCGGGTCGTTGCCCATTCGGCAAGGGCGGCGGGATTTTCGGCCAGATAGGCAGCAAGCCGCGCATTGCTGTCGGTGACCATGGTTCGGAATTTCAGGCAACGGAATGACCTTCCGTTATGGCCAATGCGCTGATGACCGAAAAGAACGGGTCCGCGGTCATCAAGCTTTACGGCGATCGCGATCAGCAAGAAGAGTGGGGAAAACAGGACAAGCA
This sequence comes from Rhizobium sullae, assembly GCF_025200715.1. Taxonomy (NCBI): domain Bacteria; kingdom Pseudomonadati; phylum Pseudomonadota; class Alphaproteobacteria; order Hyphomicrobiales; family Rhizobiaceae; genus Rhizobium; species Rhizobium sullae. The sequence goes on from NZ_CP104144.1 coordinate 931,188, forward strand.
GAACGAGGGAGCCGACAACGTCAAACACCCTTTTTCGCAGCCCGCCTATTGGCCTCACGGGTCGCCGCTGGGCGTAGTGCGGGAAAATAGAGGCATCGGTCAAGTCGACATCATGCTTCATCATGAAGCTCTCCGAAAGCATATCGTTAAGAAACTAGTAACAAAAACCTCAAAAAAATCAATAGAAAAGCGCAAGTGGTAGTCGAAATATACTTGATGTATCATTATGATACAGATTGTACCTGTCGCTCGCGCAGTTCCCAGGCGATATTCCACGAATCGCATAGAGGATATTATTCAAGTCTGGTTTGGGTGCGCCAAATCACATAGGCGCTATGCCGCTACTCAGCGGTTCGGTTTACCCCGGTGTCAGGTCCAGAGTTTCCACGGCGCCTTGCCGCTCTCCCAGGCCTTTTCGAGGACCATCTTGTCGCGCAGCGAATCCATGCTTTGCCAGAAGCCCTGGTGCCAGTGCGAGCCAACCTTGCCCATGTGAAGCGCTCTGTCCATCGGGCCCTCTTCCCAGACGGTGTCATCACCGTCGATGAGGTCGAAGACATCAGGCTCGCAGACGAAGAAGCCGCCGTTGATCAGACCGCCATCGCCAATGCGCTTTTCGCGGAAGGCATGGACACGCTGACCGTCGTCCGACAGGCCAAGCGCGCCATAGCGGCCCGGCTGGCTGACGGCGGTCAGCGTGATCCAGTTTCCGTTCGTCTCATGAAGCTCAATGGACGCGGCGATATCGGTATCGGAGACACCGTCGCCGTAGGTCAGAAGGAAGCGCCTATCGCCAATGACGTCGCGCGCGCGCCTCAACCGTCCGCCCGTCATCGTGTTTAGTCCGGTATCGAGCACGGTGACCTTCCACGGCTCCAACGCGCGGCGCAGCCACTTGAATTCGCCTGTCGCTAGGTCGACCGTGAAGTCGCTGTTTATCATCGCATAGTTGATGAAGTAGTCCTTGATGTAATCCGCCTTGTAACCGGCAAGCACAACGAAGTCGTTGAAGCCGTAATGCGAATAGATTTTCATGATATGCCAGATGATCGGCCGTCCGCCGATCTCGACCATAGGCTTCGGCCGAAGCGTCGTTTCCTCCGAAAGGCGGCTCCCGTAGCCTCCTGCAAATATGACAACTTTCATTGCGTCCCTCGTCATTTTGAATGGTTGCCCGCGCTATGCGGCGCTAAAGTAGCTGTGTCACATGATCCGGTTCAGCCAGGCATGGCTTCGCGCGTCCGAAGCGCGAGGTCCTTGAAGCCGGGACTGAAAGTAGCGGCGGCCGGATTGGCCGTGTAACGCAGGTCGGCACCAAGACTACCGCCGTCGATCGCCCGCGTAAGCACGTTCAGCCGCACGAGTTGCGAAGAGCGGTAATCGGGATCCTTCAAACCCGCCGCATCAAGCCCGGTCTTCAGATCAGCAATAGCGCCTGCAAGTGTTACTTCCGGCTGATGAGCCGGTGCCAGGCTCCGGTAGAGATCGAAATTAACCCGATAGGAACGCCGGTCCGGTGGAGCGTCCTTGTTGATTTCGACCACAGTCCCCGGAATCGAGGCGGCGACGGCCTCCGCGAGTTCGCGGACCTGATAGTTCCAGTCCTCGGAACCGACATTGACGGCCAGAAAATTCCCGCCATCCTGCCTGAGCAGCGCCCATTCGATCGCCCTTGCCATGTCGTTGACATGAATGAGCGGCCGCCAGGGCGTGCCGTCAGAGAGGACCGAAACCCGCCCGGTCTTCAGCGCCGAGGCCACAAAATCGTTGAGCACGAGATCGAGCCGCGTGCGCCCGGAAAAGCCACAGGCGGTCGAAAAGCGCAGAGCGCTGACCGTCATCTGGCTGTGGCGGGCGATCTCGCCAAGCCCGGTCTCGGCGGCGACCTTCGAGCGCGAATAGGCGGTTAGAGGATTGAGCTCATCTGACTCGGTGCGCGCGCCGCCCTCGGCAAATCCGTACATGGAGCAGCTGGAGGCAAAGACAAAGCTCTTTACGCCCATCCCGGCGGCGAGTTCGGCCGTTCTCAGCGTGGCACGATGGTTAATCTCGTCCGTCACCGCCTCAAAGCGGCCGCCCATCGGGTCATTGGAAACGGCCGCCAGATGCACCACTGCATCGACGCCCTCGAATAGCTCGGCAGGCAGGTCGCGGACATCGGCAAAGACCTGACTGTTAAGCAAACGCTCGGGCAGGCTTGCTTGGGTCAGGCAATGCGCGAAAAGGCCAGTATCGACGCCAACAAGCATGCAATCAGGCATCTCACGGCGCAGGTGAGAGACGACAGCGGGCCCGACGTAGCCCATGTTTCCTGTGATTAAGATCTTCATTTCAAACGCTCCGGAACTGGTGACTGTCATTGAAAATGGACATGGTGCAAACTAGGGGGTGTTGCTTCACGACCAACGTTGCATCGGATCAGTGCTTCTTGCGTGTCTAGTTAGAGCTCCTTCGATAGCTGCGCGCGCGCCTTTCGCTGTCGGCGACCTCTCGCCTTCATGATCGGCTCGCCATGCTCGAGGTAGTAACTCGCATATCGGGAAAAGAGCTTTTCGGAACTGCCAAGCCCGCCATAGGTTGAAAGTTTCTCCTGATCGGCCTTGTTGAGCACAACGCCCAGCACTTTCGCGGCGATCGCTGGTTCCTGTTCAAGTGTTGACTTCAAAAGGGCCCGCGGCGTGCCCCCCCATTCCGACACGAGCAGGAATCCATCGGCCAAGGGCTCAAAAGCCTTGGCATCAAAGACCGGCCCGATCGGTGGAAGATCGACGATTATATAGTCGAACATGGACCGGGCTTCTTCCAACACAGTTGCCATGGAGGGCCCCGAGATCAGCTCGCTCGTGTTGAAGACCTTCGCCTGGCGCGGTGTCGCGAGAAGGCTTGTACCCGTCTGCGGATCGACAACCAGAGTGTCTTGCCATCTGATTGTCCCAGCCAATGCCTCTGTCCAGCCGGTTTCAAACGGGATGCCAAGACCCTGCGTCAGCGAACCGCGTCTGAGATCGGCATCGATCATCAGCACCTTCGCTGGGCTGGATGCCACGAGTGTCGCGAAATTTGCCGCGACCGTCGTCTTGCCTTCGCCTGGCAACACCGAGACGACGCCGATCACTTTGCAGTTCTGGCTGCCAAGCATCGTGTCGGTCACGATCTTTGCATGCCGTATGGTCTCGGTAAATTTGGAACCGCCCGATTTGACCGCAAACCGCATCGTTTCGACATCGGGATTGGCGATCAGCCTCCTTTCGTCATCGGGAGAGGGACGCGTGGCCCCTGGAATCGGCGGCAGGTAACCCAAGAACTTCAGGCCGAGCGTCGTCAATTGCTCGCCAAGGCGGAATGTACCCTCCCTAACCTCGCGCCACAGGCCAAGACCGATACCGAAGATCGCACCGAGTATCAGCGAGCCGCCAAGCGTCAACGTGCGCTTCGGACTGGATGCATCGACCGGCGGCGAGGCAGGCGAGATGACGCGCGCTTCTGATATCGGGAACGACTGGTTCTGGGCCGTTTCCTGATATTTCGTCAGATAGGTCTTGTAGAGGTCGCTGATGGCTTCGGCGTTGCGTTCCAGATCCTTCAATTGCACGAGCGATTCGTTCGCGGCCGACGTTTGTCCAGTGATCTTCGACAGACCCTCCTTCAGCGATGCCTCCCGCGAGACCGCGACCTCATATTGATTGCGGTAGCTTTCCGTCATCTGCTTGAGCTCAAGGAATATCTGCCGCCCTACGTCGTCCTGCTCCTTACGCAGCAGGATTGCTTGCGGATGTTCGGGACCGAAACGGCGCTCGATATCCTGGGTCCGCTTGATGACGTTCAGATAGTGCGTTCTGAGTGTCGAAATGACCGTCGAGCCTTCCTGCTCGGAGACGGTTGCGGCATTGTCGACCGCAGTCTGCTGGCCGGCGGCGACGATTGCCTTATACTGGTTGTAGAGCGCAAGCGCCTTGGCGCTGTCCGCTTGGGCCAGGATGTATTGACCACTGATGTCGGAGAGCTGTTCTTCCGACAAGAGCGCACCTTTTGCTGAGGTAAGGCCGTTTTCGGCGCGGTAGCGCTCGACCTTCAGGGCCGCTTCCTGCGACTGCTCCTTCAGATCGGTCAGCCGAGCGCGCAACCAGACCGTTGCCCTTTGCGAAGCGTCGAAATTAGCATCGAGCTTGTCTGACAGGTAGGCCTCGGCATAGGCGTTAGCGATCTGCGCCGACAAGGCCGGGTCGGTCGATGTATAATAGAGGTCGATCACGAAGCTCTGCGGCTGCTGCTCGACCCTCAGATTTTCCATGAGAACTGCCACGGCAGTGCCTCTGCGCGCGTCGAGGCTATCGGCATTTGCCATCTCCATGCCCTTGCCGGCAAACAGGTCCATCGTCATTTTGGCAAGGCCCTTGATCTCCTGGGTGACCGAGACCGGAGGATTGATGAATTCGTGCTTTTCGTAAAGCTGCTGTTTGTCGACCACCTTTGCCGCAAGCGAGCTTGACCTTAAGATCGCCACCTGGCTCATGATCTTCTTGTCAGATTCCATGTTTGCAGGCGCCGGCGAAACGTCGCCAGCAAACCGGCTCAGATTGTCATCGATCAGGACGCTGGTGCCTGCCGTATAATAATAGGTTGCAAACACCAGCCGGGTAACACCGAGCAGTAGTCCAATGGCCGCGAAAAGGGCCACGAGCTTTGCCTGGCGCCTGGCGATCTGCATCAGGTGTTCGACGTCAATGAACTTCTCCCCGCCGACCTCAGCGTGCTTGGCCGTGCCCGGCTGACCGAGATAGGGGCGTACTGCCTCCTGCATCATCTTTGCCTTGCCCATGAACTCGTTCATTGCGACACCCGTCTAAAGGCCGAACTCGGTGTCTGCAGCGCCACCATCGCTCGCTTGAGACGTGCCGTGATCGGCATCTTGAGATGACGGGCTGCTGCCGGATTGCGCAGGACGTCCTTCACAGCATCCGCAACAGAACGCTGTTTGATATGATCAACGAGGGTCAGAAACGCAGCCGCCTCCTCAAGATTCTTAATTCTTCTGAGTTGTGCTGCGCGGGCTGCGGCATCCACCGGGAAGGTAGCCAGAAAATCACGATCCGCCCGAATCATGGCTTCGACGTCGTTCAGGTTCATGACGTGCGAGATCGAGCCCTTGGCGGAATGGTAGAGGTATCCTGCCTCCGGCTCAACGATGCAATATGCGCCGCGCGACAGCGTCCTTGCGAGGAACAGATAATCCTCGCCGATGCGCAGTTGATCGTCATAAGCAATGCCGTTTGCCCGAATAAAGTCGCGGCGAATGAGTGGCTTCAGGTAGCCAAGATTGAAGCGCCCGGCAAAGAGCATGTTGTGGTCGATGAAATGAGCAAGGCTCAAGTTCCCGAGCCGTGCTAGATCGGCCGTGCGGTGCAGAAGCCGCTCCTTGCCCTCCGACTTGATGACGAGGTTATCGACGACGGCGTCGACGGCCGGGACATCGGCGCACGTGAGGAGCCGTTTCGTCCTTTGAGGCAGGATCTCGTCGTCGGCATCGACAATCCCGATCCATCTGCCTCTCGCATCTGCGATCGCCGCATTGCGGGCGCCGCCAGGTCCGCGATTATCCGGCAGGCTGACGAGCCGCACCTTTTCGCTGCCGTAGGAGCGCACGATGTGAGCCGTCTCATCGACCGAGCAGTCGTCGGCAACAATCACCTCGACATCGACACCCTCCTGGGCGAGCACGCTTTCAATGGCGCGTGCGACCGTGCCTGCGGCGTTGTAGGCAGCAACGATGTAGGAGATGTCCGGGACGTCAGGCAACATGGGGATTGCTCCTTGCTGCTGGAACTGGCCCGCCGTAATGCATCGCTTCACGGACGCCAAGCAGACCGGCAACGACGCCGAGATGCAGAATTCCTCTCAAGACATAGCGCCAACGGTCGACTGGCAGGAACCATAAGACAAGGCTTACGGCAAAGCAGACCAGCGCCTTCAGTGCGGCAAGCACGATCTGCAGTGCCAAACCAGGTGCGGCTGCCGTCGTGCGCAGGACGCGTGCATGGCTCTGCCCGGAGCGGAACCGGCGCCCGGCGAGCCATCCGATTGAGGCGCGTTCCTCGGCAACCGGTTCGATGACCAGTGCCTTATCCGCAAATGCGATCTTGCCGCCGGTCGCGTGGAGGTCGGCAAGGAATGCCGTGTCCTCGCCGCCGCAGCGACCAAGCGCCAGGTCAAAGCGCCGGTCGCGGAAGGCTTCGGCGTTCCTGTCGAGCAGCAGATTGCAGGTGTATCCCGTCTTGATCTCGCCATTGACGAAAACCGGTTTCGTCGAGTGGAAATCGCCTTCGACCATGAACGCAGGAGCATCCTTGCCGTAGCGCGCCGACACAGGACCGAGCACGGCTGCTGCATTGGTCTGTTTGGCGGTGGCCAGCAGTGCCGTGAGCCAGCCTGGCGTGACTAGCTCGTCGTCGTCGACAAAGGCCAAATAGTCGCCTGTAGCCCGATCGAGGCAGGCATTGCGGGCAATCGATATGTTGCCGGCAGGGCAATGAAGGTAAATCACCTGATGCACAATCTTGGCCCTGATGGCCTCGACTGCATCTCTGGCGCTTTCTTCAACATCGTTGTCGGCGACGATGATGCGAAGGACGGCATGCTCAGGCACGGCAATCGCCGCAATCGAGGCCAGCGTGTGGCTGAGCGAGCTCCGCCGGTATGTGCAGACGGCAATTTCGACGAGAAGCGGCCGGCTCATGAGGCGCTCCTTTTTGGCCGAAGCGACAACATCTCGAGCCAGAAGCCGGTTGACCACGCCATATGCATGACCATTGCAATCAATCCGGCCAATGGTCCGTGTGGCATCTGCTGACGTACGCGAAGATAAAAGCCATAGCCGACACAGGTGAAGGCCCAGACGAAAGCTGGAACGATCGCCGCCCAGTAAAACAGCGCGAGCACGGTGCCAGCAACGGCGGGCGCGACTGTTAGCGGCAGCATTTGGCGTAAAGCCGGCATGGTCTTGTGTTTGCGGATATTGCGCGCCCGCCCGCGGCCGTAATTGAGATATTGACGAAACAGTGCAGCAACGCTTGCGCGCGGATGATAGACCATGCATGTCGTGCCGCTGATCCAGATCTTGTAGCCAGCCTTCCTCAAGCGGAAGTCGAGCTCGGCATCCTCATTGTGGGAAAAGGTCTCGTCATATCCGCCGACGGCGAGAAAGGTCCCGACGTGCATCAATGCGTGGTGGCCATGGTCGACGTAGCCGCCCGTCGACAGGTTGCGATGCGCAGAACCGCCGTTACCGATCTTGGAGTTCTGGGCAATCGCGGCTGCTTTCTGGATCGCGTTGAAACCGGTCGTTTCCAAGGCGACGACGACGGAGGCGGCGCCGGTCATCTCGGCATCGGCAATTAGTCGTTGGCAATAACCCTTCGGATATTCACCATGCGCGTCCATGCGCACAAAATATTCAAAATCACGGCCGTAGCGTGCCACGGCAAGATTGATCGCCGCACTTTGCAGGCGCTTCGGATTGTCAAGGAAGATGATGCGCGGATCGATGGCGGAGGCGGCCTTGATGATATCCTGTGAACCGTCCTTGCTGCCGCCATCGGCCACCACGATGCGCCAGTCCGGAGCCTGGAGCTCCATGCTCAGGGCGCTCAGAAGCGCACCAATATAGTTTCGCTCGTCAAGGCATGGAATGACGATCAAGCAGCAATCTTCTGGACATACGTGCTTTTTCATCGCGTTCAACCCTATATGGCAAATGACGAATTGATCGGAAGGCGATCTGAAGTTTTGCGAGGCCCGGCTGGCGCCAAGCCGGCGAGCCAGGCGACCAAGTCCTTGCAGTCTGCCTCATCGATCGCCCAGTTGCGCCGATCGCATGCGGCAATCGCGGATTTCAGGCGCTTAAAGCGCTGAACGTCCAGGCCCTCCATCGCCATACTAAGCGCAAAGGGCGTGGCGTCGGACAAGATCAGGCCGATATTGTTGCGCCGAAGTGCCTCAGCCGTCTCGGTGCCTTGAACGGCAATCGGTACTGCCCCGTACAGGCATCCTTCGTAAAGCCGGTTCGGTAACAGCCACTTGGAATTGAGACCCTCCTCGAAAAAATCGGCCGCCCAGGCAAAGTCGACCTCGCCGTAAATTGCACCGAGGTCCTCCGGGTTTCGGTAGGGACCACAAAAACGCATGAAGGGTTCGTTCTCCACGAAGGCGTCGAAGTCGCTAAATTCCCTGTAAGCCGGCCGGCCGCGCAGAACGATCTCGAACCTGCCGTTCGCCATCCTTGAGAAGCGCGCAAGCAGCTTCAACGATTTTCTGCAACGCAGCGCGCCAAACCAGCCTATGCGCCATGGCCGGCCTTCGAGCTTTTGCGGAACGGGAAGAAGGCCCTCCCTTGGAGGCGGGACGACCTTGTTCTCGACGATCACGACCGGGACCTTCAGAAAAGACTGCACATCGAAATAGTTGCTCTTGAAGGCTGGTGAACTGGTGACGATCGCGGTGACGCTTCGGCCAAACCAACGTTCGGCTAATCGCATCGAGCGCCCGACAGGACCCATTCCGATGAGAAGCCTGTGAATATCGAGGCACTCGTAAACGATTGGCACGGACCCGCCGAAATAACGGTTGGCGCGGTTTGCCAGTGCCAGCGTTTCGAGATTGCGGGCGACGATCACGTCCGGTTTGCTGGCGCCTGCAAGAACAGAACGCAGCCTTGCCATCGCTTTGAGAACAGCCCAGGAGCGCTGGACAAAGCGGCCGTCGGCCGTCTTGCCGAGATTGACCGGATTGATGCCTTCGATATCGCCTGGGATCTTCGTCCGCGCAAAGCCTGCAAGATCAACCGTCGCGCCGCCGCGTGTCAGCATGATCAGGCGCCGGCGAACTGCCGGATCCGACAGGTCATGGACGAGGTAAAGCACGCGCGGCATCAAAGGTTCTCCTGCGTCTTGGCAGGGGCGCTGACGGTGATGGTCCGATCGCAGGTCAGTGAGCCTGCAAACAGGCATCTTTCGCCTGCAGCAGTAAAGCTCACCCAGTCGACCTGCATGATAGTCGGTCCTTTGTAGGCAAAGGGGCCCATCCAGCCTGTAAGCGTATCGGTTCCCCACAGGCTAAAGAAGATCTTCTGCCGTTCCGTCGGAATACGGAGCTTATCGGTGACCTCGTTGACGAGGACGCCGTTGACGAAGAACCGGAGTCTCGAGGGCTCCCAGATGAAGGCGAAGTGGTTGAACGCCTCGTCGGCCGGGCCAGCTAGCGAAACCAGCCTTTCGTTGCCGCCCTTCGCTTTCACATACTGGTTGACTTGGACAGTAGCACTGTCCTTACCCAGCACCTCGAAATCGATCTCGTCGTGCTCCTCATGGTCGGCAGGGCCGATATAGGAGAAAAATGCCGAGTTAAGGCCCGACCCGGTCGCCGACTTTATCCGTGCCTCATAGGTGCCAAAGCCGTAGCGCTGCTTCGTCTGGAGTTCTGCGCAAAGGAGGGTCTTCTGATCGGCCGCGTCCTTTGCGAGCATCAGCGACGCAAAGCCGTCGGCAATCTTGATCATTCGCGCCGACCAGATGCAGTTTTGATGATCACCGTTCGTCCAGCCGTCTGAAATATACCAGAAGTTGGAATCGAGCCGATCAAAGCTCTCGAAGAAGGATGCTCCAGGGCGCCCGTCCGCAGCCTGGACGTTAGGGGCAAGCCAGCACGTCAGCAAGATCAGCGAAAAGACCCGCCGGCAAATGCAACTGAAATCCTGACCGCTAACCGCACGGTTAACATGTGAAGGTTGATCGAAATTCATAATAGCAGCCCGAAGCGAGTACGAGAAACAAATGACACGGCGACGTTGGCACTAAAGATGTCAGGCTATACTTTTTGATTTTCCTTTACAGACAGAATAAACGCGCGGTGCCCTCATCGCAGAGTTATCCTGCCAGAAGTGCAACGCCGATGTTGCGTATCTCGACCGCGTTTAACTGGTAGTGGTCGTATATACAGGCATCCCTAGAACGGCGTAGCAGTATTTGTAGGGACGTTATTTCAGAATTGGTAAAGAGGCAACCAAAAATTAACGAATCTAGTCGCTAAAAGCTTGATCTAACGCCGCAGATTAACGCTGTGACAAATTTCAGCTTCTGTCGTTTCATAATGATACAGATGGGCATTCCGAACGCTGGAGAGGGCAGGCACGCCTGTCCGTCAGGAGCACACGTGCTCTATCGCGCTGGCTCCGCAGGTGGCGGCAACCAATATCTAGCCGTTGAAGGTCGGTGGTGCCGGTCGTGCTGGCCGCATGAAAATCTCCGTGACTTCGCAGGAGGATGGCATCGACAAGGCTGTGATCAGGTTCGCTGCCACCGATTCCGGCTGCAGTAGCTCGTCCGCTTGGTACGAAAGCGCTCTCGCATCATGGATGGTTTCCTGCATCGCCGTTGCTGTCTTCCCGGGAAAGATGCTGAGGACGCGCACATCCTGGCCATTGATCTCGGCTCTCAGCACGTCGGCAAAGGCCTTCAGGGCATATTTGCTCATCGTGTAAGCAGCGAGCTCCATTCTCGGATTCAGCCACACGCTCGAGTTGATAAATGCGATATAACCCTTCTGTCTGGTCAGCGCCGGGAGCAAAAGCTGCGTCAGAACATATGGCGCACGCAGATTGACGCGCCAGACGTCATCGAGTTCTTCCGCTGGGCTTTGCGCAACCGGGCCCGAACGAAAGACGCCAGCACTGTGCACCAGGTAATCAATGCCGCGATCAGTCACCCGCAAACGGGCGACGAATTCGGCGATCGCCCTGTCATCGGCAAGATCGACATGATGCCAACTGATTGATGCTCCATTGCTGAGCGACGACTGCGGGACGCCGCCGCGGGTTAGAGCATGAACTGTCACGCCGGCTGCACCAAAGGCTGAAACGATCGCTTGCCCGATACCGCTCGCTGCCCCGGTCACCACTGCCACGCGCCCCTGAAGAGGTTTTTCCATGATCTTAGTCCCTCTCCACCGGTGCAAGCAGATCATGGCCGAGCAGAAGATCCGCGGCATCGGCGATCAAATCAAATGCTAGACCCGATTTTCTGGCGATGTCGAGGAGATCATGTTTGCCGTCCGAGTAGTTTAGAACCCAGAGTAGGGCCATCTGACGCGTCTTCGTGTCCGACTTGCCGCCAACGGCATCGTAGAGCCCCCGCTTTCCAAGCTGCGGTTCGCACATCGGCGAAAGGTTCAGGAAAGCTCGGTTGCGGTCCAGTGTGCCGAGCACGCAGACGTAGGTCTCGAACGAGTGGGCAAGCGCTTCCGGCTTGATGAAATCAAGATTGTCGGCCGACGTATGGTATTCGGCAAACTGTCCGTAGGGTGTGCGCGACAGACAGCCGAAGGGAAGGTTGATGCCAGGCGAACCGAACTGCCGTTCGTCATAGCCATAGGGAGAAAAAGCCATAATCGAATGGGCTTCCCCCGCTGCCGTCAGCACATGCTCCACCACCCGATCGATCTCGGCCGTCTCGTGGCGACTTTTCTTATAATGCAGCATGCCAGGGTCACCGAGGTTGACGGCGACGAGACCATGTTTGATGCGCGACAGCCGCTCGCGGTTCATCGAAAGCCAGGCAATTGAACCGATCGTGCCCGGAATGAAGAGCAACCGCACGGAATAGCGCCGCTGTGACGCCATCAAAAGCTTAGCAAGCTCGACACACACGGCGATGCCGGACAGATTGTCGTTGGCAAGCGACGGATGGCAGATGTGCGTCGAGATAATGATTTCGTCGGTTGTGGAGCCGGGGATGAAACACTCGCCCCACAGCAGTTCGCCGTCTGAAAGTGTTGAGTCTATCAGGACCTCGTAGGATCCTTCGCTCATCGCCTCGAGGGCGTTGTGGGACAGGCAGAAGCCCCAGTCCTCCTTGTAGTAGCTCGTCCGGTAAGGTATCCAAGCGGGATGGCCAGGGTCGGTGTGCAGGTGAGGCTTCAGCGCCTTAAGCGGCAATGTCGCGCGGATCGGTCGTGAATAGTTGACGACGTGCAGATTGCTTGCCTTGAAGTCGATGACGCGATTGCCCTTCTCGTCCTTCACATAGGCATCGCGGATGCTCCATTCCTGCGGGACCGTCCAGTCGAAGATCTCTGTGCCGCTTGCGATACGATGAATCTTAACCGGAATTTCCTGCCTGATAATCTCCAGTGTCTCGACGACGCCCGGACCGGTGATGCTGCGGCAGATCGGATAAAGCCGCTCAATGAGGGCATACATCCGCGCGCCGGCAGGCTCCTTGTCGGGCGCGCTGACGGCGCTCAAGCAACGACCTCGACATTGGGAAGCGGAACGACAAACCGGCTGCGCAAGTCTTTGACCGCCGACATCTGGCTGATGATCTCATCCTTGATGTTCCAGGGAAGGATCAGGACGTAATCGGGCTTGGTTTCCTCAATCTTTTGTGGTGCGTGGATCGGGATGCGGGTCCCCGGAAGCAAGTGGTTTTGCTTATGGGGGCTGACATCGACAGTATATTCGATGAGATCCGTGCCAACGCCGCAGAAATTCAAAAGCGTGTTGCCCTTTGCCGGGGCGCCATAGGCGACAACCGTCTTTTTGCTCTCTTTCGCATCGATCAGAAAGCGCAGCAGATCGCGCTTGGTGCGGTGAACCTGCTCGGAAAATTTGGCGTAGCGTTGGATAGAATTGACGCCGCCTTCAATTTCGCGCGCGCGCAGTTCACCGACACGCACCGACACTGGCTGGCTTTGATCTTCGGCGTGACGGGCATAAATGCGCAACGATCCCCCTTGTGGACGGATCTCATCGACATCGAAGATCGTCAAGCCGTGATGGGCAAAGATTTTCTCGACACAGTAGAGCGACAGGTACGAATAGTGCTCATGATAGATCGTATCGTAGTAATTGAGCTCCAGCATCTTCATGAGATGCGGAAATTCGATTGTTACGATGCCGGTTGCCGATAACACGATTTTGATGCCGGCAACGAAATCGTTGATGTTGGGGACATGCGCCAGCACGTTGTTGCCAATCAGAAGGTCAGCCGTGAGGCCGTCGCCAACCAGCTGCCGTGCCGTCTCGACACCGAAAAACTGCACCCTGCTCGGGATGCCGGCCTCTAACGCGGCGGCCGCGACATTGGCACAGGGCTCGATGCCGAGCACCGGAACGCCGCGTTCCTTGAAGTTCTTTAAAAGGTAGCCGTCGTTGCTGGCAATTTCGATCACCTGATGGCCGGTGTCGAAATGAAACCGCTCGACCATCTGGTCAACATATTCGCGGGCATGGCTCAGTACCGAGGCCGAGTAGGAGGAGAAATAGGCATATTCGCTGTCGAAAATGTCTTCCCGCGGCGCCATGGGAGGTACCTGGACCAAGAAGCATTCGTCGCAGACGAAAGCATGGAGTGAAAAGAACGGTTCGGGATCCTGCGTTTTGTCGATGGCGATATAGGAGTTTGCAAGCGGTGACGCGCCAAGGTCGACGACTGTCTGAGTGAGTGGGGTGTTGCAGAACCGGCAGTTGAAGGAAGTCATGATCTTCGCCCCCTAGACGAAACGATGTGGTGAGGAGTACGTGATCTGAAACATATGGTTGACGTTTGCGGATCTGTTCGCAGCACAACAACGAGCACCAAACATGACCGCGACTTCGAGGCTCCTCGATAAGTGGTGAAGCACCGTCAAACCTCCCTACCGGCCGGCAGTGGCAAAGCTCGTCTCGCGCCGTTTGACGCGACGATTTAGTTCAGGCGCCAGAGCGGGAACACCGTCAGGCAGGGTTGTCAGGCGGTTCGTGGCGCGGAACACCACGTCCGATGGTCGGCCGACCAGATAATTGGACACACCGTCCTCAAGGGCTTTGCGATAAATGCAAAGCGCACCGTCAACAGCATCGAGCGTCTTTGCAATCTCGGGGTCGCCGTGCGTGTAACTGACAACGAAGGATGGAGCGAGAACGCCGCGCTTGATCAATTCCTGCAGGAACAGCGTGCGGAAGGCTTGGGAGGGACGGCCGTCCTCATCAAGCGTTGCGTAAACGAGGTTACTTGCCAGCCCGAAGACGCTGAAATGATTGCCAATCCCATGGCTGCCGGCGATCTGCGTAATACCTTCTCGAAGCGCCTCGCCTTTTTCAAAAAGATGCTCGATCACCGGCTCTTCACGATAAATCTTCATCGTTGCAATTGCCGCCGCCATGGCGTGCGTTTCAGCTCCATGGGTGGTCGACAGCAGGAAAACGCGTGGCTTCTCGCGCTGATCGATACCGCCAAGCTCCATGAATTCGCGCTTTCCCGCAAGCGCGGAGATCGCAAAGCCATTGCCCATCGCTTTGCCGAAGCAGGATAGATCTGGTTGGATATCGTAAAGAGCCTGGGCTCCGTTCCGGTGCCACCGGAAACCAGTTATCATCTCGTCAAGGATGAAAAGTGCTCCATTGGCATGACAAAGATCACGAAGACGGTGCAGGAAATTATCCCTTGGCGACTCGCCTTTCGATGGCTCAAGGATGACAGCCGCGATCTTACCGGGATGTTGCTCAAACAGTGCTTTGGCACTGTCAATTTCATTGTAGTTAAACGATAGCGTCATATCCCGTATGGCTTTCGGGATGCCGGCGTTCATGGGCGTTGTGCCGATGAACCAGTCGTCGGTCGAAAAAAATGGGTGATCGGCGCATCGGGCAACAAGGTCACGGCCAGTGATGGCTCTCGCCAGCCGGATGGCGCCAGAGGTTGCATGTGAGCCATCCTTACAGAATTTGACCATTTCGGCGCCTTGGATCGTCTCAAGGAAGCTCGATGCGCAATCTACCTCGATGACTGCCGGCCGGGTGAAGTTCGCACCATTCTTCAACTCCCGCTCGACAGCGCGCAAGACCTTCGGGTAGGCATGGCCAAGGGAGACTGCGCGGTTTCCCATGCCAAACTCGATGTATTTGTTGCCGTCAACGTCAAAGACATAAGCGCCGTGGCCCCGGGCAATGAAGCCCGGCGATAAGACCGGATACTGATCGTCGCCCTTTGCGTAAGTATGGGCGCCTCCTGGAATCAACCTTCTGGCTCGCTGACGCAACTCTTTCGAGTTCTCGAAGTTGCTAATGAGGCTCGTCACTGTTCTTTCCCCTCCGAAAACACGTCGTATGCCGTTGCAAGGGGCGGACGTGTTTAACGACGCTTTGAAATGGCTGAGCGGGAGGGGTGACCGTGGGATGTCCCAAGCGCGGGAAGACAAAACCTTGAGAGATCAAAGTCGCTGAAGTCTTCTCTCAAAAACTGTTGAGCCAGCCGCATATATTGCAACGGGCGCAAAATCGAAATCGTGCAGAGATTGCTGGATTTCAAGTTTGTCGGGTACGCACAGGATACACGCAAGTACACTATACTCCACTGCTACTGTTACTAGAGTTATCATTAAAGAAACAGCATGTAAATAAGAATTAATGAGGTGTTAATATAAGATTTAATCTGGTGTATTTTGTGCATTTGGTACTTGGTGTTCCGTGCATTGCGCCAGACGAGCGTGCAGTCGCAGCCAGATTCCTTCGAGATGAACCATAACGGGATTCGAGAGCCTTCCTCTTTGAACTTCAGTTAAGATATTTCCTGTAGAAGATTTGGGTCCTTGTCATTTTGGTGGATCAATGTTTCACGTCCCGATGCGTTGGCGCCGCAAAATGATCCCGAAGTCGACCGGCAGGCAAAGGCTCTTGTGGCCTGATATCGACTTCGACGCGATCTATGCCATTAGCGATGTGCACGGTTGTGCGGATGAACTGGCAGAAGCCCAACGGCGCATAGCCGATGACGCCAGGGCCCATCTGGGCCCCAAGCTCATCGTTTTTCTCGGCGACTATGTTGATCGCGGTCCCGCCAGCAGCAAGGTGCTCGACATGCTTGCGGCGGAGCCGCGTGAGAGCTTCGTGCAGGTCGCGCTTGCGGGCAATCACGACGATGAATTTGCCCGCATGTTCCGCAAACCTTCCATCATTGCCGATTGGCTCGACTTCGCCGGGACCGAGACGCTTGCTTCCTACGGTATCGACGTTGCGCATGTCATCAAGACGAAGGGGGTTCGCGGTCTCCAAGTTCTTGTCGCGGAACTCGTGCCAGAAGAGCACATCGCCATGATCGAAGCGATGCCGGTCTCGCTTCAGATCGGCAAATTGCTGTTCGTACACGCCGGCGTAAAGCCTGGCGTCGACATGTCAAAACAAACGGATATGGATCTCATGTGGATCCGCGAGCCATTTTTAAGCGAAGGCCCGCGTCAGCCGCTCTTCGTGATCCACGGGCATACACCTGTCCTGCAGCCGACCTTCGGACCGCAGCGGGTTGCAATCGACACGGCGGCAACGGCCACTGGCCACCTGACGGTGCTGAAGATCGCCGAGGCAAGCTTCAATTTCATCTGACACAAGCCCGGCCTTTGAGCTTACCGGCAAGCGCGACGGCCGCTGAACTATAGTCCCGATTTCCTCAGCGGACATTAAGGCAGATGCCGTCGCCGCATTGCCGTCAAAACGCAGCGATCCCTGCGTTACCCTTGCGCCTGCTACTCATGCGAATGCCGAAACCAGCTCGAGGCTGCGGGGTATGGCTCTAAGTAAATCAACCCTGCTCTCCAGCTGAGGCACCGACCGCTTCGGCTGGTGAAGTAAGCAATCGACGTAAAGCGAAGATAGTTAACCAGAAATCCGACGATCAAAAAAGAATACATGTTACACAGTACAGATTAGAAAGTTTCTCCAGTTTCACTGTTCTATTGACTTAGGCCTCGAAGCTGGTTACGCGTGATTAACACACCTGAAAATCCTTCAACAAACTAGGATCTTCATGAAATATCGGCCGGAGATTGACGGATTACGGACGATTGCAGTATTGCCGGTGCTGTTTTTCCATGCCGGCGTCGCTGGATTTTCTGGCGGTTTCGTTGGCGTCGACATTTTTTTTGTTATTTCAGGCTTTCTCATAACAAGAATTCTGGATGATGATCTCAGGAATGGCCGCTTTTCCATACTGACTTTCTACGAGCGGCGTTTTCGCAGGATCATTCCGGCACTGGTTTTCTATGTTTTACTGACGGCGATCGCCGCCTACGTGCTTTTCCTGCCACCGTTCTTCGAAGACTTCGCCCGAAGCCTGCTGGCAGTCGGGACATTCACCTCAAATGTCTATTTCTGGAAGTTCTCAGGTTATTTCGAAAGCAGCGCGCTTCTACGCCCGCTCTTGCATACCTGGTCGCTTGCGGTCGAAGAGCAGTTCTACATCTTCATGCCGATCGCCATGTGGCTGCTCTATAAAGTGACGTTCCGCGTGCGGTTGGCGGCATTCGCACTCGCCTTGATCCTGTCCCTGGCACTTAGCATCTATGCAATCGACGTCGCTCCGACAGCAAACTTCTTCCTCTTGCCGACACGAAGCTGGGAGCTCTTGATTGGAAGCTTGCTGGCGCTTTGGGGCGGTCAAAGCACGCTGTCTTACCGGGCAAACAGTGCCGTTGCGATCGGTGCCGCGATCTTGATCCTCTTTTCTGTATTTGCCTATACGGATGCGACACCATTCCCTGGGCTCGCCGCCGTTTTGCCATGCGCAGGTGCAGCTCTCGTCATCTATACAGGCGGACCGACCCGTTCGGTGGTTGGTAAAATCCTTGCGAGCGCGCCGTTCGTATTCATCGGCAAGATTTCCTATTCGCTCTATCTGGCGCATTGGCCAATTACCGTCTTCGTCCGATACGTGACCCTTGAGGAGCCCAACGGGCTCCATGCCATGGGCATTATCGCCGCCAGCGTTTTGCTTGCCATTTGCTCCTGGCGCTTTGTCGAAACGCCATTCCGTCTGCAGACCGTGCGCTGGCCTCGGCGCGCCCTCATCGGCTCGGCCCTTGCCAGCATGTCGATCGTCTCGCTGTTCGGTTACGCGGGCATCGCCGCTCATGGCTTCCCTCAACGTTTTCCCGGCTATGCAACCGAGGTCGAAGCGCGCATGGTTGACGTCTCTGCAGTTGTAGCGAGCGCGGATACGACAGTGCGCGCCGGCCAGACGTGGCGGAACGGCATCTGCTTTTTCGAAGACGACGACGGCTTTAAAAAATGGCGCCCCGAAGATTGCGCTTTGACGACAAACACCGGTGATGTTGCGCTTCTGTGGGGAGATTCCTACGCCGCCCACTATGCCCCCGGGATCGTCGCGAATGCCGCGTCCATTCATGGCCGCGTCTATGAGTATACATTTGCCGGATGCCCTCCGGTCCTTGCCTACTACTCCTACGCCAGACCGAACTGCCAGGCATTCAATCAGAAGGCGCTGGACATCATCCGGTCGCTTGACGTTAAGACCGCCGTGCTTTCAGGCCGATGGGTTGATTTGCAACGCCGGGGCCTGGACATGCTCGAGGACACCGTCAGACAACTCCAGGAGGAGGGCGTCCGGGTCATCGTGATCGGACAATCGCCGATGTTTGTAACCAATGTCGACGTCATTGCTTTTAAGAAAGCCGCCGCTGGCCAAAAGGTAGCTTCCTGGTCAACCGTGATCGACAGCGAATTTAACCAGCGGCTGCGAGCTGCTGCGGGCGGTGCCGATTTCGTTGATCCGATTGCGATGGATTGCGCAGCCGGCGAGTGCCCTTACATTGACGACGGAAGGATGCTTTATTTCGATTCCGGTCACCTGTCGAATTTTGGCAGCGCCCGCGTTGTCGAACGCTACTTCCCGCTCGTATCTCGCGTCAATTGAAGTCTGCGCTGGTCATTTTGCGATCGTGCCGCGTCGAGGTAATCAGTGTCAATTGCACTCACAAGCAGGCTTCACCAATTCGATCACCATGACATTCGCTTCATGAGCGGCTTTGATGAATGCTGCTCGAACATCTTCGGGAGGCACGCGGTTGTGCAGGCCCTCCAGGCACGCCATCACTGCCTCGGAAAAATCCTCGCCGTCATCGATCGGCCATCGCTGCAGAAGCGTTTCGGCGGCGCGCCTGACAGAATTAACCACTCGATACTCTCCGATGCAATGCATTGCCAGACCGACGGGCCGAAAGGCCAAACTGTTCCCTTTCATGACACCTTGCTCTCTGTTTCTCCAAGTAGCTATAGCTGTAGCAAAATCCATGCCGGGCGGCTGAAGCGTCACGAAGAGAGAAGTTGTCTGCGGGAAAGGCGTCGAAAAGTCGTTAACGAAGGCTGCTTCGGTAGGTCTGATGCGATCGGGCGCCGATCATGACCGGTACGCCCATTCGCGAGACCCGATGGACATGATCTTCCACGGCTGGTCGACGAGCCTGTTCCATGTGGCGCAGCAATGGGTGACGATGTCGTTGCAGTCCCTGAAGATACGATTGGAGAGCCAGTTGTCGCCTATGAGCTTTGATATTCATTGTAAGCAGTCTTCGTAACTTTCGGCGTTCTCCTACTGGCATAGGGGATCCGGTTTATTTGAGGCGGCGTAAGGCTGGAGACAGAGTTTTGAAAATGACGGTTTAGCAGACTCTGGCGCGCATTGAATACCGCATTCCATATGTTGCGCCTTGGGCTGCGTCGATCTGCCAGTGGGGCGTTAGTTCAAGATTATCGGCCATAAGTCCCGTCTCCGGCACTACGCAGCAAACATTGCCGCCTGTTCGCGGCGCAGGAGATCGATGATGCGGCCGGCCGGCAGCACCACATCTGCATAGGTAAGGACTTGATCCTTCGCCACGGCATGTTTCAAGATGCATCCCTCTGCAACACCCATGGGCAGCAAGTCCTGAACGCCGACGACATCGACGCGCTCGCACTGACCATAGCTCATGTAGCCGCCCAGACCGTCGATCGTTTCGCCGGCATTAAGGCCGCGCTTTGCAGTCGCAACAACCTCCACCCTAGGCCCGTCCAGTGGTTGAAGCACGGGATCGCGCAAGAGTGCAACGCGAGCCACGGAGAGGGGGACTTCGAAATGGCAAAGATGGTAAGGTGTGTAAAAGCTATAAAGCGGGCCGGTTCCGAGCTTGTAAAGGTTCAGGTAATGCTGCTGCTTCGGATCGTCGTGGTATGCGAGAATAAAGACGCCCGGACCTGGGGTTGCTCCCACGACATAGTCGACGGCTCCACCGACGGCTTTCAGCGCCTCAATGTCGTACGCGTTGACGAGTTCATCGACATGGCCACGATGCTCGACACCTGTCATGCCGCGCTTCAAAATGGACATGCCAGTGCCGTTCGCGACAATAGCTTGCTCAAAGCTAATCTTCGTGCCATCAGCGAAGCTGGTGACCATATGCGGGTCCTGCCCCCATTTCGCAGCGAATTCGGCCTGCGTTGTCGGTGTGCGATAGGGATCCTGCAGGCCTTTGATATTGCCGCACATGAGCGGAGTAAGGCCGATCGATTTGACGAAGCGCCACAAGTTCATCTGTACGCCAGGCTGGTCTCCATCGCAGGCCGTGAAGATAACCCCCGCCGCATCGGCTTTTTTCTTGAGAAGCGGACCAACCGTACCGTCCAGTTCGGCATTCATGGTCACCATGTCGCGACCGTGCGCGATTGCGCCTAAGCTGACGTTGGCGCCATATTCGATCGCACCCGTCGCATCAATCAAGCAATCCAGATCACCCGACTCATACAGCAATGCTGGATCGTCGGTGACAGCCGCCGTGCCTTCGGCGATCAGGCGGGAGAGACTGCTGCCATCGCTGGCGTAGGAGGCCTCAAGGCCAGCAGCGCGGTAGGCTAATATAGCCTTCTCCACGTTTCGGTTGCAGATCACGCAAAGGATCATTCCCGGTACGGAATTTGAGATCTGGTTGACGATGCCCTTCGCCATGAAGCCCGCGCCGTACATCCCGACCCTAATGGGACGGCCATCCTCTTCCCGCTTCTTCAGGAGCGTATCAATCACCATCAAAACCTCCTGTTAGATGCCGCGTAGGCGTTCCACGCCATGAAAATCCTCATCGAAGTCGGGCCATTTCGCGTCTTTCTCCGAAATCACAGCCCCTTCAACCGGCCATGCGATGCCGAACTTCGGATCATTCCAACGCACACCGCACTCCGACTTTGGATCGTAGAATTCGCTGGAAAGATACAACGTCTCAGTGTTGGGCCTCAGTGTCACAAACCCGTGGGCAAAGCCGCGGGGCACATAAAAGGCCAGACGGTTCTCACCCGTTAACTCAACCGCGTGCCAACCGAGGTACGTCGGGGAATCGGGTCGCAGATCGATGATGCAGTCCCACAGCGCGCCGGAGAGGCACCGGACGATCTTAACTTCTGGCGAGGGCGGAAGTTGATAGTGCAGCCCACGCAGGGTGCCTGCTTCGGCGTTGAACGAATTATTGACTTGAACGAAACGGCCTTCCACGCCGGCGTCGGCCATTTCCCGCTCGCAGAAGACGCGCTGAAACCATCCACGTTCGTCCCCGCGCGGCTCCGGCTCGATGACGTATGCACCATCCAAGGGCGTTTTGTGAAACTTCATGCTGCTCGGCTCACATCCTCTATTTGGCAGTCAGCTGCGACGCAGCCCTGAACGTAGAACAATGACTCTTTGAGCGCCTTCAAAGGCCTCGAAAAGACTAATTTTAATCATATGCCCTTCACACTACGACCCGAATTTAGTGTTACCTGAACGATGAACGTCAAGGCTCCAAAAAACCAAATAAGCGCATGCCTTATACAAAATAGCAACGCCGCTGCAACGGGTTCCGTTAAGAGAATGTCGAACCGTTCCTTTTGCACTAAGAAAAGGCATTCAAACAAGAATGTTGGCTAAAATACGTACACTCATCAACAGAGATACTTGCTCAAATCGATAAAGCGATATCCTCGCGAACATATTCCTTCATATTATATGCTACCTTTCGCAATTGCGTAATGTCAACTCTTAAGACTTACTCGTTCGGAAGAAATAACGTCGGCCGGAATACGCCGAGACTGAAGGTGTCGGACAGCATCATCTTGATGTTCCTGCCGCCGCGCTCACCGGAACTGAAGAACGCAAAACGTCTGGCAGTTCATGGGCGACAACTGGCTCCCCAACCGTATCGTCATGGACCGGGACGACATCGTCACCCATTGCTGCACTGCACGGAACATGCTCATCGACCGGCCGTAGAAGATCATGTCCATCGGGTTCCCCGAACGGGCTCACTGGTCATGATCATCGCTCGTTGGTATGACCTCACCTGGATCTCTCATCACGCGGGTGCATAGGCGGGAAACGCTCCGTTAACCAACGCCGCTTGAAATGAAGCGTGGGCCCGGAACCGTTGCGACTCGCAGACCGTTTATGGTGCGGGAGGTGCTGCATCATGAAACGGGCCATTTGGGACACTCCAATCACTGTTGAAGATCCGGCGACGGGAACGGTGTGAACGGTCAAGACCGTGCGACAGGCCAAAACTATGCTTGGCCGTTTCTGGCCTGCATACCATGGCAGCCAATACCGGCGGGCTGAGCGGGTTTGCGACGATGCCTTGCAGGGAGACTGTGACGCCAACAAAGCTCGGCAAGCCTTCATTGCGGCTGCGGTCGAAGCTCATTTCCATTTGAGCTGAGAAACGCTGCTCATGCCGCCGGCTCCAACTGAACGAGATGGCCGGCGCCGATCTCGCGGTAACTGCGCTTCGGCACGACATAATCCAGCGGCCGGACAGGACTTTTTAGCTCGTCCGCCGATAGTTCGCGCTTGATGCCGCGACGATCCGGATCGGGTACCGGAACCGCCGCCAGCAGCTTCTTCGTATAGGGATGCTGCGGATTGCCGAAGACGGCGTCGCGGGGACCAATCTCGACGATCTCGCCGAGATACATGACGGCGACCCGGTGGCTGACGCGTTCAACCACGGCCATGTCGTGAGAAATGAAAAGGAAGGCAAGGTTCAGGCTTTGCTGCAGATCCATCAGCAGATTGCAGACCTGTGCTTTGATCGAAACGTCGAGGGCGGAGACGCTTTCATCGGCGACGATCACTTTCGGATCAAGCGCCAGCGCCCTCGCAATGCAGATGCGCTGACGCTGGCCACCGGAGAACTCGTGCGGGTAACGCGTCATCATATCCGCTTTCAAGCCGACGCGTTCCAACAGGTGGGCGGCCTTGTCGCGCGCGTCGGCGCGTGTGCCGAGGTGGTGCTCGACAATCGGCTCGGCAACCGCAGCCCCCACCGTCATCCGCGGATTGAGGCTTGCAAACGGATCCTGAAAGACCATCTGGATGCTGCGGCGCATGCGGCGAAGGCTCGATGAATCCAATGCCGTCACGTCATAGCCGTCGAGGCTGACCTTGCCGGCGTCCGGCTCGATAAGCCGGGTGATCGAGCGGCCGGTCGTCGATTTGCCGCAACCGGATTCGCCGACGAGGGACAGCGTCTCTCCTTGAAAGAGATCGAAGGAGATATTCTCGACTGCATGGATGGCGCCGGTCTTGGCGCCGAAAAGTCCGCCTCGGACAGGAAAACGCGTGGTGAGGTTCTTCACTTCGAGGATCGGCGTCTTGCGGCGATCGACAGTATCGGCCACTGCCACGGGCTCGCTGCGGGTGCCGGTGGCGGTATCGACGACGGGGAAGCGCAGCGGCCATTTTTGTCCGGCCATCGAACCCAGACGCGGCACTGCGGCAAGCAACGCGCGGGTGTATGGGTGCTTGCCGTGATGAAAGATGTCGCCGGTCGTTCCGTCCTCGACCGCTTCGCCACGATACATGACGATTGTGCGATCGGAAACTTCAGCGACGACGCCCATGTCATGGGTGATAAAGAGAACCGACATGCCTTCCTCTTCCTGCAGCAATTTGATGAGGTCGAGAATCTGGCCCTGGATCGTGACGTCGAGTGCTGTCGTCGGCTCGTCCGCAATCAGAAGCTTCGGCTTCGAGGCGAGCGCCATGGCGATCATCACACGCTGCCGCATGCCGCCGGAGAACTGATGTGGAAATTCTTCGAAACGTGAGGCGGCATTCGGAATGCGCACCTTCTCGAGCAGTCGGATCGTCTCCTTGCGCGCGTCCGGCTTGGGCATGTCCCCATGGCAGGTCAGCGCTTCGGAGATCTGCCGGCCGATCGAAAAGATCGGGTTGAGGCTGGTCATCGGCTCCTGGAAGATCATTGCGGCGTCATGGCCGCGCACCTGGCGCATCTCCTTGCCGGAAAGCGAAAGGACGTCCTTGCCGTTCAGGCTGATCTTGCCCTCGATGCGGCTCTGGTTCTTGGCAAGCAGACGCATGATCGAGAGCGAGGTGACGCTCTTGCCGGAGCCGCTTTCGCCGACAAGCGCGACCGTTTCACCCGACATCACATCGAAGGAGACGTTGCGGACCACCGGCTTCCATTCACCATCGACGAGGAACGACGTCGTCAGCTCCTTGACCGAGAGCACCGGGGTTTTAACACCCGCCATAGCCTTTCCTTGCGTCACGGCCTACCTCCCGACTGCATAAGCCTGCATCAGGCGCGGCGTTGCGGCAGCCCGCATCAATCCATCGGCGTCGCGGCGTGCAGCGGTCAGACGGCCAACCGTCCACGGGTCGGCGACGGTCAGGTTGTGGCCCTTTCTGCGCAGCGCATCAAGCACTTCGGCGCCGAAATTCGCCTCTGCCATCAGGCTGCCGGGCTCGCGGGTGCGCGGATAAAAGGAGCCGGGAAAATGCGATGTGTGGAAGAGCGGCTGATCAATTGCCGCCTGCAGGTTCATATTGTGATGGACATAGCGCAGGAAGAAGGAGAGCTGCCATTGCTCCTGCTGGTCGCCGCCAGGTGTGCCGAAAGCGAGTGTGGGCCGGCCTTCGTGAAGGGCGAGTGTGGGCGTCAGCGTCGTGCGCGGACGTTTGCCGGGCGCAAGCGACGTTGGCAGGCCGGGCTTCAACCAGAACATCTGCGCGCGCGAATTCAGGCAGAAGCCGAGGCCCGGCACGACCGGCGAGGACTGCAGCCAGCCGCCTGACGGCGTAACGGAAACCATGTTGCCCTCGCGGTCGATCACGTCGATGTGGACGGTGTCGCCGCGCTTTTCAGAAAGATGCGCCATGGTCGGCTCGTAGACGGCGCCAGTTTTCGAGGTGGCGCCGAGCATTTCCATGGTCAGGTCATACTGGGCTTCGAAGCCGGGGACGAGCCCCGGACGCAGCTCGAGTGAGGCATCGGAGGTTATCAATTTCCGGCGCGGGGCCGCATAAGCATCAGAGAGCAAATGCTCGACCGGGACTTTCGCGAATTCCGGATCGCCATAGTAGATTTCACGGTCGGCGAAGGCGAGTTTCATGGCTTCGGTGACGGTGTGGACGAAATCGGCGCCAGCCGGGTCCATTCCGGCGATGTCGATTTCCTTCAGAAGTGAAAGCGTCTGCAGGAAGACCGGACCCTGGCCCCATGGGCCGGTCTTCGCAATCGTCCAGCCGTGGTAATCATAGGTCAGCGGCTCTTCGATCGTCGCCGACCAGTTCGCCATGTCATCTGCATTGATAACGCCCAGGTGCCGGGTGCCGCTCGCATCCATCACCTCGGTCGAGCCGGCGTATCTGTCGATCGCCTCGGCAACGAAGCCGCGATAGAACGCATCGCGGGCGGCCTCGACCTGCGCCTCGCGCCCACTCTTTGCTTCGGCCTCAATGAGGATCCGCTTCCAGGTTTCGGCAAGGACCGGATTCTTGAAGTTCGAATGCGGCGCTGGAGCCGAACCGCCGGGCAGCCAGGTCTTGTGTGACGTCGGCCATTCTTTTTCGAAGAAAGCGGCAAGGCCGGAGATCGTCGCCGAAACGCGTGGTAGAACCGGATGGCCATGCTCGGCATAATGGATTGCCGGTTCAAGGATGTCACGGACCGTCAGCCTTCCATAGTCCCGCAGCATCAGCATCCAGCCGTCGAAAGAGCCGGGAATGACGGTCGCAAGCAGGCCGTCGCCGGGAATTAGCTTGAGACCTTCGGACGTATAGTGCTCGATCGTCGCCCCGGCCGGTGCGGAACCCTGGGCACAAATGACTTCGACCTTGTCCTTCGTCTTCGAATAGAGGATCGCCGGCATATCGCCGCCCGGCCCGCAAAGATGCGGCTCGACGATCTGCAGCACGAAACCGGTGGCGACGGCCGCATCGAAGGCATTGCCGCCTTTTTCGAGGATGCTCATGCCGACGGCGGACGCGATCCAGTGGGTCGATGTGACGACGCCGAAGGTGCCCAAGATCTCCGGACGGGTCGTGAATGCTGTCATTTCAAAAGTCCTTTCGATAAATCATGCTTCGCGCGGGTCGAGCGCATCGCGCAGGCCGTCGCCGAGAAGGTTAAAACCGATCACCACGAGGAAGATCGCTGCACCCGGCCACATCGCCATCCATGGCGCCTGAGACAGGAAGTTCTTGGCAACGTTCAGCATCGAACCCCAGCTTGGAGCAGGCGGCTGCTGGCCGAGGCCGAGGAAGGATAGGCTGGCTTCGGCGATGATTGCGGTGGCGATCGTCAGCGTCGCCTGCACCAGGATCGGCGCAAAGACGTTCGGCAGGATGTAACGGGTGATGATGCTGAGGTGCCGGAGCCCGATAGAGCGCGCCCCTTCGACATATTCCTCCGTCTTGACGGCAAGCACCTGGCCGCGCGTCAGCCGGACAAAGACTGGCATGGCCGAAAGACCGATCGCAATCATCGCATTCGTCAGGCTCGGGCCGAGGAAGGCGGCAAGCGCGATCGCAGTGATCAGGAACGGCATGGCAAGAAAGGCTTCGGTGATGCGCGAGATGATCTGGTCCGTCCATCCGCCGAAATAGCCGGAGATGAGGCCGAAGGGCACGCCGATAACAAGCGCGATCGCCACCGAGAAGACCCCCGCCATCAGCGAGGCCTGTGCCCCCCAGATCATCCGGGAGAGAATGTCGCGGCCGATATCATCGGTGCCGAGCCAGTGGGCGGCCGACGGCGCCTTGCGGATCGCCGACCAGCTCGTCGCGTTAGGATCCGGGATCGGCAGCAGTGGGGCTGCGATCGCGAGAATGGTGAAGAAGGCGATGATGCCAAGGCCTACGAGCGCACCCTTGTTCGCTTTCAGCTTTCGCCACGCCCGGCTCGGCGGGCGCTGTTCGGTTGCAATGGTGATCTGGTCGAGAGCAGTCACAGGGCAGCCCTTATGCGCGGGTTGAGGAGGACATAAACGATGTCGGCCAAAAGGTTCATCAGGATGAAGCCGATCGCCGTGCAAAGCACGACGCCCTGGACGACAGCATAGTCCCGGTTGAAGACGGCATCGACGATGAGTTTGCCGAAGCCGGGGATAGTGAAGATCTGTTCGGTCAAGACCGCACCTGCCAGCAGTTCGCCGAAGAGCAGCGCGCTCAAGGTCACGATCGGCAGCACGGCGTTTCGGAAGCTGTGCTCGAGCACGACGGAGCGCTCGGAAAGGCCCTTCGCGCGCGCTGTGCGGATATAGTCGGCGCTGAGCACACTGAGCATCGCGGAGCGGGTGTGGCGCATCAGCGTGGCGGCGAGGGCATTGCCGAGTACGAAGGAGGGCATCAGCATCGTTTCGATCGAGCGCAGCGGATTGCTGAAAAAGGGTTCGTAACCGGAAGCGGGCAGCCAGCCGAGCTTCACCGAAACCAATAAGATCAGCATGATGCCGAGCCAGAAATTCGGAATCGAAAGGCCGGAAAGCGCGATCAGGTTGGCAAGATAATCGAAGACAGTGTTCTTCTTGACCGCGGCTAAAATTCCCATCGGCACACCGATGACGAAGGCGAAGATCATCGACATGATCGCAAGCTGGATGGTGACCGGCAGCTTTTCCGCCACGAGTTCCAGAACCGGCTGGTTGGTGCGCAGCGATATGCCGAGATCACCCTTCAGAACCGAGCCGAGCCAGGACACATACTGATACGGCACCGGGTCGTTCAGCCGGTATTTTTCGCGCAAGTATTCGATCACCTCAGGATCGCGCTCCTCGCCTGCCATGGCGAGGATGGGATCGCCCGGCAACAGCTTCTGCAGCGAGAAGACGAAGACCGAGATGATCAGCAGGGTCGGAATGGCGACCAGAAGCCGCTTGGCGATATAGGTGTACATGAGCGTCCTGACAGGGCAAGAGGCTGCGGCGGCAGGTTGGTCTGCCGCCGCGATCTGCTCGGATCAGCCGGCCTTCTTCACGCCTGCAAGGCGGATCATGCCGTCCGGCGAGGGAATGAAGCCGGTGATGTTCTTGTGGAGCGCCCAGATCCACGACTGATGGCCGAGATAGATGATCGGCATGTCGTCGTTCAGGATCACCGCAGCCGCATCATATTTCTGCTTGCGGACAGCATCGTCGGTCGAGGCGCGGGCCTCGTTCAGCAGCTTGTCGACCTCAGGGTTGCAGTACTTGGTGTCGTTGATGCCGCCCTTGCAGGTGATGAACTGGTGGATATTGCCGTCGGGATCGACGCGGCCGGACCAGTCGGAGCGGCTAAGCTGATAGTTGCCGGCGGTCTGTTCGGAAAGCAACGTTGCGAACTCCGTCGATTTCAGGCTGACGTCGAAGCCGGCTTCGGCCACCATGGACTGGACGATCTGCATCATCTGCGCTGCGACCGGGTTGTTCGGAATCTGCATCTCCACGGGCACGCGATCGAAACCTGCTTCCTTCACGAGAGCCTTCGCCTTGTCGAGATCGCGAGCAGGCACCGGGATGTCCTTGCTAAACCACGGGCTGTTCGGCGGGAAGGGCTGGTTGCCGCCGACCGCAGTGCCTTCGTAGACGATCTGGTTCAGCGCGTCGCGGTCGATCGCCAGCGAAAAGGCCTGACGCAAACGCTTGTCCTTGCCGAACGGATTGTCGGCGCGCGGGCCGTTGGCGATGTTCGCATAGAGAGCCATGTAGCCGATATTGACCACATCCGCGTAGGTGAGACTCGCATCTTCCTTGACCGAAGCGGCGTCGGTCGCGGCCAGCCGCTCGATCATGTCAAGGTCGCCGGAACGCAGGTTGGCGAGGCGCACCGTCGTGTCCGGGATCGGCAAATAGGTAACCTTGTCGATGAAGATATGGTCCTTGTTCCAGTAATCCCCAAATTTCTCGAGCACGATGCGGTCCTGCTGAACGCGTTCGACGAACTTGAAGGGACCGGCGCAAACCGGGTGGCTGCCGAAATTGGCGCCGAGCTCCTTTGCAGCCTTCGGCGAGACGATCATGCCGGCTCGGTCGGAGAGCTGGGCAAGCAGCGTGACGTCCGGGCTCTTCAGCGTGAACTTCACTTCGTAGGGAGCAGCCGCTTCGACTTTTTCAACGGAGGCGAGCTCGCTCTTGCGGCGCGATTCCGGCAGCGTCATGTTGCGTTCGATCGTGGCCACGACGGCTTCGGCGTTGAGCGGCGTTTCGTCATGGAATTTCACGCCTTCGCGCAGCTTCATGGTCAGCACCTTGCCGTCGCCCGACCAGTTCCACGCGGTCGCAAGCTGCGGCACGATCTTCAGGTCGGGGGTAACGTCGACCAGTTTGTCGCACATCGCCGTGTAGACGATGCGGCCGACGAAGGTGCGCGACTGTGCGGGGTCAAGCACGTCGGCGTCGTCCTGCAAGCCGATTTTCAGTTCGGCGGCGAATGCGGGCAGGGCGATTAAGGCACTTGCAAGAAGGCTCGTCGCGAAGTTGGCGGTCTTCATTCCATTCTCCTCTGTTTGTCTTTGCTTCATGAGCGACGGTATCCGCCTCTCTGCGTCTGGCTCGCTTAGGCGAGTTCTTGTTTGCTCTGCCGTTCGTGGTGGTCGAGTGAGGTAATCCGGATCAGGCTTTCCTGCAGCGTCAGCAGGTGCCGGCGCATGGCTTCGCCCGCCGTGGCGGGGTCTCGGGCAGCAATCGCATCGACGATTGCCGTATGCTGGCCGTAAGTCACCGTGCGTGTCTTGCTGGCGTTGCGGGCGCGCTCGCGGATAGCCTGCCAGGCCTCGTCTTGACGCACTTGGTTGATGACGTCGAAGATCGCCAGGAAGAACTGGTTGCCGGCGCATTGGGCAATCTGCCGGTGCAGGGCGCCGTCCCAGAGTTCACGGCCGTCGGCATCGGTGCTTTCGTAGATCTTCTTGACGAGCTCATACATGCGGGCGACATCGGCGGCCTTGGCGCGCATGGCGGCAAGCTGGGCGAGCTGCGGCTCGATGCGCAAACGCACTTCCATGACTTCCATCAGGTCGGTACCGGCGACGATCGAGCCGACATGCTGGCTCCAGCCATCGGGGCGCCTGCCGGCGAAGGTGCCAGACCCTTGACGTCGCCAAATGAGTCCCTCGGCTTCCAGAACCTCCAGTGCCCGGCGCACGGCACGGCGGCTGACACCCAGAGTTTCCGAAAGCGCACGTTCGGTCGGCAGTTTGCCGTCGGCATCCAGACTGCCGGAGCGCAACAGCGTCCGCAGCTTGTCCAGAGCAAAGTTCGAGTTGCCGGCTTCTTCCATTGGCAAATGGTCCGTACCAATTGACTATTGGTTCAGTGCAAACCAAATCAGTTCCTCCGTCAAGCGAATTTTTGTGCAAGTTTTGCGATGCACAAAATTTGAGCTACTCAGGGGAGCAACGGGCATTACGATCCGGACCAACGGAGAAATATGGAGGGACAATGGGAGTACGATCACCCGGTGATGATTTATCTGAACAGTTTCGCAGGCCGTGCCCTTCGGCAAGAGCCGGAGCTATCAGCCTTCGATATAGACGGGATTGCTGAGCGCCCGGCAGATCGGCTGGCCGGCGATGTCGGCGACGCGAAGCTGCCAGGGCAGGCTGCGGCCGGACAGTGCTGCGGTGAATTCCGATAGAAGCCGGTCACGGCTTGCCTTGGCGATGACTTCGGCGCGCAGAAAGGTCTTCGGCTTGCCTGAAAAACGGCCGATCCACTCATCGCTCTCGATCGGCTCGTCGATCAGCACGCCCGTGGCGTCCAAAAGGACAAGGTGATCGCCTTTCGCACCCCGGACATTGGCCTCGGCGGAAACCGGACCGGAAACTGTTTCGCCCATCGGATGCCCGTTGACAGTAAGGGCCAGATGAGGACCCGACGGGCTTTCGGTAATGTAGCCGCTGCCAGCCTTCATGGCGGCAAGGATTGCGTCTTCCGAGAATTCCTCGAGCCACAGGACGGTGGTTGGGCGGGCAAGCACCAGCGGACCTTCCGGCATCAGGCGTGCGGGCTGGTGGAAATCGCTGCCGCCGATGGCGGCGATCTTCAGACCGGAGGCGAGGCGTTTTTGATAACGGTCAAGCGATATCCAGTTCCAGGCCATCCAGCTCGACTGCCAGACCTCCATGCAATCGATCTGCGGAAGCTTGTAATTCCAGGGGATCGCCGGCTTGTCATGGTTGATAGACAGAAGTCCGCCGCGCTCATGCACCAAGCGGGCGAGCGTATGGGCATCTTCCGGTTTCGTCATGCGGAAATCGATCCAGTCGTCTACGCCGAAGACATTGGCGTGGCCGGCGGCGGTCGTCACTTCCATGGCGCGAACGAAGACGAGATCGGCTGACGAATGAGGATGGAAATAGCGGCGCTGCGCGATCGTGTTGTGATCGGCGACCGCCAGAAAGTCGAGGCCTGCCTGCCTTGCTGCTTCGTGCAGCAGTTCCGGGGAGCCTGCGGCATCCGAATGGTAGGTGTGGCAATGAAGGTCGCCGCGATACCAGCCGGCGCCCTTGCGCACCGGATATGTGCGGGCGGGAGGCGGTTCCAATTTGCGCTTCGCCTTGTCTAAATCGATCGTGAAGAAGACATCGGCGCCGTCTGCCGGCACTTTATAAAGCCCGAGCATCACCTGCCAGCGGCCGGCCGGCATATCGCCATGGATGTAGCCGGGCGTCGCGTCGTCTGTCGCAACGAAGAAGCGATCACGCGCCCCGCCGCTCCAGCCCCTGAAACCGGCAGTGGACGGATAGCCGGTCGCGCGGGGATCAAGCAGGCCGAGATCGATTATGCAATCCTCTGCCTTGGCATAGCGCATCGTCACGTCGATGCGCGTCGTCGCCTCGGGAACGTCGAAGGCTATGTAGAAATAAGGGTTGTCAACCTGGTGGGCACGGGTGACATGGACGGTGATTTCGCTCATTTCCGACGCCTGACCTACTCGCCAATCGCTGGAATGCGTGCGCCAGTGCTGTCGAAGAGCGTCACATGCGCTGTATCGAAGGATAACTGCACGATGGTGTCTGCCTTGATCTCGTCGTCCGTGAAGATGCGGGCCGTGACGCGACCCGAATCCTGGCGCTCCATCGTCACCAGGCTTTCCGGCCCCATGTTTTCATTGGCAAAGAGCATGCCGGAAATGACATTCGTATCACCCGGCCGCGCCATGCGCAGATGTTCCGGGCGGATACCGAGCGTCATCGTTTTTGCGGCTGCCGCATTTGCGATAGCCTCCGATACTGCAAGCCCCGGAAGCGTCAGCCCTTCGGCGTGAAGTTGCAGCCTGTCTTCGGCGACCGTGGACTCGACCGGTACGAGGTTCATCGGTGGGTTGCCGACGAAATTCGCGACAAACGTAGTCGACGGTCGGCGGTAGATTTCGATCGGCGGGGCAAATTGCACGATGCGCCCCTTGTCCATCACCGCGATCCGGGTCGCAAGCGCCATCGCCTCCGCCTGGTCGTGAGTGACGTAGACGGCCGTCATGCCCATGTCTCGCTGCAGATGGTTGAGGAAGCCGCGGGCCTCCAGGCGAAGCTTCGCATCGAGGTTTGAGAGCGGCTCGTCGAAGAGATAGACCTGGCTTGGATAGACGAGAGCACGGGCAAGCGAGGTGCGCTGCTGCTGCCCGCCTGAAATCTGGCTCGGCAGGCGCTTGAGGAGATCGCCGATCTTGAGCACGTCGGCCACGTCCTTGGCGCGGGCATGGCGCTTGTCCTCGGCCTCGCCGCGCACTTTCAAGGGATAGGCGATGTTGTCGGCAAGGTTCATATGCGGGTAGAGCGCATAGTCCTGGAAGACCATCGAAATCTTGCGGTCCTTCGGATGCAGATAGGTGACGTCTTTGCCGCCGATCAGCACTTTGCCGGAGGTCGGGGTTTCCAGGCCGGCGATCATGCGCAGGCTCGTGGTCTTGCCGCAGCCCGAAGGTCCGAGCAGGCAGACGAATTCGCCGTCGGCGATCGAAAAGCTGATATCCGGCACGGCGTTGAAGGCGCCGAAACTCTTGGAGACGTTCTGGAATTCGACAGAGGCCATGAGACTGATTTTCCGATTAGGACTTGATGCCACCGAAGAACCGGAAACCGAACTTCCAGTTCACGAAGAGATAGAGCACGATGACCGGCAGCGAATAAAGAAGCGAATAGGCGGCGAGCAACGTGACGATCGGCGTGCCGGCTTCGGAATAGAAGGAATAGATCGCAACGGAGGCGGGCATCAGATTGTCGCTTCGCAACAGGATGAAGGGGATGAGAAAGCTGCCCCAGATATTCACGAAGGCCCAGACGACGACCACGACGATGCCGGGCCGGATGACGGGCAAGGCGACATCGAAGAAGGCTTGAAGCGGCGAGGCGCCGGCAACCATGGCGCTTTCTTCATAGGAGCGCGGGATCCCATCGATGAAATCGCGAAGGATGAACATCGCCGTCGGCAGCAGGCCCCCGGCAAAGACCAGGATGACGGCAAGATGCGTATCGATGAGGCCTGCGGCCGACACGATCAGGAAGATCGGCACCATCGCCGCCGAGCCGGAGACCACGGACGAAAAGAGCAGCAGGACGTACGTGACCGCTCCCTTGCCCGGGATTGCGGACCGGGATAGCGCATAGGCGGCAAGCGTTGCGGCAGCGCCGACGAGAATGACGCCGCCGAAAGCCTGGATCAGGCTGTTGAACAGCGCCTGCATGGCGAAGCTGTTTTTGAAGACGGCCGCGAAGTTCGAGAGCGTGAATGGCGCCGGAATGGCAAGACCAAGTTCGGCGCGCGCGTTGAACGGCGCAAAGACAAACCAGATAAGCGGTAACGCGAATATGGCTCCGAGCAGCGCGGCAGCAACCGAAAAGCCGATGCGCCGCATATAGATTGTGCGCGATATCTGCATCACTCGGCCTCCCCCGTCTTCTTGCGGGCGATGCGCAGATAAGCGAGTGCGAATACGAGATTGATGAGCATGATGACCACGCCGACGGCAGCACCTTTGCCGAATTCGAAATCCTTGAAGGCGATCCGGTAGGTATAGATGGAGAGGATCTCCGTGCGGTAGGACGGGCCGCCGTTTGTCAGCAGGAAGGGTGTGAAGACGTTGAAGGTCCACATGGTAATCAGGATCAGGTCCGTCACCACATGTCCGCGGATAAGCGGCAGGGCGATATCGCGCAGCTTCTGCCAGGAGGTTGCGCCGGCCACATCGGCAGCCTGGAAATAGCTCGGCGGGATCGACTGGAAAGCCGAGTTGAAAAGCATCATCGAGAAGGCGGCGCCGCGCCAGGTGTTGAAGAAGATGATGACCCAGAAGGGCTGCTGCAGCAGCCAGTCTCCCGGCGGCAGCCCGAGGCCGCGCATGATCATGTTCAAGGTGCCGTTGTCATAATCGAGGAAGGCGAACCAGGCAAAACCAATCACCACCTCCGGCAGGATCCAGGCTGCAATCACGGCCGTCTGGAGGAAGGATTTGGCGGTTGGCGAAGCCGACTGGCTGAGCCAGGCAAGGATAAGGCCGAGCAGTGCCTGGCCGACGAGCGCTGACAGCAGCACGAACTGGATCGTCAGGATCAATGAAAAGCCGAATTGGCCGCGGGTGAAGAAGGTCGCGGGATTGAAGAGCGCGAGATAATTCTGCAGACCGACGAAATCCGGATCGAGCGCCGTGCGGCCAAGGAGAGTCCGGTTCGTGAAGGAAACGAAGATCACCCAGAAGAAGGGAATGATGACGAATACACCGACCAGTACTGCGGCGGGCGCCAGAAAAACCGCGCCCCCGCGCGTGGAAAGCAGGGAGAACTTCTTCATGCTTGAAAACCCGATGGCGGTTTGCGGCGTCCGCTCAATTGCGGCCCGGCCGCTAAACCGGCCGGGTGCAGCTTTCGATCGTTCAAAGACGGCTGACCGTATTTTCTTCGCCGACGATGGCGATAACGGCGGCCCTGTACTGGGCCATCGCATCTTCCGGCGACATTTCGCCGGAGACGACGCTTTCTGTCATGCGCTGTATCTCGGTGGAGACCTTGTTGTAATTGGCATCGTTAGGACGTGCCGTCGTGATCGGCAGCAGCGATTTTGCCGTGTCCGTCAGGAACGGCGAGTTCGGGATTGCTACGTCGTCACGGATGCGGATTGCCGGCTGGATTTCCTGGAACGCCGTCAATTGCTCCTTACTATTCATGAAGGAGAGCAGTTCCCAGGACTCCTTCGGCGCATCCGTATGCGGATTGATGACGAAACCGGTGCCGCCGGAGACGGTGACGAAGTCCTGACCGCGCAGGCCCTTGCCGGGCTGGGCTGCCGGCATCTTCTTCCACGTCATGACCTTGTCGCGGTCGGCGACGGCAAATTCGGCTCCCGGCGCCGTCACAGAACGGTAGAACCAGTCGCCTTCCACAAGCATGGCCGTCTTGCCGTCGCGGAAGTTCGCGAAGGTGCGGTTGCGGCCATCAGCCAGAAGCTGGGCGCGCTGGTCGCCGAGCTTGTCGTCGACATAGATGGTCTTGTAAAGCTTCAGCGTATCGAGAATGCCTTGGCTCGCGACGATATACTTGCCGTTTTCGTCGGTGACCTGCTCGCCGGTGCCGAGAAGCGCCATCCAGTAGCCTTGCATGGTCGTCGCTTCGCCCATGGAAACGCCGGCATTCAGTTGCAGCGGGAAGGAATCCGGATTGGCAGCCTTGATCTTGCGCGCAGCCTCAAGCAGCTCGTCCCAGGATTTCGGCTGCCAGCTATCGGCATCGAGGCCGGCCTTCTGGAAGAGGTCCTTACGCACAAAGATCATGCGGGCGTCGGTGCCGAGCGCGATGCCGTAAGGCTTGCCCTGATAGCTCATCAGCGCTTTGATGCCGTCGCCGATATGGCTCCAGCCTTCCCAGTTGTTCACCTCCGACCCCGCAATGTCTTCAAGCGGTTTCAGAAGCCCGCCTTGAACGAAGCTCGGTATGAGGAAGCCATCGAAAGCCGAGATATCCGGACCGGCGGCGGTCGAGAAATCGAGCGCCAGTTGCTGCGTCAACTGTTCGTCTTCGCCGCCGAACTGGGTGAGTTTGACGGTGACATCCTTGCCCTCAGCCTTCATCTTTTCGGTGAAGGCCGGGATGATCTTGTTTTGGATCCATTCCGCCGTGCCGCTGTTCACGCCGCCGACGACGCAACGGCAGGTGATGGCGAGATCGGTGGCCATGACCGGACCCGACAGCGCGATCACCGCCGAAGCCCCCAGCAATAAAGACTGAATGCTCTTGCGCATTGCAATTCCTCCCAAGAATTGGCCCGGATTCGGCCGGACGCCTTTTCGGTTTCGATACCTCGGGACTGGCTGGAACCTCCTTCAAGCCATACCCGCCTCATCCGCCCTCAAGAATGAACACGCTTTCATTTTTGTCAACACTACGGACGACGAGGACTGGAATATTCGACGAGCGGAGACGCCGATATGATCAAAATCGCGCATTTCTCTGAAAATTGCTGCCAAATACTTGACGCCATACCGTTCGCAAGTCCACGATTGAATGAACACGTTTTCAATTCCGGCCTGAACATTTCAATGAGCGAACGAAACGACAGAAAAGTGACCCGAGCGACCGCCGATCTTGTGGCGCGTGAAGCCAATGTTTCGCGGATTGCCGTTTCGCGCGCGTTCAACCCCAATGCATCTTTGAAGCCTGAAAAGCGCGATCGCATTCTGAAGATTGCCCGGGAGTTGAACTATACGCCGGATATGGCGGCGCGTTCCCTGGTGACAAGACGTTCGCATCTTGTCGGCATGATCGTGCCTGACGTCTGCAGCCCGTGGGAAAGCCAGGAAATCGACGCGCTGACGACTGCCTTGCAAGCGGAGGGTTTTGCGACATTGCTGTTCAAGGTCAAGGCCGACTTCAGCATGGACCAGACCCTGCTCACCTATATGCGCGGATTCAATCCGGATTCGGTGATTGCCTTCACTGAGAATGTGGAACCGGCCGTCCTTAGTGGATTTCTCGATCGCGCCGTGCCGGTCTACATCATTTATGACGATGCGGAAGAGTTTGCCGCGAAGCGATCTACCAGTCTCTACGACCGGCTGGTCGTGCGGCAGAAGGAGGGCATCGAGCAGGCCGTTGCATTGCTGCAAGGTTATGGCGCCCGCCGCGTTGCCTATCTTGGCGGCAAGCGGCAGTCGCTCGCCAATACCGAGCGCGAGCGCATTATCACGCAGGTTCTGGCCGAGCGCGGAATGGCGCCGCCGGTCGTCGTACCTGGCGATTACACATACGACACCGCCTACCGTGCGACGCTCGACCTCTTTCGTGTCGGTGATGGAGCCGACGCAATTTTCGCCTCCAACGACGTCGCTGCGTTCGGTGCAATCGATGCGTTGCGCCACGAACTTTCCCTGTCGGTGCCGGGCGACGTCAAGGTCGTCGGCTTTGACGACATCCCGCAGTCGCATTGGAAAAGCTACAACCTCACCACCGTCCGGATCGATCTTGCAGATCGGGTCCGGGCGCTCGTCCGGCTGATCCTCAGGCGGCTAAAGACACCCGGCGCCGACCCCCTGGTCGAGACGCTGAGCACACGCCTTGTCGTGCGCGGCACGGTGGGCTGAATGGAATGCGAATGACAGAAAAGCGCGTGCATCTGGTCTTCAAGACCCATCTCGACATCGGCTTCACCGACCACGCCGAAAAGGTCCGCCGCCAGTATCATGAGCGCTTCATTCCGCAAGCGATCGAAACCGGCGCGCATTTCTACGCAGAAAATCCCGATGCCCCGAAATTCATCTGGACCACCGGCGCGTGGCTGATCTGGGACCATCTGAATTCGTGCGCGCCGGAAGAGGTGGCAAAACTGGAGCAGGCGATCGAGCGCGGCCTGATCCGCTGGCACGGCCTTCCGTTCACGACCCATACGGAGCTCATGTCGCCGGATCTTTTCCGGGCCGGGCTTTCTTATTCGCAGGAATTGGATCGCCGCTTCGGCAAGAAGACGATTGCTGCCAAGATGACGGATGTGCCAGGGCATACGCTCGGCATGGTGCCGCTGCTGGCCGAGGCCGGGCTCCGTTTCCTGCATCTCGGCGTCAACACCGCCTCGCCGCCGCCGGAGGTGCCCGATATCTTTCGCTGGCGCGCACCCGGCGGCGAAGAAATCGTCGTCATGTATCAGCGCTCCTACGGCGAAACATACTTCCCGGATGAGTTTGCGGATGGTCTCGGCTTTGCGCACACAAGTGACAATATAGGCCCGCAAAGCGTGCCGCAGACAGCCGACGTCTATCGGCAAATGCACCAGCGTGACCCGGACGCCACCATCCGTGCCGCGACACTTGACGATTACGGCGCGCTTCTTTGGGAAGCGCGCGAACGCTTCCCCATCATAGAATTCGAACTCGGCGACAGTTGGATCCACGGCAGTGGCAGCGATCCGCAGAAAACCGCGCAGTTTCTCGCCTTGCAGAGGATCTACGACCGCTTCGCAGCAGAGGGCCTGAATTCCAGCCGCCTCGCATTCGGCCGAAAGCTGACGATGGTTGCAGAACATACCTGTGGCGTCGACATCAAATCCTATCTCCGCGACCATCAGGCCTGGTCCCGCAAGGATTTCGAAACGGCCCGAAAGAGCGATTACCGCTTTGCCTACACCGAGGCGTCCTGGGAAGAACAGCGCGCCTATCTCGATGACGCCGTCCGGCAGTTGGATGGCGCGGATGCAAAGGCCGCGCAGGCCGTCCTTGCCGAGCTTTCTACACCTGCATTGATCTCGGGGATCTCGGGCAGGGAGCAGACGACCCGCCTGACCGTCGACGGCTGGACCATCGATCTCGATCCTGTAACGGGCGATATTTCCGCTCTTGTGGCGCCTGCCGGCAGGAAGATTGCCGGCCGGGGCGGATCGCTGATCGCCTATCGCTACGAGAGCTATGATGCCGGCGATGTCGCCCGGCATATGGATACATACCTCACGCACCGTCAGGAATGGGCGATCCTCGATCACGACAAGCCGGGCCTTGCCCGCTCCGGTGCAGCCTTATCGAGGGCCCATATGCCGACATTGGAGAGGGCCTTTCCGGCAGGCGTGCTGCTTGCGATGCCTGAAGAAGCGGTCAGCCGATCCGGTGCGCCGGCCCGTGTCACGCTGCAATTTTTATCGCGTGGCGATGCGCTCGAGCTTCGGCTGACAATGTATTCAAAAGCGGCAAACCGCATGCCGGAGGCAAGCTTTCTTTCCTTCACGCCGG
The DNA here is from genome assembly GCF_025200715.1 of Rhizobium sullae. NCBI lineage: Bacteria > Pseudomonadati > Pseudomonadota > Alphaproteobacteria > Hyphomicrobiales > Rhizobiaceae > Rhizobium > Rhizobium sullae. The sequence goes on from NZ_CP104144.1 coordinate 970,481, forward strand.
AGGCGGAGGCCGAATGGAGCCTGCGCAAGATGGGGCTCTGGCACAAGTCGGGGAACATTGCTCGAAGCGGCGGCGCTCAACTCCAGGCCGTCACCGGCGTTCGCGCCAATATGGATGGGGCCTTGCTGTCGATCGAGCCGCTCGATACGCCGCTTGTCGCGCCGCAAAGTTGGGATTTCATGACTTTCTGCAAGGAACGTCCTGATTTCGCAGACGGTGTGCGTTTCAACCTGCACAACAACAAATGGGGGACGAATTTCCCCATGTGGTGGGAGGGCGATTTTTCGGCGCGCTACCGGATCACGGTCACATAGGTGCCCCAGGGCATATATTAGGTCACGGAAATACAGTAGCCGCCGGATACCAATGTCGTAAGAAATTACATTGGCAGCAGCCGAAGGATCGCTGTTATGTGCGGCAAAGCTTTCTGAATGCGTTAGTCGCGGCCGTTGCTCTTGCGCTGACGTCCCCGTCAGAAGGAACGGGGAGGGTGCCGATGACCCGCCTGATCTGCAGATCGCCGATCAGCAGGCTTATAAACCACTCGGCCGCCAGGCTTGCCGAGGGCGCAGCCATCGCGCCGGTCTCTAGGCCGCGCTCGATTAATTTCTCGATCAGCGGAAAGACGGAATCGCGGCCCGCGGCGGCTATCGTCGCACCAAGTTCGCCGCCATCGTCGGCAGCGGCAGCTCTGTTCAGGGAAATCGCTTTCTCCCCAAGAAGCATCGAAAGCAAGATCGGAGCGACCGCCTCAAGGGCCGTCAAAGGATCGGCTCTATCCATAACCGCCGCATCAAGCGCCGCCTTCGTTGCCTTGGCATTGCTTTCGACCATTGTCTTGAACAAGGCATTCTTGTCTGCGTACCAGCGATAGAGCGTTTCGTTTGATGCTTTCGCCTCCTTAGCAATGGCGAGCATGGAAGTGCCGCCATAGCCTCTCTCTCGCAGAAGCTTATAGGCCGCCTTCTCAATTGCGGCGCGACGCTTGGCTTTAATCTCTTCCTGCATTCCAACCTCCGAAATCCCTTGACTGGAACCGTACACATCTATACGCATGGGTAAAGGTGTACAGATATGTACGGATAGGAGGAGGGCAAATGCCCAGGGTGGTTACCGGATTTGCGGTCATGTCGATCGTCTTCTGCGGGGCGATCTTCGGATTCTTTTATGCTTGGGTTTGCTCCACAATGTGGGGCCTCGATCAAGCCGACCCACGCGTGGCGATTGCGGCCATGCAAGCGATGAACGCGTCGGTTCGCAACATGGTTTTCTTTCCGGCGTTTTTTCTGACGCCAGCTATTCTGGGGCTGACCGCCATCCTGACGAATCTCAAGGGTCATAAGGTGTCTGCGTGCTGGTTTGCATCGGCGACGGGCGTCTATCTGATATTCGGCCTCTTTCTCACGCTCACAGTGAACGTACCCATGAACAAAGCGTTGTCTGAGATCGCCCTGCCCGATGACGTCGAGACTGCGCGCAAGATATGGCGTGATTACTCACAAAGATGGCAGTTCTGGAATCAGGCGAGAACTGCCGCCTCAGGTATCGCGCTGGCTTTTGCGGGTTTAGGTCTCGCGAAGTTGTAAGGAAGCGGACTGGACGACCGCATGGATCGGACCTTCTTATCCGTTGTGCCATTCCGGATACTAATATATTACTCCTTGTAAATCTCATGGGGACGGCAATCAATTGCTGTTTCCTGCAGTGTTTTGACGGAGCGATTTGATGGGCGAAACGCGTAAAAAGCGCTCCTTAGCAGGTGTTACGCACTTCTCCCATCAACGCGCCACGGCACCCCGGGCCGCGACCCTCGTCTACAATGCTTTGCGCAACGACATCCTTTCGCTGCGTCGCAAGCCGATGGATCTGCTCAGCGAGAAAGCGCTCGAGGCACAGTTCGGCGTCAGCCGGACGCCGATCCGCGAGGCGATCCTGCGTCTATCCGACGATGGCCTCGTCGATATCTTTCCGCAATCCGGCACGTTTGTTTCACGCATTCCGCGCCATGCGCTCTATGAGGCGATCCTCGTGCGCAAAGCTCTCGAGACGACCACTGTCGGCCTTGCCGTCGAGAAGATGACGCCCGCCGGCATCCGTCTGCTCGATCGCAATGTCGATGATCTTGGCGCCTGCCTTCGCGATGGCGACGTGACAGCATTCCACCTGTTTGACAAGGACTTCCACAAGCTGATCAGCGATATCGCCGGTTTCCCCGGCATCTGGGCAATCATCGAGCAGGTCAAGGTGCACAGCGACCGTTACCGCCTCCTGACGCTGCCACGGGAAGGCCGCCTTGCGCGCGTCATCGAAGAGCATTCGGCGGTCATCGGCTGCATGCGCAACGGCGACAAGAAGGGTGCCGTAGAGGCTATGGAACTCCATCTCGGCAGGCTTCTATATGAGGTCGAAAGGGCCGAAATCTGGGATCAGAATTACTTTATCGAGGATGCGAAAAACCCCTTGGTATCCGCTGAAAAGAAAGGACATTTTCAATGAAAGTCGACGTAAGACACGCTTCGCACCCCGAGGCCGTTCGCGGCTACGACACCGACACGCTCCGCCACCACTTCCTTGTCGAGAGCGTCTTTGAAGGCGGCGAAATCAGGCTTACCTATTCGCATTACGACCGCATGGTGATCGGCGGCGCAATGCCGCTCGGCTCGGCGCTGGAATTGACGGCGCCAAAGGCAATCGGCCAGGACACCTTTCTTGCGGAACGCGAACTCGCCGCGTTGAATATCGGCGGAGCCGGTCGCATGGTGGTCGGCGGCAAGGCCTATGATCTTGCTAAATACGATTGCCTCTATGTCGGCAAGGGTACGATCGATATCTTCTTCGAGAGCGACGACGTCAATAATCCGGCGAAGTTCTACTTCGTTTCGACGCCGGCACATCAATCGCATCCAACGGTGCTTCTGACGCGCGAACAGGCGCGGCATCTGACGTTAGGCGAGGCAACGACTGCCAACAAGCGATCGATCTACCAGTTCATCCATCCCGAGGTCTGCCAGTCCTGCCAGCTCACCATGGGCCTCACCATTCTGGAACCGGGCAGCATCTGGAATACCATGCCGAGCCACATCCATGACCGGCGCATGGAAGCCTACCTCTACTTCGACCTCGATGCCGACCAGCGCGTCTTCCACTTCATGGGCGAGCCGCAGGAAACCCGGCACATGCTGCTCGCAAACGAGCAGGCGATCATCTCGCCGCCCTGGTCGATCCATTCAGGGGCAGGCACCAAGAACTACAGCTTCATCTGGGCAATGGCCGGAGACAACAAGAGCTTCACCGACATGGACCACATCGCGATCGCGGATCTGAGGTAAGTCCAATGGCAAACCCTTTCGATCTTTCCGGCCGCGTTGCCATCGTCACCGGCGCCAATACCGGGATCGGCCAAGGCATTGCCGTGGCGCTCGCGGAAGCGGGCGCCTCGATTGCTGCCGTCGGCCGTTCGTCCATGGATGAAACCGGGTCGATGGTCACGAAGGCCGGCGCGCGCTTTCAGGTCATCAATGCCGATCTCGGCACGATCGAGCCGGTAAAGCGCATCGTCTCTGAAACGCTCTCGACCTTCGGTGCCCTCGACATCCTCGTCAACAATGCCGGCATCATTCGTCGTGCGGATGCGATCGACTTCACCGAGGAGGACTGGGACGCTGTCATCGACGTCAACCTGAAGACCGCCTTCTTCCTGTCTCAGGCGGCTGGTCGCCACATGATCGAGAAGGGCAGGGGCAAGATCATCAACGTCGCCTCGCTGCTCTCCTTCCAGGGCGGCATCCGTATCCCGTCCTATACGGCCTCAAAAAGCGGCCTTGCGGGCATCACAAGGCTGCTTGCCTGCGAATGGGCGGGCAAAGGCGTCAACGTCAACGCGATCGCGCCTGGCTACTTCGTCACCAACAACACGACGGCGCTGCGGGAAGATCCGGATCGCAATGCCGCCATCCTGGCGCGTATTCCTGCGGCGCGCTGGGGAGCACCTGCCGAGCTTGGGGGTGCTGCCGTGTTTCTGGCGTCGTCGGCATCCGACTACGTCCACGGCACGATCCTGCCCGTCGATGGCGGGTGGCTGGCGCGCTGAACGATTCGCACCCTCCAGATGCAGGCCCTTGGTCAAGCGAAGCTTCGGCGATTCCTCAGCCGAGGCCCTGCGCCCGCTTCCGATAGACCCCGGGGTCCGGGATCGGCACGGCGGCGATGAGCGCTTGCGTGTAGTCGTCCTTTGGACTCTCGAAAATCTCCCGCCGCGTTCCCGTTTCGACGATCCGGCCGCCACGCATGACGGCAACGTGGTGCGACATACGCTCGATGACCGCCATGTCGTGCGAGATGAAGAGATAGGCAAGACCGATCGTCTCCTGCAGTTCGAGCATCAGATCGAGTACGCGGGTCCGCACCGATACATCGAGTGCGGCAACGCTCTCGTCGGCGACGATTAGCCTTGGCCCGACAGCGAGCGCACGGGCGATGCAGATACGCTGGCGCTGACCGCCGGAAAATTCGTGCGGGTAGCGCGTAGCGGCATCCGGCGTCAGGCCGACGCGCCGCAGCAGATCGGCGACACGATCCCGCCGCTCACTCTTGCTGCCGATGCCGTGGATAACCATCGGCTCGGCGATCGCTGCACCCACCGCCATGCGGCTGTCGAGCGATGCATAGGGGTCCTGGAAGATCATCTGCGCCGACCGCCGCACCGGCCGCATCGATCGCTGGTCGAGACCCGCGATGTTTTGGCCGTCAATCAGTACGTTGCCGGTGAAAGGAATAAGGCCGAGGACTGCCTTGCCGGTCGTCGACTTGCCGGAACCGCTTTCGCCGACAAGGCCAAGCGTTTTTCCCGGCAGAATATCGAAGGATATGTCGTTGACGACCTGAACAGGCGCCTTGCCCTTGAAAATACGGCCGACGGGGCTGCCGTAACTCACGTTCAGCCCGCGCACATTCATAACCGGCGAGCGGTCGCTGCGCTCCGGTTCGATCGTGATTGGGGTCACCCGCGGCGGGCCGTCGGTTCCGGCGAGCGCGCCGAGGCGCGGCACGGCGGCGAGCAATTGTCTCGTATAGGCTTCCTTCGGCCGACTGAAAATCGCAGGCGACGGACCCTCCTCGACGATGCGGCCGTTCTGCATAATGGCAACGCGATCCGCCATTTGCGCGACCACGCCCATGTCGTGTGTGATCAGGATGATCGAGGTGCCGAATTCTGCCTTGAGTTCCCGCATCAGCTTCAGAATCTGCGCCTGGACTGTTACGTCCAACGCAGTGGTAGGCTCATCAGCGATCAGCACCTTGGGCTGGCAGGAAAGCGCCATGGCGATCATCACGCGCTGACGCATGCCGCCGGAAAGTTCGTGTGGAAACTGCTTGATGCGTCTTGCCGGTTCGGTGATCTGCACGGCGTCGAGCATCCTCAGCACCACGGCTTCGGCATTTTCGCCACCCTGATGCTCCCGGATCGCCTCTGTCAGCTGCGCGCCAATCGACATGACTGGATTCAGTGACGTCATCGGCTCCTGAAACACCATGGCGATATCGCCGCCGCGCACACTGCGCATCGTGCGGTTGGAGAGCGCCAGAAGATCACGCTTGCCAAGCAGGATGCTACCGGAGGTGACGCGCAGCGAGGTCTTCGGCAAAAGCCCCATGACGGCAAGTGACGCCACCGATTTTCCGGAGCCGGATTCCCCTGCGATGCAAAGCGTCTCACCGCTTGTAAGATCAAAGCCGACGTCCCTAAGCACCGGCTTCAGGCCTTCGGGCGTCAGGGCATCGACGCTGAGGTTTCGAACGGAAAGAATAGGCGCCCCAATCAAAGACAAGATCACGCGAATACGATCCTCGGGAAGTAGAAGGAAACCACCCAGTTCGGCTGATCGACGATTTCGCTGATGCGAAGATCCCCGCAGACCGAGCAGAGCAGGTAGGCATCGATGGCGTTCATCCCATGTTCGGCGCTGAGCAGGTCGATCATGCGCATGACGCTTTCGCGTGCGCCCGTCATCAGGTCAGGACCGATGCCGGTCGTGACTTCATAGCCTGCCCCATCGAGATGCCGGGTAACCGGCTCGGTTGTCGTAAAGCGCGGCGTCTGGAGCCTCGCGTCCTTGACGAGTTCGATCGTCGCCTCGACGTTCATCTGGCTTTCGATCGCCGTGCCGCAGACTTCGCCGTCGCCCTGCGCGGCATGGGTGTCGCCGATCGAAAAGAGTGCGCCTTCGACCTCGACCGGAAGGTAGAGCGTCACGCCGGCCGTCAGATCGCGAATATCCATGTTGCCGCCGACTCGGCGAGGCGGCACCACCGAATGCGTGCCGGCCTCGGCCGGAGCAAGGCCGATCGTGCCGGCGAACGGCTTCAGCGGTACACGGCCGCCGGGGCCATAAAGTGCCGGCACCATGCTGTTGGCGTCATAGGACCAAACATGCAACGCCGGGTCCTTGAACTGATCGGCAAGCAGACCAAAACCCGGAATATTGGCGGTCCAGCCGACGCCCGACGGGACGAATTTGCGGAGCGTCACCTTCAGCGCATCGCCGGGCTTGGCGCTTTCGACGTAAACCGGACCGGAAACCGGGTTGATCTTGCCGAAATCGAGATTATTCAGGGTCTCGAGCGTCGCATCGTGGCCAAGCTGGCCCCCGGAGGAATCCAGGCATTCGAAGTGGATCGTCTCGCCGGGCTTGGCGATCACGGCCGGTGCGAAGTTCTTGTTCCAGCCGAAATTGTGCTGGGCGCGGTGAATGGTGTGAGTGCAGGCGATGCACATGGGGTGTCTCCCTCGCTTTATGGTCGCCTTCCCGTGGGCCGGGAAGGCGTTCGATCCGTTCAGGGTCTACTGATTGACGTAGATCGCGTCGTAGTTGATGACGCGCGTCGGATCGATGTAGATGTTGTCGCCGCCGCCCATGCGCAGCGACTTTGCAACGACGCGGCGCTCGTTGATCACCGGGACCCACGGCGCATCAGCCATGATGTCGGTGAAGATCTTGCCCCAGGCAGCGGTGCGCTCTGCGACCTTTGCCGGGTCGGACATGGAGTCGGCCGCAACCGCCCGCTTGTCGAGGTCGGCGTTGCAATACCAGGACCAGTTCCAGCCGCCCGGAACCGCGCCGGCGCAGCCGAGGATCGGGCCGTAGAAGTTCGACGGATCCGGGAAGTCGGCGATCCAGGCCATGCCGCCCGACCAGATCATCGGCGCTTCGCCTTCCGTGCCGCCGGCCGAAATGACGTTGGCCTGGGCAAGCGCGCGGATTTCGGCCTTAATGCCGACGGCTGCCAGATCCTGTTGCAGCGCCTGCGCGATGCGTGGCTGCGGGTCTGTGTTGGTCGAGTAGAGCGTGGTTTCAAAGCCGTCCGGGAAGCCTGCTTCGGACAGCAGCGCCTTTGCCTTCTCAACATCGTAGGAGTAACCGGCAAACGACTTGTCATAGCCGGGCATCAGCGGCGGCAGCGGCTGGGTGGCGGGTGTGGCGCGGCCGTTGAGGATGCGCGTGATACGCTCCTTGTTGATCGCCAAGTTGACGGCCTGGCGAACCTTGACGTTGTCGAGGGGTTTCACTTTGGTGTTCAGCGTCACATAGCCGGTATGCAGCTGTTCGCCGTCGACGATCATCTGCGGGCCCTCGGCCGAATTCTTGATTTCAAGGAACTTTGCCGGCGGAATGCCGTCGCCGGCGATATCGACCTCGCCCTTCTGAAGGCGAAGCAGAGCCACCAGCGGCTCCTGGCCGACTTCGACGGTGAAGCTGTCGATATGCGGCGTGTCCTTGACGTAATAATCCTTGTTGCGCTCGAAGATGAGCTTCTGACCGATCGTCCAATCCTTCAGGACGAAGGTGCCGGAGCCGACCGGCTTCTTGCCGAAATCACCGGCTGCTGCCTCGACCGCCTCCTTCGGCACGACCGAGGCGAAGTTGATTGCGAGAACATGCAGGAATGTGGCGTCGGGGCGGGAGAGATTGAAGACGACCGTGCCGTCGTCGGGTGCCTCGATGCCGGAAAGTGTGGCCGCCTTGCCGCCCGTCACATCTTCAAAGCCCTTGATGGCGCCAAAGAAGCCGGCGCCGGGCCCCTGCGTCTTCGGATCGACGGCCCGTTCGATGGAATATTTGACGTCGGAGGCGACGACTTCGCGGCCGTTCGAGAATTTCACGCCCTTGCGGAGCTTGAAGGTATAGGTGAGGCCATCCGGCGAAACGGCATTGCTTTCGGCGAGCGAGGGCACCAGGTTCGGCGTGCCGGGCTCATAATCCATCAGCCGGGAATAAAGGCTCTTGATCATCGACCAGTTGACCCAGTCGTAGCCGATCGCCGGGTCAAGCGTGGTGATGTCGTTCTTATAGGTGACGATGATATCGCCGCCCTGCTTGGGCGTTTCCTGCGCCATGACCGAGAGCGGAGCGAGCGCCATCATCGTTGCCGCGGTTGTGTGTTGAAGCCAGTGTTTGAACATCGTGGTTCCCCTTCTTTGGTTGCTGTCAACGTGTGCGGATGCGCGGATCGATGACCGGCGCGATGAGGTCGGCAAACAAATTGCCGATGACGATGGCGAGCGCCGAAACCAGCGTGACGCCCATGATGATCGGGATATCCACCTGCTGGATCGCCTGCCATGCGAGCTGGCCGATGCCCGGCCAGCCGTAGACGGCTTCGACGACAACCACGCCGCCCATGAACTGGCCGATGTCGATGCCGATCATGGCGATGATTGGCAGGACGGCGTTGGGAAGTGCATGGCGGAAGATGATGCGGCGGGACGAGAGCCCCTTGGCACGTGCGGTGCGGACATAATCCTGGTTGAGCACATCGATCATGGCCGAGCGCACCATGCGTGCATACCAGCCGGCGCCGAGAATACCGAGGGTGGAGGCTGGCAGTACCACATGGGCGAGCGTGCCGTAGCCGCTCATCGGAAACCAGCCAAGCATCACGGCAAAAACGTAGAGCAGGAGAAGTGCCACGACGAATTGCGGCGCTGAGGCACCGACGAAGGAGGCCATCATCACCAGCCGGTCGACGAAGCCGCCGCGGCGCACGGCTGCGATCGTGCCGAGAATCAGACCGAGCGTCACTTCGACCAGGATACCTGCGAGCATCAAGGTTAGCGTAGCGGGCAGGCGTGCGGCAATCAGCGTTAAGACCTCGGTCTTCTGCGCATAGGAGCGGCCGAGATTGCCGGAAAGCAGATTGACGAGATAGGTCCAGAACTGCACGAGCAGCGGCTGGTCGAGGCCGAGCTGGGCGCGGATATTGGCAACCGTCTGTGCCGTGGCACTTCGGCCAGCGATCATGCGGGCCGGATCGGCCGGCAATGCATAGAGCAGCAAGAAAGTGATGGCGGCAACGCCGAGGAGGATCAAAGCGGCCTGCATGAGACGGCGGAGAACGAGAAAAGCCATCAGCCTCTCCCCCGCTGCGTCGGATCGAGGATATCGCGGAGCGCATCACCGACGAGATTGAAGGAAAGGGCCGTCAAGAGAATGATCGCGCCGGGAAAGAAGACGAGCCAGGGAGCCGCCTGGAAATAGCTCTGGCTTTCGAAGATGATATTGCCCCAGGAGGGCTGCGGCGGCTGAACGCCGATGCCGAGAAAGGAAAGTGTGGCTTCGAGAAGCACGGTCGTGGCGATTCCGAGCGTTCCCCAGACGATGGCCGTCGGGATCAGGTGCGGCAGGATATGCATGAAGAGAACGCGTAGATGCCCGGCACCGAGCGAGCGTTCGGCCATGATGAAGTCGCGCTCGGCAAGGCTACGGGTTTCCGTGTAGACGATGCGCGCCACCTGCACCCAGTTGACGAGCGCGATCACCATCGCAACGATCCAGAGGCTTGGCCTCAGGAGAGCCGCGAGCATGATGGCGAGAAGCAGCGCCGGAAAGGCCGTCATCAGATCGGTGAAGCGCATCAGCACGTTACTGGCGAAGCCTCGAAGATAGCCGGCGACAATGCCGACGAAGAGACCGATTGCCACTGCGATCCCGTTTGCCACCAGACCGATGACCAGAGAGGTGCGGGCGCCGAAGAGCAGGCGCGAGAAAAGATCGCGGCCGAGCGTGTCCGTTCCGAGCAGGAATTGGCCCCCCGGTGGCAGCGGCGCTCCATCGAGCGACAGGCCGTCGAACATTTGGTCGCCGGGGTTAAAAGGAGCAAACCAGGGCGCACCGAGGGCAAGGACGATGACAAAAGCAACGACGACGAGGCCGAAGAGTGCCGATGGCTGACGCATGATGGCTTTGAGAACACGCATCACCCGGCCTCCGGCAAGGGCTCGGCACCACCGAGAATGAAGGCGGCGATCTGCTCCATCGGCAGGCGGCGGCGCATCGCACAATCGCGAAGGATCGCGTAGGCGCGTTCTTCGTCAATGGCGCGAACGCTCATCAGCTTTTCGACGGCGGCATGAACGAGCGGGCGCAGCCGCACGCGTTCTTCCAGATATCGCAGCTGCGCGGCAGCTTGCTTGCGCTCCTCGTGGATCGAGACCGCCATGACCAGAGCGGGATAGACGGCGGAGGTGGCAATCGGCTTGGCGATGATCGCGCCCGCACCCTGTTGCAGTGCCCAGGCGATGCGACCCGGCGCTTCAGAACCGAGCAGCGCGACCACGGGGCAGGGCACCGCTCCGTTCCACGGCAAGAGATCGTCCCAGCCCTGATCCGCATCGACGATCACCAGATCTGGCAATTCGGCGGCCGAAAGCGGCGCCCATTGCTGTGTCGAGCGAATACCGAGCAGGCGCAGTTGGCGCATCAACCTTTCGGTGTTGCCATCCTCGCGGTGGATGACCGCAACATGCCAGCCTGTGAAATTCGGCGTGTCTCTCATGACACCACCCGCAGTCTCGGCGCTGCCTGCCTGCTACGTCCAGTAAGATAGGGGTCGGCGGCGAGCGGCGGACGGGAGGTGACGATATCGAAGCCGTTTTCCGAATTGATGCGGCCGAGGTGAAACGGCAGCGCTGCATGGTTTGTCTCTGGATCGATCGAAAGGTTGCCAAAGACCGTCGGCCACGCATTGCCATAGAGCTCGCGGCGGACAGCTGCCGGCTCGTCGCCGCCTGCAGCGAGGATGGAATCGGTGCAGAGCCTGACGGCCGTATAGGCGCTGGCAAAGACGCCGGAAACGCGGCGCCCCGCGCCATGTTGCGCAGCAACGCGAGCCTTGAATGCGGCGTTTTCCCGCGTGCCGAGATTGTCGAAATAGGATGCGGCGCAAAGCTGGCCTATGGCGGCCCCCGCCGTGATGTCATCCAGCTCGCATTCCATCAGGTCGCAGCTGACGACCGGGCAGTTTTCGGCACTAAAGGTCGGATCGCGGTCGCCGAGCTTCTTGATTGCCTCAAGGAATGCATAGCTCGAAGGGCCGATCAGATTGTTGAGGATGAAGCTCGGACGGCGCTGCTCGATATCGGCAACGATACGGTCGACCGCGGTTTCTTCGAGTGGCAGATAGCGTTCGCCGAGAATTTCGCCGCCGGTATTGGTGATAAGCTCGCGGGCAAGCCGGTTCATCTCCCAGCCCCAGACGTAGTTTGCGCCGACGAGATAGGGGCGGGCGCCGAAGCGCGGGATCAGGTGTTCGAAGAGCGGGATCAGGTGCTGGTTTGGGCAGCCGCCGAGATAGATGACGTTCTCGTTTGCCTCGAAACCCTCATAGGGGCACATGTACCAGAGAAGTCCGTCATGTTTTTCCACAAGCGGAATGACTTCCTTGCGCGCGGCGGACGTGATCGTCCCGACGATATGGCGGCATCCGGTGCGCAACAGGTGGCGGGCACCTGCGAGATAGGCGGCAAGATCCGCATGCGGATCAAAGAAGACCGGCTTGATCATCCGCTCGGCTGCTTCTGCAAACTCCTCCATCGCAAACTCTGCGCCGGCGCGCGCATCGCGGCCCATCGATCCGTAGGGTCCGGTCGTCGAAAAGAGAATGCCGACCTTCAGCGCTTCATTCATGCGGAACCCCAAAAACCAAAAGCCCCACGACGCGGTCCCATCGGCGATGGGGCGTCATGGGGCGAAACTGCCCGGCGACTATCGAAGTCATGTGATCGCGGCCAGCAATTTGCCTAATCCGCAGGCTTGAATAAAATACGGGCAGTTCGGCTTGTCAAGGGCGCCAGACATGCAGGCTCTGCTTTTGTTGGGAGGGGATCCCATTCCATCAGGACCACCTTGAAGTCATTGACATTGGGTCTTGAACCGGTCTGGAGAAGGCCGCCGATCAAGGCGAAGGCCGAGCAGCCATTCCCTTCGTCTTGACACCAGCAACACTCGACTCTAACCTTTCCTCATTCACCAGGGGGGTCCCGGCAAGGGGCTGAGATACTGCTGACGTGCGCAGTGACCCGTTGAACCTGATCCAGTTCATACTGGCGTAGGGACGGTGCGAGCGCTTAAAAGGCTTTGGATTCACGCGTGGAATCCGGGCCGGCGTCTTTCCATCATTCCGGCTGAGGACTGGGTCTCCAATTGCAACTTGGAGCCTCAAACCATGAACATTGCCGCAAAGAACCTCACCCCGACCGTTACCACCGGCCCCCTGCCGGCATCCCGGAAGATCTACATTCCAGGAGAGATTCATCCTGACGTCCGGGTGCCGATGCGCGAAATCAGCGTCCATCCGACTTCGGGCGAACCGCCGGTCATCGTCTACGATTCCTCCGGCCCCTATACGATCGAGGGCGCTGACATCCTTATCGAGGAAGGCTTGCCTCAGCTCCGGCGCGACTGGGTGCTCGCCCGCGGCGATGTCGAGGCTTATGACGGTCGCCATGTGCGCCCGGAAGACAACGGCTTTGCTAGTGGAGAGCGGCTAACGCCCGAATTTCCAGGCCAGCGTCAGCCGCTGCGGGCCAAAGGTGGCAAGGCTGTCACGCAGCTTGCCTATGCGCGCGCTGGCATCATCACGCCGGAGATGGAATTTATCGCCATTCGCGAAAACCTCGGCCGTAAAGCGCAGGGCGAGCCCACGGTCCGCGACGGCGAAAGCTTCGGCGTCCATATCCCCGACCACGTCACACCGGAATTCGTCCGGCAGGAAGTGGCAGCGGGCAGGGCGATCATCCCTGCCAACATCAATCATCCGGAAGCCGAACCGATGATCATCGGCCGGAACTTCCTGGTTAAGATCAACGCCAATATCGGCAATTCCGCCGTCACTTCGTCGATGGCCGAAGAGGTAGAAAAGATGGTCTGGGCGGCGCGCTGGGGCGCCGATACCGTCATGGATCTTTCGACGGGGCGCAACATCCACAACATCCGCGAATGGATCATCCGTAACTCGCCGCTGCCGATCGGCACCGTGCCGCTCTACCAGGCGCTGGAGAAGGTCGAAGGCATTGCCGAGAACCTCACCTGGGAGGTCTATCGCGACACGCTGATTGAACAGGCTGAGCAGGGCGTCGACTATTTCACGATCCATGCCGGCGTACGCCTCCATTACATTCCGCTGACCGTCAACCGTGTGACCGGCATCGTCTCGCGCGGCGGGTCAATCATGGCGAAGTGGTGTCTGCATCATCACCGCGAGAGCTTCCTCTACGAGCACTTCGAAGAGATCTGCGACATCTGCCGGGCCTATGACGTCTCCTTCTCGCTCGGCGACGGCCTGCGCCCCGGTTCGATTGCCGACGCCAACGATGCGGCGCAATTCGCCGAACTCGAAACCCTTGGCGAATTGACGAAGATCGCCTGGGCGAAGGACTGCCAGGTGATGATCGAAGGGCCCGGGCACGTCCCGATGCACAAGATCAAGGAAAACATGGACAAGCAGCTTGCCGTCTGCGGTGAGGCGCCCTTCTATACGCTCGGGCCGCTGACGACCGATATCGCACCTGGCTACGATCACATCACCTCAGGTATTGGGGCTGCGATGATCGGCTGGTTCGGAACGGCGATGCTCTGCTATGTCACGCCGAAGGAGCATCTGGGTCTTCCCGATCGCAACGACGTGAAGACCGGCGTCATCACCTACAAGATCGCAGCCCACGCCGCCGATCTCGCCAAGGGACACCCGGCCGCCCGTCTGCGGGACGATGCGCTGTCGCGCGCCCGCTTCGAGTTTCGCTGGGAGGACCAGTTCAATTTGTCGCTGGACCCCGAAACAGCGCGTTCCTTCCACGACGAGACCCTGCCGAAGGAGGCCCATAAGGTCGCGCATTTCTGCTCGATGTGCGGCCCGAAATTCTGCTCCATGCGAATTTCGCATGACATCCGCGCTGAAGCGCAGAAGGAGGGGCTGGACGCGATGGCGGCAAAATACCGCGAGGGCGGCGATCTCTACATGCCGGTCGAAGCCCTTCAGCATTCGGACGACTGAGATGCGCGTGCTTGTCAAAGGGGCCGGCGTCGCCGGCCTCACCGTTGCGCACGAGCTCTGCAGCCGCGGCGCCCACGTGACAGTCGTGGATCCGAATGAAGGTCTAGATCGCGCCGCATCCTGGCTCGCCGGCGGGATGCTGGCGCCCTGGTGCGAGCGGGAAAGTGCTGGCGAGGCAGTGCTACTGCGCGGCCTCGATGCCGCCGACCGATGGGATGTGATGGTGCCGGGAGAGGTGCGACGGAACGGTACGCTCGTGGTCGCGCCAGCCCGCGATCTTGGTGAACTGGAGCGCTTTTCCGGCCGCACGACAGGTTATAAATGGCTGGATAAAGAGGCTATTGCCGGGCTGGAACCGGCCCTTGCCGGTCGCTTCAGGCAAGGCCTGTTCTTCTCCCGTGAAGTCCATCTCGATCCGCGCCGGGCGCTCACGAGGCTGCGGGAGAGGCTTGCGACGCAGGGGGTTTCGTTCCTTCGTGACCCCGGCGAGCGCGACTTCGATGATTGCGTCGATTGTACGGGCGCGGCGCAGATCGGCAAGGCCGACGGCCTGCGCGGCGTTCGTGGCGAGATGCTCTATTTGAAGACCCACGAGGTCGACCTCGCCCGCCCGGTTCGCCTGCTGCATCCCCGCATCCCCGTCTACGTCGTTCCGCGCGGCGACGGACTTTTCATGGTCGGCGCTACGATGATCGAGAGTGACTTCGATGGGCCGGTTTCGGCGCGCTCGTTGATGGAACTGCTGAATGCCGCTTACGCGCTCCATCCGGCCTTTGCGGACGCAACCGTCGTTGAGACCGGAGCCGGAATCCGCCCTGCTTTTCCCGACAATTTTCCCCGCGCGTTCCGTCACGGAAACACGGTTTTCCTCAATGGTTTCTATCGCCACGGTTTTTTGCTGGCGCCGGCGATGGCGGCCGAGGCGGCCGACCTTGTCTTCAGCAGACCCGAACAGGAAGGAATGTACCCATGAGACTGATCGTCAATGGCGAACCTCAGGATATCACCGCCAAGACGCTCTCCGAGCTGCTGACGCTGATGGAATACGAGGGTGAGTGGCTCGCGACCGCCGTCAATGGTGAACTCGTCCACCGGGAGGATCGTGTCGGCCATGCTCTTCATGAGAACGACCGGATAGAAGTCCTGACCCCGATGCAGGGAGGTTGACCTATGCTGAACCTCTATGGAACCGAAATCGCGTCCCGTCTTCTGCTCGGCACGGCCCGCTATCCTTCACCGGCGATCCTGACTGAGGCCGTCAAGCGATCGGGAACCGAGATCGTGACTGTCTCTCTACGCCGCGAGACCGCCGGCGGCCGGAACGGCGGCGCGTTTTTCGAGATGATCCGAGCGCTCGGCGTGCGCGTGCTGCCCAATACCGCCGGCTGCCACGGCGTTTCCGAAGCGGTGCTGACCGCCAAGATGGCGCGCGAGGTGTTTCAGACCAACTGGATCAAGCTGGAGGTGATCGGCAATCACGATACACTGCAACCCGACGTCTTCGGACTGGTCGAAGCCGCGCATGTTCTCGCCGGTGAGGGTTTCGAAGTCTTCCCTTATACCACCGACGATCTTGTGGTGGCGGAACGGTTGATAGACGCGGGCTGCAAGGTGCTCATGCCCTGGTGCGCGCCCATCGGAAGTGCCGCAGGACCTCTCAATCTCTCGGCCCTTCGGGCGATGCGCGCGCATTTCCCTGATGTGCCGCTGATCGTCGATGCAGGCATCGGAAGGCCATCGCATGCGGCAACGGTCATGGAACTCGGCTTCGACGCCGTGCTCCTCAACACGGCTGTTGCCAGCGCCGGTGACCCCGTCGCCATGGCCGATGCATTCGCCAAGGCGATCGAGGCGGGCAGGCAGGCATTTGGCGCCGGCGTGCTGGAACCGCGCGACTTGGCGGTGCCTTCGACACCGGTTATCGGAAAGGCGGTCTTCGCATGAGGCTCGATCCTTTCTATCTGATCGTCGATCGCGCCGAATGGATCGCCCGACTGGTGCCGCTCGGCGTCAAGCTCGTGCAGCTCCGCATCAAGGACAGGACTGAGGCCGAGATCCGTGGCGATATCCGTAAAGCAAAGACAGTCTGCTGCGCGCATGGATGCCAGCTGATCGTCAACGACTACTGGCAGCTGGCGATCGAGGAGGGATGCGATTTCCTCCATCTCGGCCAGGAGGATCTGGCTGGTGCCGACCTTCGTGCGATCCGCGCGGCCGGTTTGAAGCTGGGGCTCTCGACCCACGATGATGTCGAGCTGGAGACAGCGCTCGCAGCAGAACCGGACTACGTCGCGCTTGGTCCTGTCTATCCGACGATCTTGAAGCAGATGAAATGGGCGCCGCAAGGGCTGGGACGGCTTAGTGAATGGAAGGCGCGGATGGGCAATCTGCCGCTTGTCGCCATCGGCGGGCTCAATGTCGACCGCATCGACGGTGTCTTTGCCCATGGCGCAGACAGCGCTGCCGTGGTGACCGACATCACGCTGAACAGCGATCCGGAGGGGAGAACCAGGCAGTGGCTGGAAGCCACTGCGAGATGGAGACGCTGATGGTCGTCATGATCTCATCTCGCACGTGAAGAGAGCTAACTTATAAACGAGGACGTCCAGGGAGCAGGTCAACCGGGCTTCTGATCGCGGGAGGTCGGCGTGGAGGCTTTCGCGGCCTGGGTGCGCGCCCACGGCGACCGGCTCTAACTTTCGACGATCACCATCGCCGAGATCCAGGCGGGAGGCCCGCCATGCCGGCTTGATCCTCGATCAGGCGCGAGCCCACGATCCCCGCTTCTAGGATATTGCTATTGCGGCCACCCCTCCGCGCACGGCCTTACTGTTCTGACAGCCAATGAGCGTCATTTCGAGCCGCTCGGCGCTCCGGAGAAGAAAGAGTTGACGCGACTAGACTCTTGCGACCGCGATCAGAAGTCCTGCCCAGAACAGCGCGGCCATCTCAGCCGCAACCAGAAAACCGAAAACTGTGTCGTTCATCGCGTCCTCCCGCCATCGACACTTGCTTATTAGCAGAGCGAGATAATGGCGAGTATCGCAAAATTTAACGATGAAGTGGGTTTGCATCGATGGGCACAATACCGCACGAGGCTGCCGCTTTGTATCCGCCTGCCCGCGGAGCTTAGTGATCGCGAAACGGCAACGGGCGATACTCTTCCAAGTTCTTCCCGCAACAAGACCCGCGCGGGCCAGGGCGAGCTCGCGGAATAGGGCGGCGGTTGCTGCTTTGTCCTTTCGCGGCATATAGCCCATCCCGGTCTGAATGGCATATCGCCACGCCGGCAAGATCGTCGAGACGGTTTGCAGCGCCGAGCGATTCGAAGATCAAGACGGCTTGCCTAGAGTCCTTCTCGCGCTCTGCAACTCCAATCTTATCGACCAGCCGTCGAGTGAAACGCCTATATGTGCAATGCGTGGCCGAGTGCTTTGAGGGCTGCTTCCTGGATCGCTTCGCTGCGCGTTGGGTGGGCATGGATCGTGCCGGCGATATCCTCAAGGCGCGCGCCCATTTCCATCGCATGCGCGAAGGTCGCAGAAAGCTCTGAAACGCCGGCGCCGACGGCCTGCAGGCCTAGGACGAGATTGGTATCGGTGCGCGCAACCACGCGCACGAATCCTTCTTCCGAATACATCGTCATGGCGCGCCCGTTGGCACTGAAGGGAAACTGGCCGACGCGGATGTCATAGCCCTGGGCACGGGCCTCGCCGGGTGAAAGACCCGCTGTGACGATCTCCGGATCGGTGAAGCAGACCGCTGGAATGCAACGCTTGTCCCAGGCCCGTTTCCGGCCGGCAACGATCTCGGCCACCATTTCGGCCTGTGCCATGGCGCGATGGGCAAGCATCGGCTCGCCCGTGACATCGCCGATGGCATAGATGCCGCGCATTGAGGTACGGCAGCGCTCGTCGATCCGCAGGTAAGGCCCTGAACGGTCGAGATCGAGTTCTTCGAGGCCCGATCCCGCGGTTTTCGGTTTGCGTCCGACGGTGACGAGTATGCGGTCAGCCGGCAGCTGCTGTTCGTGCCCGTCCGCCGTTTCGACAAGGAGCGCGTCGCCGTCGCGGGAAGGGCCTTTCGCCTTTGCGCCCGTCAGCACGCGGATGCCAAGTTCGCCGAGCTTGCGTAGCACCGGGCGCGCGAGATCGGCATCATATTGCGGCAGGATCTGCGGCATCGCCTCGACGACGGTCACCTCGGAACCCATCTTGGCAAAGGCGGTGCCGAGTTCGAGGCCGATATAGCCGGCGCCGACGACCACGAGCTTCTCCGGCAGATCCCTGAGCGACAGGGCCTCGGTCGAAGATATGACGCGGCCGCCAAACGGAAGGGCTGGGAGTTCGACCGGCTCCGAGCCGGTGGCGATGACCACGGTGTCGGCGCGGATGATCTGGGCGCCCGTCTCGGTCTCAACCTCCACGGTCTTGCCGTCGCGAAAGGCCGCGTGCCCGTGGACGATCTTGACATTCGCCTTGTGGAGCAGCGTCGATACGCCGCTGGTGAGCCGGCCGACGATGCCGTCCTTCCAGCCGATGGTCTTTGCAAGGTCGATGGCAGTGTCGCCGACCCGGATGCCGATCGGGCTCCTGCCGGCGGCCATGCGGCGGACGGCGGCGAACTCCTCTGCCGCATGGATGAGTGCCTTGGAGGGGATACAGCCGACATTCAGACAGGTCCCGCCCGGCTTGCCGGTCTCGACGATGACGGTGTCGATGCCGAGTTGTCCCGCCCGGATGGCGCAGACATAACCGCCGGGACCGGCGCCGATGACGAGGAGCTTGCAGAAGATCTCTTTCATGGATCTCAGCTTTCGATGAAAATGAGTGCCGGCGTTTCGAGAAGAAACCGGATGCGCTGGACGAAGGTGGCCGCGTCCCATCCGTCGACGATGCGATGGTCGAAGCTGGAGGAGAGGTTCATCATCTTTCGCGGCACGAATTGCGTGCCGTCCCACACTGGGCGGACGGCGATCTTGTTGACACCGATGATGGCGACTTCGGGATGATTGATCACCGGCGTCGAGACGATGCCGCCGAGCGCGCCGAGGGAACTGATGGTGATCGTCGAGCCGCCGAGTTCGTCGCGTGTCGCCGAACCGGTGCGTGCTGCCTCCGCCAGTCTGTTCATCTCGCCGGCGCAATCCCAGATACTGCGCGCCTCGGCGTGCCGCACGACAGGCACCATCAGCCCAGCGGGCGTTTGGGCTGCAATGCCGATGTGGACGCCCGCATGACGGGTGAGCATGCCTGCGTGATCGTCGAAGGTGGCGTTGAGGTTCGGCTGTTCGGCAACCGCCTTGACGATCGCCCGCATCAGGAAGGGCAGGACGGTAAGCTTCGGCTGGTCCTTCTTGCGGTCGCGGTTCATGGTAGCCCTCAGTTCTTCCAACGCCGTCATGTCGATTTCCTCGACATAGGTGATGTGCGGAATGCGGGAGGCAGACAACTCCATCTTCTCCGCGATGCGGCGCCGCAGGCCGGTAAGCTTGATCTCCTCGGTCGCAGTCTTCCTTGCCGGAGCTTGCGCCGGTGAGGGCACTGCGCCGCGCGCGAGAAACAGGTCGATATCCTCGCGCAGGATACGGCCGGCGGGACCGGTTCCCGTCACCTGCCTGAGATCGACGCCATGCTCCAGGGCAAAGAGCCGGACGGCCGGCGAGGCGAGCGGCTTTTCGGCAGGCATCGCTGCGGCTGTACGAGGCATGATCTCGGGTTTCGGTTCCGTTACCTTTACGGGTTCCACCGCAGGCGGCAATGGCTCAGCGGCCCTTGTAGACGTTATGGCCGCAGGGATTTCCGCCTGCACCTTGCCGCCTTCTCCAGCCGTCTCGATGCGCACCAGCGGCGCCTTGACGGCGATGCGGTCGCCGATCTCGGCGCCGAGCCAGACGACGGTTCCGGTAACGGGAGAGGGTATTTCGACCGTTGCCTTGTCCGTCATAACGGCGGCGATCACCATGTCTTCACGCACCGGGTCGCCGGCCTTCACGTGCCATTCGACGAGCTCGGCCTCGGCAACGCCTTCGCCGACATCGGGCATCTTTATGACAAATTCGCCCATGACTCAGGCCTCCATGACTTCGGCAAGCGCCCGCCCGACACGCGCCGGCCCCGGGAAATAGTCCCATTCCTGCGCGTGCGGATAAGGCGTGTCCCAGCCGGCAACGCGCACGACCGGCGCTTCCAGATGATAAAAGCAATGCTCCTGCAGCAGCGACACGACTTCCGCGCCGAAACCGGACGTAAGGGTTGCCTCATGGACGACGACGCAGCGGCCGGTCTTTGAGACCGACTGGACGATGGTGTCGAGGTCGAGTGGCAAGAGACTGCGCAAGTCGATAACCTCGGCATCGATGCCGGCATCTTCGGCGGCGGCAAGCGCCACATGCACCATCGTGCCATAGGCGACCACCGTCACCGCCGATCCGGCGCGCCGGATCTCTGCCTTGCCGATCGGGATCGTGTAATGGCCTTCCGGCACTTCGCCGAGCTCATGCTTCGACCAGGGGGTGACAGGCCGTTCGTGATGACCGTCGAAGGGACCATTGTAGAGCCGCTTCGGCTCCAGGAACATCACTGGGTCCGGATCCTCGATGGAAGAGATGAGCAGACCCTTTGCATCAAAAGGGTTAGAAGGCACGACGACCTTCAGGCCGCAGACATGGGTAAAAAGCGCCTCCGGGCTCTGGCTGTGCGTCTGGCCGCCGAATATACCGCCGCCGGTCGGCATGCGCAGCACGATGGGGCAGGTAAAATCGCCATTCGAGCGGTAGCGGATGCGGGCGGCCTCCTGCGTGATCTGGTCGTAGGCCGGATACATGTAATCGGCGAACTGGATCTCGACGCAGGGTTTCAGTCCGTAGGCCGCCATGCCGATCGCCGCGCCGACGATGCCGGATTCGCTGATCGGCGTATCGAAGCAGCGCGTTTTGCCGTATTTCGCCTGAAGTCCCTGCGTGCAGCGGAAAACACCTCCGAAATAGCCAACGTCCTCACCGAAGACCACCACGTCGTCGTCGCGCGCCATCGACACGTCCATGGCGCTGCGCACGGCCTCGATCATCGTCATCCTGGCCATGTCAGTATCCCGCCTTCTGCCGCTGGCGGCGGAGATGTGGCGGCATCTCCGCATAGACACCCTCGAAGATGTCGCGCACCGAAGGCCTGCCGCCGGCATGTAGCGTGCCGTGGTGCTCTGCCTCTTTCTGCGCCTCGATCACCTCGTCCATGATCTCGGCTTCAGCCTGTGTATGGCGTTCTTCGGACCACACGCCCTTGACGATGAGGTGTTTTTTCAGGCGAAGCACCGGATCGCCGAGCGGCCAGGCCTCGGACTCCGTCTTCGGGCGATAGGCACTCGGATCGTCCGACGTCGAATGGGCGCCGACGCGGTAGGTGACGTATTCGATTAGCGTCGGGCCGAGATTCCGCCTGGCGCGCTCGGCCGCCCAGCAGGCGACGGCATAGACGGCCAGGTAGTCGTTGCCGTCGACGCGCAGCGCCGGGATGCCGAAGCCGAGACCGCGGGCAGCGAAGGTGCCCGAACCGCCGCGGGCGATGCCCTGGAAAGTCGAGATTGCCCACTGATTGTTGACGATATTGAGGATCACCGGTGCCTTGTAGGTCGAGGCAAAGACCAGGGCGGAATGAAAATCGGATTCGGCCGTCGAGCCGTCGCCGATCCAGCCGGCAGCAATCCTTTCGTCGTTCTTGATGGCGGAGGCCATCGCCCAACCGACCGCCTGTACATATTGTGTGGCGAGGTTGCCGGAGACCGTGAAGAAACCGTGCTCCTTCGAGGAATACATGATCGGCAGCTGGCGGCCGTGCAGCGGATCGCGCTCGTTCGAGAAGATCTGGTTCATCATCTCGACCATCGGGTAATCGTCGGCGATCAAAAGCCCTGCCTGGCGATAGGTCGGAAAGTTCATGTCGCCTGCGCGAAGCGCTTTTCGGAAGGCACAGCTGACGGCCTCCTCGCCAAGATGCTGCATGTAGAAGGAGGTCTTGCCTTGGCGCTGTGCCATCAGCATGCGGGCGTCGAAGGCGCGCAGCTTCATCATGTGACGAAGACCGGCGCGCAACGCCTCGTCAGAGAGCATGCCGGACCATGGACCTACCGCCTCGCCGTCGCGATTGAGGACGCGGATGATCGAATAGGCGAGATCGCGGATGTCTTCGGGTGCAACGTCCACCTCAGGGCGCGGTACCGCGCCTGCCTTGGCGATCTTGACGTTGGAAAAATCAGGCTGGCCGCCTGGACGGACGGCGGGTTCGGGGACATGCAGGCTCAGTTGAGCGAATTCCGTCATATGGTCTCATTCCTCCCTTTGCCGCTTGCTCCTCTCCTCCAGGAACGGGACGGCACATGTTTGTGCTACAGATTGCGCGCAATCACCATGCGCTGCACGTCGCTCGTTCCCTCATAGATCTGGCAGATGCGGACATCGCGATAGATGCGCTCGACGGGATAGTCCGCCATATAGCCGTAGCCGCCGTGAATCTGGATCGCGTCGGAGCAGACACGCTCGGCCATCTCGGAGGCAAACAGTTTCGCCATCGACGCTTCCGAAAGACAGGGCAGGCCGTTTTCGCGCAATGCCGCTGCATGGAAGACAAGCTGGCGCGCCGCCTCGATCTGCGTCGCCATGTCGGCAAGGCGGAAGGCGACGACCTGGTGTTCGATGATCGGCTTGCCGAAGGCGATCCGCTCGCGGGCATAGTCGCGCGCCGCCTCGAAGGCTGCCCGCGCCATGCCGACCGCCTGCGCGCCAATACCGATCCGCCCGCCTTCGAGATTGGCTAGTGCGATCCGGTATCCTTCGCCTTCCTCGCCCAGCCTGAATTCTGCCGGGATGTGCATGCTGTTGAAGGCGATTTGGCAGGTATCGGTCGAATGCAGACCAAGCTTTTCTTCGATGCGGACGACTTCGTAGCCGGGTGTGTCAGTCGGTACGATGAAGGCGGTTATGCCCTTCTTGCCGGCCTTTGGATCGGTGACGGCAAAGACGATGATGATCTGGCCATTCTTGCCCGAGGTAATGAACTGCTTGGCGCCGTCGAGCACATAGTGATCGCCGTCGCGGCGGGCGCGGCTGCGCAGGTTGGAGGCATCCGAGCCTGCCTGCGGTTCGGTGAGCGCGAAGCCGCCGATCCATTCGCCGCTCGCAAGCCTCGGCAAGAAGCGCTGCTTTTGCTCCTCGCTGCCGAATTTTAGGATCGGTACGCAGCCAACCGAACTGTGGACGCTCATGATGGTCGAGCACGGCCCGTCGCCGGCCGCGATCTCCTCAATGGCCGCGGCATAGGCGACGGTGCCGGTGTCGGAGCCGCCATAGGCTTCCGGAACCAGCATTCCGAGCATTCCGAGCTCACCCATCTCCTTGAGTTCGTCGCGCGGATAGGTGTGCTCGCGGTCGCGGGCAGCCGCGCCCGGCGCTAAGCGCTCGCGGGCAAAATCGCGGGCGAGATCGCGTATTTGCTGCTGCACATCGGAAAGAATCATGTGCTTTCCTCCCCGGTGTCCGTTAGTGCCGCTCAACGGCGAGTGCGGTTGCCTCACCGCCGCCGATGCAGAGTGCGGCCATGCCGCGCTTCAGGCCGTATCGCTCAAGGGCCGCAAGCAGTGTGACGATAATGCGCGCTCCCGATGCGCCGATCGGATGGCCAAGGGCGCAGGCGCCGCCATGCACGTTGACCTTGTCGTGCGGCAGATGGAGATCGCGCATCGCCGCCATGGCAACGACGGCGAAAGCCTCGTTGATTTCGAAAAGATCGACGCTCTCAAGCGACCAGCCGGTGCGATCGGCAAGCTTCTGAAGCGCGCCGACCGGAGCGGTGGCAAAGAGATTGGGTGCCTGCGAATGGGCGGCCTGGCCGGTGATCGTGGCAAGCGGCTGCAATCCGCGGCGTTCGGCTTCCGAGCGGCGCATCAGGACGAGGGCCGCCGCACCGTCGGAAATCGAGCTTGAATTGGCCGCGGTCACGGTCCCGCCTTCGCGGAAGGCAGGCTTCAGGGTAGGGATCTTGTCGAGCTTCGCCTTGCCCGGCTGCTCGTCGCGGTGGACTGCCTGATCGCCTTTGCCTACCTTGACGACCACTGGCGTGATCTCGTCGTCGAAATAGCCGGCCTCGATCGCTTTCTGGGCCCGCGTCAGAGAGGCGATCGCATAGCTGTCCTGAGCGGCGCGCGTGAATTGATAGGCCTCGGCGCAGTCTTCCGCGAAGGTGCCCATCAGACGTCCCTTGTCATAAGCATCCTCCAGCCCGTCGAGGAACATATGATCGACAACGCGCCCGTGGCCGAGCCGGTAGCCGCCACGTGCCCGATCAAGAAGATAGGGCGCATTCGTCATGCTTTCCATGCCGCCGGCGATCGCCACCGAGGCGTTTCCTGCGGCAATCAGATCATGAGCGATCATCGTGGCCTTCATGCCAGAGCCGCACATCTTGTTGACGGTACTGGCGCCGGTCGAAAAGGGAAGGCCGGCTCCGATCGCCGCCTGTCTTGCCGGCGCCTGACCCTGGCCGGCGGTCAGAACGCAGCCGAAGACCACCTCATCGACGGCTTCGGCCTCGATGCGGCTGCGTGCCAGTGCGGCCCGTATTGCGGCGGCTCCAAGTTCGGGCGCCGCAGCGTCCTTAAGTTCGCCCTGAAATCCGCCGATCGGCGTGCGTACCGAGCCGACAATCACGACAGGATCCTGCAATGGCATTTTATTCCTCCTGGGCGACGCTTACTGCGCACCCATCCGCAATGCACCGTCGAGGCGGATGACCTCGCCGTTCAGCATGATGTTCTCACATATATGGCGCACCAGGGCGGCGAATTCAGCAGGACGGCCGAGCCGCGGCGGGAAGGGGACGCTCCTGCCGAGCGATTCGCGAACCTCAGATGGCATGCCGGCCATCATTGGTGTTTCGAAGATGCCGGGAGCGATCGACACGACGCGAATACCGCAGCGGGCAAGCTCGCGGGCGATCGGCAATGTCATGGCGGCCACACCACCCTTGGAGGCGGAATAGGCCGCCTGGCCGATCTGACCGTCGAAGGCGGCGGCAGAAGCGGTGTTGATGATCACGCCGCGTTCACCTTCGCCATCCGGCTCCTGTTGCTGGATGGCGGACGCGGCAAGGCGGATCATGTTGAAGGTGCCGATCAGATTGATGCCGATCGCCTGCGAGAAGCTCTCGAGCCGATGCGGCCCATCGCGCCCGACGACTTTTTCGGCCGGGGCGACACCGGCGCAGTTCACGAGCCCACGCAGGCCGCCGAATGCGTCGGTCGCCGTCGCGACAACACGCGCGCCGTCTTCCTCGCTCCTCACGTCGGCACGCACGTACGAGACCTCGGCGCCGAGTTCTGCGGCGATCGTCTCACCCGCCTCTTCATTGAGATCGGCAATGACGACGCGGGCGCCGCACGCGACCAGCATCCGCACGGTTGCCGCACCGAGACCGGATCCGCCGCCGGTGACGATGAAGGTTGCTCCAGGAATCAGCATGGATCATCTCCCACAGCCCTACGATGCTCCACTCATGTAGTGCCCAGCTAGAATAACACGGACTGTATGTCGTCCCACTATTGCAAGCGATGACGAAACTGCTTCATATTTTCGGACAAATTTACCACAGAGAGAGGAAGACGACGATGGCCGAACTCGAAAGGCGCATGATTGCACCGGGATTCGTCGAAGAGGCACTCGAAAGTCTGCGTAGGATGGGGAAACCGACGGCGCCGCTCCTTTCAGCGCTCGGACTGCCGCTGCGTGTCGACCAGCCGATATCGGCCGAGCGTTACGGGGCATTGTGGCTTGCGATTGCTGCCGAGCTCGATGATGAATTCTTTGGAATGGGCGGAAGGCCGATGCGTAGCGGAAGCTTTACGCTGCTCTGCCACTGCGTGCTGCATGCGCCGACCCTTGGCCAGGCGTTGCGCCGGGCGCTGCGCTTCCTCAATGTCGTCCTTGAGGATCCGCGGGGCGAACTCGTCGTACGCGACGGCTTGGCGCAGATCACGCTTCAGGATGCCGGCGACGCTCGCTCGGCATTCGCCTACCGTACGTACTGGATCATTATGCATGGAATTACCTGCTGGCTGGTGGGGCGCCGTATCCCGATTCGGCTCGTCGATTTCCGGTGCGCCGAGCCGAAGCAGGGAGCCGACTACCGGCTCTTCTTCGGTGCCCCTGTCCGGTTTTCTCAACCCGTCAGCCGGCTCGGCATCGACAGCGCCATGCTGCAGCTGCCGGTTTCACGGACCGTACATGCGCTGAAACAGTTCCTGCGTGGCGCACCTGCAAATATCCTCGTGCGCTATCGCTACGATGCCGGGCTCGCCTCGAGCGTTCGCCTCAGGCTGGGGAAGCTGCCGCCGCCGGCCTGGCCGAGTTTCGTGGAGCTTGCAGCGGAGATGCGCATGCCGCCTTCCACCCTGCGCCACCGGCTGAGTGACGAAGGACAGAGTTATGCCGGCATCAAGGATGACATCCGCCGCGACATGGCCATCGACCTTTTGCTCAACACGCCGAAGACGATCGGCGATGTCGCCGCGCAGCTCGGCTATTCCGAGCCCAGCGCCTTCTTCCGGGCGTTCCGCAAATGGATGTCCAAGAGCCCGGACGCCTTTCGCCGGGAGAGCGGGCAGGCGGTACCGACCACGTAGCCGCCGGCGCCGGATCGTCGCTATCAGCCAATCAAGATCGCCCTGAAATCGTTGACATTGGTGCCGGTGGGGCCAGTCTCAAAGAGATCGCCGATAGCCCGGAAGGCCGAATAGCTGTCGTTGCCGTCAAGCAGGCGACGGGGATCGAGCCCGCTTTCGCGCAGGCGCCTGACGGTTGTACCATCGGCAAAGGCGCCGGCATTATCCTGCGAGCCATCGATACCGTCGGTGTCGGCTGCCAGGAGATGGATGCCGTGGCCGTCGATCGCGAGTGCCGCGGCAAGCGCGAATTCTCCGTTGCGCCCGCCTTTGCCGCCTTTGGCACGCAGCGTAACCGTCGTCTCGCCGCCGGAAAGGATGACCACCGGCTTTTCGAACGGCCGGTTGCGGCCAAGCACCTCGCGGGCGATCGCCGCATGGACCAGCGCGACATCGCGGGATTCGCCCTCGATCGAATCCGACAGGATCACGGGGCTGATTCCATTGGACTTCGCAAGTTGAGCTGCCGCCTCGAGCGACACGCCGGCAGAGGCAATGATGTGGTGCGTGTGCGTGGCAAAGACCGGATCATCCGGGTCGGGGGCATCAGCGTTCGGCGAGGCGAGATGGGCAAGGGCTGCCTGGGGTAACTTCAGGCCGTACTGCCGGACGATCTCGATCGCGTCATACCGTGTCGAGCCATCGGCAACGGTAGGACCCGAGGCGACATGGGCGGGATTGTCGCCGGGGATATCCGAGACGATCAGACTGACAACGCGTGCCTTCGTTGCCGCCGCGAGCCGCCCGCCCTTGATCGTGGAAAGATGTTTGCGCACGACGTTCATCGCCGAGATCGGCGCGCCGGAGGCGAGCAGCATTTCGTTGAGCGCGATCTCATTATCGAGCGTCAGGCCTTCTGGCGGTGCCGGCAGAAGCGCCGAGCCGCCGCCGCAGATCAGTGCGATGACCAGGTCGTTCCGCGTCAGGTCCTTCACTGCCTCGGTCAGCCGCCTCGATGCAGCAAGTCCGGCGGCATCCGGCACTGGATGGGCCGCTTCGATGATGTCGATCTTCTGCGTTTCGCAGCCATAGCCGTAGCGCGTCACGACCACGCCATCGAGCGGCCCGTCCCAGACGCTTTCAAGCGCGCGCGCCATCTGCGCTGCGCCTTTGCCGGCGCCGATCACCACTGTGCGGCCTCTCGGCCTTGTGGGCAGGTGCGCCTTGATGCCTGTCAGGGGGTCGGCGGCACGAACGGCGGCGTGAAACAGCGACGTCAAAAAGCTGCGGGGGGATGAAACAATCACACGACAATCTTTCGAATCTCAATCGCCGGGCAGCTTTCGCGCGTCGGCATCTCCTCAAGCTGCAGCTTCCAAGAGATTGGCAGCTTAGGCAAGGTGGTTTGACCAATTTTGTATCGCATGATCGCCGCAGCCTTGGTATTCGCGAGGATGAACTCCGGATATTACCAGCTGCCGGCGGCCGTATTCGCTCCGAGGTCATTGGACGGATCATCGTTGCGGATAAGGCCTTCCGAGCCGCCTTGAAGGTTATTGTTACGGATCACATTGTGCTGCGCGAAATCAAGGCTGCTGACGCTGCTCCCGTAGGGATGTGCCGGGTCTTTAAAGCAATAGCTGCTGTTGCCGTTGCGCGAGTTCAGCCAGACTGCGGGCTTTGCGCCAAACGATGGCCCGTAGCGGAACGTGTTTCCCGTGATTTGATTGAACTGCGGCTTCTGGTGGCGGATGACGCCGCCTTCTCCGCAGTTCCGGTACACGAATATGCCGCCGTTTTCGGGGTGTTCGAATGTGTTGCCGGTGATCTTATTGCTGGCCGAGCCGTCTATGGCAATCAGTTCCCGCTTTTCCGTGACGATACTGAAAACGTTGTTGCTGATCGTGTTGTTGGCGGACTCTGCATCAAGGTAGACCGCGACAGACGTCGATTTGCCGCCAACCCTCGAGTTGACGAGAGCAGCACCCGTCACGCCAGGCCCGATATAGAGAGGGATGCCGCCGGGAGCATTGAAAGCCACATTCTCCAACCGCACGTTTTTTGGGGCGGATGCCTGAGCGAATGCCGTGTGACTGGCCGACAGCGATGATGCTTTCATGACCTCGCCGTTGGCGTTCTCGCCGAGACCATAAACGCGGACAAATCCGTTTATCTTGCAGTTGCGGATGGTGACGCCGGTCGGCGCGTCCCATGGCCCAGAGGTGGTCTTCTTCGAACGAACGATGATCGCCGTCTTTTGCTGCCGCGATCCTCCGGAGCTGACATCGATCGTTCCTCCTCCGCAATCCAGCAGCGATCCGGACGCAGCACGTCCTTCGAACACAAGGGGGTGATTGACGATATCCGCCGCCGACAGCTGTACGCTGCAATTAATCGTGACGGGGTTTGCACCTGGGGTTTTCAGCCTGGTGTGAACGTCGGCGCCGCAGGCCGGTGCCTGGTTTGTATTCTGCGCAGGCGGTGTCGTCGGAATTGTCGGTTCGGTTGATGGATCGATGGGCTGCCCGGTGTCAGCTTGGTGGTTGGTCGGATAGCGGGTCGGTTCACGAAACGCGGCGTCCGCGACCATGGCAAGATCGCTTTGGCAGCCACCCAGAATAAGCCCGATCAGCATCAGGCTTGAGGACTTTGTGGGGCGCATGCTCGTCTCCGGTCGTGGTTCCGCCCCACTCAGATAGAGGCTTATGCTTAACGGAACATAAATAGTGTGCTTCCGCACAGCAATCGCGATTCAGTGTAGGACGATGCGGCGGCGCGAGACATTAACCGTCGCCGAAACGCACTGTCGTACCGCCCGCCCGGGGGCCAAGGAGAACGCCCTGCGGCTCTCGGCGACTGAACGTGAAGCCAAGCAGCGATGCGCATCCGGGCTCGCCATCTTCGCGGGGGTCAGGCCAAGACATATGCCCCTTAGCGGCTACGCAGATAACTTTGCCAATTCTTCCTGCCGCTGCATAATTTCCGGCTGCCGCGCGAAGCTGCCCCCGCTCTGCCGCCTCTGGAATTCAAGGTTATGCGCGCATGCTTCTCAAGCAGGATGAACGCCCGGTATTCAGGATCGCAAGACAAAACGGGTCGCAAGCATTAGACGCACGGCCTGTTCAGCCGCTTCTGCAAGGAGGGTTTCTGTTTCGCGGATCGCGTCTTCCAGCGTACAGGGTCGGTTGAGGATGCTCAACACCGCATCAATTCCGATCTCCCGTGTCGCCTCAACGCCCGAACCGACGGTCCCGGCCAAGGCGAGAACCGGCAGCCTGTGGCGTTTGGCGCGGCGGGCGATTTCCGCCGGAACCTTGCCGTACCGCGTTTGTCCATCAATTCCACCTTCGGCGGTCATCACCAGGTCAGTCTTGGCCAGTCTTTGATCGAGTTTGATATGCCGAAGGATGAGTTCGAAACGGGGATGTAGCTTGGCAAAGGCAAACACGTGAAGGCCCGCCCCAAGTCCACCCGATGCTCCGCCCCCCTTCAAGGCCTCAAGGTCGATATTGAGATCGCGGCGGACAACCCGGGCAAAGGTCTGAAGACCTTCTTCCAGAATTGCCACTTGATCCGGCGTCGCCCCCTTCTGTGGCCCGAATACCCGCGCGACGCCGTTCTTTCCGAGCAGCATATTGTATGGATTGACGGCGACATCTATTCCCACTTTCTCAAGACGACAATCGCGATCGGTTGCATCGATACGGTCGAGCGAACGCAGTGCCGCGCCGTTGCCGGCAATCAGTTGGCCGGCTCGATCCAGGAGGTGGACGCCGAGCGCCTGAGCCATGCCGGCGCCCGCATCGTTAATGCCGGAGTCGCCGCAGCCTAGCAGGATGCGTTCGGCACCGAGATCGAGTGCCGCGCGGATCATTTCACCAACGCCGTAACTCGTTGTTCGAGTGGGGTCCCGCATATCCCTTGGCACGAGACGTAATCCGGCAGCGGCAGCCATCTCGATCACAGCTGTGCGTTTCCTGCGTCCCGAAAGAAAGCCGATGTGAGCATCGACGGGTTGCCCGACCGGGCCGGTCACTGTGATTGAATGCAGTTCGCCCCCCAACAGATCCACCATGGTGCGAACGAAGCCTTCACCACCATCGATCATCGGCATGCGCGTGATCTTTGCCCGGGGTAGTGCATTACGCACGCCCCGAGCGATCGCGTCTGCGACTTCGCGAACGCCAAGCCCCTCCTTGAACCCGGAGGGTGCTACCAGAACACGCAAACGCCTGTGCTTTTTCGACATTGTCAACTCCTGCGGCTACACCGACATCGATTCGATGGCGGGCCAGATGATGAGCACGAAGATCATGATGAGAAGAAAATGGACGGGCAGTAGCACCACGCTGAGCCGAACAAGATCATCCGCGCTATACGCGTTCTCGTCCAGCCGGCCAAAGAGCGCAACCGGCTTTGCGCTCACCATCAGGGTCTGACAAAGGCCAGTCGCAGAGACCATCGTCAGCATCACCATGACGGCATCCGCGCCTGACGCCTGAGCAAGCATCAGGGCCGGCGGCAACAAGATCGACACCCGTGCGGTACGGCTGTGGACGAACAGATGCGAGAACAATCCGATCGCCGCGATCAGCGCCATGAACATGGCAGGCGACAATTCCCCCGCTCGCAGAGGACGGAACACCATCGTGACCAGAGCCTCATTCAGCCCGGAAGTCACGAAACCATCGGCAAGGCAGATCATCGCGGCAAGAAAGATCAAAAGTGAAAGGTCAGTGTCGCGGAGGGCGTCGCGAAATGAGATCGGCCCAACAGAGGGGAAGAAGGCAGCAAGCGCGCCGATAAGCGCTAGCATTGTCGGGTCGATCCCGTGCATGGATTCCGTCAACCAGCCGGCTATGACGGCTGCGGCGATCCAGAAGATCGGCCGTTGCCAGAGCGGTTCGCAGTCCAAGCCTATATGAGCGAGAGCCAGTTCGGCTCGCCGCTCTTGCGCCGTCAAAAAGAGCCGCAGGATAACACTGGTCGAAAGAAATGCGCTTGAAGCGGCAAAAGGCAGGCCCAAAGCAATCCAGTGAAGGTAACTGATCTCCTCGCCAGACAGGCGTCGCACCAAATCGATGGCGATGAGATGTGCGCCGGCACCAAGAGGGGAGGCGAAGGCAGATAAGAGCACGATTGTTGGAAACAGCAGCGCGAAGGCCCTTCGCACCCGGGGGCTGGTACAGTGCTCAGCAATTGCCGCGTAGGCCGGCACCATCATGGCCGCGCGGCCCGATGTGGAGGGAATGACGAAAGCCGTCGCGAGAAGGATCGCGGTCAAGGCGTAGGCGAGGGACTGGACTGACCGCAACCGACCGGCTGCCAGAGCAATGATCCGGTCGGTGATACCGCTCGCCTTAAAGGCTGCCGCCAGCAGGAACGATGCGAGAAGAAGCCAGATCAGCTGGTCGCCAAGAGCGCCGAACAGAGCTTCCGGCTTTCCGGTGACGAGAAGGGTCATTGCAACGGCTGCGGTGACAGCGACAAAGGTGTCATCGAGTGACGTCAAAGTCCACCCGACCAAAGCCAGCGCAAGAATCTGCAGGGAACGCCGAGCTTCCGACGCCATCCCAGATGCAAGAAGCTCAATTGCAACGGCCATCAACACTGCAACGAATAAACTCACCGTTAAACGCCGTCGCGTGGACGCCATAGCCGCGTGCGTTCCAGGTGAAGCCCGCCCGGATAGGGGTTCCGGCCAGGTGGTTGCCTTCTCCATTGAGCTACTCCGCCTAATGATCTTGGCCGGCAGCGTGCGGGCCTCGACATCTGCGGTGCGATCTTAAGCATGGCAGGTTAGAGGACAGGGTGTGTAAGGTTAGAATTTGGAGAGACTCGCCGTTTTGCGGCCTCAACCCTTGTCCTGAAATCTCTAATCGGCAATTGTTACGACGAAGCTCCCAACCAGACACGAGGCAGTATGACCGTCCGGCGGCGCATTCTTCTCTTTCACTTTGTCACAATCGTCTTTGTCGCGATGGTTGTCTGCCTGATGCTGATGACCCTCAAGCTCACCGACGATTTCGTAAATCGCATCGATGGCGTCCATTCTCGCTTCGAGGCGATCAGCGATCTTGATGGGCTTGGCAATAATTACGCCGAACAGTTGGCGGAGGTCCTTTTGCTCGGCCCTGAACAGATGCCGGATTTCCGACTCGCCCGGCAAAAGATGGCGGACGGATTCCGTGTTCTTGCAGAGGTGACGCGCAAGGAGTTCGCCACGCTCGGAAGCCTTGGCGACGTCCAGCAGGAATTGCCTGAAATAGAGTTCGCCGCACGACTTCAGGAATTCTATCGAGCGATCGATCGGGCGGCTGAACGCGTATTCCAGGCACAAGCGGCCGGCCAGCAGGATCGCGCCGTCGATATCTTCCGGCGAAGCATCGAGTATCGCCTCTCCAACGACTTCGAGACCATGCTCAGCGATGCCCGGCAGGAGGAGCGCGGAGAAGTTGCCAAGGAGCTTGACCGGGTACGCAGCACACAGCACACGGTGCTGATTGTTGCCGGGACCTTTTCGATCCTGGTGATTGTGGCGGGCCTGGGT
Source organism: Rhizobium sullae (assembly GCF_025200715.1). Taxonomy (NCBI): domain Bacteria; kingdom Pseudomonadati; phylum Pseudomonadota; class Alphaproteobacteria; order Hyphomicrobiales; family Rhizobiaceae; genus Rhizobium; species Rhizobium sullae. The sequence continues at coordinate 1,004,007 of NZ_CP104144.1, forward strand.
TTGGGTCTGACGCTCCAGCATTCGATCGTCCGGCCGGTCCGCCTCTTGGTGGCCGGTGCGGAAGCAATTGCCAGTGGTCAGCTCGATCATCGCATCCTGACGGGGCGCCGCGACGAATTCCTGGTTCTTTCGCAGAGTTTCAACAAGATGGCGGAGGCAATCGAACGGCAAAGAGCGAGCCTGACATCAGCCCAGGCACGGCTCGAACGCGAAGTCGATCAACGGACACGTGAGCTGCGGCAGGCAAATGACCAGCTTCTGGAGCTCGATAGCAAGCGCAGCCAGTTCCTTGCGGATGCGAGCCACGAACTGCGTACGCCGCTTACAATCTTGCGCGGTGAAGCCGAGGTGGCGCTTCGCGCGAAACCAGGACTTGCTTCTTTCCGCGATGCATTGAACCGCATTCAGCTTTACGCCGCCGACATGGCGCGGCTGCTTGAGGATCTGATCGACTTTACGCGATCGGAGATCGACGACGTCACCTATGATTTCGAAACGGTCGAGGCTGAAGACGTGGTCGTTGCCGCCGTGCACGAAAGTGAAATTCTTGCACGACAAAAGCAGATGGTAGTTCAACTGCTTTCGAGAGCACCGAAGCAATTGATCCGGGCAGATCCCAGACGCTTGAAGCAGGCTTTGATGATTGGGATCGATAATGCGATCAAATATGCCGATCCAGGTGGAAGCATCGACATAGACATTTGTTGCAGCGATGAGATCCTTGTGCTGACCATCCGTGATCATGGTTGCGGGATTGATCCTGCGGAACTGCCTTTTGTGTTCGATCGGTACTATCGCGGAAGGAACAACACCAGCCGCGCAGCCACTGGCCTCGGCATCGGTCTGCCGATTGCAAGGACAATCATCGAACGGCACGGTGGCACCATCGCCCTCGGGCCCGCGCCGCCGCGCGGTGCTGTTCTCACCATCCGGCTGCCTGTCGCAGAAAGGAAAATCGCATGCGAATCCTGATTATCGAAGATGACCGGCGGATTTCGAGCTTCCTAACGCGCGGTCTCGAGGCCGAAGGCTATCATGTGCAACTTGCAGAGGATGGACGCGACGGCCTCGAACGGATCCGTCATGAGGCTTTCGATCTAGTCATACTCGATCGAATGATTCCTTATGTGAATGGGATCGAAGTGTGCCGCATCATCCGGCAGGAGCGACGTTCCGTGCTCGTCCTTATGCTCACCGCCAAGGAAAGCGTCCGCGATCGTGTGGATGGCTTTCAAAGCGGTGCTGACGATTATCTCATAAAGCCCTTTGCGTTCGACGAACTGATTGCACGGATCGAGGCTCTGCGCAGACGTCGCCCAACGATCGAGCGCACTGATCTCCTCCAGGTCGGTTCACTGACCCTCGACCCGGCAACACGCCGCGTCACGAAGTCGGATCGGGAGATCGAATTCACCGTGCGGGAATTCGAATTGCTCCGCTACCTTATGCTCAATGCCAACAAGGTGGTCAGCCGTCAGCGGCTGCTGAACAACGTCTGGAATTACGATTTCGACCCCGGAACAAAAATCGTCGAAGTCTATATCCGCTATCTGAGGCGCAAGCTCGACGGGGGCGGTCAGTTGGCCATTCGAACTGTTCGGGGGGTAGGCTACACCCTGGTCGATCGCGTATCATAGCATGGTGGAAGGAACGGGGCCGCTGGCCGCGACGACCTTGGGTGGCGGGTATCGCTGCATCCGCCAACAGATCGAATTTCTGGCTCACCTGCAAACATCAAAGATAGATTCATTTTTGCTCCATCTCACCTGCGCGCTATTCAAAGAGACTGGAACTCCAGTAGAAGAGCGCCGAGATGAGTGCCGCAGCCGGAAGCGTGATCACCCAGGCGATGACGATATTTCCAGCCAGTCCCCAGCGCACCGCGGAGAGCCGTCTTGCGGCGCCGACACCGATTATCGCGCCGGTGATCGTATGCGTGGTCGAGACGGGAATGCCGAGCCATGTGGCGCCGAAAAGCGTCAGCGCGCCGCCTGTTTCGGCGCAAAATCCCTGCATCGGATTGAGGCGAGTGATTTTGGAGCCCATCGTGTGGACGATACGCCAGCCCCCGAACAGCGTTCCGAGCGCCATGGCCGCTTGGCATGAGAGCACCACCCAAAACGGCACGTGAAAACTTTGGCCGAGATAACCCTGCGAATAAAGCAGGACTGCGATAATGCCCATCGTCTTTTGCGCATCATTGCCGCCATGGCCGAGCGAGTAGAGCGAGGCTGAGGCGAATTGCATGACGCGAAAAGTTCGATCGACGGCGAAAGGGGTCTGGCGCACGAAGATCCACGACACCACCAGCACCAGAATAAGTGCGAGGAAAAAGCCAATCAGAGGCGACATGACGATGGCGCTCGCGGTCTTCAAAAGCCCGCTCCAGACGATCGAGCTCAAGCCGGTCTTCGCAAGCCCGGCGCCAACAAGCCCGCCGACAAGGGCGTGAGAGGAGCTGGAGGGAATGCCGAAAATCCAGGTGACAATGTTCCAGATGATCGCTCCCATCAATGCCGCGAAGATCACTTGCGGGGTGACAATGCCCGGATCGATGATGCCGGTACCAAGGGTTTCTGCCACATGCAGCCCAAAAAACAGGAATGCGATGAAATTGAAGAAAGCTGCCCAAAAGACGGCATAGTGGGGCCGCAGCACGCGGGTCGAGACGATGGTCGCGATCGAATTGGCGGCGTCGTGCAGGCCGTTGAGAAAATCAAAGAACAGCGCGATCGCAATGAGTCCCGCGAGCAGGGGGAAGGCGAGTGCAACCTCCATCAGACGTTCTCGATCACGATACCACTGATCTCGTTGGCGACGTCCTCGAAGCGATCGACGACCTTCTCCAACTCCCCATAGATCTCGCTGCCGATGATATAGGCCATTGGATTCGAGGCGCCGTAGCGACTGAAGAGATCCTTGAGTCCCCGTTCATGCAGGTCATCCGAATGGCCCTCGACCCGGGTGATATCCTCAGCGATGGCGGTAAGACGAGGCGCATTGGATCCCATGCGGTCCAGCAGGGGAATGGCCTCCGCAATTAGATGGGCCGCCTCGACGATTGCCGCGCCCATCTCCTGCATGCCGGGATCGAAGGTTTTCTGCTGGAAAAGACGGATGGTCTTGACCGTCTTTTGCATCATGTCGATCGCGTCATCCATCGACTGGATGAGGTCCTTGATGTCGCCACGGTCGAATGGGGTGATGAAGCTTCGCCGGATGGAAAGCAGCACCTCGCGCGTTATGTCGTCAGCTTCATTCTCCAGCCGGACGATCGTCTCGCAATGGCGCTCGATCTCGCTGCCAGCCAACAACTGGTTCAACGCTTCGGCGGCTCCGACAACGGTGCGCGAATGTTGAGCGAAGAGATCGAAGAAACGATCTTCGCGCGGCATCAGTCTACGAAACCAACTGAGCATCGCTATCCCATTTGTTTGTCACATATCTGTCATAATGAAGCGGTGCCGCCCTGAAAAGCAGCAGGTGCTCTTATTCCGCACATATTCGCAGTTGGCTGCATGGCTTTGGCGCAAGGCCGCGCGGGTGCAAAGCGATCGTGAGCCTCAAACGCGGTCCCAAGGACGAACGCTCGGTGGCGCCCCGGTATCTTGGCCTACAAGGCTAAGTGAAGGGGCGATTGCAAGAGCTGCCCGTGTGGTGCTCAGCGTCGACATCTCATCGAGCGAATACTGATATCCACCAGCCGATCCGGCCTACCATGTCATACGCCTGCCACCGTCATCGAAGAGGTGAAGGCTTTCGGCAGCCGCGGAGACGGACACATGCTCGTCAATCGCGATCCGGGACCGGCCCGGAACCCGAAAGACAATCGGCTGACCGTTCGCAAGCAAACCGTGGACATAGCTCTCGGCACCAACGAGTTCGACGGCGCCAACTTGCGCATCTGCCTTGAAGGTATCGGTCACCCCATCTTGCCAAATATGGAGGTCCTCCGGCCGGATCCCCAGCGTGACGGCACTGGCAGGGAGCCTGATGGCGGGCGAAAGCGAAAAGCCGTTGCGATCACCCGTCCTGTCCCACAGGTTCATCGAGGGTGAACCGATGAAGGTTGCAACGAAGGTCGTTGCCGGTTTCTCGTAAAGCTCGATCGGTGTGCCGATCTGATCGATCTGGCCACCGTTCAGCACCACAAGACGATCGGCCAGCGTCATCGCCTCCATCTGGTCATGCGTCACGTAGACGCTCGTCGTCGCCAGCGAACGTTGTAGACGTTTGATCTCGACGCGCATTTGCACGCGGAGCTTGGCATCAAGGTTCGACAGCGGTTCGTCAAACAGAAAAGCGGCGGGCTCTCGCACGATGGCGCGCCCCATCGCGACACGCTGACGCTGCCCGCCCGACAACTGCCGCGGCTTGCGCTCAAGAAACCCCTCGATCTCGAGCGCCCTCGCTGCCTTTTCGATGCGACGCTCGATTTCGTCTCTTGGTGTGTTGCGGTTCTTCAGGCCGTAAGCAAGGTTCTGCCGAACCGTCATATGCGGGTAAAGCGCATAGTTCTGGAAGACCATGGCGATATCACGCTCGGATGGCTCCAGCCGATTGACCACGCGATCGCCAATGGCGATTTCGCCCGACGTGATGCCTTCGAGGCCGGCGATCATGCGCAGCAACGTGGACTTGCCGCAGCCTGAAGGTCCGACGAGCACGACGAACTCGCCGTCTGCGATTTCCATCGAGATACCTTTGATGGCTTCGATACCGGCGCCGTATGTCTTCCGGACATCGTTGAGGGTGATCCTGGCCATTACTTTTCCGTCTCCACAAGACCTTTTACAAACCAGCGCTGCATGAGCACCACGACGAGAATGGGCGGGATGATCGCAAGGATCGCCGTCACCATCACGTAATTCCAAGGGGTCGCCGCATCGGCGAAGTCCATCATCTTTCGAAGAGCGATGACAATCGTGTTCATCTTCGCGTCATTGGTGACAAGCAGCGGCCAGAGATATTGCGTCCAGCCATAGATGAAGAGGATCACGAAGAGTGCCGCAATATTCGTCTTCGACAAGGGTAGTAATATATCGCGCATGAAGCGGAAGGGGCCGGCACTGTCGATGCGTGCGGCTTCGAGTAATTCGCCGGGGATTGTCAGGAAGAACTGGCGGAAGAGGAAAGTCGCCGTGGCAGATGCCATCAGCGGCAGCGTCAATCCGGCGTAGGTGTCGATCATGCCGAGGTCGACGATCACCTTATAGGTCGGGAGGATACGGACCTCGACCGGCAGCATCAATGTGACGAAGATCATCCAGAAGAACGCCATGCGCAACGGAAAGCGGAAAAAAACGATCGCGAAGGCTGAGAGGAACGAGATCAGGATCTTTCCGACCGCAATCAGGACGGCCACCACGAAGGTGTTGAAGAGCAGCCGCTCAAGACTAACTCCAACGACCTGTTCAACACCGCCTGAAAGTGCGGTGCCGTAATTCTCCGCGAAATGATCGCCAGGCAAGAGCGAGATGGGGGGCCTTATGATCTCCGCCGACGTCATCGTCGAGGCGACGAAGGTGTAATAGATCGGGAAGGCGACGATGATGATGCCGATAATCAGCATCAGATGGCCGACAAGGCTGGCAATGGGGCGTTTTTCGATCATCGCCGCGCCTCACGCATAATGCACGCGCTTTTCGACGAAGCGGAACTGAAACGCGGTCAATGCGATGACGATGATCATTAGGATGACGGATTGAGCGGCCGACGAGCCGAGATTGAGGTTCACGAAGCCGTCATTGTAGACCTTGTAGACCAGCGTTTCGGTGGCCTTGGCAGGGCCGCCGCCGGTCACTGCATGGATGATGCCGAAGGTGTCGAAGAAGGCGTAGACGGTGTTGACGACGAGCAGGAAAAAAGTCGTCGGTGCCAAAAGTGGAAAAACGATCGTCCAGAAGCGTCGATTACCCCGCGCCCCGTCGATTGCCGCAGCCTCGATCAGCGATTTGGGAATGGCTTGCAGGCCGGCGACGAAGAACAGGAAGTTATAGCTGATCTGCTTCCATGCAGCCGCCACGATGACGAGCAACATCGCCTGATTGCCGTTGAGCAGCGGATCCCACAAGAAGCCGTTGCGCCGCAGAAGATAAGCAAAGGTGCCCATCGCCGGATTGAACATGAAAAGCCAGAGCATGCCGGCCACGGCGGGCGCAACCGCGTAAGGCCAAATCAGCAGGGTGCGGTAAAAGGTCTGACCGCGCACGACCTTGTCTGCGGCTGTTGCGAGCGCCAGCGCGACGATCATCGAGAGCATTGCCGTCAGCAGACTGAAGATGATCGTGACCTGTAGCGAATGCAGGTAATTGGGATCTGCAAACACGTCGCGGAAATTCGCAAGGCCGACGAAGCCGCCTTTCAAACCGAACGGATCTTCGCGCCGCACTGATTGGTAGAGCGCCTGGCTCGCAGGCCAGAAGAAGAACACAACAGTCAGGACGATTTGCGGAGCGACCAGGAAATAGGGAAGGATCTTGTTTGGAAAAACAACGCGCTGCACGGCGAACTCCTTGGCGTGAAGGACCGCCCGCAGCGTTTAAGCCGCGGGCGGAATTACGTCGGCGATTATTGGCTGACGGCCTGCTTGATGGCGGCGTTGCCGCGTTCGACAGCCTTGTCGAGTGCCGTTTTTGCGTCCTGCTTTCCCGCAAGCATTGCCTCGAACTCCTCGTTCATGATGTCGCGGACCTGCGGCAGGTTCGGGAGGCGCACGCCCTTGGAATTTTCGGTCGGTGCCTTGCCCATCATCTGCAGGATCGGTGTTTGCCGGCCAGGGTTCCTGTCGTAGAAGCCTGACGTCTTGGTTTCCTCATAGGCGGCCATCGTTACGGGCATGTAACCGGAAACCTGATGCAACCGTGCCTGGATCTTCGTTTGCGACAAGAAATGGAAGAATTCGGCGATGCCTTTGTATTCAGCACCGCTCTTGCCGGCAAAGACCCAGAGACTCGCTCCCCCGGGAATCGTGTTTTGCGGCCGCCCTTCGCCTTCATAATAGGGCAACTGTCCGATGCCGTAGTTCATGCCGGATTTGACGATGTCGCCGAGACCGCCTGACGATTCCGTCATGATGCCGCATTCACCGGAGGTGAAGAGCTGTTTGGCTTCCGAGGTGCGCCCGCCGTAACGGAAGGTGCCATCCTTGGCGAGGTCGGCGATTGCCTGAAAATGCTGGACGAACAGGGGGCTGTTGAAGGCGAGCGTCACGTCCGTTCCGCCAAGGCCGTTTTCGTTTGAACCGTAGGATAGGTTGTTCCAGGCTGCGAAATTCTCCGTCTGGATCCAGGTGAGCCAAGTGGAGGTAAAGCCGCAGGATGATGCGCCGCTCGCTTTGATCTTCTTGGCGGCCTCGAACACGTCCGGCCACGTCTTCGGTGGATTTTCCGGATCAAGGCCGGCTTTCTTGAACATGTCCTTATTGTAATAGAGGATTGGCGAGGAAGAATTATAGGGGAAGGACAGCATCGTGCCGTCCGGCTTTGAATAATAGGCAACGATACCTGGCAGATATTCCGACTTGTCGAACTTGTAGCCGCCCTGTTCGAGCACTTCGGCCGCGGGCATGATTGCGCCTTCGGCCCCCATCATGACCCCGCTGCCGGCGTCGAAGACCTGAAGGATGGCGGGCGCCTGCTTGGCGCGGAAGGCGGCGATGCCGGCATTCAGGGTTTCCGGATAGCTGCCCTTGAAGACCGGAACGATCTTGTAGTCATTCTGGCTTGCGTTGAATTCCTTTGAAATCTGCTCAACGGCCTCGTTGTTTGCGCCGGACATGGCGTGCCACCACTGCAGCTCGGTGAGTGCAAACGCGTGCGATGCTGCGCCAAACGAAAGGGCCACAGCCGCTGTCGATGCGAGAATTGTACGAATGGACATTAATTCCTCCCTGTTTGTTGGTGAAGCCGGCAAGCCGGTTTCTAAATATTCCACGGACGATCCTCCTCGATCGGCTGTGGAAATTCTGTTTAACGGTCGTCCGAAGGACAAAATGCCGGTGCCGCTGCACACGCGTTCGACGCAAGTTAGCGCCCCTTCAGGCTCTGTCCAGCGGCACATGGATTGTGTGCCCGTTTCATAGGCCTGCGACCTGTCGCAGGTCATTGATAGCTCCGGGCGCAGCGGCGAGAACCGGCGCCCCTTTCGTCAGCTGTTCATCTTCCGTCGGGAAGGAATGGTACCAGCCGCCGGCTTCCTTCACCAAGCAATAGCCCGCCAGGCAGTCCCAGGCGTGCATGTAAGGCTCGTAATAGCCGACGAGACGGCCAGCGGCCACATAGGCAAGCATCAGCGCACCCGAGCCGTTGCGGATGAAATTGCCGCCTGCCGAAAGCAGGCTCTCGACCATCTTGCCCACGAAAGCTGGCGTCACGTAGTTGTTCGCGCCAATGCCCGTTACGCTGTTGCGGATGGTGCGCGAGGGATCGAGCGAGAGCTTCTTGCCGTTCAACGTCGCGCCAAGCCCTATTGCGGCCGCGTAAAGCTCATCGTGGCATGGCGCGCAGATGACGCCGACGACCGGAACGCCCCCGTGCAACAGCGCGATCGAAATGCACCAGTTCGGCATGCCGTTTACAAAAGGGCTGGTGCCGTCGATCGGATCGACCACCCATGTAAAGCCCGAGGTGCCGACTTCGAGCCCATATTCCTCGCCAAGTACGCCGTCAGCAGGATAGATCTCGTTGAAACGGCCGCGGATCAGGTTTTCGACCTCCCGATCGGCGATCGAGACGACATCCTGCGGGTCGCGCTTGGTTTCAATCACCAGCGTCTCACGGCGCTTGAAGTAATCGAGCGCCATAGCGCCCGCTTCGCGGGCTATAACTTCTGCGAGTGCCAGCCTGGCTTCGAGACCTGGTACGACATGCGACGTCATGAATATTTCCCTTGATAAAAATGCGGTGTTCAGCCGCCGATGATGGCAATTCCGCGATCCTTGAAGCCGATCTCCACCTCTGTCAAAGGCGGAAGCGCTGTTTCCACCGCCGGATCGACGACGAAGAGCGTGCCGTTGGCTGTCTTCACTTCATATTCCACGTGATCGCCGAGATAGGCCGCATGGGTGATCTGTCCGTTGAAAGTGCCGCCATTCCGCACTGACAGCGTAATGGCGTTCGGGCGCACCGCGAGCTGTGCCGGTCCGGTGCGGACATTGCGGCCGGGGACGCGTCGCACCAGGCCCTCGACGTTGATCGTCGCGTCCCCGCCTTCGACACCAACAACATCACAGGGAATGACGTTTGCCTCGCCCATGAAGTCGGCGATGAATGCGGAGCTCGGCTGATCGTAGAGATCGCGCGGCGCACCTTGCTGGGCCACTTCGCCGTCCTTCATGACGATGATTTGGTCGGACACGGCGAGCGCCTCGTCCTGGTCGTGGGTGACATAGACGGCCGTGAAGCCGAGGCGTTGCTGCAGTTCGCGGATTTCCGTCCTCACCCGGCGGCGAAGCCGCGCGTCGAGGTTTGACAGCGGTTCGTCGAGAAGCAGCACCTGTGGTTCGAGCACAAGGGCGCGGGCAACGGCGACGCGCTGCTGCTGACCGCCGGAGAGCTCGGCAGGCAAGCGCTGACCCATGCCGGCGAGGCCGACGAGCTCCAGGCCCTCTTCGGCGCGATCGCAGGCCTCCTTGCGCTTCAATCCCGAGGATTCAAGGCCATAGGCGACGTTATCAAGTGCCGTCATATGGGGGAAGAGCGCGTAGGACTGGAAGACCATCGAGACGTCGCGCTCGTTTGCCGGCAGCATCGTCACATTCTTGCCGCCGATCAGGATGCGCCCGGCGGACGGATGTTCGAGGCCCGCCAGCATGCGCAACGTCGTCGTCTTGCCGCAGCCGGAGGGGCCGAGCAGCGTGACCAGGGTGCCAGGCTCGATTGTCAGCGACAGGTCGGGGATCGCCGTAAAGGCGCCGAAGGTCTTGCGAACGTTTTGGAAAACGACGGAACCGGGCTTGTTGGTGCTCATGCGGTTTTCTCCTGACCGAGAGGTGCGGTGGCAGTGGGCACGGCAAGTGCAACACGGTTTTCGCGCCGCAGCCGCCGTTCGCCGACGAGAAGCTGGAAGCCTGCGATGACTGCGACCATGACGATGATCAGCGTTGAAGAATAGGCGATGGCGACGCCGTATTCGCCGTTCTCGACGAGACCGATGATATAGGATGTCGCCATGTTGTATTGAGCGCTAACGAGGAAAACGACAGCGCTGATTGAGGTGATGGCGCGCACGAAGGAATAGACCAGTGCTGCTGTGATCGCTGGCCGCAGCAGAGGCAGGATAACCTTGCGGATCGTGCGGAAGCTATCAGCGCGCAGCGTCAGCGAGGCTTCATCGAGGCTCTTGTCGAGTTGGCTCATGGCTGCCACGCCGCCGCGCACGCCAACCGGCATGTTACGGAACACGAAGCAGGCGACAAGAATCAATGCCGTGCCAGTCATTTCGAGGGGCGGCAGGTTGAAGGCCATGATGTAGCTGATGCCGATGACGGTGCCTGGGATCGCAAAGCTCATCATCAGCGCGAATTCGAAGAGGCTCCGCCCCGCAAACTTCTGCCGCACGATGAGATAGGCAGTCAAAAGGCCGACAGCGGCGGTGAGCGGGGCGGAGATCAGGGCGATCTCCATCGTCGTCCAGAACGAATTCCAGGCGACCCCCGTCCACGCTAGGCCGCCGTCATCCCGCAACCCGATCGAAAATGCACGCAGATAGTGTTCAAATGTTAGCGAGTTGTCGAGCCCCCAGGTACGCACGAAACCGCCGAAAAGGATCATCGCGTAGACGACGATCGTGAAAATCATCCAAGGGACGACGATCGCATGGACGGCGATTGAAAGACTGCGCGGTAGCGCGATATGCTGGCCGGAATCGCCCTTGCCGGTAACCGTCGCAAAATTCTTGCCCGATAGCCAGAAACGCTGTGCCAGGAACGCCGAAAGCGTGAAGCAGAGCAGGATCATGGCAAGGACTGCTGCCCGCGATGGGTCGTTTTGCGAGCCGACGACGGCAAAGAAGATTTCGGTCGACAGCACGCCATGGCTTCCGCCGAGCACCAGCGGATTGCCGAAGTCCGCCATGCTTTCGATGAAGCCGATCAAGAAGGCATTCGCCAGGCCCGGCTTCATCAGCGGCAACGAGACACGCCAGAAGGTGCGCCAGCGACCGGCGCGCAGGGTCTGCGATGCTTCCTCCATCGACGGGCTGACCCCTTCGACCACGCCGATCAGTACGAGGAAGGAGATCGGGGTGAACGAGAGCACCTGCGCGATCCAGATGCCGGTCAGGCCATAGAGCCAACGGCCGGGCTCAACGCCGAGCAGCGAGGAGACGAACTGTGTTGCAATGCCCGAACGGCCGAAAAGCAGGGTGAGCGAAAGGCCGACGACGAACGGCGGCGTGATGATCGGCAAGATCGTGAGCAGGCGCAGGCTTTTCTTGAAGGGAAAGTGCGTGCGGGTGGCGACTAGGGCGAAGCAGAGTCCAAGCGTTGTCGACGCCGACGCCGTCGTGATCGCGAGCCATAAGGTGCGCCAGGCGACACCGCATCGCTCGCCGCCGGCGATACAACCGACGCTCCAGACGGACGAATCCTGGATATTGCTGACAAAACCATGCGGATTGAAGGAACCGTCGAAGTCCTGGAAGGCGCCAACGAACATGCTACCGATCGGATAGAAGACGAAGACGGTGACGAGAAGCACGAGCGTGGCAATGGCCCCGGAGACGAAGGCGTCACCCTTCAGAACACCGCGCTCGGCGAGGCCGAAGGCAAAGAACAGCACGAAAACGAAGCCGATGACGACCGCTCCGGCGCCGATGGCGGGCTGGCCGTCTGGCAATGCCCCAAAGAACCTTTCGCTGAGTGTCCAGGTCCAGCCGGAAAAACCGATCGCAAGTCCCTGCAGCGCCAAAAGGAGAAGACCAAGGCCGCCTGCCCACGCAACCAAGGTACCGCGGCGCGCTGGATCGGGGAGGAGGCGCGCGATGCCGCCAAGCAAAACAAAGAAAACGGCGATCGCGAGCCACCATCGGCCATGCTGGACGATCTGGAGTATGCCGGGCGCCGTGGAGGGATCACCCGGGAAGCTAGACAGCCAGCCAAGGCCGAAGAAGCCGCCTTCGATCCGATACCACGGGAGCAGCATCAGGGCGGCAACAGCAAAAACGAGAGCGGTATCCAGTCTGCGAGTGTGGTTCTTCATGAAATGCGCTCCCGGCCTTGCCGCATTGACCCGCCAGCCGGCGCCTTCCGCCAGCCGGCCATAGGCCCCTCTGATCAAAAGATCAGTTTGCCTTCGCGCCAATGTCCTTGTCCCAACGCGAAAGCAGCGCCTTGCGCTTGTCCGGCTCGCCATAGGTCTTGAAATCGTAATCGATCAGCTTGATGTCCTCGAACTTCGGCGATTCCTTCGGCACTTCCGCCGACTTGTTGGATGGCAGCTGGAAGGACTTCGCATCCTTCATGTGCGATTGAACATCGGCGGACAGCGCCCAGTCATACCACTTCTTGGCGTTTCCGACGTTCTTGGCGCCCTTGATGATCGACATGGAGCCGATTTCGTAACCGGTCCCCTCGCAAGGCGCGACCGATTTGACCGGGAAGCCTTCCACCGTCTGGGCGACTGCGTCGTGCATGAAAACGACGCCGATCGTTGCTTCGCCGCGGGCGGCGGCCTTGACCGGCGCCGAGCCTGATTTTGTGTATTGCGAGATGTTGGCGTTGAGCTTGCCAAGATACTCGAACGCCTTGTCCTCGCCCATGATCTGTACAAGCGTTGCAAGGGCGGTATAGGCCGTGCCCGATGAGTTGGGGTTGGCGATCTGGATCTCGCCCTTGTAGGATGGATCGAGGAGATCAGCCCAGCATTTCGGTTCTTTCAGCCCCTTCTTTTGCAGCACGTCGGTGTTGTAGCCCCAGCCGAGCGCGCCGGCATAGACGCCGACTGTACGGTAATTTGCGCTTTCGGCTTGCTTCTTTGCCCAATCCTGAAGCTGGTCGAGCAGTGGCGACTTGTATTCCTGCGTTAGCCCTTCGCTTGCGGCCTGGAGATGCGGGTCGCCCGTGCCGGCCCACCAGATATCGGTCTTTGGGTTGCGCGCTTCGGCGCGGATCTTTGCATAGGTTTCGCCGGACGACAGCCGAACCATGTTCACCTTGATGTCCGTTTCCTTCTCGAAGCGGTCCTTCATCATCTCACAGATAACGACATCTGCGGAGCAGATGAGATTGAGGTCCCCAGCGGCGTGGACCGAATAGGCGCCAAAAGTCACACTCGCGACAAGCGCTGCCGCGGCAATTTTTACCGAACCCATTATTTCCTCCTGATTATCACGGCGCCTCCACGCCGTCCGCTCGTTGCAAGCGTGTGCAAATGGTGCATGAGGCGCCAAAAACTGTCAATCACATTCTTCATAAAACCTTCATAAAGCATCGCTGCAAGACGGCTTGCACGCTATTGCAAAGCGTAGCAAAATCCGATGAGGGGATAGGAGGAGCTGTGTCGTCCAAGATTTTTGTCAGCGCTGACGAAGTTGCCAAAAGAGCAGGGGTGTCGCGCTCCGCTGTTTCGCGGGCTTTCACGCCCGGGGCGAGCGTATCGGCCGAAACACGGCGAAAGGTAATGGAAGCCGCCGACGAGCTCGGCTATCACGTCAACCATCTGGCGCGCGGGCTGATGCGGAATGAAAGCGGCATCGTCTGCCTCATTGTTTCAGAGGTCGCCACGCCCTATCGTTCGGCCTTGCTGCGGGAATTGACGCAGCAGCTGCAGAGCGTCGGCAAAGTTGCGATGCTCGTGAACACGGATCGGTCGGACGGGAGTGTGGATCGGGCTTTAAGCCAAGCCATTCGGTATCGCGCAGATGCTTCAATCATACTATCCGGGCTGCCGGATAAATCGATCACGCAGCTTTGCCTGAGAAACGGACAAAGGCTCGTCTTGATCAATCGCGACGATGATCAACCCGGTCCGCTTCGCATCAATCTCGATGATTATGAAGCAGCGGGACGAGTGGTAACAGCCTTTCTTCGTGCTGGCTGCAGCAAGCTTGCGTTCGCGAACTCGGAAGCGGGCACGCCTAGCCTCATGGCGCGGGAACACGGTTTCATTGCCGCTGCGAAAACTTTCGGCTTGGATGTCATTGTTGAGCGCTATGGCTGGACAGGATACGAGGCCGGCAAGATCCTGGCGCAGCGCATGTTGACCAGAAAGGATCGTCCGGATGCAGTTTTCTGCGCCACCGATCTTCTTGCCTGTGGTTTTATGGATGCAGCCAGGCATCAGTTCTCAATGACCATACCAAATCAGCTTTGCATTGTGGGCTTTGACGATATCGAGCAGGCATCCTGGTCTTCCTACCAGTTGACGACCTTCGCGCAGCCCGTGGAGGCAATCGCGCGGCAAGCCGTTGCTTGGCTTGGAAATGATGCGGAAAGTCGAGCCGAAAACCAATCCCTGAGGTTGCACGCTCAACTGGTTTGGCGTGGCTCAGTCAGAGGAGGCTGAGAATACTAGGCACGTGAGCGCCTGGGCCAGACCAGCCGCCAGTCTTCGATCCTGTGCAGCATTCAGAAAAGCCGAATGGCGACAGATCGCCATCTGTCCCTTGCCGCGAGCGCGAACTTCCGGTTCTGCATTGTTTCAATCGAGGGCGGCCACGACAATGAAATCGATCTTGTGTGCGCCGAAACGCGGAACTCGCTCAGGCAGCGACGCGCAGTCCAGACCCGCCATCCTCGACCACACCGATGATCCGCGCTGCGGGATAGCCTACCGCAACGATCTTTCCGAGCAATTCTTCCGCTTGAGCCATGCTGCATGAAACGAGCAGACCCCCGGAGGTCTGGGGGTCGGTGAGTATATGGCGCTGCCATATTGGGAGGTTGTCGGGCAGGGAAACGTTCATACCGTAGCTTGCCCAGTTCCGCTGCGATGCGCCGGTCACGAAACCCTGCTCGGCGAGTTCGGCGGCGCCGGCAAGAAGAGCCATGTCCCTGACTCTAAGCGATATCCGCTTGTTCGATCCCTGAGCCATCTCAAGGGCGTGACCAAGAATGCCGAAGCCGGTGACGTCTGTCATGGCGTGGACGTCGGCATCCAAGGCGAGTTCTGCTCCGACGCTATTGAGGAGCGTCGTTGACGCGATGAGTTCGCCATAGGCGTCCGGTGGCAGGGCGCCTTTCTTGAAGGCTGCCGAATAGATACCCACGCCGAGTGCCTTCGTCAGGATCAGCGCATCGCCAGCTCTTGCGTCACTGTTGCGGCGCAGGCCGGAAACCGGGCAAGTGCCGACGACCGCTAGGCCGTAAATCGGCTCCGGCGAATCGATCGAATGACCGCCTGCGACGGGAATGCCGGCCTCTGCACAGATGGCGCTGCCGCCATTCAATATCTCCCGTACCGTTTCGGTGGGCATTTTGTCGATCGGCATGCCGAGAATGGCGAGTGCCATCAGCGGCCTGCCGCCCATGGCATAGACGTCGGAGATCGCGTTGGTGGCGGCAATGCGGCCAAAATCGAAGGGGTTATCGACCATCGGCATGAAGAAATCGGTGGTCGCGATCAGGCAGGTTTCATCGTCAAGCTGCCAGACGGCGGCATCGTCGCCTGTTTCCGTTCCCACGAGCAACCGGGCGAAGGGCGCGGCCGCGGCTTGGCCCGCAAGCAATTGCTGTAGAACAGACGGCGCCAGCTTGCAGCCGCAGCCGCCGCCATGAGCGAGCGCCGTCAGGCGGAAGGGCGATGTTGCAGCAGGATTATCCATGATGGCCTCCCATAAAGGTCGCAATCGGATACTGCCGAATCCGCCACAGCGGTTCGCAGTTCTGTATTGTCGAAAAATTCCAATGTTACGGAAAACGGGTGGGGGCACGATCCCGGGGCTCCGCCATTTCCGGCGGGTCCTGATGCGGCAGCGCAATGCGCAAAGCCCCGAAACTCGGGAGCGGCAAGCAAACCCATTCGATTATTATCATCGCTTTAAAGCTGGACGTCAATTTTTGTCATGGTGGCGACGCGCTGCATATCCATCAACTTCGAAGCGTTTCGACGGTTGGATGAAGATATTCCCGACTGATCGCACAGCTTTCCGGATTCCAGCCAGTTACATTCACAATTTTGAGCTTCTTATTGATTTGACAATAAAATGTGCTGACCTAGTTTCTAAAAATCGAGCTACGTCTCGAATTGCAGAGAGTGTCTCCAATTCTCCGGCTTGCCGTATTGGCGAAGCCGGCTTCAGGGGAGGTATCAAGCCATGAACATGGAGCTCTCACGGCGCCAGTTTCTAGCGGCGGCCGGCGCAGGTGTTGCGGTTACGGCGCTCGGGGCTTTTGGCTTCGGCGACGTCGAAGCGGTCCATGCCGAAGCGATCCGCGCTTTCAAGCTCGTGAACACCACCGAAACACGGAACACCTGTCCGTATTGCTCTGTGGCATGTGGCATCATCATGTATTCGAAGGGTGACCTGAAAAAAGGCGAGAAGGCCGAGATCATCCATATCGAGGGCGATACCGACCATCCCACAAATCGCGGCACGCTCTGTCCGAAGGGCGCAGCCTTGCTGGATTTCGTCAAGGCCGAGACGCGGCTGAAATATCCGATGATCCGCAAGCCCGGGTCGGACAAGTTCGAGCGCATTTCCTGGGATGATGCGCTTAACCGCATCGCCCGGCTGATGAAGGACGACCGCGACGCCAATTTCGTCGAACGGAACGCCGCCGGCCTTGCGGTGAACCGGTGGACGACGACGGGCTTCCTTGCCGCATCTGCGACAACGAACGAGACGGCGTGGGAGACCTACAAGGTCGTGCGCAGCGCCGGAATGCTGGTCTTCGACAATCAGGCGCGTGTCTGACACGGCCCTACGGTAGCCAGTTTGGCTCCAACATTTGGCCGCGGCGCAATGACCAACTCCTGGACCGACATCAAGAACACCGATCTTGTTGTCATCATGGGCGGTAACGCAGCCGAAGCACACCCTTGCGGTTTCAAGTGGGTTACGGAGGCGAAAGCCAATCGCGGCGCAAGGCTGATCGTCGTGGATCCGCGGTTTACACGTTCGGCTTCGGTCGCCGACGTTTACGCACCGATCCGCCAAGGCACGGATATCGCTTTCCTGCTCGGCGTCATCAATTACTGCATCGGCAATGACAAGGTGCAGTGGGACTATGTCAAGGCCTTCACGAATGCGGCTTACATCGTCAAGGACGACTTCGCCTACAAAGACGGGCTCTTCACTGGCTATGACGAGGCCAAGCGCGGCTACGACATGTCGAGCTGGGACTACGTGATCGGTGAGGACGGCTATGCCGTGATTGACGATACGCTGAAAAATCCGCGCTGCGTGTGGAGCCTCCTGAAGGAGCATGTCGCCATCTATACGCCAGAGATGGTGGACCGCATCTGCGGCACGCCGAAGGACAAGTTCCTGAAGGTGGCCGAGATGATTGCGGAATGCTCGTCACCGACCAAGGTGATGACCTCGATGTATGCGCTCGGTTGGACGCAGCATTCCAAGGGCTCGCAGAACATCCGCGCCATGGCGATGCTGCAGCTGATCCTCGGCAATATCGGGATGCGTGGCGGCGGCATGAATGCGCTGCGCGGTCACTCCAACATCCAGGGCCTCACCGACGTGGGACTGATGTCGAACCTGTTGCCTGGCTATCTGACGCTGCCGAACGAGAAGGAAGCGGATTTCGACAGCTACATGTCGACACGCGGCTTCAAGCCGCTCCGCCCGAATCAGATGAGCTATTGGCAGAACTACAGGAAATTCTTCGTGAGCTTCCTGAAGGCGATGTGGGGTTCGGCGGCGACGCCGGAAAACAAGTTCGCCTATGACTGGCTGCCGAAGCTCGACGTGCCGGGCTATGACGTCCTGCGCGCTTTCGAACTCATGAACCAGGGCAAGATGACCGGCTACATTTGCCAAGGGTTCAATCCGCTTCTGGCCGTTCCAAACCGCGCGAAGGCGACCGCTTCACTGTCGAAGCTCAAATTTCTCGTCACCATGGATCCGCTGGATACCGAAACCTCACGGTTCTGGGAGAACCACGGCGACTTCAACGACGTCGATTCTTCGCAAATTCAGACGGAGGTCATCCAGCTGCCGTCCACCTGCTTTGCCGAAGATGAGGGGTCGCTGACGAATTCCAGCCGTTGGCTTCAATGGCATTGGCCGGGCGGCACCCCTCCCGGCGAAGCCAAGACCGACAACTGGATCATGGCGCATATCCATGTGCGTCTGAAGGAGCTCTATCGCAAGGAAGGCGGAACCTTCCCCGATCCGATCGTCAATCTCGATTGGGCGTACGCCGATTCAGGCGAGCCGACGGCGGAGGAACTTGCCAAGGAGATCAACGGACGGGCGCTTGCCACCGTTTTCGACACGGCTGATCCTACCAAGGTAGTGGCCGAGGCAGGCAAGCTGGTGCCGAGCTTCGCGGCCCTTCGCGACGACGGCTCGACCTCCTCGGCGTGCTGGATCTATTCCGGTTGCTTTAACGAGAACGGCAACAACATGGCCCGGCGTGACACGTCGGATCCGGACGAGACCGGCGCCTATCTGAAATGGACTTTCTCGTGGCCTGTCAACCGTCGTATCCTCTATAACCGCGCATCGGCAGACCTTTCCGGCAAGCCATGGGATCCAAGCCGCAAGCTGATCGAATGGGACGGCGCAAAATGGTCGGGCTATGACGTGCCCGATATCGCGCCGACGGCCAAGCCTGCCGATGTCGGGCCGTTCATTATGAATCCGGAAGGCGTCTCTCGCCTTTTCACAAGGGCGATGATGCGCGACGGGCCGTTCCCGGCTCACTACGAGCCATTCGAATCGCCGGTTGCCAATCTTGTTGCCCCCGCAGTGCGCGGCAATCCGGCCGCACGGGTATTCGAGGACGATTTCAAGCAATTTGCCGAACCGGCCTCTAAGGAGTTTCCCTACGCGGCGACGTCCTACCGCCTCACCGAACACTTCCACTACTGGACGAAGCATGTCTGGGTGAATGCCGTGCTGCAGCCGGAGTTCTTCGTCGAGATTTCGGAGGAACTCGCATCGGAAAAAGGCATCGCCAAAGGCGGTTGGGTGCGTGTTTGGTCCAAGCGCGGCTCCATCAGGGCCAAGGCGGTTGTTACCAAGCGGATCAAGCCGCTGATGTGCGACGGCAAGGCCGTCCATGTCGTGGGCATCCCACTGCATTGGGGGTTTACCGGAGCTGCCAAGAAGGGCTTCGGCCCGAATTCGCTGACGCCTTTCGTCGGCGACGCAAACATAGAGACGCCCGAATACAAGGCGTTCCTGGTCAACATAGAGCCCATCGCCGGGCCGGTGGCATAGGAGACGGTAGCCATGTTCCCTCCTGTTCCAAATCCGACAGTCACGCCTGAAAGCCCAAGATTCGGCGAACGGGATCTCATCCGCCGTTCGGCGTCACGCGTGACCCCGCCGGCAGAGCGCCAGACCGAGGTGGCGAAGCTTATCGACGTCTCCAAATGCATCGGCTGCAAGGCCTGCCAGTCGGCCTGCATCGAGTGGAACGACACGCACCCCGCCATCGAGGAGAATGTGGGCATTTACGAGAACCCGCATGATCTGACGCCGGACATGTTCACGTTGATGCGCTTCACCGAGTGGGAAAACCCGGAAACGAACAATCTCGAATGGCTGATCCGCAAGGACGGCTGCATGCATTGCGAAGATCCCGGCTGCCTCAAGGCCTGTCCGGCGCCGGGTGCAATCGTGCAATATTCGAACGGCATCGTCGATTTCGTGCACGAGAACTGCATTGGTTGCGGCTACTGCATCAAAGGATGCCCGTTCGATATTCCGCGTATTTCTGCGGTCGACCACACGGCCTATAAATGCACGCTCTGCTCCGACCGTATCGCTGTCGGCCAGGGACCTGCCTGCGCCAAGGCCTGTCCGACGCAGGCAATCGTCTTCGGTACGAAAGATGAAATGAAGCAGCACGCCGAAGGGCGGATCACCGATCTGAAGTCCCGTGGATTTGCAAATGCCGGCCTTTATGATCCGCCGGGCGTCGGCGGCACACATGTCATGTACGTGCTCCACCACGCCGACAAGCCAGAGATTTACGCCGATCTGCCGAGCAATCCGCGGATCAGCCCGGTCATCGAGGCCTGGAAGGGTGTTACGAAATATGCCGGGCTCGCGGTCATGGGTGTGGCGGCTGTCACCGGCCTCTTTCACTATCTTGTCAACGGACCCAATCGGGTTTCCGAGGAGGACGAAGAGGCGGCGCAGAGATTGACGGGAGACGGTTCCTCATGAGCGCGGACACCAAAAAAGATGATGCAGCAAAAGGCGAGGGTGTTCACCCAGGCAAGCCGGTGACAGTTGATCGCTATACTGGAGGAGCCAGGATCAATCACTGGATCACGGCGACAAGTCTCGTGCTTCTGGGGCTTTCCGGGCTGGCCCTGTTCCATCCAAGCCTCTTTTTCCTGACTGCGCTCTTTGGCGGCGGCCCTTTGACCCGCATCATTCATCCGTGGATCGGCGTTCTGCTCTTCTTCAGCTTTCTCGGCCTTTTCCTGCGTTTCTGGAAGGCAAACCTCTGGAGGAGGGAGGACAGCGACTGGCTCGCACACGGCCGCGACGTCCTGGCTGGTCACGAGGAGCGTGCGCCCGAGGTCGGCAAATACAATGCTGGTCAGAAGGTCGTGTTCTGGTCGATGTCGATCTTGATCACTATCCTGATCGCAACAGGCTTGATCATCTGGGATCAGTATTTTTCGGCCTATACCACGATCGAGCAGAAGCGATGGGCGGTGTTGTCGCATTCAATCGCAGCCGTCGTCATCATCAATGTCTGGATCATTCATGTCTATTCAGCCTTCTGGGTACGCGGTACGATACGGGCAATGACGCGCGGCTCGGTGACAGGCGGCTGGGCGTGGCGGCATCATCGTAAATGGCTGCGTGAACTGGTCACCAGGTCATCAGGGAGAAAATCGGGAGGAACGCCCGCCGAATAAACCGGGCGTCAGGGTCTGCATCACGTGGCCCGTGCGGTTCGTGAGGGAGTGTCATGAAAGGCAAAAGCGCGGTCTTGCCGGATCCAACGGCAATTGGGGATGTATCATCGCCACCGTTTGCACGGCTTCCGGATTCCGCCTTGCTCTTTTCGGCCAGGTCGAAACGTCTGCGTCAACTCGCTGAAACCAGCAGCCTTTCGCCTTACCTTATTTTCCTCGCACAGCTCTCCGAAGCTCAACACGATATCCAGGCGGCTCTGCCACTTCCGGAACGTCCGGATCCCGGCAGAATCAAGCGTGCCCGGGAGTTTGAAATGCCGCCGCTCGACCGAGAGATAGACGGCGGCGGAACGATCAGCGACATCTTCGATCGCCTCTTTGCAGCCGCCGACACTATCGAAAAGCCGGCTGCGGCTGCCGAAGCGCTTGCGCGCGTCGCCAAGGCCGACGTCAGAAACCGCTTGGCAATGGTGCAGAACGTGTTTTCCAGTGTCTTGCCTGCGGATGCGATTGCCGAGCACGTGTTCGTCTGGGCAGCGCTTCAGGTGCAGTTCGCTCGGCTTGCCTCTGTTCTCGACGCAGCAATGCTGGTGCCGGTGGCTGATGGTCTTTGCCCTGCATGTGGCAGCAGGCCGGTATCGTCCATGGTCGTCGGCTGGCCGGGCTCGCATGGCGCACGCTTCTGCTCATGTTCGCTTTGCGGCACTTTCTGGCACTATGTCCGGGTCAAATGCACACTTTGCGGCTCCACCAAAGGCATCGGCTATCAGGAGATAGAAGGGCAGGGCGGCGTCGTCAAAGCCGAAACCTGTGACGAATGCCACGGCTGGTCGAAGATATTCTATCAGGATAGGGAGCCGGGGGTCGATGCGGTCGCCGACGATGTGGCAAGTCTGAGCCTGGACCTTCTGATGCGCGAAGGTCCGTATCGCCGGGGTGGATTTGCACCGCTCCTGGCCGGCTTTTGAGGTGGGAGAGATGGACGCCAGCGCCAACCTGCGGGATATTTCATCCGTCGACCAGATCTTGAAGACAGCTCCCGCCGCCGCCGCGATCGAATGTTTCGGGCGGATCGCGGCGACGGAGGCAATCCGCGCCATCCTTTCTGAAACGAGAGACAAGGTGCGCCAGGGGCAGGAAGTCCCATCACGCGAGGAGATCGCGGCTCTTGCGTTTTCTAGGCTTGACGCGAATGATCGCCCGATGCTTCGCTCCGTCTTCAACCTGACGGGCACGGTGCTCCATACCAATCTCGGCAGGGCCATCCTTGCGGAAGCCGCGATCGATGCAGCGGCAGCGGCCATGCGCGAGGCTGTTGCGCTCGAATTCGATCTTAAGAATGGCAAGCGCGGCGAACGGGATGATCATCTGCGTGCGCTGATCTGCGAATTGACGGGCGCTGAAGATGCAACCGTCGTCAACAACAATGCTGCGGCCGTCCTTCTGGTGCTGAACAGCCTGGCCGCCGGCCGGGAAGCCATCGTCTCCCGGGGCGAACTCATCGAAATCGGCGGGGCCTTCCGCATGCCGGACATCATGGAACGCTCGGGCGTCCGTCTCGTCGAGGTCGGCACCACGAACCGCACCCATGCCCGGGACTACAGGGATGCCGTCGGTCCTGGCACAGGCGTGATACTGAAGGTCCACACGTCGAACTATCGAATAGAAGGTTTTACCAAGGAAGTCGGCGCACGCGAACTTTCAGGCATCGCCCGCGACAAGGGCGTGCCGCTGATCAACGATCTCGGTTCCGGCACCCTTATCGATCTGATCCGTTTCGGGCTTGCACACGAACCCACCGTCCGCGAGGCGATCGGCGAGGGTGCAGATGTCGTCACCTTTTCCGGCGACAAACTTCTCGGCGGGCCACAGGCCGGGTTCATTGTCGGGCGCCGGACACTTATCGAGACGATTAACAGGAACCCGATGAAGCGCGCGCTACGGGTCGATAAGATCAGGTTGGCCGCTCTCGAAGCGACATTGAAGCTTTACCGCGATCCGGAGCGCCTGGGCGAGCGCCTCCCGGTGATGCGGCTGCTTTCCCGTTCTCAGCCCGAAATCAACGCGCAGGCGGAGCGGCTGGCGCCTGTCATGCAACACGTGCTGAATAACGCCTTCCGCGTCTCGGTCATCCGTTGCGAAAGCCAGATCGGCTCCGGCGCGCTGCCGCTTACGACCGTGCAGAGCGCGGGGCTGGCCTTGACGCCGGTCGAAGGCAGCGGGCGGATGCTCGCCGGACTGGCGGCGGCATTGCGGCGTCTTCCTATCCCGGTCATCGGCCGCATCGAACGAGGTTCGCTGCTGTTGGACCTGCGCTGCCTCGAAGATGAAGAGAGCTTCGCTGCTGGCATTCGCCGCATCGCCCTGCCGGTCGAAGAAGGTTTCGAGAGCGAAGCCTTCACCTTTTCTGCCGGGGCCGAAAAGGGGAATGGATCATGATCGTCGGCACGGCGGGGCATATCGATCACGGCAAGACATCTCTCGTCCGCGCGCTGACCGGCATCGACACTGACCGGCTGAAAGAGGAAAAGACCCGCGGCATCTCGATCGATCTGGGTTTTGCCTATATGCCCGTGGACGGCGCGGAGACACTCGGTTTCGTCGATGTGCCGGGACACGAGAAATTCGTCCACACGATGCTTGCCGGCGCCTGCGGTATCGACTTCGTCCTCCTGGTCGTCGCAGCCGATGACGGCATCATGCCGCAGACGCGCGAACATCTCGCCATTATCGATCTTCTTGGCATCGAGCATGGCGCTGTCGCCCTCACCAAGGCCGATCTCGTGCAGGAAGACCGCCTCGTCGAGGTCGAAGCCGCTGTGCGCAACGAGCTTGCCCGCTCGCCGCTCGGCGCTGTTCCCGCCATCGCCGTCTCGACGGTTTCAGGCAGGGGTATTGAACCTCTGCGGGACGAAATCGCCGATGCAGCCCGGAAATTCATGCGGCGGCGGGCGACAGGGCGCTTTCGTCTGGCCGTCGATCGTTCCTTCACAATTCAGGGGGCAGGCACGGTCGTGACCGGGACAGTCCTTTCAGGCATGGTGTCGATCGAGGATCATGTCACGGTCAGCCCTTCCGGCCTTGTCGCCCGGGTACGCTCGATCCATACGCAGAACAGACCAAGCAAAAATGGTTGCGCGGGGGATCGTTGCGCCCTCAACCTCGTTGGCCAAGGCATCACGAAAACGGCCATCAATCGCGGTGACATGGTGTGTGAGCCAAGCCTGCATGCCCCGGCGAGCCGTATCGACGCAACGTTGCGTGTGCTTCGTTCAGAGGTGAAGCCCATCGGTCACTGGTTCCCCGTCAGGCTTCATCACACATCGGCAGAGGTCGGTGCCCGTATCGTCCTACTTGCCGGAGAATCGGTAATGCCGGGAACAGATACCCTTGTGCAGCTTGTGCTGGACAGTCCGATCGCGGCTGCGGTCGGCGACCGCTACGTCATCCGCGACACTTCGGCCCAGCGCACGGTTGGCGGCGGCCGATTCCTGGATTTACGCGCACCGGCGCGCAAGCGCCGGACGCCGGAGCGGACCGCTCAGCTCAAAGCTCTGACCTCGGTTGCGCCCGAACGGGCATTCGAGGCCCTGCTCGCGGTGCCTCCATTTTACGTCGACGTTGCCGCTTTTGCCCGCGACAGGGCAGTTGCCGAGGCAGATGCCGGCGCCCTGGTCGCCTCGATGGGAACGGTGCAATTGCCTGTGGATGACACGACCTTCGCCATTTCGCCAGATCGCTGGGAGAAATTCCGCGCCAACCTTCTGAGCCGGCTTGAGACGTTCCATGCGGAGAACCAGGATCTGCCAGGCATGGGCATTGAGCTGTTGCGGGCAGGACTCGACCTGCGCTTGCCGATCCCCGCGTTTCGCGCCGCTCTGCAGAACCTCATCGGTGGGGGAGGGATCGTGCTGGACGGAGCGTGGGTCCGGCTTGCCGGACATCAAGCAACGATGACATTGGCCGACGAGCGGCTCTGGGGAGGGATCGAGCCGCTATTGGGCGGGGCCGAGCGGTTTCGTCCGCCGCGGGTTCGCGAGATTGCCGCATTCCTGGCGATCCCCGAGCCGCAGACGCGCCGGTTGTTGAAACTCGGCGGCCGCATGGGCAAGGTGCATGAAGTGGCACACGATCACTTCTTCCTGCGTGAGACGGTTGCGGAAATGGTGGCGATCATCGCGGAGATCAGCTCCGGCGCCGATAAGGGCTGGTTCACCGCGATGCAGTTTCGCGACCGTGTCGAAAATGGCCGCAAGGTCGCGATCCAGATTCTCGATTTTTTCGATCGTCATCGGGTCACGCTGCGTCGCGGCGATCTCCGTCGCGTCGATCCCATCCGTCTGGACCTCTTCGGCAATTTGACGAATAGTATCGCCGGCGGCGATATCGTTTCTGGAGGAGATACGTCCCCGGTGGGGCGTCCGGACTTCAAATCCGGGAGGGGCCGAGAGACGGTCTTTCGTGGGTTCGACTCCCACTCTCTTCCGCCAGAAAAATCGCATATGTAATTGATAAAATAACAATATTGCCGAGACAACGCGGCGATGCGGTTATGAAGCGCAGCGGCAATCCGACGACGGAATTTTCCGATCGTCCTGCCATTTCGTGCGCGAGGAGCTCCAGAACCTTTTCGATTTCGGGTCGGAAGTTTCTCGTCAGCACCGTCGACACCCCTGTTGCCAGCAACTCTTCGGCAACCCGCTGGCGCGCTGCTTCGCAATGAAGCGGCGCGCCGGCGGCCTGAGGAGCGCGAGATTAAGATTTTAGCGGCGGGTCACTTCACGTATCACTTGCCCTTATCAATCCGCGAGAAAGCAGCGAGAACCGTGCGCTCAGACTGTATTAGGTATGACTCGAGTGCTGCGGAGGCTTCGGCCGTTGACCCCGCCTCGAGCTTTTCGACGATCGACGCATTCAGGTCGACATAGGGCGCGTGCAACAACTCGGGATCGGCAAGCAGACCGAAGCTGAGCCGCAGTTCTGCGGCGATTTGAGCATAGAAGGCATTCAAGCGCTGACTGTCGGCAAGATCCACGATCGCAGCGTGAAAGACCATGTTTTCGCTGCCGACCGTGCTCCAGTCCTTGGCATCGCGCGCGACCGTGGCACGCTCGACAGCCGAGCGCATGCGCGCCACTGCCGGATGCTTGGGGTAGGCCTTGGCGAGCGCCTGGCATTCGATCATCCGGCGCACCCGGTAGATGTCGATGATCGAGGCCATGCTCGGCGTTGCGACAAAGACGCCGCGATTGGGCTCGTGGCGCAACAG
This sequence comes from Rhizobium sullae, assembly GCF_025200715.1. Classification (NCBI taxonomy): domain Bacteria; kingdom Pseudomonadati; phylum Pseudomonadota; class Alphaproteobacteria; order Hyphomicrobiales; family Rhizobiaceae; genus Rhizobium; species Rhizobium sullae. The sequence goes on from NZ_CP104144.1 coordinate 1,030,278, forward strand.
GTTTTCCTTAGTCAAAAGCCGGAAGGCTTCGCGCAGTGAATTGCGCGACACATCCAGCCCGGCGCTGAGCGCCGCCTCGGATAAACGTTGGCCGGGCTTCAATTCGCCTGCGATCAGCTTGTCGCGGATCTCCTCCGCCAGCCGCGGCGCAAGCGCCGATATGGTCTCCTGCTCAACCATCAAAGCCCCTTATGCATGAACAAGGATGAAACATCCGTCCTCCTCGTGGATCGATACAGCGGTTAGCGCTTTCATCGGAACCATGAGAGGAACGATCTCGCCAAGCGGATCATGGCGACGTCAGACATGATTCACGATCAGTCGGGCAACCATGAAAAATGAACGCTCCGCATCGGCGTCCTTATCGTTGATGGCACGAAAGGAGGCAAGAGCGGTCCCGAGCATGGCTAAATTTACTCCATAAAGGGCATTTTGTGCCCAAGGAAAGTTCATATCGCTCAACATTTTTGCATTATAGTAGAACGATAAGATAAAATCGTTGAACAATATTGACAGAATTGTGAAACGCGGCGACGCTGGCTCTGTCAATAATTTCACGCGGCCCATCCTTGGGATTGAGGGCGGTCCGCACATAAGGAGAGGGTTTAATGGAACAGCTATCTATTTCATCCAGTGACGGCGCGTCGGCCACGTCGTCTGGCATGTCGGTCAAGTCGCGCCGCGCGGCGCTCACGGCCGCGATCTTCCTGATGGCCACTTCGGCCATCGGCCCGGGCTTCATTACCCAAACGGCAACGTTCACAACGAAGCTCGGCGCAGCCTTCGCCTTTGCGATCCTTTCCTCGATCGTCATTGATTTCGTCGTGCAGCTTAATATCTGGCGGATCGTGACGCTGACGCGCATGCGCGCCTCAGATCTCGCCAATGCGGCAATCCCGGGCTCCGGCTATCTGCTTGCCATACTCGTTATCGTCGGCGGGCTGTTCTTCAATATCGGCAATATCGGCGGCACGGGTCTTGGAATCAACGCGATGGTCGGGCTGGATCCGAAAATCGGCGGCGCAATCAGCGCGGTCCTTTCGATCGGCATCTTCTTGTCGAAGCGCGCCGGTATGGCCATCGACCGCTTCATCATCTTTGCCGGCATCCTGATGATTGCATTGACGCTCTATGTGGCCATCGCGTCAGGCCCGCCGGTCGGCGAAGCGCTGTTCCAGACGTTTTTGCCGGCAACGATCGACTTCGCCACGATCACAACGATCGTCGGCGGCACGGTCGGTGGCTATATCACCTATTCCGGCGCCCATCGCCTGCTCGACAAGGGCACGGTCGGCATCGAGAACCTCAGCGCCGTCAACCGCGCAGCGCTTACCGGCATCGCTGTCACCGGCGTCATGCGCTACGTCCTCTTTCTCGCCGTGCTCGGTGTAGTCGCCAGCGGTGCCGTGATAGATGTCTCGGGCAAGGGGGCCAACCCGGCCGCCCAAGCCTTCCAGGCAGCCGCCGGCGATGTCGGAATGCGCATCTTCGGCATTATCCTGTGGGCCGCCGCCATCACGTCGGTTATCGGCGCCGCCTATACCTCGGTTTCCTTCCTCACGATCTTCAAGCAGGATATAAGCGAGCGGGCTCGCAACATCGCGACCGTGATCTTCATCGCGGTATCGCTGTTCTTCTATGTGATTATCACAACCCCGCCGGCCCAGATGCTGGTCTTCGTCGGCGGCCTGAATGGTCTCATCCTGCCGATCGGTCTGTCGATCTTCATCTATGCGGCCTGGGCCCGTTCCGACCTGATGGGTGGCTATCGCTATCCGCGCTGGCTGCTGGTGCTTGGCGTTCTGGCTTGCGCCCTCACCTGGTACATGGGCTACAAGTCGATCGGCCCGATTTTCGCGCTTCTGTCGGCCTAAGGAGACCTGTTATGACTGCCATCGATCTGAATAGCGACCTCGGTGAAAGCTATGGCGCCTGGGGCATGGGCGATGACAAGGCGATGCTTGCCATCGTCTCCAGCGCCAATGTCGCCTGCGGCTTTCATGCCGGCGATCCGCTCGGCATCCTGACAACCGTCAGGGCCGCAGCCGAAAAGGGTGTGTCGATCGGGGCGCATGTCTCCTATCCTGATCGCGTCGGCTTCGGCCGGCGTGACATGGATGTCACAAGCAACGAGCTGACCGCGGACGTCATCTATCAGATCGGCGCACTGAAGGGTATCGCCTCTGCAGCTGGCGTCACTGTCGGGTACGTCAAGCCGCATGGTGCGCTCTACAACCGCATTGCCCACGACCCGAAGCAAGGCCAGGCGGTAATTGATGGCATCAAAGCGGTGGACCCCTCGCTGGTGTTGATGGGCCTTGCCAACGCACCGATCCTCAAGCTCGCCCGGGACTCCGGCCTGAAGACCGTTGCGGAAGCCTTTGCCGATCGGGCCTATACGCCGGATGGCGAGCTCGTCTCACGCCGTGAACCGGGTGCCGTACTGCATGATCCTCAGCTGATTGCTCGCCGCATGCTGCAGCTTGCCCATGAGGGCACGCTCGAAGCAATCGACGGCTCGACCATCAAGATCAACGCCCGGTCGATCTGCGTGCATGGCGACAGCCCCGGCGCTGTAGCCATTGCCCAGGAAATCCGCCGCGTCTTCGAAGTTGACGGAATTACCGTCCGCTCCTTTCTGTCCGCCTGATCAAAGCTGAGGGAGACACGCAGTGATCACGATGGAATATCTTCGTCACATCAACACCGAGCCCGCTCGAAAGGCCCGCGAACGCTATCGGGCAGGTAGCATCGAGCCGACCTCGGGCGTCGCGCCGGGCTTCACTCAAGCCAATATGATCGTGCTTCCGCGCGACTGGGCCTTCGACTTTCTGCTTTATGCGCAGCGCAATCCAAAGGCCTGCCCTGTGCTCGATGTATCCGATCCCGGCTCGCATGCGACCCTGCTCGCACCAGGTGCTGACCTACGCACTGATCTGCCGCTCTATCGCATCTGGCGTGATGGAAAACTCGCCGAAGAGACCGCGGATGCGACTGGGGCTTGGGCGGAATATCCCGATCTCGTCAGCTTCCTGATCGGCTGCAGCTTCACCTTCGAGACGCCGATGGTGGAGGCCGGGATCGAGATCCGTCACATCGCCGAAAAGTCCAATGTGCCGATGTATCTGACCAACAAGCCCTGTCGGTCGGCCGGCCGGCTGCATGGCAACATGGTCGTTTCCATGCGGCCGATCCAAGCGTCCCGCGTGGCGGACGCCGCAACGATCTCGGGCCGCTTCCCGGCGGTGCATGGTGCACCCGTGCATATCGGCACTCCGGAAGAGATCGGCATCCAGGATCTCGCCAAGCCGGAATTCGGCGATCCGGTGCGCATCGAGCCGGGCGAAATTCCCGTCTTTTGGGCCTGCGGCGTCACCCCGCAGGCGGCCGTGATGGCTTCCCGCGTACCCTTTGCGATCACCCATGCGCCGGGGCATATGTTCGTCACCGACGTTCCAGATTTCGCCTATCACGCCTGAGGCTCCCATGCGTTTTCTGCCCGTCAGCCTGACGACCATGCTTGTCGAACTCACGGATCTCGATGAGACGCTGGCGCTATTTGCTTCGCTCAGAGCTGATCCGGTGCAAGGTGTCGAGGACATGGTGCCTGCCGCCCGTACGCTTATGATCCACTTCCGACCGGAAAAGCTGACGCGGGAAGAGCTGGCCGGCGAGATCGCGACACGCGATCTGTCGATACGCATCGCACCCTCCGGCAAGCTCATCGAGATCCCCGTCCGCTATGACGGCGAGGATCTTCGCGACGTCGCCGACCTCACCGGCCTGTCGGTCGAGGATGTCGTTCGCCGCCATACCGAGAGCGAATTCACCGTCGCCTTCTGCGGTTTCGCGCCCGGCTTCGGTTATCTCGTCGGCGGCGACCCCACGCTGCAGGTGCCGCGCCGCCAGACCCCGCGTACGAGGATCCCAGCCGGCTCGGTTGCCTTGGCCGGCGCCTTCAGCGGTGTCTATCCGCAGGCAAGCCCAGGAGGCTGGCAGATCATCGGAACGACACCTGAAAAGATGTGGGATCTGTCGCGCGATCCACCGGCGATTCTCCAGCCCGGTTACCGTGTACGGTTTTTCGATCTCAAAAAGAAGACCGCCCCAACGTCCAGGATCACGACTAAGACGCCGGTCACTCAACCGCCAGAAGTCGCGTCCGGCGCCCCTACGCTCAAGGTTCTCGCTGCCCCCATGCCGGCGCTGTTCCAGGATCTTGGCCGCTTCGGCCAGACCGGTCAGGGGGTTTCATCCTCTGGCGCGCTTGACAAAAGCGCGCTGAGGGCTGCCAATCGCGTGGTCGGCAATCCGGCCGGCATGCCCTGCCTCGAAATCACGCTTGGCGGTTTTTCCTTCGAGATCTCCGGCCGCGCCGTCATGGCGCTCACCGGCGCGGCCTGTCCCATCGGCATCCGCGACGCAGCTGGCCGCACGATCAGCGCTGGGACTTATCAGCCAATCTCGCTTGAAGCCGGCGATATTGTAACACTCGGCCATCCACCCAGGGGCATGCGCAGCTACCTCGCGATGCGCGGCGCTTTTGCAGTAAAGCCCGTACTCGGCAGTGCTTCGACCGATACGCTGGCTGTTGTCGGCCCCGACCCCGTCACAGCAGGTAGCGTTCTAACCGTTAACAATGACGGTCTGGCTCTAACCAGCGTTTCGCTCCATGAATCGCCGGCCTTCGATCATCCCGCCTGCGGCGAGGTCGTCACGCTCGACGTGATCCTAGGCCCGCGCAGTGACTGGTTCACCGACAAAGGAATCGCCACTTTATCCGACCAGCTTTGGCAGGTAACGCCGCAGTCGAACCGGGTGGGCATTCGCCTCGTCGGCAATGTGTCGCTGAAACGTAGGGACAATAGTGAACTGCCAAGCGAAGGCACGGCGACAGGTGCAATCCAGGTACCACACAACGGCCAGCCGGTCCTTTTTCTTGCCGACCATCCGCTGACCGGCGGCTATCCGGTCATCGGCACGGTCGCCGAATACCATCTCGATCTCGCCGCGCAGATCCCGGTCAACGCCCAGATACACTTCCGGCCCGTGACGGCTTTCGCCGATATTCAGCCTGCCAAGGCCCGAGATCGCGGACGCCGGCCGACAAAAACAGTGAGGAAACATCCATGAAGAAGGTCCTGATCGCCAATCGCGGCGAGATCGCAGTGCGCATCATCCGGGCTTGTCGCGATCACGGCCTGCAATCAGTCGCCGTCTATGCCGATCCGGACATGGACGAACTCTTCGTCAAGCTGGCCGACGAAGCCTATGGGCTCTCGGGCGCACGTCCGGCCGAGACCTACCTCGACATCGACAAACTGATCGACATTGCCAAGCGCTCCGGTGCGGACTCGGTGCATCCAGGCTATGGCTTTTTATCCGAGCGGGCTGAATTCGCCCGCGCCGTGATTGATGCAGGCCTCACCTGGATCGGCCCCGATCCGCATGTCATTGAGGCGTTGGGCGACAAGGTCGAGGCGCGGCGGATCGCAACCAGCGTCGGCGCGCCGCTGGTTGCGGGAAGCGATGGCCCGGTAAAGACGGCGGCCGAAGTCATCGCCTTTGCCGAAGCGCATGGGTTGCCCGTTGCCATCAAGGCCGCCCATGGCGGCGGCGGCCGAGGCCTAAAAGTCGCGTGGAAGATAGAGGAGGTTGCAGAGCTTTTTCAGTCGGCAGTCCGCGAGGCAAAGGCCGCCTTTGGACGCGGCGAGTGTTTCCTCGAGCGTTTTCTCGACCGTCCGCGCCATATCGAGGCGCAGGTGCTCGCCGACAAGCACGGTAATGTGCTGGTCCTTGGCACCCGTGATTGCTCGCTGCAGCGACGCAATCAGAAGCTCGTGGAGGAGGCGCCCGCCCCCTTCCTCAGCGACGTACAACGCCAGTCGATCCATGATGCCGCGAAGAAGATCTGCGCCGCCGCCGGCTATTCGGGCGCGGGCACTGTCGAATTCCTGCTCGGCGTCGACGGCACGATCTCCTTCCTCGAAGTGAACACCCGCCTGCAGGTCGAGCACCCGGTAACCGAGGAGACAACCGGCATCGACCTCGTCATCGAACAGTTCCGTATCGCCGACGGCCTGCCTCTGCGGGTCACCGAAACGCCTGTCCCGCGCGGCCATTCGATCGAATTCCGTATCAACGCCGAGGATCCCGGCCGCGGGTTCCTGCCGACGCCAGGTACAATCACCGTCTTCGACGCACCCTCCGGCCCGGGTATCCGACTTGACAGTGGCGTGGCCCCCGGCTCGACGGTGGCCGGCACCTTCGACTCCCTAATAGCGAAGCTAATCGTGACCGGCGCCACGCGCGAAGAAGCGCTGAAACGCGCCCGGCGCGCGCTCAGGGAATTCAAGATAGACGGCATCGCAACGGTTCTTCCCTTCCATCGTGCCGCAATCGAGGCAGAGGACTTCACGGGCGAGAGGGGCTTCAAGGTGCATACACGCTGGATCGAAACCGATTTCGCCGGGCGTCTTGAAGCAGAAGCCCGGCCCGAGCAGGTTGCCGATCCGACACTGATCCGCACCCATGCGGAAATCGATGGCAAGCGCTATGAAATCGGCATTCCGGCTGCACTGCTGGCTGGTCTCGGCGGGCTTGCAGGCCAGCGCATCAGTGGTCCCGTTAAGGCGGCCAGGGCAGAAGACGCGTCGAGCGTGACCACGCCGATCTCCGGCACGCTGCAAGCCTTCAAAGTCGAGGATGGTGCAGAGGTGTCGGCGGGCGACCTTATCGCTGTGATGGAAGCGATGAAGATGGAGACCCAGGTCACGGCACAGCGGGCCGGCAAGATCCGGATTACCGCCGAGCCCGGCGCCTATCTGCAAGCCGGCACCGAGATCGCCTGCTTCGAAGCCTCGGTGTCGGTCAGCAACGACGATTGATCTCGAATTCCAGGATCACTCCACTTCGCCTGAGTTCGTCGTTCAACCAAGCCTTGCGGGCGAGTCCGTGTCGTCTTGCGACAAACGTTTGAGCCGGCCGCTCCTGTTCCAGAGATTTTGGATCTCCTTGCAAAGGCTGGCTGACCGCTTCAGCCCGATAATTTGATCTCGATTCTCTCATGTCACGATCAGGTCCGGGCCTCGCCCATCGCCGATGGGCCAACGCAAACCTAGAGGCGTCTCCGCGGCAAATTCGACAGCTCTGCGCCCTTGTCTTGTGCGAGACGGCTGCCATCTATCGATGATCATTTGGAATCACGTATCGGTGTCATCGGACATTTGACAGAGAAGCATGGAAATCAGCGAAATCGTTGCCGCTTACATACGCGTCTTGGCTTTGGCTGTCTTAGTCGTCTATGCTTATGCTTGGGTCATTCGCACTGTCGGGCAGAGATTAACGAGGGGCGTCGCGGCAGGCCTTTTGTTCGGCCTCGGCGGCATTCTGTCCATGAATGATCCGATCGTGATGAGACCGGGGCTTATCTATGACGCCCGGTCCATCCTCCTGATCCTGTCCCCCATCTACGCAGGACCGATCGGCACGGTCATTGCGGCAGCAATGATGGGCGCGCACCGTTTCCTTCTCGGCGGCGTCGGCGCGACGGGCGGTGCGGTGAGCGTCGTCCTTGTGGCGCTCTGCGGTTACGCCAGCACGTTCATACCCCGTCACCGCGTCGGCACGGGCTGGGTGAGATCGCTGCTACTCGGCCTTACAACTATCTCTTCCTTCATCGTTCTTGTCTTTCTGCCTCCGGATATTGCCAGCGAGCTCCTTCTAAGCGCTGCGGCTCCCGTCATGCTTGCCAATATTCTCGGCGTGCTCCTTCTTGCCGATCTGCTTGAGCGCGAAAAGCAGCGGGTCCGTATGGTACGTGCGCTCGAAAATGAGGCGAGCGTCGACCCGTTGACGAAGCTGCCGAATCGCCGCGTCTTTCAGCGGGCGGCCGACCGCTGCGCCAAAGAGGCGAGCAATCGCGGGCGGCCCTTCTCGATCATCATGCTCGATGTCGACCACTTCAAGAAGATCAACGATACTTGGGGCCACAGTGTAGGCGACAGCGTGCTCTCCAAGGTTGCCGACCTCATTCGCCAGACCGTTCGCAAGACCGATATCGCAGCCCGCTACGGGGGCGAAGAAATCGTCATTCTGCTTCCGAATACCGAAGGGCGCGACGCATCAACGGTGGCGGAGAAGATCCGCCATGCAATTGAGTCGGAAGACCTGATTGTCGGCGGCACCGCAATCAAGGTTACCGTCAGCATCGGCGTCTCGGCTGTCGATTCCGACAACACCAATATTCGTGCGACGATCGAGGCCGCCGACAAGGCTCTCTATCGCGCCAAGACCGCCGGCCGCAACCGCGTCGAATTGGCAAACGCTGCCTGAGTGTCTGTTCAAGAATGGCTGGCGGTCGTGGGGTTGAGTGAAGGGCGGCAATCAGATTCTTTGTATTTTGCGACAAATACGGAGAGATCGAATGGCCTGGACACCCTTCACCCGGCGTCATCATGACAGAAGCCGCATGCGCTACGCAAGCGATCTGACTGACCGTGAGTGGGGCCTGATCGAACCCTTTATGCCAAGGCAGCCTCGACTGGGCCGCCGACGCAAGACGTCGCTTCGGGCGGTGATGGACGCGATTTTCTATCTGCTGCAGTCAGGCTGCCAATGGGCATTGCTGCCGCATGATTTTCCACCGAAGAGCACGGTCTATCATTATTTCAAGCGGTTCTGCCGGGACGGGACGTGGCGTCGTATCCATGACGCGCTCTACTGCCGGACGCGGCGGCTTGAGGGGCGCGAAGAACAGCCGTCATTTGCCATCATCGATAGCCAATCGGTGAAGACCGGCCCAGATGCCCGTCTCGATATCGGATACGACGCAGGCAAGAAGATCAAGGGCCGCAAGCGGCACATTCTGGTTGATACCCTGGGCATGCTTCTGAAAGCGGAGGTTCATTCGGCAGGTATTCAGGATCGTGATGGAGCAGCACTTGTTTTCGACAGGCTCGTCAACCGCTTTCCATTCATCGAGAAAATTTGCGGCGATGGCGGGTATCAGGGCCCGACAGTCGAAGAGGCCAGTCCGCGATCGATGGAAATCGTCAAACGCAATCAGGCCGGCTTTCAGGTGCTCCCGAAGCGATGGATCGTCGAGCGGACGTTGGCGTGGCTCGGCATAAACCGCCGAATGGCAAAGGATTTCGAGCGCTTCTCTGGCACAAGCCTCGCCTTCATTCAGACCGCTATGATCAAGCTAATGACAAGAAGGCTCGCTCGATATCCGCTTTCTTGAACGGACTCTGAGAACGAGTTTCCTCTAGGGCCATAGCGGCGCCGCATCTGAGAGCGGAGATCAGCCTGACGTCTCTGGGCGCGTTGCTTGCCTGAGGTCGGCAAGCCCCCTGTTGGCGCCCTTGCTGCCGGTGGCAGCCGCCGCGGTGAATATCCGTTCGGCATCGCCATACATTTTGAGATTCAGATAGCAGTAGCCCCGCAATACCATGAGGTCGACTGTTTCCCGTTTGATCTGTGCTCGCTGATCGAGATAGATCAGCGTTTCGCGATAACGCTTGGCGCCATAGGCGGCGAGTGCGCGGTCGGCGAGGATCGAGATCTGGAGTTCCGCGGCGCGCTCACGGCTTTGAGGCGCGCGGGTTGCGGCAACCGCGGCATTGTTGGATAGGCCAACACGAAGATAGGCGAGACTCTGCCCATAAGCGGCATCTTCGCGTGTCCGGCGCTGGGGTAGACGTGGGCGCGACCGCCTTCGCCTGTCGGGTCTGGCGGCGGACGGCAGCCGGCGCCGGTTCGTAACCGGTCTCAATGGCGCCCGCGCGGTAACCGCCGTCGTGCGGGTAGATAGGGCTGCCGGTACGACCGAGAACCTCATCGGCTCCCTTTATTTCGCCGTACGGGTTCCATATATCGCCATCAAGCGTACCGGTGATCGTATAGCCATACATGACACTCAGAAGCTGGCGCTCGCTGGCACGCGCATCGCAGAGGCGAAAGCCGCACCTGGATCATCCCGAAATTGCGCGCCTGCGTGTGTGCCGCCTGGCTCGACCGGATCTGCTGCCAGCCATAAAGGCATGTATCGCCGCCACGGCTGCGACCCGAGGCGTAGGCAAACGGTCCATAGCTGTTCTGCAGGAAGGTGTTGTTCCTGACCATCGCGACGCCTGGCGCGGCGGCGAATGCCTCCCGAGAGATGCCGCTTTCGCTGATCATCTTGTAGGTAGCGTTCCCGGTGCGCGGATTGGAGCCGCTTGCCCCCAGGAACTGCACCTTCAGGAAGTTTTCCCCCGGGACGGAGGAAGACGTAAAGAGCGAAAGCGTCTGCTCCACGCCGTTGCCGCGCCTGGTTTCGACGACGCTCACGATGGACGGGCCACCAGGGGGCGGAAGAACGAGCGCCTTCTCGCTAGCCACGGCTTCGGGTGCGGAGGGCTGCCTGACGCTCCCGCTCGTCGACGTGCAGCCGCCCAGCAAAGCTGCCGCGACCACCGATATCAACCCCAGCAAGCGCATCTTTGGTGCCGCCGCAAATCGTCTTTTCAGATACCCATCGGCACTTCGTGCGATGGATGTTCGAATCAACGACCGAGCGGCCGTTAATGATGAATAAACGGCCGATATGGTTAACAGAAAGTTAGTATCGGCGTTCTTGCGACAGCCATAGGTGATGGTGATGCAAAGACTGTCGATCAGAGCACTCTACGCCCTTTACGGGACGACGTGGCCATGGCGCGCCGACCAGCTTGATGGCTTTCCGGGACACTGAGCTCCGGACGCGTAGCTTCGCCCACCGCCTGCAGGTCCGACCCGCGGTTTGTTTGCGATTCCTTAAATAAGAAGTCTTTAATGTAGGGTCGAAAATCCGGCCACTACACGCATGAAAGATAGCGCGTTTTGGTAGAGTTCTGCGTTGACTGCAACGAGGCTTGCTCTAAGCTCTGATTTCGAACGGGCATTGGGGCTTGGCAAGGATGTGCCGAGATCACGTTAGGCGCGGCGGGTTGAGGAGGGTGACTCCATGCCGAAAAATCGTGCGAATTGGCCTCAGCCGATCACGCAAGCGTTCGGATTCGGCAGCCGCGCCGAGGAGCTATTTTCGCTGTGGGATCCCGATCTCCGACTTATCGATTGGTCTGAAACGCTCAAGGAACGCCTGGACTTTGCTGACGAGGCAGCCGTTACATTGCGGGACGTTTATCCCGCCTTGGCAAATCCCGAGTTGGCTGCCGTCGTTCAGCTCGTCGTTGACACCGGCAAGCCGCGAACCATTCATCTCGGCGCCCCTGAGTCCGAGCGGCGCAATCTGCTCTTGTTCCACGCCAAGGCCGGCCTTGCGGTCGTCGAACTCGCCGGCGCTGATGTTGATGAGGCAGCAAAGGCGGAGGAGCAGGAACGGGCATTGCTCCTTCACCAAGCAACCCATGACGTTTTGACCGGACTGCCCAATCGCCGGCAATTCAGCGACAAATTGGGCAAAGCTCTTCCAGTTCGCGGAAAAACCGGCCTTGCACTGATGCAGATCGATCTGGATGATTTCAAGCCCGTCAATGATACGCTGGGCCACGGAGCCGGGGATATCGTCCTCAAGCTTGCCGCAGAGAGAATTCGAAAAACGGTAGGCGAAGACGAGACCGCCTTCCGTCTCGCAGGTGACGAATTCGCCGTCATACAGATCGCTCGAGAGCAACCGGCTGAAGCCGAAAGATTAGCGGATTCGCTGGTCAGCGAATTTAAGAAGCCGTTCACAGTAGACGGCATTACGGTGTTTGTCGGTGCCAGTATCGGCGTAGCGATTGCGCCTCGTGACGGCAATGAGAGCGAGCAGTTGATGAAGGCTGCCGACGTTGCCCTTTATGCCGCCAAGAAGGACGGACGCCGGCGCGCGCGGACCTTTGATCCAAGCATGCTGCAAGTGCTGGAACAGCGGGAGTTATTGAGACGAAGCCTGCGAGTAGCGCTGCAACACGGCGAGTTCTTTATCGAATATCAGCCGCTAGTCGACCGGTCGCTGGCGATAACCGGCTTCGAAGCACTTCTGCGCTGGCGCCATCCAATCCTCGGAGCAATATCGCCGGTCGCCTTTATCCCTATGGCCGAAGCAGATGGTCTTATGAGCGAAATCGGCCAATGGGTGCTTGAAGAAGCCTGTCGGCAGGCTCTGACTTGGCCCGCCCACTATACCGTTGCGGTCAATCTGTCGCCGGCCGAATTTCTAACGCCAGGCTTGACCGACCGGGTGTCCCATACGCTCGATACGGTCGGATTGCCCGCAGAACGCTTGGAGCTCGAAATCACCGAAACCGTGCTACTGGAACGCACGATCAACAATCTTGACGCGCTGAACACCCTCAACGTGCTTGGCATCCAGATTTCCCTTGATGATTTTGGAACCGAGTACTCCTCTTTGAGTTATCTCAAGAATTTTCCATTCGATAACATCAAGGTCGACAAGTACTTTATCAACGATCTCCCCGATGATCAGAAAAGTCAGACCATAGTCCGCTTTGTCATAGCAATGGCGCATGGGCTTGGCATGCGGGTGACTGCCGAAGGCGTTGAGACGGCCGAACAGGCTTCCTGGTTACAGGCGGAGGGATGTGACCGGCTGCAGGGATATTTCCTAAGCCCCCCTCTCAGGGCAGAACTGATTGATGAATTTATTCATAGGAGCCTGCTGACATCGGAAACCGCCGATGATCAGGCCAAATCCTGAGTATTAAGCGGCAATTCGCCGAGGAGGTGCCGTTTGAAAAGTCAAGAAGCTGTAACGAGCGTTCCATTTGACCAGCTGCTCAGTCTGAAGATGGACATGGCGACCTTTACCGCCGAATGGTTGCATTGCGATCAGCTGTCTAACTACGTTGCTCGAATGGTCAGCCACGATCGCCGCGACCCTGTGCGCCACTCTAATCTGCTTTCCTCAGCTCTTAACGAGCTCCTGGAGATGTCGTTTCGCTCGGAGGCGAATGATGGTGAATTCGTATGCAGTTTTTACCGCCGGCAGCAGATCGAGCGCGTTGAACTGACCTTTCCTTGCCCGCCAGAACAGCGGCAATTCTACAAAAAAAGCCTCCTGGGGCTAAAAGCCGACCGAGCGCTTGCGAGCTATCTCAACGTTATCACGAGCGATGCCGCATCTGACGCTCAGGCAATCCTGCTGGGACTGGTTGTGAACTACGATGCTGAAATTCAAATCCGCGATGTGGACACCGGCACACTCACATTTGTCGTCGACCTGCCGCTCGAAAGGCTACAGAATTGACCGCGCAAAGTCCTTCTCCTGTCTTCACAGCCCAATTCGATGTCAACGATCAGGAGTTTTCCTTCGCTGGCGTGCTTCGCCCCCATTCCACGGCTGAAATTGCCGACGAGCTCTTGCTGCTGCGAAATGGGATTGAGATCGTAAACGGTGTTTTATACGTCAATCTGAAGCGCGTTACACACATGAACAGCACGGCATTTCGAGCCCTGACGCGGGTTCTGGTCGATGCTTCGCGTTCAAGGCCTGAGCTCAAGTTTGTGGTTGTCATATCAAGCGTAGTCGCCTGGGCGGCACGGATGTTCCGGCATTTGAGCGATCTTTCACCGAACATCGCCGTCGAGATCTACGATTCTGCTTTCTATCCCGGCCAGACGTTCGTTGAAGACCAAAGCTTCATTCCCATCCTTAGGACGCAGACCAAGATGACCTGGCGACACGAGCGAGAAATCTTGCCACGCCATGGACTTCACAGCGGCATGGTGATTGCCGACATTTGTTGCGGCATCGGCGATTTCGCGATGCTTGTCAGGAAGGAATTTGATCCAGCGAGGATCGTGGCGCTAGACCATTCGGTTGTAAGCCTCGACTATGCCCGCGATGTTGCGGAAAAGTTCGGTGTCCGCGACATTGAATATACCTATGGCGATGCATCGCAGATGCTGTTCGAAAGCGACCAGTTCGATTTCGTGACCTGCCGGCACTCGCTGCAGATCTTCGATCGACCTGAACTGCTGCTCAGGGAACTCTATCGGATTTGCAGGCCAGGTGGCCGGGTTTACATCACCAACGAGAAAAACTCTCATTGCCTCGGGGAGCCGCGAGCTGACAGCATCCAATGGACCTATACGGAGGTCGCCAAGCTCTTCAGTCACTTCGAAATGGATGTCGAAATGGGACCAAAGGGCCTGCGCCTTTTGTTGGACGCAGGCTTCGAGGCCGTGAGAATGGAAAGCTTCATGGTCACCAATCTGGACGGAAATCCCCAGGATTTCGCAGACATCATTGCAGCATGGCAGGACGTCTACGCAGGCGAAATGTCTGTCCGCAGGGGCGATTCACCGGAGTTCATCGAACGCTTCAAACAAGGGTTTGCTGACCATATCTTTGCGGCGCTTCATCCAAGGGGCTACGCCGGTTGGCCCATCTGGGCAGCGTCCGGGCAGAAGCCGTTATGATAGTCGGCCGAATCAGGAAGCCAAACCTCGGCTTGCGCTCATTTCGGGCGAAATTCATGATTGTTGTGGGCGGGGCAGTCCTTTTCGACCTGCTTGTCAGCGGCGGCCTCGCGCTCTGGAACGTGCAGCGTCTTTCTCGCGACGCGACAGCAGAAGTAGGGCAAGGCCTTGAAAAGGCGAGCCAGGACTATATCCGCTCTTACACGGACTCGACGGCGGCACAGGTTGGCTTGCTTCTCCACCAGGTCCATTCCGACGTCAAGGCGCTGGCCGGCGTGCTTCAAGGCCAGATCGATCAGCCGACGAGAAACAGCGAGATTGGAGCCGCCATGGCAAGGGCGGCTCCAGCTGCGGTGACCGTAACGTTCGACAGCAAAGGCCAGTGGGCCCAGAACCGTCCAGGGTCGCCGTCCGTTGTCAGCGTGTGGGGCTATCTCCTCGACAAGGAACACCATCCGCTGCCGCAGGTGCAGACCGATATCGAGACGAGTGCCGTCCTTGATCTTGTGGCCCCGGACCTTTTGCAGAATGGCGCGTCGAAGCTGCAGATGTACTATATTGGGCCGAAGGAGCGTCCGATCTTCAGGACGGCACCGTATACAGATCAAGCGCAAACATTCGATCGGCTCTATCCCGGCCACAATAGTGCAGACTTCTGGGATTTCTTCTTCCCGGGCCTCTACGAGTCTTGGCAAAAATGGGCAATGGACATCACTTCCCGGCCGGTCCCTGACAATATCACGCAGACCGCTCCTTATACGGACGCAATCACGGGCAAACTGATCGTCAGCTTCTTCCATCCGCTTTGGACTGCCGATCGGCGCAGCGTGGCGGGAACTGCCGGAGCAGATATCACCCTTGATCAGCTCGCCGAAATTGTCGAGCGCGTGAAGGTCGCCGAAAGCGGCTTCGGTTTTCTGACCATGTCGGACGGCAATGTCGTTGCAATCAACCCTGCCGGGGAAAAGATCATCGGTCTACGCTCGGCGAGCGACGCGACGAACAAAGGCGTGACGGGTCTTGACCGCTCTTTACGCAACAGTTCGCAAAAGGCGGTCGCCTCACTCCCGCTTGATGCAGATGGCATCATAAAGCACATTTCGCTAAACGAGAACGGCGAAGACGTTCCTTATCTTGTCGTTACAAAACAGCTAAACGCGACCAATCTTTGGATAAGCGGTCCGGTTCAACGCGAGGTCATGTCGCTCGGCATCGTTGTCCCCGAGCGCGAGATCTACGCTTCCCTCATTGCCGCCAGAGATCAAATATCCCGGGCAACCAACCGCATCCTGATTTATCAGATCCTCGCGGTTTTTGTTTCGATGCTCGTCGTTACTGCTGCGGTCATTGCGGCATCTAAGCGAATTACCAGCGGGATCAGCGCGCTGGCGGGTGCCGCCAAGCGCATCCAGGCAAAGGATTATTCCGTAAGGGTCGATATAGCCACCAAGGACGAAGTCGGCGAGGCTGGTCTCGCGTTCAACCGCATGGCCGAGGAGATCAGCTTCCATACCGAAAATCTTGAGAACCTGGTGGCCGAACGCACGAAGGAAATTGAAGCTGCCAAGGAAGAAATCTCAATCCTGAACGGCCAATTGAAGAGCGAAAACGTGCGCCTTGGTGCCGAATTGGATGTGGCTCGGCAGATTCAGCTTATGGTGCTGCCACGCGAGAAAGAGCTTGCTGCAATCGAGCAACTGGAGATTGCCGCCTATATGCGGCCCGCCGACGAAGTTGGTGGGGACTACTACGACATCCTGCAAAACGGAGATCACCTGAAGATCGGCATCGGGGACGTCACGGGCCACGGCCTCGAAAGCGGCGTGCTGATGCTTATGGTGCAGTCCGTCGCCCGCGCGCTACAGGAAGCTGGCGAAACGGACCCTTCAAGATTCCTCACTTATCTGAACCGCTCGATCTACAAGAACATTGAGCGGACAAGAACCGACAAACACCTCTCGCTGTCATTTCTGGACTATGATGGCGAGCGCTTGATCATTTCGGGCCAGCATGAAGATTTAATTGTCGTTCGCCATACCGGCGAAGTCGAACGGATCGACACCGGCGATCTCGGCCTGCCGGTGGGACTTGAAGCTGACATATCGTGCTTCATTGATACCCGCGAAATACCTTTTCAGAAAGGCGATTTGATTGTCCTTCATACCGATGGCGTCACGGAGGCAGAAAATCCCCATGGCGAGCTCTTCGGGATCGAGCGGCTTTGCGAAAATGCACGCCGCCTGCACGGTCGGACAGCAGAGCAGGTGATGAATGGCATCCTCGAGAGCCTCATGGCTTATATCGGAACGCAAAAGATATATGATGATATCACGCTCGTTGTGATACGGCATAGGTGATCGCATGACAAAGGTTCTTTATGGACAAGAGCATCTCGCTTCCTTTGACACAACGCGCGCCGTTCAATTGCGGCTACTCGACGGCCCGCTTGATCTTGCCTGGAAGCACTCCAGCATGACATCGGATTTCATCGCCGAGATGATTGCGCTCAGATTTCGTCCTTCGAAGCGCCGTTACAATCAGGTTCGACATGACATCGGCTATCTGACGAACGAGCTGATCGAGAACGCCATCAAGTTTCGCGCTTCTGGCGAAATCGCGATCGAGGCCGTAGCGGAAGGCGACAACTTTAAAATGAGGGTATCAAATTTTATCGACAGCGAAACGGCAGCCAAGTTCCAGCAGGTGCTGTCGAACATAACGCAAGGCGATCCGAGCGATCTTCTCATCCAGCAGATCGAGGCAAGCGCCGCAACGATCGGTAGCGGTTCCGGATTGGGATTGCTGACTTTGATGAGCGACTACCAGACAGATCTGGCTTGGCTCTTCGAGGAGGACAGTCCCCGCAACCGGGCAAAACTCGAAACATATGCCGTAATGCCAATTTCACCGTCATGAAACCGCGAGAAATGAGCTATGGAAATTAGAGAAGAAGCGTTCCGCGTCTGGTCCGAGGGCGGTACTGTTTACTTTGACGGAACTATGCGACTGGCAGGTCCCGATGCGTACGCGCCCATTCATGCTTTGGCCATGAATGCGCTCAAAGATGGGGACGGTAAGACCATTTTCGACGTAACCGGCCTTCAATTCTTGAACTCCTCCGGCATAAACCTGCTCGCCAAATTGACGATCGAAGCGCGCAAACAGCCGGACATTCATTTGATCATACGCGGTTCGTCCCAGGTTCCGTGGCAGATGAAATCGTTGCCCAACCTCAAGAAGTTGCATCCAGGTGTGGATCTACGGCTGACCTAACGATCACACGTGCGCATGAATACTGATTGGCGCCGCATGGAAGCACCGCCAGTACACAGCACAGGCGGCCAAGAGACGAGGGCAGCCTCACGTCGCATTATCCAGGTTCTCACGCTCAGCACGCGGGCCGGTGCGGGGCCCCTGTCAACCCGGAGCGGCGCGTGCTAGATCACTTGCAACGGGGATGCGCCGGCACGGCACGGCGTGGCGGCAATCTTCATCAGGCAAGGGCGATCACGATGAGACAACTCAGTGAAGAGGGCCGACGGACCCTGGAAGGGATTGCAGCGCGGTACGGGGTCAGCCCTGGCGCGGTCGAGCACCTTTTGATGGCGATTATCGCCGGGCAGGCGACCCAGGCCCAGTTCAACCATCCCGATCTGGGTGGGATGGGGCAATGGTCGCAGGGCGGCATGATCATGGTCGGCGACATGTTCAACAATGCGCTGAAGGCAAACGTGGCCGGGATATGTTCCGAGCTTGCAGCCTTGGTGCGCGGCATGGATTTGCGAGACTCACAGACGTCGCACCAGTCCCAATATCAAGGTCAGGGCGGCGGCGTCAGCCTGTTCGTGCCCGGGGCGCTGTCGGCCGGGAACTGGTGGCCCGAGGAATTCGGGCATCCTGCCTCGACCGGGGCGCAGAATGACCTGCGCTACGCCTTTTTCCCGACAATCCGGCGGCTGGCGATCGATGTCGGCGGCCAGGTTACGGTCTATGACACGAAGGACCATCGCATTGGCGGTTTTTCGCAACAGCAAAGTGGCGACCAGTCGCTGAGCTTTACCTCTCAGCATGGGCTGGTGAGAATTTCGGAACTGGATGTGGTCCGCCAGGACGGCACGGAACCGGCGGACACGCCGGCTAGCGGAACATCCGCTCCCTCGGCTGCGCCGGCGATATTCGAATCGCCTGCGCCGGGAGCCGCCGAGCCACAACAAGCGGCGCGTCCAGCACCGGAGGCGCTTCGGCCCGATGAGGACGTCTTCGACAAGATCGAACGCCTCGCAGCACTTCATGCGAAAGGCATTCTCACGGATCAGGAATTCGAGACCAAGAAGTCGGAGTTGCTCAGCCGACTATAGCATCGATCAATGGCGGCCCAGGTAATTGTTGAAGGCTTTCGATCGCACCGGGCTGGAGCAGCGGGCGCGTTGGAGTGCCGCGAGCAACGGCGTTCCCGATCATCCCTCGCTAGTGGTGGAAGCCCGGCATCCCATCGACGCGCCACGAGGCAAGTGGCTCGATCAGACCCGCCGTCTCCGCGCCATCAGAAGCGCCGCGAGTACACAGCACAGCAGGCCCAGGGACGAGGGCAGCCCTTGATGTCCGATCAGTTGCATCGCCAATCCTGTCGCGGGCGAGCCCACGATGCCGCCGACGCCCCATGCGAACGCGAAGGCCGCGTTGCCAGCGATCAAGACTTGACCGGTGAAACGCTCGCCGAGTTGAATCAGCGACATGGTGTAGATCCCGAACGAGACCCCGCCTAAGACGAAAACGAGCGGCCAGATGAGCCACGAGGTGAAGAGCGGCGGCAGCAGCAGGCAGCCGGCCAGCGAAGCAAGGGCACAGAATAACATGGACTGCGTCGAGCCAAACCGTTCGGCCACGCGCCCAAGCAAAATCTGCAGTACGGCATTGCCTGCTATGAAACACGTGATGAGCGAAGCGATCCGCTCCTCGGCGCTGCCGAGCGCGGCGCCATAGACCGCGAACAAGGAAAGCAGGATCTGCTCGAAGGCGGCAGCAGTGAAAACCGCGAACGATAGAAGCGGCGCCAGTGTAAGGAAGCCGCCGACCGATGTTGCCGTGCCTTCATGCGGCGTCTTCGGCAGGCGCGGCACGACCGCAAGCACGATCAGGCCGCAGACAAGGAAGGCCACGATGCCGACCGTGAAGGGCGGCCAACCCTGTGTGCCGACCAGGCCGAGCGACAGCGGGCCGATAGCGAAGCCACCGGAAACGATCGATGAATAGAGGCCCATGATGCGGCCCCGGCGTGGCGCGGGCGTGATCGAGATCAGCCAGGTTTCGCTGATCACGTAAAGCGGATTGGCGAAGAAGCCGAGCAGGAAGCGCAGCGGCATCCAGGTCCAGACGTCCTGCGTCCAGGCAATCGCGATCAGGGTGAGCGCGGCCAGGACCGAACACAAGATCGCTAGCCGCGCCCCGCCTACGCGCCGCGCCAGCGCCGGAATGAAGGACGCGGATACAATAAAACCCAGCGGCGTCATCGCCGACGACAAGCCGATCAGGCCGGACGTCGTCCCCTGCCGCTCCAGGATAAAGCTGAGCAGCGGATAGGTGAGCCCCTGTGCCACGGCGAACACCGTGACGGTCGAGATGATGCCCGCCATCGCGGCCCATGGAATCCCCACAGGCGTTCCCGGTTGCGCCGTCGCAGACCGGGCCGATGCAAGGGTGGGGGTATCGTGCATGGCAAACCTCCATACGGGGGTAAAGGGGGCCGGGCCCCGACCTGAAAGAGGATGAATTCTGCAGGATCCGAACAGCGTCGTAATTAAGCTCTCCCAAATAGTTCTCAAAAATTTCCAAACCGGCTATGGATGCGCCGTATGCAGGGATCGCGCTTTGCCTTTGGTCCGTTCGTGCTTGATTCCGGTGCGGGAACGCTCCTTCGGAACGATATCCCCGTCGCCATTGGCTACCGCGGGCTGAGGCTGCTTGCAGCGCTCGTCGGACGACCCGGCGAAATCCTGGGCAAGGCCGAGTTGATGGATGCGGCGTGGCCGGGCAGGGCGGTCGAGGAAGGCAACCTCACTGTCCAGATCGCGCAACTCCGGAAGCTGCTTGATCCGGCCGATGCCGGAAAGGGGGGCGGTGAATGGATCGCCACGGTTCCGCGCGTCGGCTACCGCTTCTTAGGCACCGTCGAACAGCTCGGTGGCGCGAAGCGAAAACCTTTGCCGCTGCCCAGCAAACCATCGGTAGCCGTGCTGCCCTTCGTGAATATCAGCAACGATCCCGAGCAGGAATCCTTCGCGGATGGGTTGACCGAAGACCTGATCACCGACTTGTCCAGGATATCCGGCCTGTTCGTCATCGCACGTAACTCGGCCTTTGCCTACAAAGGTAAGGCGATGGACGTGCGCGGGATCGCCGAGGACCTTGGCGTGCGCTACCTGCTGGAGGGAAGCGCCCGACGCGCCGCTGGGCGCGTACGCATCAACGCGCAGTTGGTCGACACGGTGAGTGGCGATCATCTATGGGCGGAACGCTTCGATCGCAGCCTCGACGATATCTTTGCCGTTCAGGACGAAGTGACGGCCAAGATCGTGGAGGCGCTGCTCGGCCGGCTGCGTGCACCGCCGCCGCGCAACCGGCCCAAAAATCTCGAGGCTTACGATCTCTGCGTGCGGGCGCGCAAGCTGATGGATGACTCGCCGCAGTCGGCGCGGGAAGCGCATCTGATGCTCACGCGCGCGGTTTCGCTCGATCCTGATTACGCCGAGGCATATCGCTGGCTCGCCATGAACCACTGGATGGGATGGATACACGCCGGCGGACCAACCGAATCGACCCGTAGCGCTGCCTTGGAACTGGCGCGCACGGCCGTAGCGCTCGATCCCAACGACGCCGGCTGCCGCTGGGTCCTGGCGTATCTGCTTGCCTATGAGCGTCGCTTCACCGAGGCGGATACGGAATTCACCACCTCGATCGCGCTCGACCCGAACGAGGCCGACGCCTGGGCGGCATTATCCGACATCGCGATCCTGGCCGGGCGCGTCAATGAGGGCCTTGAGCACATTCGCAAGGCGTTCCGGCTGAATCCGTTTCCGGCAAGCTGGTATTATCTGACGCTCGGCCAGGCGCAATATGCGGCCCGCGACTACGAGGCCGCGGTCGAGACACTGCGCAGGGACGAGACTTATCGTACGAGCTCACGCCGATTCCTGGCAGCAAGCCTTGCGCAACTCGGCCGGCTCGATGAGGCGCGCGCAGAGGCCGAACTGTTCCTCGTCGGCAATCCGCATTTCACAATCCGCCACTGGGCCGCGACGGAGCCGTTCCGCGACGGTGCGATGCTTGAGCATTTCGTTGATGGCTATCGCAAGGCCGGTCTTCCGGAGTGACACCGGCGTGATGGAAGGCACCGCTTTCCCCTTGGAAGCGGACATGCGGCCGGGGAGAGAAAGCGGCTGTTTTGGTGAATGGCGTCAATTCGGCAAGGGCGAACGAACTTCAGCAAATGTTGCAGCGATGGGTCCGTGGCTGGCGGTCCAGGTTTGTCCATGGGCACCTACGTCACGCTTCCTTTCACTACGGATCGTTTGTGAAGCGCCGTTGATAGCAGATATATCTTCTATGCCCCACTGAAGGGCACCTTGCTATTTCGGCAATTCGTATCCTTGAAAAATTACGGAAATCCCGTATATTCCGGAAAAAGGAGTTTTCAAGATGACATCGACAGTTACGGCCGCAGCGGTATCCAAGAATTTCGGTGCTTTTCAGGACGCGGCCGTGCGTGAACCGGTAATCATCACTAAGAACGGCCGGCCGCGCACGGTGCTGCTAGCCTATGAAGACTATCTCCGTCTGGCGCGCCGTGATCGTCGCGTCGAGGCCTCCGCGGCTCTGACCGAAGACGATCTTGCAGCGGTTGAGGCAGCCGAGATGGATGGCGACCTCGATGATCTCAATGCCGAGCTGCTGACGGGTAAGAATGCTGCCGATTGATCCCAAGATCGGCTGGGTCTTTCGTTATTCCTATCTCTGGCACAGGCAATACCTTCAAGGCCGCGAAGAGGGCGACAAGGAACGCCCTTGCTTGGTGTTGGCGCTGGTGTCGATGCTCGAGGACGGAACGCGGGTGGTTCGCGTACTGCCGATCACGCACACGCCGCCCTCCGACGCCGCTGAGGCCATCGAGTTGCCACCGGCCACCAAGAGGCGTCTTGGTCTCGAGGACGAGCGGTCGTGGATCATTTTGACCGAGAGCAACCGCTTTGTCTGGCCCGGTCCGGACATTCGAGCGGTCGATAGCGAGACAGGCTATTATGGGCCATTACCACCGGCACTGTTTGACGAGGTTAAGCGCCGCTTCGTCGAATTGGCGCGGGCTCAGCGCCATACCCCGGCGCAACGTAGCGAGTGAACGACGGCAACAGTCGTCTGTCTTTTTTTTGGAGAATCGACGCCAAGTGCAACAGGCCGGATTACAGGGTAGGGGATCAGCCACATTCGCGCAAATGGGCGATGAACACTTCGGCCGGTGTTTTGTAGCCGAGGCATTTTGCGTGGCTGCGCATTCAGGTGATGGTCGAGGTCGACGAGCTGTTGCTGGGTGGGCCCTGTCGGCTCGAAGCTGCATATTTGGCCAACTCAAAGAACAAACGGTAAACGTTACGTTTCATCAGTGACCAAGCGCTTCGCAAGGCGGCTCAATGTAGATCGTGAACATCCAGTCGCATTGACGATACTGTTCCAGCTTTGTCCATTCGTCAGCATTTGCTCAATTGCCTGGTTTCGGCTCTTATCTTCCGGGCGTCCCCGATAGAGGCCTCGCTCTTTCGCCTTGGCGATACCTTGTGCCTGCCGTTTACGTCGGTCGTCATAATCTTTGCGCGCAATTGCCGCCAGCATCGAGCATCATACTGTTAATCGCATTAAACATACGGGCGGTGAATTCATCATTGTTCCCGGTCATCATCATATGCGATGTCGGTAAATCCAGCGCCACGATCCGGAGCGCAAATGGGACTTGAGAGCTTAATCATATTTCTGCTGATAGGCGCTGTTGCCGGTTGGTTGGCCGGGTTGATCGTCAAGGGCTTCGGCTTCGGATTGCTGGGGAACATTGTTGTCGGTGTCATCGGAGCTTTCATCGCCGGATGGCTACTGCCTCGCGTCGGTGTCAACATTGGCGCCGGTTACATCGGCGCCATTATTCACCCGATGATCGGCGCGATTGTTCTCTTGCTGGCGATTAGGCTGCTGAAACGAGCTTAATGCTCTTGAACCTGCCAGAGCAGACTTCAGTGCACATTGTTGCCTGGTTGAGGCAGCATCAAGGGAAGCGCTGACGCGGCGCTTCCCAACGACGGACGTCCTCGATGCGATTGCGGCAAGCCTATGAGAAGCCGTCGGTGAACAAGGCGCGCCAGAAGTCCGAGGGCATTAGCCGTCAATGCAAGAAGCTCGAAAGCCGCTTCAGGGAGAAGGCCTTCGCCGCCCGCAAAAAGAGGTCGGGCCGGTAGATCGCCAACCTGCGGCGATCGTCATCGGCGTTGTCATGTCCGGGGTGAGTGGGATCGCGCTCGCTTTCATGGCGCCTTGGAGTGCCGGTGATGGTGCCCGCTCTTGCGCGCATCGATCCAGACATCAAAGCTGATAGCGCCCCGGGAGTCGAGGAAAACAGTTAGCCGTCCAGCCGACAACCGAGGTCCATCTGACGCAATAAAAACATCGGCTTACGTTGCCAGTTTACGGCATCGGCAACTCTGCCGGCACAACCGGCAGGATTTGTGGCAGGATGGTTCAACGATACGCGAGACACGTCCTGCGGGTGCTCAAGCGGAAGGTGTGTTGAGGCCTCTGGAATGCGCGCCTCAAAAGAGTCCGAGAGTTCGCAGCAAGCTTTCGAATGTGACCTTTGGCTTTTTATCCGTTTGCCAATCCGGGCGCGTGTGGTCCCCGGACGTCCGCTTGTGTATGTTGCTCGGGCTGTACCCGAACTGCTGCGTGAAAGCGCGACTAAAGTTCGCTGCTGAATCGAAACCGATTGCTAAACCAACTTCGGCGATCTTTCGGGTGTCTGAAGGATCCGCCAACATTGCATGAGCTGCGGACAGGCGCCGTCGGCGAATATAGTTCGCAACGCCACCGGACGTTTCGAAAAGTTCATAGAGCCGCGTCCTCGAGATCGCCAGTTCCCGGCCGAGAGCATCCGGTGTCAGGTGGGGCGAGGCAAGATTGCTCAGAATGAAGCGTCTCGCCCGCGTCATCAATCCTATTTGCGAAATCTGATCGTTGCCGCCATCACGGTCCACCAAAGGTGTGATCGTGTCGAAAACCATTTCCCGCAAGCGGTCCTTAACGCCCTGAAGGTCGTCATGCGTGAAGCGATCGAGATTGGTTTCAACGCTCGACAGATGATCGATTAGCAATTTGGCTCTGTGTCCACCCAAAACGACGTTATTGCTTGCCGTTGTCAGGCCACCTCGATCAGCAAACAGGTCGACCGGAACGATCAAACTCACCGAATCCGTTGCTAATGCTCGCCCGCTAAACGGATGACCGAGTGAGCGAACTTCAATCATGCCTGGTTCATTTTGCACAACACGTCCAGCATTGCCGGTCCAAGTGCGACCGGCACGGAGAAAGGTGATCTGCCAATGGTCTATCGGACTGAAACGCACCGTGTCTGGCGAGCGTTCATAACTGAAAGCCGGAATGGTTTGTTGCAGCAACAGCATACCGCCCAGATTCCACACAGCTTGCCGGGCGACAAATCCATCGTCGGGATGAACATTGTCTGGCAGACGCGTATCCGACAATACCGCCATGTGCTCCTGCCAGGCCGGAAACTGCTGGTATGGTGGAAGGCTCTCCGTCTCAAAAACCAGCGGAACCAAGACGGTTTTTTTCACATCATGCTCCCCGGGGGGATCTTGCGACACGCGCGGCCAGCGACGTCGTTCTACGAAATCCGGCTCTGAATGGCGGTCATCGTCATTGTCCGACATCATTGCCCCCAGCCAAGACCCGAAATGCGGAAACGTCGCGCCTTATAGCCGTGGTAGTCAGCATCGCAGAGCCGTCCTTGCCCGCCTGCGAAATCTGCGAAGGTATGAAATCCCAATGAGTCCCGACAACCTCCGCCCATATCACGCAGATAGGCAAGGAATTCAGAAATATTACGATGTAAAGATTCAGGAAATCCAATTGAAGCATGCCCACCGCCGTTTTGCTTTGAACTGCTCTTTTGCTTCAGGCCCCGATTGAGGCGTTAGGCGCCGAAAATTTCGCCATCATGTCGAACTGTGCCTCTGTCGCACCAAATCAAGGCGTGCTCTCTCATTATCCGCCCTATTCTGAAACCACCCACCCATGAACGGGCATTCCGGTCCAGTGGTAAAGGCCTACAGTTGCATTGGTTTTGACTTCGGCGACGGGATTGCTTGAGTGCCGGCGCACGCCCCGAAAAGCTGCTTGCTGGGGGCTTCAGAGCTTTCTTACAAGAGCTTCGAGTGTTGTAGGGCGGTAAAATTTGAGGGCCGCCCTGGGTCTCGATCTGCGTCCAGGCGTGCGATCCTCCTGTTGTGCCCGACGCCTCCAAACGAATGGCTGCCGATATCTGTAAGAAATGGACGAATTGAATAGTTTCCGGACGACCGGATATCGCAACGCAGGAACCGGGTCGGTATTAGAAACTACCAAATCTGCTTCAGGACGAAAATCGAAAAAGCTCTGTTAGTTTCAGTAGTTTTCACATGGCATCGTTCTTTCTGGAGCATTGATGCATATATTATTCTTGTTCTTGGGAGCGTGTTGTGGGAATCATCTTCAATTCGTCTAACTTTCGTTCTGATCGCGCCTCAAAACCGCGGGTTCTTGTTGCAGGCGGCGCGGGGTTTCTAGGATCTCATCTTTGTGAGCTTCTTTTGCGTGAAGGTCGGACCGTAGTCTGTGTGGACAATTTTTCCACGGGACGAATGGAAAATATGCGCCACCTCTTGCGCTTTGACACGTTCAGCTATGTACGTCACGACATCGTTGATCCGATCGATCTGCCAGTGGACGAGATCTACAATCTCGCCTGCCCGGCGTCGCCGCCGCACTATCAGGCCGACCCGATCCATACGATGAAGACCAACGTGATCGGTTCACTCAATCTTCTCGAGCTGGCCGCACATTATCAGGCGCGGATTTTCCAGGCTTCCACCTCGGAGGTCTATGGCGATCCTCACGTGCATCCTCAGCCCGAGAACTACTGGGGCAATGTCAATTCTTTCGGTCCGCGCTCCTGCTATGACGAAGGCAAGCGTTCCGCCGAAACACTTTTCTATGACTTCCATAAGCAATACGGCGTCGACATTCGTATCGTGCGCATTTTTAATACCTATGGTCCGCGCATGCGTCCAGACGACGGCCGGGTCGTCTCCAACTTCATCGTGCAGGCGCTCAAGGGCGAAGATATCACCGTTTACGGCGACGGATCGCAGACCCGCTCCTTCTGTTATGTGGATGACCTGATCGAAGGCTTTCACCGGCTCATGTACAGCCCTCGGGCCATTCACACACCGGTCAACATCGGCAATCCCGGTGAATTCACCGTGCGTGAACTGGCCGAGCAGATCGTTGCCATGACAGGCTCGCCATCGAAAATCGTCTATCACCCTCTGCCTGCAGATGATCCGCGCCAACGCCGGCCCGATATTGCTCTGGCAGAGCAGGAGCTTGGTTGGGCACCGAGCATTGCGCTGACGGACGGCCTGAAGTCGACGATAGCCTATTTCGAACGCCAGCTGGTGAGGCCCAATGGGGGACTCGCAGAGGTGGCATGATGAGTGGGCAGAACGTACTCGTTGTCGGCGGCGCGGGCTTTATTGGAAGTCATACCGCCAAGCTCTTGTCCAAGCAGGGTTACGAGCCTGTCGTCTATGACAATCTCTCGACGGGGCATCTCGCATCCGTGCGTTGGGGAACTTTCGTTGAAGGCGACATTCTCGACACGCAGCGGCTCATCGAGGTGGTCGAGGATCACGATCCGATCGCGGTGATCCATTTCGCCGCCTCGGCCTATGTCGGAGAATCTGTGGAGCACCCGGCTAAGTATTACCGCAACAATGTTGGCGGAACGCAGTCGCTGCTGGAAGCTTGCCGTTTCGCCGGCGCGCGCAATGTCATCTTTTCGTCGAGCTGCGCAACCTATGGCGTTCCGGATCAACTGCCGATCCGCGAAGGCGAAGCGCAGCGCCCGATAAACCCATACGGTCGTACCAAGCTGATCGCGGAGCAGATGCTTGCCGATTATTCGGTTGCTTATGAGCTGCGCTATGTGGCGCTGCGTTATTTCAATGCATCCGGAGCGGATATCGACGGAGAAATCGGCGAAACCCATGATCCCGAAACGCATCTCATTCCGCGGGCGCTGATGGCTGCCGCGGGCAGCATCGACTTTCTGGAAATTTATGGCAACGATTACGATACGCCGGACGGTACCTGCATCCGGGATTACATCCATGTCGCCGATCTGGCACGCGCGCATGTGCTGGCAGTCGAACATCTCGTCAATGGCGGCAACAATCTGGCCGTCAATCTAGGCACAGGACACGGCACGTCTATCAAGGAGATTCTGGATGCGATCAGGCGCCTGACAGGCCATAACGTGCCAGTCGAAATGCGCGCTCGCCGGGCCGGCGATCCCCCGGTGCTTTATGCCGATCCGGCGCTTGCAGCGGAAAAACTTGGCTTTCAGGCGCTTTATTCCGATCTCGATACGATCATTCGCACGGCTGCTCCCTTCTTTGGGCTGGAGGTGCGGACATGAAAACACGCCGGGCAATATGGGAGGCTACCCCAGATGAACCTTTGATGGTTCCGGTTTTTACCGGCTGGCGGCGCGTAGAATATCTGCTCGGTGCAGCGTTGTGGGCCGCGGCGCTCTTCTACTTTTGGCGCTGGTGGCTTGAACCGGCCAACCATGTGAGCCTTGCGGGCTCCGTTCTGGTTACGGCCATCCTGGCCTGGGTGACGTTGCTGCCTGCATATTTCATCGTCCTGTTTTTCCGTGCGCGTCGTCCAAGCGGCCCGTTGAGTCTTCCGGCAGGAAGCCGCATCGCTATGGTGGTAACAAAGGCGCCATCAGAACCTTTCGAGGTGGTGGCCGAGACGTTGCGCGCCATGCTGGCCCAGGATGTGCCGCACGACACATGGCTTGCCGATGAAGACCCTTCTCCGGCAACGCTCGCCTGGTGCGAGAAACATAGTGTCTTCGTTTCCACGCGCAAGGGACGCGCGGACTATCACCGCAAGACGTGGCCGCGTCGCACGCGCTGCAAAGAAGGTAATCTCGCCTTTTTCTACGACCATTACGGCTACGACGCTTACGATTTTGTGGTGCAGCTCGATGCGGACCATGTGCCGGATTTGAACTATCTGTTTCAGATGCTGCGTCCCTTCGCTGATCCGGCTGTGGGTTATGTCTCCGCGCCCAGCATTTGCGATCGCAATGCCCATGAAAGCTGGTCCGCTCGCGGGCGTCTCTATGCAGAAGCCAGTATGCACGGATCGTTGCAGGCCGGTTACAACAACGGTCTAGCCCCGCTTTGCATCGGGTCGCATTATGCGGTTCGCACCGCGGCATTGAAAGAAATTGGCGGCCTGGGACCGGAACTGGCGGAAGATCATTCCACCACTTTGATGATGAATGCCCATGGCTGGCGCGGCGTGCACGCACTCGACGCCATCGCACATGGCGACGGACCGCGCACCTTTGCCGATCTCATCACGCAGGAGTTTCAATGGTCGCGCAGTCTGATGATGATCCTGCTGCAGTATTCGCCCAGGCTTGTTGGTAATTTGCCGCCGCGACTGAAATTCCAGTTTCTGTTCTCGCAATTCTGGTATCCTCTGTTTTCTCTTTTCATGGCGCTGATGTTCGTCTTGCCGATCATTGCGCTGGTGGTAGGGGATAGCTTCGTTGCCGTCACCTATCCCGATTTCCTGAGCCATTTTCTTCCCCAGGCGATCATGTTGATCGTGCTGGCCTATCGCTGGCGCGCTTCCGGCACATTCCGCTCGTATGATGCGAAAATACTGAGCGTCGAAATGACCCTGTTTGTGTTCGCGCGCTGGCCATGGGCGATGGCTGGAACGTTGGCTGCGCTGCGCGATTGGTCAACGGGTTCATTCGTGGATTTCCGCGTCACGCCGAAGGGGGCGTCCGAAGTGGATCCCCTGCCGTTCCGTGTGCTCGCACCCTACGGTTTCTTGGCGGTTTTCTCGATCCTGCCGGTGCTGCTCATCCCGCATGCGAGCGACAACAGCCGCGGCTTCTATGTCTTCGCCATCGTCAACGCCGTGATCTATGCGCTGCTCCTGTTCGTTATCGTTCTCCAGCATGCACGCGAGAACACGGTTCGCTACCGCACGTGGCTCTATCGCCCAGCGCTTGCCGCCAGCTTGCTTGCTCTTGTGGCTCTGCCGAGCTTTGCAACCGCCGAACGGGGCCGTGACGGCATCGAGGCGCTCGCATGGGGAACCCAAAGCTTTTCCCTGTTCGAGGATCGCTTTTCAGTTGCCGGCGCAGGTGTCGGTGGTCGCGATGTTCACAAAACCATCTTCAATCCGCGCTGGCGCACCAACGCTCCCAACAAATCAAATCAGCAATAAAAGGCAATCAAACACATGAAGATCGCAGTCATAGGAACCGGCTATGTCGGATTGGTCAGCGGGACTTGTTTCGCCTCATGGGGCCATGAGGTTGTATGCGTCGACAAGAACGCTCAGAAAATAGACGGCCTTGAGCGCGGCGTCGTGCCGATTTACGAGCCCGGTCTGGATGAACTGGTGGAACGCAATTCAGCGGCGGGCCGCTTGAGCTTTACATGCAATCTGGCCGAGGGACTGAAGGGAGCATCGGTCGTATTCATAGCGGTCGGCACTCCGCCGCGTGCCGGTCAGGGGGATGCTGATCTGTCGTTCGTTTACATGGCCGCACGGGAACTGGCGCCGCTGATTGACGATGATGCCGTTGTGGTCGTGAAGTCCACCGTTCCGGTGGGCACAGGCGACATCGTGCAGAAGATCATTGGATCCGTGCGCAAAACCGGCACTTTCTCGGTTGCGTCCAATCCTGAATTCCTGCGGGAAGGCGTCGCTATCCGCGATTTTCTGGAGCCCGATCGCGTCGTGATCGGCGTCGAGGATGAGCGCGCGCGCAAGGTTCTTATGAAACTCTACGGTGCGCCTCTCGAAGCGCGCAGGACACCCATCGTGGTCACCCAGCGCCGGACTTCTGAACTGACCAAATATGCCGCCAACGCGTTTCTGGCGACCAAGATCACCTTCATCAATGAACTGGCCGATCTTTGCGAGCAGGTCGGCAGCAATGTCAGTGAACTGGCGCTGGGCATGGGTCTCGACAAGCGCATCGGGACAAGTTTCCTCAATGCCGGTCCAGGTTACGGCGGCTCGTGCTTCCCGAAAGATACGATGGCGCTTTTGCGCACAGCCCAGGACTATGGCGTGGCGGTGCGCATCGTAGAAGAAACCGTGACCGCCAATGAAGCGCGCAAGCGCCGCATGGCTTTGAAAGTCGTGGACGCTCTGGACGGTGATGTGGAAGGCCGGACGATCGCCGTTCTGGGTCTCACTTTCAAACCCGATACGGACGACATGCGCGATGCGCCCTCCGTTCCACTCATCGAAACCCTGCAGCGTTTCGGCGCCACTATCCGCGCCCATGACCCCGTGGGTATGGAGAATGCCAGCCGCATCCTCTCGGATGTTGAGTTTTTTGACGATGCCTATGAATGCGCGCGCAACGCCGATGCTGTTGTCATCATCACGGAATGGGACAGCATTCGCAAACTCGACCTTGCGCGCCTGAAGAAGACCATGCGCCAGGCGGTATTGATCGACCTCAGAAATGCCTTTGAACACGGCGTTGCGGAAGAAATCGGCTTTCGTGTATCGGCCATCGGCCGATCAACGACGGCTCGGTATGATGGGAGTACCACCGGCGCGCTGCCTCATACGTCGGAACAAGTCCATCCAGGACGAAAAAGGGAGGGCGCTCATTTCGAGATAGCGGGAGGTTCCAATGACAATCTCTAAATCTGGAAGGGCTCGATTCCTGCGGGGTTTCCGGATGACAACGACAGTCGCTTGGGCGGCATCTTGTATTGCCGCACCGGCTATTGCCGCGCCGTCGAAGGCGCCTGGACAGCCGACAGGAACTCGCGCCATGACGCCTTTCGAAATCTACGCACTCTATAAGAACAAGAGCTGGCAGTGGGACAACGGAGCCGGATATATGACGGATGCCGGCCGGCAATTCAGTGCATGGGCCGACGGTGATAAGGGCAAATCCTGGGCAGAAGGTCGCTGGGTCATCACCGCGACAGGAGGGTTGTGTCTCAATGCGACATGGCATTCCGGACAGGGCGCATTTCCGGCCAAGACCTGTTTTTCGCATCGTATCGGCAATGGAGCGATCTATCAAAAGCGCGAGCCCGATGGTGAGTGGTATGTATTCCGCCACGCCGAAGCCCGCGAAGACGACGAGGCCCACAAGCTGGTTTCCACCGATCTGGTTTCCCAACAACGCGACAGCATTAAAACCGCGCTTGGCGCGGCCCAGTTGCCTAAACAATAAGAAAAGGAGGGGGCGATGAAAAGTCTCTTTAAACTAACCGCAGCTTTGCTTTGCGGCGCATTCGTTTCCGGTGGTGTATATGCTGCCAGCGGTGTGTCAGGAGCGAGTGTCGACAGCCGCAACAAGTTTCAGGACAAGCGGCCCATCATCACGGCTGAG
Organism: Rhizobium sullae; assembly: GCF_025200715.1. Classification (NCBI taxonomy): domain Bacteria; kingdom Pseudomonadati; phylum Pseudomonadota; class Alphaproteobacteria; order Hyphomicrobiales; family Rhizobiaceae; genus Rhizobium; species Rhizobium sullae. Next base: position 1,062,463 of record NZ_CP104144.1, read on the forward strand.
GCCGTGACGCCCGGTGCCTATGATCCGCACGGGGATTATACCAACGATTCCACTTCCAAGATAGAACACCTGTTCCTGCCTTGGGAGAACGTGGATCTGACAACCCTCAGTGCCGCGGACGCATATGCGCGCGAGCGTGGACGGTCCCTCTTGATCACCGTCGAACCGTGGTCATGGGCGCGTGACTGGCGCATCAGCCCGGATGATCTGCTCAGCGGGATTCTAGCGGGACGGTACGATTCCAACATGGCGGCGGTCTGCTCTGCGGCAGCAAAGCTGAAAAGCCCTGTCACCATCCGCTGGGCGCAGGAAATGGAAGATAATGACGGGCAGTTCACCTGGGCCTTCTGGAAGCCGGAAGGTTATGTGAAGGCCTATAGACATGTAAACGACGTATGCCGCAAGCAACTTCCGTCGGCCCAATATATGTGGTCGCCGAAAGGAGAGGAGGGCCTGGAAGCCTACTATCCGGGGGATGAATATGTCGACATTATCGGTCTGTCCGTCTTTGGCTATCAGCCCTATGACAAACTGGAGGTCGGTCACGACACGACGTTTGTTGAGCGGACAAAACCCGGATACGATCGTGTGGCACGCTTTGGCAAACCAATCGCTATTGCGGAGCTTGGCTATGAAGGCAACGACGATTACGTTCGCGACTGGGCTGCAGAAGCAAACAAGCCACATACCGAGTTCCCTGCCATGACCGCGGTTGTCTACTTCAACGATGGTGAAGTTTATCCGTGGCCGAGGGACGTTGGCCGCCCTGATTGGCGCGTCGCCAACCATCCGCTGCTGGACTGATCCCCGGCTTTTAACTGAGCGGTTCGACTTTTGCACCAGTTCGCGAACCGCTCCATCCCTTTGTTCTATGCGATTCCAAACGCAAGTACCCTAACGCATTGTCGATGGAACTGCTTTATTAGTCAGGAGTAAAAAATGTATCCGATCCATTCAATTATCGTAAGTACGGCGCTGTCCGCACTCTTGCTGGCTGGCAATGCCAGCGCCGCATCCAAGGCACAAGTGGACGACGCGACAGCGAAGCTTGCCGCCGCCGCGTCGCCGATGAAGGCCGTGGCACTGGAAAAGCTCTATGTCGACCGCACGTGGAAATGGAAAGATGGGGGCGGGTTCTTTTCGGCCGACGGGAAACAGTTTACCGCGTGGTCACGCAAGAGGGCGGCTTGGTCCTACGCCGAGGGCCGTTGGTATGCGATCAATGGCGGAAAGCTCTGCTTGCGGGCTCGCTGGTCCAGCAAGATGGACTGGTCCAGCAAGATGGAAAGAGACGGCGCAGTCACATGTTTCCTGCATCGCGAAAAGGACGGCGTCATTTATCAAAAGCCAAGCTTGGGTGGCAAATGGTACGTCTTCCGGCATAATCCCGTTCGGGAGGGTGATGAATCGCTCAAGCTGGTTAAAGGCGATCGGGTGAGCAAGGAAGTGTCTCGTCTCAAAGACATTCGTCGATAAACACGGCGAAGAGCTGCCGAGCGGATCGGGCGCGGCAGCTCCTTCACTACGAAATTGCTCTCTAAACGTTTGGCCGCTTAAAAATGTTTGGAGTATAGCAACGCGCTTTTTGCCCAAAGCCGCTAGGCGTGCAGACATAAGGATTGCTGTTCATATATTGCGAGGCCGACACCTTCACGACCTTGCCAGCAGACTTCTTGGTATAACGAATTTCGTTATTGACCCGATATTTGACGAGGTAGACGGATCGTATCCCTTCTTTTGGTTTGCGGCTTTCTCCGGCTTGTGCGCTTGTGCTGAGAACCGCGGAAACTGCGAGTCCGATTGCCGCTGTCGTTATCCATTTCAGACTGTTCCGATGCGCGATGGAAAACTTCATGTAGTAGCCTCCAATATTGTTGTTCTGGAGAGCGTTCTAGTGATCAGGATTTAAGGTTCCGGCTGAACTATCCTGAATATTTTACGCAAATTGTTGCTTCTCGACCGCCCCTCGCCCCTCATCGAACGCACATCTAATTGGCCAGCAGCCACAACCAGGGCCGCCACCACGGTATCATCATCCAGCAAATCCCGTTTGACGCTCGCAAAATACGAGTGAAGAACCTGCGATGCGAGGCCCTGAGTATGCAAGATATCCAGACAGGAATTGAGAAGCTTAATAGCCATTCTATTGTTTCCAAAAAACTAAGCGACCTTTTGTTCGTACTCAATCCGGCTGATCAGATCGAGCTCAAACTTTCCATACGGATTGACGTGTGAATAGATCAGTGGCGTCAGACCGCGATAATCGTCCGGCGTCAGCCGCTCAGACCATTTCGGCTCGATCAGAACAGATTGCAGCATCCGCGTGTTCACATAGACGAGTGATGCCTGCAGCAGATGCAGCGCCAGCACAGATATTTCCTCGTCCAGGCTTGGTGCCGCGTTTCTGATAGCCGTTGCTCTGGCTGCCATCGCTGATGCCGAACATATGATCCGTCTGGCCGGTGCGGCGCGGGCCGCTCTTGCTGCGTTGCTGTTGGCGCCCAGCCTGCAGCTCGGCGACGATCGAAAGCATGTCATCCAGCCGTTTGTTCTCGACCACCTCGGAGCGATGCACGGAGCGTAAGGTGTCGAACGTTCTGTAGGGCAGGGAGGCTTCCCCGTCCGTGATCTCCAGGCGTCCGTCGGGATAGTCGCAAACGACCACCTTCTTGCCCGCCAGCGCCGTTGCGCGCTCTGTCGGATCGAGAATGAACATCACCTTGTCATAGCGCAGCGTCAAGGAATGCGACAGCTTACGAACCTCCTTGCGGCACATGGCACCATCGAGGTTCTCGTGATCCGCCAGCGGCCGATGCATGTCCTTGGGATTGCGTGGTGGCTTGCCGAAACGAAAGTTGAAATCCGCCATGAACTCCGGCGCATAGGCGTTGGCCGCGTCGATCGTATCGATACCGCGCAGCCGCAGCTCCTTGACGAGGCGATCCTGCAGCGTCTGATTGGCCCTTTCTACGCGGCCTTTGGCCTGCGGGGTGTTGGCGCAGATAATGTCGATGTTGAGCTCATACAGCGCCCGGCCGAATTGCGTCAGACCGCTCGTGCGGTCCTTCTCCGACGCATGCGTGCTGCGGAAGATGCCGTGCTTGTCGCTGTAGAACGCGATCGGCTTGCCCCATTGCTGCAAATAGGCCTTCGTCGCGTGCAGATAGTCGAAGGTGTTCTCTGAAGTCGCAAAGCGCAGATGCAACAGCTTGCCCGTGGCATCGTCGATATAGACCAGCAGGGCGCATTTGCCGCCGCGGTTCTCGAACCACCAGTGATGCGAGCCATCGATCTGCACGAGCTCACCAATACAATCGCGCCGGCCGCGCGGCTGGAAGACCCGCTTCTTGCGCTCGCGGCGCGACACCCAGATGCCGGCTTCCATCATCCACTGGCGCAGCGTCTCCTTGCTGACGGCAATCCGGTGGCGTTCGATCAGCTTCTCGGCCGCCAGCGTTGGGCCAAAATCCGCGTAATGCTCACGCACCAGGTCGAGAGCCAGATTGCGGAAATCCTCGCTATGGCGCCGGTTGCTCGGACGGCCGCGCTTCTTCGAAACGAGACCGTCAGCGCCATTCTCGTCATAGGCCTGCAGCAGCCGATGGACCTGGCTGCGACTGAGGCCAAGCAGCGCCGCCGCCCGTGTGACCGTCAGGCTGCCTTGGCGAACCCGCTGAATATGTTCAAGACGATGCAATTCCTTTTGAGACATGACAATCAAACAAGACATGACGACTCCGAACAAAGATGACCTCGGCCACGATGCACGTCGCTAATCTTGCTTCCCAACGCTGACGTTCGACCAGCATCCCAAGAGGCGACGACTGTCGCATCTCTAACTGGCCCAACTGTCGCATTACTAAATAGCCCTTACACACACATATCGCATAAGATAGATTATGGAACGTCAGAGCGGTTTGCCGACTGTTGCTTTTTCTGTGGGTATGGAAGGTTCGCATTGGTCTCTTCGAGCGCGGGTCATTATGCCGGTCAATCTAGCTTCTCCATCGTTACCGCCGACGATGTCCGGCCTGGTCAGTCAGCATCGGCCCTTCCGGCGCTCCACGTTCCTGGGCGACGATCTGGAACGACGTTCTGACGCAAGGCCACCGCTGCGCAAACTCTTTCCTGGCGTCAGGTGAGTCCGGCCGATCGTCACCGTCGACGTCGCCTATCGTGGCCGCACCGGCGACGGCCTCTTATCGCCCAGGGTCGGACCGTTCGGATAATGCCCCAAAGATGGTCTGACTCACCCGCGAGATAACCGAGACGGTCGAGTGCATCACGGCCCAGTTCGGCTTTAAGTCCCAATCCCTCTAAATCGGACGGTCAAATGAAAGTAGCAGACTTTCCACCCCGCCCTCGATGACGTCTCGATACGGCAGAAACCCTGCGGACAGCGAACCACGAATAGCTATTTTGTTCTCTTTAGCGTGACAGATGAAGCATTTGCAGTCTTGGGGAAAAATGGAAGGAACCACGTTCAGAACATAGGAGCGAAGCATAGCCTTCCCCAAGCCCCTCCCCATGAAACGCGGCTCACCGATAAATAGGTCGACCGCTACGCCGTCGTGCTCGCCCATCTCAGACGCGAAATCGGGATAGTTGCGAAGCAAATAGCACTGCAACATTCCAAAAGGCTTCCCTCTATAAAAAGCTATATGGCAATGGGTGGGATGGCTTGGGCTCAGGCGCTCAGAATACTTCCCCTGAACTTCCTCGATCGTTGTTGGCGTCTTCTGATAGTGAGCACGCATATGAGGGCTATTTAGCCATTCACACAATATCGGAAAATCTGCTTCGGTCAGTGGCCTGAAATCAATCATCTGGGGCTGTACCTTTAGGTCGTGATTCGAGCATCGCATCAGGAAAGCGAAAGACGCACCATGCCTGTCGCTATTTTGATCGGAGCTTCTGGGTCGGGCAAGACCACGATTGCTCGGGCCGTCTCGGAACGCTTTCGAGACAATGTCGAAGTTCTCTTCTTTGACCGGATAGGCGTGCCTACCTTCGAGGACATGGTGAGAGAATATGGGTCGAGTGAGGCGTGGCAGCGGGCCAAGACCATTGAATGGATGAAAGACATATCAAGTGTCCGCCATATTCCCGCAACCACCTCTTGCCGTTGACGCGTACGCTGAAAAAACCGGCCGGTTTGCGCTCAACCAGGTGTCCCGCTTCGTGGCACTACAAGGAGCACACCGAAGTTCGCTCGACCAATTTACAGGACACAACGCGGCGGCTCGGACAGACCTCAGTTCCGGCCACCACGCTGTTCAACAGTTCCGCCCCTTCGAGGCCGAGATTATAATACGGCAAAGCCGCAGTGGTCAGCTCCGGCTTCAGCGCCTGGGAAACGGTCCGGAAGTCGTCAAAGCCGACGATACTCACATCCTCGGGGATACGGAAACCCAATGCCATGGCCGCAATGTAGACTTGGATCGCCATTTCGTCGTTGCCGCTCATGATTGCCGTCGGTCGATCCTTTTGTTGAAGCATCTCGGTTGCGGCAGCAAAAACGTAGTTCTTCTCTGCTCCTACCGGTCCTTCCATCCCGAGACGGATAGTCAGGTCGTTCTCCCCAAGGCCAAAATCTCCGATGGTTTTGCGGAATGCATCGAGGCGCAGTTCCGCGCCCAACAAAATGGGATTGAGCCGGATGTAGCCGATCTTTCGATGGCCCCTTTCAAGCAGATAGCGTGTCAGGTCCTGCGCACCCTGATAGTCATCGGGTTCGATCGACGGCAACAGCTCGCCCGTGCGAGGTCGACAGTTGATCATGACTGTGGGGATGCCGACGTCGCCGGTTTCGGGATCAACAATGCGATGGTACATCGTTACGTAGAGAACACCGTCAATGCGATGCGATTGGAACAGTTTCCAAATTTTAATTTCCTGCTCGGACGCACCGCCGGTGTTTGCCATCAGGATGGTTTTGCCGTTAGCATTAGCCCAATCCTGGATCCCGCGAACGATATCCACTGAATAAGGCGTCGTCGACACGTAGTCAGCGATGATACCAAATGTGTTGGAGCGACTTGAGCGTATTTGGCGCGCGGCCATATTAGGCACATATCCGAGGTCTCGAATTGCCCTTTCTACCCTCTCCCTCGTTTCCTCGGTCACATATGGTTCGCCGTTAATGACCCGCGACACAGTTTTGTTGGAAACCCCCGCCACTTTCGCGACGCTGACTATGCTGACCATGTATGCCGATCTCCTTGCTGGGATTCTTTTTAAACCAGACGCATGACAACGTCGACATATTTCTCTGACAACGTCGACATTCAACATTGACAACGTTGTCATGCGGAGACTATCTTCGCAGCAGGAAGGAGGGCTCAATGCCAGCGCAACGAGCCCAATGGGAGGAATCGATGAAAAAATTGCTCTGCGCCAGCGCACTCGCGCTTGTTTTCATGGCCGCCACTGCCAATGCCGAAACCATCAACATTCTGGTGGAAGGTGGCGGCGAAATGTTACAGAAGTCGGTCGCCGAGAAATTTACTGCCGAAACAGGCATCAAGGTGAACTTCACGGTCGTGCCCTATCAAGGCGTCTTTGACAAATTCTCAGCCGAGATTGCTTCCGGTTCGTCCGCGTTCGATGTCGTGACGATCGATGTCGTATGGAATGCGAAGTTTGCAGACCATGTCGAAGACCTCTCTCCTCTTTTCAACGATGAGGTTCGTGCGGATTTTCCGCCTGTCTTGCTTGCCGATGCAAAGGTCAGCGACAAATTGATCGGCATGCCCGCATGGGCGAATGCAGAGATCGTCTTCTATCGAAAGGATCTCTTCGACAAGGCGGAGGAAAAGGAGGCTTTTCAGGCAAAGTTTGGCTATCCTCTCGCGCCGCCCAAAACCTGGCAGCAATGGCGCGACATTGCGAAATTTTTCACGCGCGACACTGACGGCGATGGAAAGACTGATTTCTGGGGCACCCATACCATCGGCACCTTTTCAGAGGAATGGATGGCGCATGTCCTGCAGGCGGGTTCGCCCGGGGTGATCCTCGACAAGGATGGACAGGTTATAATCGACAATGAAGCGCACAAGAAGGCGCTCGAGTTCTACATCGCGCCGCACTGCACCGATCATTCCGTCCCTGAAAACGTCAATGAAATCGGCTGGGGCGAAGCCCAGAACCTCTTCTACCAGGGCAAGACCGCGATGATGAAATTCTGGGGCCACGCATACAAGATGACGCCCCCGGACTCCAAGATCAGCGGTCAGGTCGGCGTTGCACCGATGCTGGCTGGCGATGCTGGAATCGGGGCCATTCCCGGTCCATGGTACAACGTCGTCCCATCGACCTCCCAGCACAAGGACGCCGCCAAAAAATTCATCGCGTTTGCGATCGCTAATAACGCGCTGGGCATCGAGGCGCCGCTCGGCCTCGCCGCGACGAATTCCGCTTATCGCAGCTATGCCGGCAAGCCCGGCTATGAGCATTTCACGCCGCTTCTCGAGACGCTGAGCGCTCCGGCGACGCAAGGTCGACCGATAACAGGGAAATATCAGGAAATAGTCGACGAAGCGGTGCTGCCCGCCGTCCAGCAGGCGCTTACCTGTAAGGCGGATATCGGTGAAGTCCTGACGGAAGCCAGGGAAACGATTGAGGACATTCTCAACTAGCCTCGCACATTCCTCAACATCGCGCGGGTGGATATGCCACCCGCGTCCTTTAGCTTTCGGAGACGGACATGTCGGGTGAAGACCGATTTGTACTTTGCATGCTCGCGCCTGCAGTCGCCATCCTCGGCGTGCTGGTCGCTTACCCGGTGGGGCTCCTGGTACTCGACTCCTTTTTCAAGGTCGATACGATCACGCCCCATCTACGCGAATGGGTCGGCCTGCAGAACTATGTCGATGCCCTGACGTCGAAACGTGTTGCGGAAAGCGCTCTGCGGACCGTTCAGTATTCGGTCTTCGCGCTCTTTTTCGAGTTCACGTTCGGCTTCTGTGCGGCTCTGCTTTTTTCGGCGCTTGCCGGCCAATCGCGGTGGCATCGCACGATCTTCGCTCTGCCGCTGATGGTTCCTCCCATCGTCGCGGGTCTACTCTGGCGATTTCTGCTCGTCGGCAATATCGGCATCCTGAACTACGGGCTCGTCCGTCTGGGTCTCATAAGCGATCCGGAAGCGATCGCATGGTTGTCCAGCAAAGATATCGTCATCTATTCTGTTTCCTTTGCCGACATCTGGCTGACGACTTCCTTTGTCGCCCTTGTGTCCTTTGCCGGGCTGACGAACATCCCGAAAGACCTGCTGGAGGCAGCGCGGATCGACGGGGCGAATGCGCTCAAGCGCTTTTGGCATGTCACCCTTCCCCTCATGCGGCCGGTGATCGCCGTCGTGGTGATCGTGCGGGGCGTGGATGCTGCAAAGACATTCGACCTGATCTGGATACAGACGCAGGGTGGTCCCAGTCACGCTTCTGAAGTGTTCTCGATGAACATCTACCAGCGCATGGTTCGGTTCGGCGATCTCGGCGAGGCTTCCGCGTCCGGAACATTGTTTCTCATCGTCATGATGCTCTTGGCGGCAGTCGCCTATTGGAAGATATGGAGGCCGGTACATGCGTAGAGCTCCCCGCCTCAATCTCAGCGGAATCCTGATCAACGCGGCAGCCCTCGTGTTGGTGCTATCCTACGCGCTGCCTTACATCTATCTGCTCATGACCTCCATCAAGCCGGCGGCTGATGTCCAGCAGATCCCGCCAAGCTTCTTTCCCGCCGTTGTCTCGTTCGAGAATTTCCGCGAAGTGCTGCAATCCTCCACTTTGCCGAGAGCCTTCGTGAATTCCCTCACCGTCGCGGTGCTGACGACTGCTCTCTCGCTTTCGGTGGCCGTGCCTGCCGCTTACGTGGCTACGCAGTACCGGCGCCGGATCACCACCATTTTCCTGCTCTTTGCCCTGGTGACGCGCATGGTGCCGTCGGTGGCGCTCGGAGTGCCGCTGTTCCAGCTTTTGAAATCTGTGGGTCTGCTCGATACCATTCCAGGCCTGGTGCTCGCTCACACGTCGGCCGCGGTACCACTGGCACTGCTCCTCATGTCTGCGTTCTTCGAGGGCATACCGAAGGAGCTCGAAGAAGCGGCGCGCATGGATGGCTGCACACGATTCCAGGCGTTTCGAAAGATCGTGCTTCCGGTCATGAAAGGGGGGATAGCGGTCACCGCGCTCTTTACCTTCATCACAAGCTGGAACGAGTTCCTCTACGCGCTGCTGCTCACGTCCGAGGCGACCAAAACGGCGCCGATCGTCATCGCCGAATACAATTCGGTCTACGGGCTTGCCTGGGGGGCGATGACAGCTGCAGCCGTGCTCTACTCGCTTCCGGTCATCATCGTAACGCTCGCACTTCAGAAACAGATCGTCGGCGGCCTGACTTTCGGCGCTGTAAAGGGATGAGGGAGGCAAAAGCATGGCCGGCATAGAGTTGCGCAATATCAATAAGATCTACGGAAACCGCTTTCACGCGCTCCAGGATCTGAGTTTCGATATCCGTGATGGCGAGTTCATGGTTTTCGTCGGTCCGTCCGGATGCGGGAAATCGACAGCACTTCGGATGATTGCCGGCCTGGAGAGCATTTCCAGTGGCGAACTCAGGATCGGTGACAGGTTAGTCAACGATGTCGATCCCAAGGATCGCGACATTGCCATGGTCTTCCAGTCCTACGCGCTCTACCCGCACAAGACAGTGCGGGAGAACATCGCCTTTCCCTTGCTGATGGCAGGCCTGTCGAAGACCGAGATTGCCAGCCGCATAGACGAAGCCGCACGCATCCTCGAACTGACGACTTTGCTCGACCGCAGGCCGGCACTCCTTTCAGGAGGCCAGCGTCAGCGTGTCGCCATGGGACGGGCGATCGTCCGCAAACCAGCGGCCTTCCTGATGGATGAACCGTTGTCGAACCTCGATGCCAAGCTGCGCGTGCAGATGCGCGCCGAGATCGCCAGTCTCCAGAGAAAACTGAATGTCACGACGATTTACGTGACCCACGACCAGGTCGAGGCGATGACGATGGGTGACCGCGTCGCTGTCATGAAAGGCGGCGTGTTGCAGCAAGTCGACACACCACAAAACCTGTACAATCGACCTGACAATGTCTTTGTCGCCGCCTTTATCGGATCGCCCTCGATGAATTTGTACGAGGCCGTTCTGAATGGAAGGACGCTGACACTGGGCAGCAACAGGTTGGAAATCCCCGACCGGGTTTTCGAAGACCGCCCCTCGCTCAACGGTGCGTCTCACCGTCAGGTGATTGTGGGCATCCGGCCCGAGCACATGAACGACGCCGCAATCCGGCCTTCTTCGGCCGAGATCTCGGCCCCGGTTACTCTTGTTGAGGCGCTAGGTTCTGAATCCATGGTGCATCTGAATATCGACGCAACCCGGGTGGATGCCGGCGACCCGGACGCCGTCGTCGACATCGGCAACGAAAAGGCTGCTGTAGCCCGCTTTTCTCCGAAGAGCACAGTCCGCGCAGGTGGCATCGCGCGCATCGCTGTCGATGCCGAAGAACTTCACTTCTTTGAACCGGACATCCGCACCAGCATCTGGTGATGGTGCGCAGGATCTTGCTCCAAACTCAAACAAGAGAGCCGTTGAATGCATTTCCCCCAGGCGGCTTGCGCACGACAACCAATCAAGAACATCGGTCTACTCTCGCTGTGGAGTAGGAAATGGCCGAGGAGACATTAGCAATGGTAAGTGAGAACTTTTACGACGTAACACGATATCCCGTAGGCAACCCCTATGAGGATATTGGGTCGGTCATCAATAGCATCATTGCGGATATTAAAAGCAGGCAAGCGGTTCCCGACCTAAACGACGGCGGAAAGCCTGGAGCAGTGATCTATATACCGCCAGGCGATTATCGTCTTGTCACTCAAGTCGTTATAGACGTGAGCTATCTGAAGATTGTGGGCTCGGGACATGGTTTTACGTCTTCGAGCATCCGTTTCAATACACCCGCAAACGAACTGGCACAGTGGCGCGAAGTGTGGCCGGGCGGAAGTCGCGTACGTGTGGACATTTCTCCAGAGGCCGCCGACGGTGAGGCTGCCGGAGCCGCGTTCTATGTCAAGCGCACCGGAAGTCCTCGTATAAGCTCTGTGGAGTTTGCTGACTTTTGCATCGATGGCCTGCACTTCATTGACGATGGTTCGGGGCAGAATGATGCAGAAAATACCTACAGGAATGGCAAAACGGGAATCTATGTGGGCAGCGCCAATGACTCATTCCGAATAACGGGTATGGGTCTTATCTATCTGGAGCATGGAGTTACCGTTCATGACGCGGATGCGCTGGCGATAGACAACAATTTCATTGCAGAGTGCGGCAACTGTATCGAATTGAAAGGTATGGGGCAGGCCTCGAGGATAGCGAATAATTTTGTCGGGGCCGGATATAGGGGACATTCCGTCTACGCTGAAAATTATGGCGGCATTCTAGTATCCTCAAACAACGTGTTCCCTCGAGGCGCCAGCAGCGTCTATTTTTCCGGCGTGGTGCGTTCGTCGATCACAGGAAACAGATTCCATTCCTTCTATCCCGGAATGCTGGTTTTTGCTGAGAACTGTTGCGAAAACCTGGTTTCCTCAAATCACTTCCTGCGAGATCGAGAGCCGTGGGCGCCCATGCAGAAGTACGATAACGGCCTGGATGACCTGTTCGGACTTTTGCGCATTGATGGCAGCAACAATTCTGTAATCGCCAACCACATTTCAGAAACGATCGATACTCAATATATCAAGCCTCTCGCCGTAAAGCCTGTGATCATCAATGTGGTTGCCGGTAGCGGCAACTACATAGCCAATAATCACATCGTGGCTACGACCGAAATGTCGCAAATCAACGATGCACCAAACAGTGCGTGTTTCTCAACGCAAGTGGGCGCATTGCTTTCAACAAGCAATTTGAAGGCGCTCGAAGTAACGGCAGTACTGGTTCAAAGGGGGTCGGTGCGGAATACAGTCCTGGATTCGGGCAGTGACGAACAGGTCGGGATGGAGAGAACAGTGAATGCATTCAGGGGCACTCCAGTTCCTGGGCGATAGTCGGCAAAGTTTCAATATAGACCGAGCGTAGCTAGAGCGTCTGTCGAAAATTCAGTGACTATTCGGAGTTGTGTTCATGACGAACCAAGTGGAACGGGAAGATGGCCCGTTGATGACGCAAAACCTATTCCTACCCTTGGGGTACTGCTTGGAGTTTTGGGCCGCGGGCGACGGCTTTTTTCGTTTCAACATTGATGGGAAAACGGTTTGGCAGGCTCGGTCATTTGCCATCCATCCGGAGTTTTTCTCGTATCACCACAGGGAAGCTTGCGAGGTCACTGTTGTCACCAATGCGCCGAACGCTGTTCTGTGGGCCTATGGATATCAGCCTCAAACCGTGAACGAGACCGGTATAACAGTGTTTGAATTTTCGGATAAAGGGATCCTTCAACGCACCGGTGCGGAAATTGAAGATTGGCTTCGGTCCGATCCGGATCGTCCTACGCTTCATTTCTCGCCAATCCGGCATTGGATGAACGACCCCGTAGGTCTCTGCAAGATCGACGAGATATGGCACCTTTTTTATCAATTCCATCCCAGTGGCAGTGATTGGGGACCGATGCACTGGGGACATGCGACCAGCCGCGATCTGGTCAATTGGCTTCACATGCCGGTATTTCTGCATCCAGAACAGAACCTGTGGCGTCTCGGCGCCACGGGAGGCGCATTCTCCGGCAACGCCTTTCGGGATCGAGATGGAAGTTTGATGTTCTTTTACACCGAGCGCCTGCCCGCCTATGACCTTTTCAAGGGTTATCGGGAAATCCAGAAAATAGCGCGCCCAGATCGGCGGATGATCAAGGCGGAAGGCATTGTGACGGTGTTGGAGCAGCGTCCCGACGGGGTGGAGCACGACTTCCGCGATCCAAAGGTTTGGTGGGACGATGCAGCCAACGCCTATCGCATGATACTCGGCGCGTCGATCGAGGGCGATCCCGCTGTGTTGTTGTTCGGCTCCGGCGATGGTCTCGATTGGCAATATCTCAGGCCGCTCTACCGTGCGCCGGTTACCTTCCGCCAAGAAGGCGCGCGTGCGGTCGAATGCCCGGATTTCTTCCCGCTGGAGGATAAGTGGGTTCTGGTGATGGGCTTTGTTGGCCACGTCGAGCCACGAACACGGCGCCGCAATCTCCTTTATGCCCTGGTCGGCGAGTTGATCAACGATGCCTTCGTACCCGACACGTCGGAACTGCAATTGCTGGATTTCGGCACCGACTATTACGCGATGCAGAGTTTCGAGGCAGACGGACGTCAGATCGCCTTTGCCTGGCTTTTCAACTGGGAATACCGCAAGCCCGAGGGTTCATCCTATTCCGGGGAACTGTCCCTGCCCCGTGCTCTAAGTCTGAGCGAAGACAAGAAGAAGCTGCTCATGCTGCCAGTGATCGAAGTCGCCGAGCGGTATGCCGCCGATCCTGTCGTCGAGGACAAAAGCGGCAAATTCTCGCTGCCGAAGGCTCCCATCGAAATCCGCCTTTCCGGACCGCTTGAGGGCAGCAAGCTCGTCGCGACGCAGGGCGGCGAACTTGCCTTCGAGGTGAACGTCGCCGAGGGTGTCCTCTCGATCCGGCTCGCCCAGGACGACGGCTCGATCCAATACGTGGCGGAGCTTGGCGGCGGGAAGGACCTTCGTCTGTTTCATGATCATGGAATCGTCGAGATCTTCGCCGACGGCGGAACGGTCTGTGGAACCCGCCGCGGCTATGCGAATATCGAGCCCGATCACCTGGAAATCTCATCGTCCGCTTCAGCACAGGTTATCGAAAGGAATTTGAGATGATCCTCTGCTGCGGCGAAGCGCCTTCCATGGTGTCGGTGCCGCGCGAGATGTCGTCGATCTCCGCATCGATCAGCCGGGCAAAGAACTCGCCAATGCCAAGGATCGTCTTCAACAGCTTCACATTGGCCTTGGTCATCGCCCGGATCGTCGCTTCCGACTGCTTGATCCGCACATTGATGTCGTCGATGAACTCGAGGCCACGGTCGATCTGGATGCGGTCGATCTCTGAGGCGTTGACCTTCGCGAGCTGGACGCGGACTGCCTTGCCGAACAGGTCGCCGAGCTTCTTATCGCTTCAGCAATCACGGCACTTTCGACGCAACCGCCCGAGACCGAGCCGTGAAAATTACCCTCGCTATCGGTAACGAGATGGCTCCCGGCCCAGCCCGACCCGGCCCAGCCCAGCCCAGCCCAGAGCCCAGGTTTCGATCACCGTCGCGACCGCAACATTGCGGCCATTCACGTCAAAGTAGCAACCTCACTCACCTGCAATGCGGTGAGAGACTTAATGGTTTTTCTCGACCGTCAGTGATAAAAAACGCTAAAGGCCCTGTCCGACCGATCGGGCCCGATGCACGCCTTGTGGAACGAAGGCAAACTCGCCCGCTATGCCAAGAAGGTCGGCAGCCAGATGCAGCGTTGAAAGCCACATCTCTGTGCCTTGCAAACCCGCTACTTGGCCGTCCGCAAAAGCGAAACCCTGTCCGGAAACCCATCGGTCTTGCGCTTGGAGGATGATTGTCTCAGCCACATTTTCCGCCTGCGCACGCATGAAATCCGTTTGCTTGAGGCAAAGCCAAAGTGGATGGATCGTATCGAGCAGATTGCAGGCGGTGTAGGTCGCTCCTGAAAATCCGCGGTTGCTGCGGTAATGAGAAAGCACGGAGTTAATCGCCGCTTCCGGCAAAGGCACCGGAATGCCGAATTGAGCATAGGCTCCGCGCGTCAGCCGGTAGAAACCGTTGACGGGCTGCAACAGGCCTTGCTCAGCCGTCGGTTTTCCCCAAAGCCCCGTTGCACGATCCACATGAGTCGCCAGCCAGCCAAAGAGAATTTCTTTTCCGCGGCCACTTTTGAAATATCGCGCGTTGAAATAAAGCGCAGTGGCGATCGCATCCACCCGATCGCCACACAGCCAAGCGCGCGTGCTCCAGGGAAAGGATTCCAGCCAATCGAAGAGCGCTGAAGCGTCCAGTTCAACTCCGGAAATGGGATGAGATGGATGGGTGCCGAGAATTTCCAGCGCATACCCGATCGAGAGTACGTTATAGAGCGCCAGCGTATCCTCCCGGATATTCGCCGCCGGATTCGGTAGCCGATAGGGATCGGGGAAAAAGCCATTCGATGGATCTTGCAGCGCCTGCAGGCGATCGATGATCGATTTTGCCTCGTCGCCCGTCGGCGGTTGACCAAAACCGGCTGCGATCTCGATAGCATCGCATTGATGTCGGATTGCCTTGCGGACCATCCCGTCCGCCTCTGCCGAAATGTATCCCTCCGGCGTCGAATGACGCACCAGCGCATCACGCCATTCAGTTTCGGCGGTTTTGCTGATACGCGTCAGCGCATTTTCGACTTCACCCCGCCGGGACCGTGCAATCACCGTCTCTCCCCGGCGACGAACGACTTTAGCGGGCACGCCGGCGACGATCGCCAGCTTCGGCACGTCCTTCGTCACCACCGCTCCTGCTGCGATGACGGCGCCATTGCCGATAGTCACGCCATCGAGGATGACCGCGTTAGCGCCGATCCAGACGTCATCGCCGATCAGGATTCCAAGCGCTATGTGCGGTTGATCATTGATCGGCACATCCGGATCGTCGAAACCGTGGTTGAACCCGACGATCGAGACCAGCGATGCGATGCGCACGCCGTTTCCGCAGCGCACTTTTCCGGAAATGCAGGCATAGGGATTGACCGAGCAGTTGGAGCCGAATTCGACATCGCCTCGCACAAGGGCATGCCCAGCAATCCACGAGCCCTCGCCAATGACGAGCGACGCGGTGAAGACGCGTGCGTCGCGGGCAATATAGGCGCTGTCTGCAATTCGTGCACCGGCGGATCGAGCAAGCTCCTCCTTGAGCTTTTTCTGCTGATCACTCCCGATGTCCTGCGCACTGCGCTCCCAGGTCAGGAATTGCAACCTTGCATCTCTTTCCGTGTCGACTGCGGAACGGTTTTTGGAAATTTCTTTATCCATCCGCATGGCCTCGCTCACCTTGCACTTGCTGCCACGATTATCGACGGCATCCGCCGTAGGTTTCATAAAGATAGGGCATCTCTCAAGCTCGGGGCGCGCGCACTATGTCATCATACCAATTTTCGGCACCGCGGGCCTGGAACCGAATACAGCAGGCATTTTCCAGCGTCCAGCTTTACTTTCCCCAGAAGGGCCCCGCGCGAAGACCTTGCAAAATACGATACAAAAGCATTGTTGTATTGCAACGACGCAGGATTTGTCATACATGTGTGATGAATACGGCGATCGCCTTGAAGATCGCCCGCATTCCATTAAGGGGATCGAGCGTGACCATCCAGACCAAGGATCGCAGCAAGGGGCCGGGGTCACTGGTTTCGAAAGTCGGACAAAGCCTTCGTCACGCGATTGCGAGCGGCCAATATGTCCCCGGCGACAAGCTCCCGAGCGAGGTTGAGCTGACCGAAACCCACCGGGTGAGCCGGACGGTGGTGCGCGAAGCCGTGGCCGCGATGAAGTCGGATGGGCTTGTCGAGGTGCGGCAGGGTGCGGGCATCTTCGTTCTTGACCCCGACATCCAAGCGCCGTTCAACCGAAGGATCGACAAGGCGCGTGTCTCGTCGGACCTCGAGGTGCTGGAAGTCAGAGCGCCGTTGGAAATCGAGGCCGCCGGCCTTGCGGCCTTGCGGCGCTCCCCGGCCCAGGAAGAAGCAATCTTCGAATGTCACCGGCAGATCCTTCGCTGCATCGAAAACGACCAGTCGATCCGCGAAGCCGATCTTGCACTTCACTTCGCCATCGCCGATGCGACCAACAACCCGTTGTTCCGGCAGCATCTGGAGTTTCACGGGGCGGCGGCTATTCCGCAGTCGAAAGTGATGCCCGACCCGCGCCCTGCCGATCAGACTGCCTACCGGCGGATGATCCACAAGGAGCATGAAGTGATTGTCATGGCGATCTCCGACCGGGACGAGGAAGCAGCCCGCAACGCCATGCGCGACCACCTGCGAGGCAGCCAGATTCGCTACCGCGATCTGCTCCGGGACTTCCGGGCATTTTCATCCTGACACTGCAATTCCCGACGCTTCCACGTTTACGATCAGTCCACTTCGCGGCCCCAGACTTCGATCTGGGTCAGTGCCGGAAAGGGAGAAGGGTCGTCGGCCTTGATGAGGCTGTGCAACCGCACCCATTCCACGGTCTTTTCCGCGAACGGAAAAGATTGCGCGGCACCGGATTTGACCAGTGAGAAGCTCTCCGTCTCTCCATCGGAAAAGGTGATGCTCGCCTTTTCCCACGAGGCATCGTGCGGAAAATCGGCTCGCAGATAGAAGACGATTTCGTCGATCCTGACGGGGCGCCCGAAATCCAGCGTCAGTGCGGCTTCGGGATCACGGTTGATGCCCCAACTCGTATAGGGCCAAAAACCGTGATCGTCGTTCGCCTTTTCGCCATCGATCGCATTGCGGGCGGCAAAGACTGCCTCCCCACGTGTTTCGACATTCGCCTTGGCATGCGGGAAGATGGAGGAATTGGCGTGGTCGTCCCAGGGATTGAACGCCAGATTTCGGCGCGATCCGATCTCCTCCCGCCGCGCCTTGCGGACAAACAGTCGATGGAGCACGCCTTCGAAAGCATGTGGTGAATAGGGAACGCGCTTCGCCTCGAACGGGACGCCGAGCGCATAGGCTTGTCCCTTCATGTAGACCACTGCAGGCTGCATCGCGTCATCAAGCGCCAAGACCAGATGTCCGGGCTCGGACGCTTCGACGACGACGTGATCCCCCTCCTTGTAGGCATCACGATAGACCAGATAGATCTCGTCCATTCCACTTGCCTTGGCACGAACCTCGCCGGCAATGTCAACGACCTTCAGTGTCAGTTCCATCCCCGCCCTCCTCAGACGATCCGCAGGTTCAGGCGCGTCCCGGCAAAGGGGATACGCAGCCGGTAGATTTTTGACGGCCAGGAAAGGCGCAGGCGGGCGTCGTCGATATCGATCGTGTCGACCTCAATCTCGCCGCCGCCATCGAGTTCGATCCGTCCCAGGCTTTCGAGATGAAGATTTTGGCCATCCACGGCCGGCTTTGCGCAGGTCATCAGCGACAGCACGGCCGGCAGGTCGCCGTCATGGCTATCGGAAACCTCCACGTGCTGCCCGCGCAGCAGCGTGACGGTTCGGCGATAAGTTCGCACCTTGGCAACTGCCGAATAGGCGGAGGCAAGGTCGAGAGATATCCGCGCAGAACCTTCATTGAACTCCACATCCACGTCGCGCGCAGCAAAATCCGCGCCATCCGACTGCATCACGCCGCCGAACGTCGGCAGGTTGTGGAAGGCGGACTGCATGGTCCAGATTTCATAGCGCCGTGGCGAGAAGGTTTTGGACGTATAGGTTTCGACGCCGATATCAATCAGGAAGGGCTTGCCGTCCTTGTAGAGCGTCAGACTGCCGACATCGTTGTGATTGTGGCTTTCGCCATTGTTGCCGCCTTTAACTGCCAGCGCATAATGATCGTCGCGGGCAACGAACAGACCGATGCCGGGGTAAAAGATATCGGTTTTTGATGCGTCAGCCGGCGCGGCTACCAGGTCGGAGCCGACGAGCAGCTCCTGGACGCGGTACCAGAGGTTCCACTCGTCCGGCAGGTGCGGTTTTTTCGATGAAAGCCTGTCATTTGCGGCAAATCGCGCCAGCGCGTCGGATCCGACCGCCTTGCCGAAGAGATATTCGCGCACGGTGCAGGGCTCGATGACAGCGGCGGAATCGGAAAAATTGAAGTATTGCCGGCCGGCCACATGCATGTGGGAAATATATTCCGCCATGCTGCGGATCTTAGGAGCCCGCCAGAGCCTCGCCATGCAGCCCGGTGCCGCCTGATCCAGAATGGCCATCGCGCCGGCCATGCAAAGCGCCGCGTGCCGGTAATAAACGACCCCTTCTTCACAGCCGCCATCCGGAGCATAGTCCTTTACGAATGCATCCAGACTGGAGAGCGCCTTTTCGGTGATCTTTCGACGCAGGCCCTGATCCGTCTTGAGACCGAAGGTCGACAACAGGACATTCTGCGTGATCCACGCCGTCCAGTTGTTCATCCGCTCGGCACCGTTGCCCATCCACCAGAAATGCCGGGTGAGATATGGCGTCAAGAGTCGGGTCCGCACCTCCTGCTCGATACGGGCGCCGACCAGCGGGCTGACCTCGTTCAGCCGATCTCCAAGTAGCGCCACGATCGTAGCCAGCAAGGCGCCCGTTTCAGCCGCGAAAAGATCGATAACCGGCTGTTCGGCATCGGGTAAAGCAAACCTTTGTCCGCCCCGCTCATAGGCATTGTGGGCTGGAAGCTGCCATCCGCTTTCCTCGCAAACAAGAAAGACGCCGTCGACGATTGCATCGATGAAACGCCCCCTGCCCTCCAGCATTTCGGCGAGCACAAGATCGTTCAATCGCCGCCGCCGCGAGAAATAGAGCGCCTCGAAACACGATCGATTGCCGTTCAGCGCATATTCCCGGTAATCGGACGCCTTGATGACCGACCAGGCCTGGCCAAGAGCGGCCTCCGCATCACCGATGACCGCCGTACGCATGTCCGCCGATACGGCTTCCCAAGAGAGGCGATCCGAAAAGGGCGCGCCGGGAACGAAGTCTGCCAATACTGGCGGCAAATCTTCCGCGATCTCGCTAAACATTCGCCCCCTTTTCCACGTCTTCGGCAACAAACCTGGATGCCACCTATCATACGTATTATAAGATGACCATAGAAGTCATATGATTTATCCAGAACTTGTTTGACCAATGTTGGATCTGTGCTATGTCCGGTCACGGCACGGGCTGCGAGAGCGGGTAATTTCGCGCATCACCCGAGTGCCTGGGAAGCGCCGCTTCGAGGAGGAATGAGGTGTCCATTTCGAATTCGACCATCGCGGCAAGCGGTGCGCCGGCAACGGCTCGACGCTCCGCCAAGGCCATGTCACGTCGTCGGCGCAAGTTGCAGAACGCGCTGATCGCCTATTCCTTCATTGCGCCGAATTTCCTGGGCTTTGCGGTCTTCACGCTCGGCCCGATCGTCTTTGCCTTTGCACTTGCTTTCATGCACTGGGACGGGTCCAACGCGATCACGTTCGCGGGCCTCGACAATTTCTGGCGGCTGTTCGAGGACAAGGCCTTCATCGCTGCCTTTTGGAATACGATCATCTATACGGCCGTATCGGTGCCGGCGACGCTCGCCTGCGCGCTGGGCCTTGCAGTTCTCCTGAACCAGAAGATCTTCGGGCGCGATTTCTTCCGCACAGCGATGTTCTTCCCCTATGTCGCCTCGCTGGTCGCCGTTGCGGTGGTCTGGAACATGATCTTCAACCCGGAAATGGGTCCGGTGAACATGATCCTCTACACGCTCGGCCTCGACCCCAAGGACATGCCCGGCTGGGCCGCGGACCGGCATTGGGCCATGGTTACGGTCATCCTCTTCGGTGTCTGGAAGAGCATGGGCTATTACATGGTCATCTACCTGGCCGGCCTGCAGGGCATCAATTCCGAGCTCTATGAGGCCGCCGATCTCGATGGCGCCAATTCCTGGCAGAAATTCCTTTATGTCACCGTGCCCCAGCTGGCGCCGACGACTTTCTTCGTCACCGTCATGCTGACCATCCAGTCGTTCAAGGTCTTCGACCAGATCTACATGATCACCCAGGGAGGCCCCGGCACATCAACCCTCGTCCTCGTCTATCACATCTACAACGAGGCCTTTATTTCCTGGGATCTTGGCTATTCCAGCATGATTGCATTGGTCCTCTTCTTCCTCGTGCTGGCGGTCACCGTCGTGCAGTTCCGCCGCCAGAAAGAGGACTGACGTCATGCAGATCGCCAAGCGCTCCGCCAGGAGCAGACAGATCAGGGTCAAGACGATTGCGATTTACCTGACCGTCATCGTCATCACCGCGGTGATGCTCATGCCCTTTGCCTGGATGCTGTCCGCCTCGCTGAAACTCAGCCGCGACGTCTTCGTCTTCCCGATCGAATGGATCCCATCTGAACCGCGCTGGCAAAACTATATCGACATCTGGTCCAAGATCCCGCTGGCGCTGTTCATCTACAACACATCTAAGCTGACGGTCATGGTCACGTCCTTGCAGCTCCTGACGTCGAGCTTTGCGGCCTATGCATTCGCCAAGCTGGACTTTCCCTACAAGAACACGCTTTTCCTCGGTTATATCGCCACTATCGCCATGCCCTGGCAGGTCTATATGGTGCCGCAATTCCTGCTAATGCGGGAATTCGGGCTGAACAACACGCATCTGGCGCTCATCTGCTTGCAGGCCTTTACCGCCTTCGGTGTGTTCCTGATGCGGCAGTTCTACATGTCGATCCCGACCGAGCTCTGCGAGGCGGCGCGCATCGACGGCATGAACGAGTACCAGATCTGGGCGAAGATCATGCTGCCGCTGTCCAAGCCGGCGCTCTCGACGCTAACCATCTTCACCTTCGTGACCACCTGGAACGACTTCCTCGGGCCGATGATCTACCTGACCAAGACGGAGCTGAAAACGATCCAGATCGGGCTCCGCATGTTCATCTCCCAATATTCCGCCGAATACGGGCTAATCATGGCCGCATCGGTCGTCGCCCTCATTCCGGTCCTCATCGTCTTCCTGTCGCTGCAACGCTTCTTCGTCGAAGGCGTCGCCTCCTCGGGCCTGAAAGGTTAAGTTCATGACTGCCGTTATGCCGACCGCGCCGCAGCCGATCACCGATGCCGAGGTCAAGGCCGCGCTCGATCTCGCCGTGGCACAGGTCCGCCGCAACCTGCCGACATTCACCTATGCGTCGCAGAACCATTCGAGCGTCGGCAATGTCTATCCGGCGGTCGCCAACGACCAGTGGACCGCTGGCTTCTGGCCGGGGGAAATCTGGCTCGCCTTCGAGCATGCCGGCGACAAGGTCTTCCAATATGCGGCGCAGATCCAGGTACAGAGTTTCCTGCATCGGATTGAAAACCGCATCGAGACCGACCACCACGACATGGGCTTCCTCTATTCGCCCTCCTGCGTCGCGGCCTGGAAGCTGGTGGGCGACGAAGACGGCCGCAAAGCCGCAATCCTTGCCGCCGATCAGCTCATCGAACGCTTCCAGCCCATCGGTCAGTTCATCCAGGCCTGGGGCCGCAAGGGCGTCGCAGAGGAATATCGCTATATCATCGACTGCCTGCTGAACCTGCCCCTACTTTACTGGGCGACGCGGGAAACCAACGATCCGAAATACCGCGACATCGCCCTCATCCATGCCCGTACGACGCTTGCGAACTCGGTACGGCCGGACGACTCCACCTATCACACCTTCTACATGGACCCGGTGACGGGGGCGCCGGTGCGCGGTGCCACGAAGCAGGGATACAGGGACGACAGTTTCTGGGCGCGCGGGCAGGCTTGGGGCATTGCCGGAATGGCGCTGTCCTACCGCTATGAGCGGATCGACGAATACCGCAACACCTTCGACCGGCTGCTGAACTTCTACCTGCACAGGCTGCCGGCTGACCTCATCCCCTATTGGGACCTCGTGTTCTCCGACGCGGACGGCGAGCCGCGCGATACGTCGGCCGCGTCGATCGTCGCTTGCGGCCTACTCGAAATGGCCGCGATGGTCGAAGACGACGTCGCCGCCCGTTACCATGACCTCGCGCGCCGCATGATGAAAAGCCTCGCAGAGCGTTATGCGGTCAAGGATCCGGCCGTCTCCAACGGCCTGGTCCTGCATGGCACCTATTCGAAGAAATCGCCCTACAATACCTGCCGAGGCGAAGGCGTCGACGAGTGCGTCTCGTGGGGCGACTACTATTACATGGAAGCCCTGACGCGCCTTTCGCGCGCTTGGTCTTCCTATTGGTGAGAGATCAGATGGCCAGCATTTCACTCAAGAAACTGAACAAGACCTACGGCGCGCTAACCGTCGTGCACGACATCGATCTAGAGATCGCCGACAAGGAATTCATCATCCTCGTCGGCCCTTCGGGCTGCGGCAAATCGACGACGCTCAGGATGATCGCCGGCCTGGAAGAGATTTCCGGTGGAAATCTGGTCATCGGCGGCGATCTGGTCAATGACGTTCCGTCAAAGGACCGTGACATCGCCATGGTCTTTCAGAACTACGCTCTCTACCCGCACATGACGGTCTATAAAAACATGGCGTTCGGACTGCAGTTGCGAAGAGCGTCACGCGAGGTCATCGACCAGAAGGTTCAGGAAGCCGCAAAGATCCTGGACATCACGCATCTCCTGAACCGCAAACCGAAAGCGCTTTCCGGCGGCCAGCGCCAGCGTGTCGCGCTCGGCCGCGCCATGGTCCGCAATCCCGCCGTCTTCCTGCTGGATGAGCCGCTGTCCAACCTCGACGCCAAGCTGCGCGGCACGATGCGCGCCGAAATCACCAAGCTGCACAAACGTCTCGACGCCACGTTCATCTATGTCACTCACGATCAGATCGAGGCGATGACGATGGCCGACCGGATCGTAGTGATGAAGGACGGCCATATCCAGCAGGTCGATACGCCGCAGAACCTCTATGACCGACCGATCAACATGTTTGTCGCAAGCTTCATCGGAGCGCCGCAGATGAACATGCTGCCCTCGGCGATCGAGCGTCGGGGCGATGGGTATGCCGCCCTGTTCGACGGGTGGGAACTACCGCTGCCGGCTCATTTCGAAAAGAGCCGTATCGAACCCTATGTCGGCCGCGGACTGGTCGTCGGCATTCGTCCGGAAAACTTTCACGAACTGCCGCCGGCCGATATTGCGCCGGAGAATCTGGCGCCCTTTGGCGCCGTCGTGGAACTCGCAGAACCGATGGGGTCGGAAGTCCATCTGAACATCGTCGCCGGCGGCCGCGACCTAATCGCGCGTGTGTCGCCACGCTTCAAGACGAAGATCGGCGACGAGGTAAAACTGACCGTCGATACGACCAATGTGCAGCTCTTTGACAAAGAAACGGAGCGCTCGATCCTCTACTGAGGCGGCACTGATATAACGGGTGGGAGAAATGGCCATGCAATCGCTGCGGGACATGTGGACGAAGGAGGGGCCGGGCATTGCGAAGAATGCGCCGAAGAAGAACGGCCTTGCCCTCTTCGTCGAGACATTCGCCCGTGAATGGTGGGAAATGGTCAAGCTGAACATTCTCTTCATCCTGGCCAGCCTGCTCGTCGTCACCATTCCCGCCGCGATCGCCGCGATGGCCCGGATCTCGGTCACTTTCGTCGAGGACCGGAACACCTACCTTCTCAGGGATTTCGCCGAAGGCTTCGTCGAGTATTTCTTGCGCGCGACCATCTGGGGACTGGCCTTCGCACTGGCGATCGGCCTCGGCATCTATGCGATCGCTACATATGCTGCAGCAGCCCAGGACAATCTCGTGCTCGCCCTGCCGCTGACGATCGCGCTGTTTGCGACGGTATTCATCCTTGTCATCGCCTGCCATCTCGTAGTGCTGATGGTGATGCGCGATATGCCCGCGCATCAACTTCTGCGGCTTGCTGCGGTCGCCTCGTTCATCCGACCGCTACCGGCACTTGCGGCACTTCTGTTCGTGGCCGCGCTTTGGCTTGCGCATGTCGCCTTTTATCCGGTGTCCGTCTTCATGCCGGCCACCCTCAACTTTTCACTCGGAATGTTCGCCGTCGCATTCGGCGTCCATCGGGCAGCGGTAATGGTTCTGGGCCTCTCGCCCGCCGCCCCGGCACCTCGCGAACCGCATGCTTATGACGCTACGCATATCTAATCCAGAGACACTTCAGGGAAGGAGAACAGAAATGTATTTGGAGAAATTCGGGAGATCAGTGAAATTCGCTTTGGCCGGTATGGCACTCGCCGCATCGACCGCAGGCGCGGCATGGGCCCAGTCGCCGGTGACGCTCAAATGGGCGCTGTGGGACCTCGACAAGACGACTTATTATAAGCCGCTCATGGATGCCTATCAGGCCAAACATCCGAACGTGACGTTCGAGGCCGTCGATCTCGGCTCGCAGGACTACCAGCAGATGATCGCCACGCAACTGGCCGGCGGCGCCAAGGACCTCGACATCGTGACGGTCAAGGACGTCCCAAACTACGCGAACCTTGTTCGCGCGGGCTCGATCTCGGACCTTTCCGGCTTCATGACGGAACAGAAGATCGACCCCGCGTCGTTCGGCGGGCTCGTCGATGAATTGAAGATTGACGGCAAGGTTTATGCTCTGCCGTTCCGCTCGGACTTCTGGATCGTCTACTACAACAAGGACATTTTCGATAAGGCCGGCGTTGCCTATCCGACTAATGACATGACTTGGGCGCAGTTCGACCAGATCGCTACCAAGCTTACCGGCGGGATGGGTGCCAACAAGACCTATGGTGCGCTTTTTCATACCTGGCGTTCAACGGTCGAGCTTCCGGGCATTCTCGACGGCAAGAGCACGCTAATAGGTCCGGACTATGCCTTCCTGAAGCCGTGGTACGAACGGGCTATTGCGCTTCAGAAGGCCGCTGTCGTCCCCTCCTATGCGTCTTTGAAGACGTCCAATACCCACTATTCGGGACCGTTCTTCAACGGCACGATCGGTATGCTACCAATGGGCACATGGTTTATCGGCACGCAGATCGCTAAGGTCGCGTCGGGTGAATCCAAGAGCAAGAACTGGGGTATCGCCAAATATCCACATCCGGAAGGCGTCGCTGCCGGTACGACAGCGGCGCAGGTCGCTTCGCTCGCCGTCAACGCCAATTCCAGCCACAAGGCGGAAGTGCTCGACTTCATCAAGTTCGTCACCGGTCCGGAAGGTGCCGCGATCATCGCCGCAACCGGCACCATCCCGACCGTCCGCACGCCAGAAGTCACCGCCAAGATTGCGTCGCTACCGGGATTTCCGCAGGACCAGAACAGCAAAGATGCACTGCAGTCCGGCAAGTCCTTCCTGGAAATGGCCGTCTCACCGAACGCCGCCAAAATCGAGGTCGTCCTCAACCGAGCGCACGACTCGATCATGACCGACAATATCTCGATCGAAGACGGTCTTAAGGAAATGACCGATGGCGTTAAGGCCATCAAATAATCCTTCGAACTGACCCGACCCGCGGGAGCCGGAGCTTCCGCGGGTTTCTTCTCTATGATGATGGATTGCCAGTGATCTACGACCCTGCCCGCGCCAATCCCCTTTACGGGAACGCCCTCCTCTCTCGAGACGATGTCGCAAGAGCGGCCCTGGATCTCTTCAAGCCGCTCCTCCCCTATTTTTCCGAGGGTGGAGCCCGCGTGCGGCTCAGCGCCATCGGCGCTCACTTCGATCGCGCGGCCGCTGATCTCGAAGGCTTTGCGCGACCACTTTGGGGCATCGTACCGCTTGCGGCCGGCGGTTATGATTTCCCTTATTGGGATCTCTACCGGCGCGGCCTCGCAACTGGTACCAATCCCTCGCATTCTGAGTATTGGGGTGACATTTCCGACCGCGACCAGCGTCAGGTAGAATTGGCCGCCGTAGGTTTCGCGCTTGCCATGGTGCCTGAGCATATCTGGGAACCTTTGAGCGACGCGCAAAAGGAAACTGTCGCCTCCTATCTTCTGTCGGCGCGCGACAAGGAGTTCGTCGATAATAACTGGAAATTCTTCCGCGTCCTGATCGACCTTGGATTGACGCGCGTCGGGGTCGCGTTTGACCGCTCGAAGACCGATCGCTATCTTGATGAAGTGGAGGCCTTCCGTCTCGGAGACGGATGGTATCGCGACGGGGCTGTCAAGCGGGTCGATCACTACATCCCCTTCGCCATGCATTTCTATGCGCTGATCTACTCTGTTCTCGCCAAGCATGACGTGAAGCGTGGGGAGGCCTATCGGAAGCGCGCGGAGGTCTTCGCCGTCGATATCCGCCACTGGTTCGGCCCCGATGGCGCCGCACTGGCCTTCGGGCGCAGCCAGACCTATCGGTTCGCAGCAGGCGGCTTCTGGGGCGCACTGGCCTTTGCCGAGGTCGAAGCTCTGCCTTGGGCCGAAATCAAGGGCTACTATATGCGCCACATCCGCTGGTGGTCGCAATTACCAATCGCCGACCGAGACGGCGTGCTGTCGATCGGCTACGGCTATCCCAACCTGCTGATGAGCGAGAGCTACAATTCGGCTGGGTCGCCTTACTGGGCGCTGAAGTTCTTCTTGGCCCTAGCCCTGCCGGCCGATCACCCGTTCTGGCAGGCGGATGAAGCACCTGCGCCTTCCTTCGCCGATCCCGTTCCACTCAAGGAACCCGGCATGGTCGCCATGCACACTCCCGGCAATGTCGTCGTTCTCGCCAGCGGCCAACAGCACGACAAGATGCGCGGTGCCAACGAGAAATATTCGAAGTTCGTCTATTCCACGCGCTACGGCTTCAACATCGAAGCGGATGACCGGCATTTCGCGGCGGCAAGCTTCGACGGGATGCTGGGGCTTTCCGATGACGGCGTGCATTTCCGAATTCGCGAAACACTGGAAGAAGCGTTGATCGCTGGCGACAAGCTCTATTCCCGCTGGAGACCATGGAACGACGTAACGGTCGAGACATGGCTGATACCGTTTAATCCCTGGCATATCCGCATCCATCGCATCGTCACACCCCGTCCCCTGCAGACGACCGAAGGCGGCTTTGCAATCGAACGATCTGATTTCAACTCCGACATCGCTGAACAAGACGAGGCACGTGCCGTATGGCGAGGCCGGAATGATATCAGCGCCATTGTCGACCTGTCGCCAGCCTCACGGAGAATGGGGCATGCGATAAGCCCGATCGCCAACACCAATCTAATTCACGCCAAGACTCTTCTTCCCCAGCTTCGTGGCGAGATCGATAACGGCTGCACGCTACTCGCCGCCGCCGTCATCGTGATGCCCGTCTCGGATCCGCGGAAAGTTTCGCTCGGCCCTGTGCCGACGATCCCCGATCTGGCTGAACTGCAGAAATCTTTCAGCTCATCCGGCACGAGGCTTGCGCTCTTCGATGCTGGATAGTCTGACGAAAGATGCATTCTATTCCGACTTCTGAAGGTGTTCCTGGCGCTCGACCATCACGGCATAGCCTCCCGCCATGCGCTGTGCCCGACCTGTTGGGGTGGACGGCCCCCCGAACGGCGTCGAAACGTGCCAGAGTGAGTCGTTAGCGATCTCAAACGAAGGAGCCATCCGTGGACCAGATTATCCGCATTGGCATGGATACGTCAAAGCACGTCTTTCAACTTCATGGCGTTAAGGCTGCCGAACAAGTGATCCTGCGCATGAGGATGCGCCGCAAGGAGATGGTGGATTTCTTTGCGAAACGCCCCCCGACCGTGATTGCGATCGAAGCCTGCGGTGCTTCGCATCGCTGGGCCCGGCTGCTACGGGGCTCGGACATGAGGTCAAATCGGTCGCGCCGCAGCTCGTGAAACCCTACGTCAAGCGTGGCAAGAACGATGCGGCCGATGCGGAGGCGCTATGCGAGGCGATGAGCCGCCGGACAATGCGGTTCGTTCCGATGAAGAGCGCTAATCAGCAAGCCACGCTGATGCTGGTGGGTATGCGCGAGCGCACTGTCGCCGCTTGCCAATACGATTCGTGGCTATGCAACTGAATTCGGGATGATCGCGGCCAAAAGCATGTCTCACATTCCGCTCCTTCTGGAACGCATCATGATTGATGAAAGCATTCCGGATGTGGTGCGTGAGCTGTTCTCGTCTCTCGCTGAGGAGTTTGCGCAGTTGGGTGCACTCCATTCTGGATCTGCATGTAAAGCCCGCTGTTCGTCTGGAACACGACGGCGATACCGTTAGGTGCCGCCGAGTTCACCGGCCTGATATAGCCTTAGTTATGGCGATGGCTCCCCTCAGCCTTATGGCGGCGCAATTGAAGCCGTCATCGGCTCAACCCCTTCCCAGCTGTGAATTCAGATGATCGGCCAGCCTGATCGCAAAGGCCAGGATCATTAAAGTGGGATTCGCATGGCCGCTGGTTGGAAGCACCGATCCGCCGGCAAGATAGAGATTATGCACGCCGTGAACTTGGCAATTTCGGTCGACAACGCCTGTCTTCGCGTCGGCCGACATGCGCGTCGTACCGAGCGTGTGTGCCATGTCGATGATGACGATGTCCTGTGGCCGCCGTTCAACTGCCCAGTTTTCAAGCAGGGGGGCTGGCAGGCCAGCGCTCGGAAGGGCTGCACGTGAGAGCTCGGCAATTCTAAGAAGTGTCCGGCGCTCTGCATCGTTGATCCGCCAATCGATTTTGGCGAGCGGGACCCCAAACCGGTCCTTCCGGGAACTGAGGCTGATCCGGCTGTCGGGGTTCGGAATCTGCTCGCATATCGCCTCGATCCGCAAGCCGGTCAGCTTGTGGGGGAGGCCCTGACGCTGAAATTCATCGGCGACTAGATTCGGAGACAAGCTGATCGCGGTGTTGATCACAAGGTCTTTGAAAACCTTGGGCGTCCGGTCATCAGAAAGGATCTTCATTCCGATGCCCCTGATGACGAGTCCAGAGCCTGCCGCAACTGAACGCAGGTCACGCCAGAGATTCGTATCGCGCCAGACCAAGAGCCGTTTCAATGCATCCCATGGATCGTCGGGCGCGCGCTCGGTGGCGAAATAGATGGCCGCGTTGAGCAACTGCTCGCGCTCCTGAATCTCAGGGGTCAGCGCTAAACCATGCATGAACATGTGCGCGCGGCCTTTGTGATGAACGCCGAAGAAGCCGAAGAGCTTGGTCAGCACAGCCATTTGGTCGGTCGCAATGCGGCCGATACGGGCGCCGGGATGATCCATAAGATATCGCCCGACGACGTCCTGGTGATTGCCAATTCCATTCGAATGCACATCGTTGGATGCCAGCAGCAATCTGGCATTTTCAATTCCACTTGCGGCCATCGCGCACAGCCTGGCTTCGATGCGCACGTACTTGCCTTCCATGCTTGTGACATCGAGGTGCGAGAAACGCGATCCATCCGCGCTCAGACCAACACGCGTCACTGTCGCATTCAGAAGAACATGCACGTTGTCCGGCCGCTGCGCCGTGAATTCTCTCCCGAAGCGCATAATGTCCAGCCGATCCACGCGTGAGCGGGCAAATTGCCAATAGAAGGAATGGAGCCCCCCTTCATCAAAACGATTCGGCGGCTCCCTGGGGCTGAGGTTCAGCACCTCCATTGCGCGCAGGAGATAAGTATCCATTTGCTCGCGATTAACCGGCCAGCCGGAATTGGGAACCCAGGGACGCGCCTTGAAGTCCATGGGATCGAAAGGTGCCGATTTGCCGGCCCATGCATGCGTCGACCCGCCAAAGGCCCGGCAACGGACACCGAATGGCTGTGTCCCATTCGACCAGAATTTTGCTTGCGGGCTGTGAAATTCGATGCGCTTGCGGATTTGTGCCTCTGACTGAAGCTCGCCGATATTCTCGACCTCGTTGAGCGCCGAATGCTCGGGATTTTCGAGTTCAAGCCCGCTTTCGACGACGAGCACTTTTCTGCCAGCCCGCGCGCATTGCGCTGCGATCGTCAGCCCCGTCGGGCCGCCTCCCACAATTACGAGGTCTGCCACGATGGTCGAATTGTCGTCAAACTCGGAAAGTTGCGCGATTTTCATGTTCCGCCGTTCCGGTCTTGTCGCAAGCGCTGAGCACGGCGGCTTTCGCCTCCCTATAATGGATATGGCTCTGTCACTTTAGCCCGCGCTAGATCGCAAGCTGCATCATATCGCGGTCAATCGCGGCAAGAGACAGGACGCATGTTTCCAACGTGGAAACATATTGCTTGAGTTCTGCTGCAATTCATTGATCTCGCGCAATAATAGATCCTATGAGGAGGGTGGGAGGCGATCCGCGCTGTGACAAAGTGAGGTCGCTTTCAATCAACACCTTACTCTGGAGAGGCCGAACATGCTCGTTGCGAATGAACGACCTGAAGTGCCGACCGCTATCCGCATTGATCTTGGCGCAATCTTCGTCTCCTTGGAACTCAGCCGTTCGAAATGGCTAATCACCTCGCTGTCGCCGGACAGTCGAACCATCGAAACTGCCTGTCACGAAACGCGGCCCTCCTCGCTCACATCTTCAAACAACCCAAGCAGACCGCTCAGGATATCCATCGGCGATGGAGGACATCCTGGAATATGCAGATCGACGGGCACGACCTTGGAAACCCCGCCGATCACAGCATAACTGCCAGCGAAGCAGCCTCCATCGCGCGCGCAGCCGCCGAGGGCAACCACCCATTTGGGATCGGGGGTGGCGTTGTATGTCCGTTCGAGGGCCTGCGCCATGTTCCGGGTCACCGGGCCGGTAACCAGCAGAACATCGGCATGCCGCGGCGAGGCGACAAAACGGAGACCGAAGCGCTCGATATCGTAAAAAGTATTGCTAAGGGCATGCATTTCCAGCTCGCAGCCGTTGCACGACCCGGCGTCGACGGCGCGGATCGACAGGCTGCGCCCAAGCCGGCGGCGGGCGCTCCTTTCGATGGCAGCGGCGAGCTCTGTCATCGCAGCCTCGGAAACCGGCGGTGCCGGTTCCGTCAGTGGCGGCCGGATGAGACTTTCGAAGAGGAGCTTGCGCATGATTGGCTGCCTTCAGAGATCATGACCGGAATATGAACAGTTGAAAGACTTGTTGCAGAGCGGGAAGTCCGCAACGATATTGCCTTCGATCGCCGCCTCCAGCAGCGGCCATTGAAACCAGGATGGATCGCGCAAATGGCAGCGGTCGATCCTGCCGCTTTCGGCAAGACGAAGCCAGACCAGCACGTCGCCGCGAAAGCCTTCAACAAGCGCCATGCCCTCCCGGTTCTCATTGATGACGGGAATATCGCTCAGGGTCGGACCGTCCGGCAACCGGTCGAGGATCTGGCCCAGCAGTGACAGGCTCTGCTCGACTTCGCGAATGCGGATCCAGACGCGGGCGTTGACATCGCCCTCGTTCAACACCGGAACCTCGAAGGCGAGCTGATCATAGGGCGGATAACGCAGCGTATACCGGGCGTCGAAGCCGCGCCCCGAGGCGCGCCCGACATAGCCGCCGGCGCCATAACGGCGGGCGAGTTCCGGTTTCAGCGTGCCGGCGCCGACGGTGCGATCCTGAAGCGACGCTGTGTTGTCGTAGAGCTCGACTAATGCCGGGAACTTCTGGGCGATCTCCATGGCGACGGCTCGCAGAGCCGTGATGCCCTCATCGTCCAGATCGGCAGTGACACCGCCGGGCGTGATGCGGTCGCGCATCAGGCGATGGCCGAAGGCGGCGTCGGCCGCACGCAGCACACGCTCGCGCAGCACGCCGCAGTGGGCGTGCATGAGGGAGAACGCGGCGTCGTTGCAGATGGCGCCGACATCTCCGAGGTGGTTAGCGAGCCGTTCGAGCTCGGCCATGAGCGCGCGCAGCCAGACGGCGCGCGGCGGGACTTCGAACTGGGCGGCGGCCTCGACCGCCCGCGAAAAAGCATAGGCATAGGCGACCGTACTATCGCCGGAGGTTCGGCCGGCGAGTTGTGCAGCCCGCTCGAGGCTTGCCCCCGTCATGAGCGACTCGATTCCCTTGTGGACATATCCGAGGCGCTCCTCGAGGCGGACGATCGTCTCGCCGTTGGCCGTAAACCGGAAATGCCCCGGCTCGATGATGCCGGCGTGCACCGGGCCGACCGGGATCTGGTGCAGGCTTTCGCCTTCTGCGCGCAAGAACGCGTAAGGAGCGGCTCCAGGCGAAGCTTCCGGGCTCCTGCCCAAGGGAAATCGCAGGCCCCAGCGGCCGTGATCGAGCCACGGACGCGAATCCGGCAGATCCTGTGGTGCGAGCCCGGTGAGATCATGGATCGCGCGTTCCAGCTGGAGGGCCGGAGAATGGTATTGTCCGACCGAAGGATAGCTGCCGTCCAGTCCGTCCAGTCCGATCACACCAATTATACCTGCAGATTCGTCGAGTAGAGCCATGTGAACGGCGTTCGCCTCTCCCCAGAGGCCGAGCAGGGTCCAGTATCCTTCCGCGAGCGCCGCAGATGCTGATGTCCAGACGGCTGTGCCGACGATCGCACGCCGCCACGGGCGGTGGTGTTGAACTGCATGGCCCTCGCGGATGAGATCGGTCAGCGCTTGCATTGAACGGCTCCCATCATCGAAGAAGGTTGGCTATGTGCTGGAACCAGGCGACCAGCGGTGGTGGAAGGTAGATGCCCGCGCCCAGCACCAGAGCGAGGTGGGAATACATCGGTATGTAGGAAGCCTCGGCCGGCGTGATGCTCCCGCGTGGCTGGCCGAAAGCGACGCCGGTGAGCCGCAGCAGCAAT
This sequence comes from Rhizobium sullae, assembly GCF_025200715.1. Taxonomy (NCBI): domain Bacteria; kingdom Pseudomonadati; phylum Pseudomonadota; class Alphaproteobacteria; order Hyphomicrobiales; family Rhizobiaceae; genus Rhizobium; species Rhizobium sullae. The sequence continues at coordinate 1,095,790 of NZ_CP104144.1, forward strand.
GCGCCAAAGGCGACCAGAAGTCCGAAGACGAGCGGGATGGCGAGCAATGGCTCCTTCGCAAAGGTGGAACTCACGACCAGGAATTCGCTCATGAAAATTCCGAGCGGCGGCAGGCCGGCAATGGCGACCACTCCGATCACCAGTCCCCAGCCAAGGGCCGGATGGGTTTCGGTGAGGCCGCGGATGCTGGAAAGCCTCTGTGTGCCTTTGATCTGGGCGATGTGGCCGACGGCAAAGAAGATCGCCGATTTTGTCAGGGAGTGCATGACCATATGCAACAGCCCGCCGAAATTGGCGAGCGGCCCGCCCAGACCGAAGGCGAAGACAATGATGCCCATATGCTCGATCGAAGAGTAGGCGAACATGCGTTTGATGTCTCGACGTCGATAGAGCATGAACGCTGCGAAGATGAGCGAGGTGAGCCCCATCGTCATCATCAGCGGTCCGGGAGCGATCGCCTCGGGGCTGGCTGCGAGCAGTATCTTGAAGCGCAGCACCGCGTAGAGCGCGACATTCAGGAGAAGGCCGGAGAGCACAGCCGAGATCGGCGTCGGCCCCTCGGCATGCGCGTCCGGCAGCCAGGCATGCAAAGGTGCGAGACCGACCTTGGTGCCGTAGCCGAGCAGCAGAAATACGAAGGCGACGTTGAGAAGTGCTGGGTCGAACGTGGCGGCGTGCGTGATCAGGATGGTCCAGACCATCGCATCGTAACCTTCACCGACGACCGGCTGGGCCACGAGATAGACAAGGATGGTTCCGAAGAGCGCAAACGCAATGCCGACGCTTCCCAGAATGAAATATTTCCAGGCGGCCTCGAGCGCTTCATGCGTGCGGTAGATACCGACCATCAGCACGGTGGTGAGCGTCGCAAGCTCGACGGCGACCCACATCAGGCCGATATTGTTCGAGACGAATGCGAGATTCATGCCGAACATCATGATCTGATACATGGCGTGGTAGAAACGGAGGTTCACGGGTGTCAACCGGCCGGTTTCCAATTCGTGCGCGATGTAGCTGGCGCTGAACACACTGGTGGTAAAACCCACGAAGGTATTGAGCACGATGAAGACGATGTTGAGATCATCGACGAGGAGATATTGTCCCGGCGCCGGCCGTTCGGCCACCAGCATGGAAAGTGCGGCAAGCAAGGTGAGCAGGCTCGCGAACACGTTCAGCCGCGCCGTCGTTCTATAACCGGGCAGAAGCGCCAGAAGAACTGCCGACGCGATCGGTATCAGGAGGACGGCCGTCACCGCGTCGAAAACCGGGATGGAGGAAAAAACGCTCATTTCCGCCGTCTCCCCTTGAAATCATCGAGCGCGCGGACATCCACCGTGTCGAACCGTTCGCGGATGCGGAACAGGAAAACACCGATCACGATGAAGGCGATCAGGATCGAGAAGGCGACGCTGATCTCGACGACCAGCGGCATACCTTTGGCGCCGGTTGCTGCAAGAACCAGTCCGTTTTCGAGCGACATGAACCCGACGACCTGGCTGACGGCATTGCGGCGCGTCACCATGGTGAGCAGCCCGAGCAGCAGGACCGACAATGCGAACGCCAGATCTTCGCGTGCTAGCGGATCGGCTTCCGTCGTCACGCGCAGCATGACCGCCATCGCCAGCGCGATCAGTCCTATACCGGCGAGCATCGTAGGGCCGATGCCAACCACCGTCTCGATCTCGCGATGGATGCCGAGTTGACGGATCATGCGGTGGAGCGCCACGGGGATGATGATGGCCTTGAAGACGAGGGCGATCGCCGCCGTCATATAGAGATGCGGCGCATCTTGAACGAAGGCCTGCCAGGTGACCGACAGCGTCAGCACCAGCGAGTGCAGCGCAAAGACGTTGAGCAGCGCGTAGAGACGGTCCTGATAAAGCATCATCATGCTGACCAGGACCAGACCGCCGGCGAGCATGTGGGCAATGTCGAAGGTAAGACCGTTCATCACAGGCTCCTCGACACGAATAGCAGGAGGGTCGCGAGCAGGCCAAGCATGAGTGCTGCCCCCAGGAATTCGGGTACGCGGAAAATCCTCATCTTGGCGGTCGCGGTTTCGAACAGGGCAAGGAGCGCGCCGCCGACTGCGAGCTTTGCCAGATAGGCGAACATCCCGACCGCATAGGCGGCCGGGCCGGCTGCCAGGGCCGCCAGCTTCCACGGCACGAAGATGCAGGCAATCAGCGAGATGTAAAGCAGCAGCTTCAGCGATGCCGCCAGTTCGATCATCGCGAGATGGCGCCCCGAATATTCCAGCACCATCGCTTCGTGCACCATGGTGAGTTCGAGATGGGTCGCCGGGTTGTCGACCGGGATGCGGGCATTCTCCGCGATCGCCACCATGATGAGCGCGATGAGTGCGATCCCCAGCGAAACACGCAATCCGACCTCGGGAGACGTCATAAAGGCGGCAATGGTCGAAAGCTGGGTCGAGCCGGCGACGAGGGCGAGCGTGAAGATGACGAGCAGCATCGAGGGCTCGGCCAGCGTCGCGATCATCATCTCCCGGCTCGATCCGAGGCCGCCGAAGCTGGTGCCAACATCCATGCCGGCGAGCGCCAGAAAGAAGCGGGCGCTGCCAAGCAATGCAATGATTGCAATCAGGTCCGCTGTCCAGCTGAAGATGAGGCCTGTGGCGAAAGTGGGGATGATCGCGGCCGCGACCCAGGTCACGGCAAAGATGAGATAGGGCGCCACTCTAAACAGCCAGGAGGCGTTCTCGGCCAGTACCACGTCTTTGCGCAGGAGCCGCAGGAGATCGCGGTAGGGCTGGATCAGGGAGGCGCCTTGCCTGCGCAGTAATCGCGCCTTGAGCTTGCGGATGAAGCCGCTGAGCAGCGGTGCCAACAGCACCACGAGCGCCATTTGGAAAGCCTGGGTGAGGAGAGCGGAGATCACGACCATAGCGCCAGCACCAGGAGCAGAAAGACGAGCGCGAGGAAGACCAGGCTCAGGTAGCGGCGAATGGTGAGGAACTGCAGGTGGTTGAGCTTCTCGGCAGCGAAGCCGACGGCGCCAACGATCGGCAGGTAAAGCCCTTCCCAGATCAGGTCATGCGTCTCGACAGTAAGGCGCGCCGGCCGGAGATCGCCGGGCACCGGCATGTCGACCCGCTCGCGGACGCGGAGAATCAATGTCCCGAAGACACGGCGAACGGGCTGGGCAAAACTGCCGGCGCCATATTGGCTCAGCGGGTTGATCTCTGGAAAGCCGCAATCCCAGGCGGGCGCCCGGCGGAGCCGCCGCGACGCAAAACGGTGGATCAGATAAGCCGTCAGCGAGGCAGAGAACAGAGTGAACAGGAATACCAGAAGGCCGTTGTAGGAGCTGCGGCTCTCAGCAATCGGCACGATCGACAGCCATGGAATATCCGCCTGCACAGGCATCCGGTCGCCGATCAGCGACAGCGTCACGGGTGCGAGGCCGTCGATGACGATCCCCGGAAGGATACCGGCAAGAAGGCACAACGCCGCCAACACCGACATCGCCGTAAGCGAAAAGCGGTCGACCTCCAGCGCCTGTTCGGCGGCGGTGCTGCGAGGACGACCGAGAAACGTAACGCCGAACACCTTGACAAAACAGGCCGCGGCGAGCGCTGCCGATAGCGCAAGCAAGCCTCCAACCGCCGGCACCAAAATCTTCAAACCCCATTGCGGGAGAGCCGGGCTTTCGAGGATCGCCTGGAACGTCAACCACTCTGAAGCGAAACCGTTGAACGGCGGCAGCGCCGAGATCGCGACGCAGCCGACGAGAAATGCGATGCTGGTGACGGGCATGCGATGGATTAGGCCACCGAGCTTGTCCATGTTGCGCTCGCCCGTCGCCGTTAGCACCGCGCCGGCGCCGAAGAAAAGAAGGCTCTTGAAGAAGGAATGGTTGAGAACATGGAACAGAGCGGCGGTCAGCGCCAACGCGGCGGCCAGTTCCATGCCATTCGCCTTGAAGGCAAGCGCCAGGCCGAGGCTGGCGAAGATCACGCCGATATTCTCGATCGTGCTGTAGGCGAGCAACCGCTTGAGGTCCGTCTCCAGCATCGCCTGGAGGATACCGAGCACCGCTGTGCCACCGCCGAGCATCAGGACGATGATGCCCGACCACCATGCCGGCGCGGCGATTAGATCGAAGACCACCCGGATAAAGCCATAAACAGCAACCTTTGTCATGACGCCGCTCATCAGCGCGGAGACGTGGCTCGGTGCTGCAGGATGTGCCAGTGGTAGCCAGACATGCAGTGGCACGAGACCAGCCTTCGAACCGGCGCCGAACAACAGCAGGATGAGCACGAGGCCGGCTGTCGAGGGGGTATAGGCAGCCCCGCGCATCGCGGTAAAGCCATAATTGCCGTTCGCCCCTGCAAGGAGACCGAAAGCAAGCAACAGCGCGAGCGTGCCGAAGCTTGCCATGACGATGTAGAGGTAGCCGGCCCTTCGATTGTCGGCGTCACGGTGGTGCGCCATCACCAGCGCCCAGGATGCAAGCGACATGAACTCCCAGGAGATGAGGAAGGTGAAGGCATCGTCCGCCAGAATCACCAGGTTCATGCCGGCGAGGAAGGCCGGGAAGAACGGCAGCACCCGATGCGCAGCATGCTCGTGACGGCCATAGCCGAGTGCGTAGAGACTGGCGAGCAGCCCGGCGAGATCGACGACCACGAGGAAAAAGGCCGCAAGCGCGTCGAGCCGGAAATGCGCACCGAGCCACGGCAAGCCGAGGGGAAGGATGATCGTTGATGCTAGGGGCGCTACGCCAGCAGAGGAAAGCTGAACGAGCGCGATCGCAAAGGCGACACCCGAAGCCACAAGGCTGGCACTGTAAATTACCCGTGTCGCCCAGTTCGATCTGGCGATAGCGACGGCCAGGATCGCCGTTCCCAAGAAGGCCGCCGTACACATAAGCAAGGCGACTGCAGGCGTCATGGCCGCGTCCTCGTTCTACGTGCGGGCGCGAGTTTGGGTTTCCGCCGGAGCGGCTCGACGCTGGGGGCTACCTTCAGCCGCACTCCGCGCCCGCCATCTTTGCTGACCGCTCCTTCATTAATGACCTCGATGCCGGCGGTGTCCAGCGCGGCGAGTAACCGCATCAGCGAATCCACGTTGCCGCGCACAACCTGGCTGCTTGCTTCCATGCGTTGAACGGTTGGAACCGAAATTCCAGCGAGTTCGGCCAACTGACGCTGGTCGATACCGAGCAGGGCCCTGGCGGCCCGCAGCTGAGCGGCAGTAATCACAATTGAACCATCGCTAATCCCACCAAGGCTCTAATATTCAAAGTCTATGACCTCTCTATTGATGTTTCAAATCAATATTGCGAGGCCATGTAGATCACACTCGGAGCGATGTCGGGTTGGAATAACGAGGGACATGCCTAGGTCATCCAAGACGAATCCATTGTTTTTTATAGGCACGTTCCGTTTCTTGCTTTCCGTTCATCCCCGCGGGGACGCCGTGATAGTTACCGCCGAGGAAGCGCCTACCGCTACGGCCGCATGAACGTCTGCATCTCCTCGGTGTTGTTTTGCTCGTGGACCGTCTCGAACCTCTGGCTGGCGCGCGCCAGAGCGTTATCGTGGGGCTTGGGCTTTCAATCGCTGGGATGATTGCTGCCGCCTGGGGATTTCTTCTGCCTCTGCAGGATGCGTTGCTGCAGGAAGCAATCGATGTCGCTGTGATCCTCAACGCCTTGTGCGCGCTACGGCCTTCAGGATCGAAAGCTGGATACGGTCATGAACCTGCCCGCCTGAAAATGGGGCCGCCTCGCGGGTGGCGGAGGCACGGCGCAACGCAAGGTTCCATCAGGTGTGCCTGTCCCGCATTGCAGTGGCGGCTGCCGGCATGGCCAAGTCGAGCACGATGCGGCCTTCGACCGTTCCCGACTTCAGCCCGGCGAAGATGGTATTGATGTCTTCGAGCGGCGCCGTGGCGATCTCGGCGCGAACCCTGCCTTCGGCGGCAAAGGCGAGGGCCTCGTCGAGATCCCGTCTCGTACCGACGATCGAGCCACGGACGGTGATGCGCTTCAAAACGACATCGAAAATCGGAGTCGGAAACTCCCCCGGCGGGAGACCGACGAGGCTGACGGTCCCTTTACGGCGCACCATACGCAACGCTTGAGAAAAAGCCGGCGGAGAAACGGCAGTCACGAGGATGCCGTGGGCGCCACCATCCGTCGCCTTCAGCACCGTCTCGACGGCATCTTCGGAAAGCGCGTTGACCGCGAGATCGGCACCGACTTCGCGCGCCATTTGCAGCTTTGCGGCTGCGACATCGAGCGCGACCACCTTCAGGCCCATCGCCTTGGCATATTGAATGGCGACATGACCGAGACCGCCGACGCCGGATATCGCAACCCATTCACCCGGACGCGCTTCGGTTTCCTTGAGGCCCTTGTAGGTCGTCACGCCCGCGCAGAGGATCGGTGCGATTTGCGCGAAATCTACGCCTTCCGGCAGGCGGGCGGCGAAGGCGGCGGAGGCGATGACGTACTCGGCAAAGCCGCCATTGCAGCTGTAGCCCGTATTGTGCTGATGTTCGCAGAGTGTTTCCCAGCCGGTTTCGCAATATTCGCAACGCAGGCAGGCATCGTGCAACCATGCGACGCCGACCGGATCGCCCTCTTTGAATTCGGTCACGCCCGGTCCGAGCGCGGCGACAACGCCGGCAGCCTCATGTCCCGGGATGAAAGGCGGTGCCGGGCGAACCGGCCAGTCGCCGTGCGCAGCATGAAGATCGGTATGGCATACGCCACACGCCATGACCTTGACGAGGATTTCACCAGGTCCCGGAACGGGAACGGGCACGCATTCGATGGACAGCGGTTTGCCGAATTCCTTCACCAGTGCCGCCTTCATCATATTGGCCATCATAACCTCCATAGCCTTGCCAGTTCACAATTGCGGGGTAGAAAATGCGGATCAGGGCGTGACGGCATTGATCCATCGCAAAATGCCTGCCCGTTCGGACAGGTTGTTGCGTGACGAGCATGGAAGACCCAAGTCTTGCCGCCGTGAGGCTTGATCGCGGCGCCGATGAATTGCCATCACGATGCTTCCTCCTGGAGCGCCCTCCTAACCTTCCGCAAAATCACGGCCCGCCCCTTCTGATCGGCGGCCTGACGTAGCTTTTCCTCAAGATCCAGGACCACAGATTGGTAGTCATTGTGCCAATCACGGTGCCCGACTTGCTCTGCGGAGAGGCGGGGCGGCGGGGCGGCGCGCAGAACTTCAACAGCGCCGGTCTTGGTCAGGCGGTACCCACTGTCGAGCGACGGCGTGATCATCGTCGCCGCGGGGATCGCCGCCGATAGCCGATCCTTCAATCCGTCGATTGCCACCGGCTCGCCATGGACCAGGAACAGGCCAGACCGGATCGGCTTGCGAGCGGCGACCCAATCCACCAGTTCCGTCGCATCGGCATGGCCGCTATGGGCTTCGATTGACCGGATGGCAGCGCGTACCACAATCTCTTCGCCCTGAATTTTGACCGTGCGTGCGCCGTCCTGGAGTATTCGCCCAAGTGTCCCCTGCGCCTGAAAGCCGACCAAAAGCACGGTGCCCTCATCGCGCCAGAGCCAGTTCTTCAGACGATGCCGGATGCGTCCGGCCTCGCACATTCCGCTTGCGGCAATGACGATGTGGAAACCGGAAATGAGATCGACGGCCTTCGACTGTTCGGCACTCTCCGTGAATCTGACCGTACGCGAGCGCAGTGCATTCATGAGCAGATTGCCGTTTGAAAGCGAGCGCGCGTGACGCTTGAAGATTTCGGTTGCCCGCGATGCCAGCGGAGAGTCGATGATAATGGGGCACCGAAGCAGTTCGCCAGCGTCCATCAGAGCATTGAAATCGGCAAGCAGTTCTTGCGTGCGTTCGACCGCAAATGAAGGGACCAGCAACGCACCGTTTTGATGATACGCCTTGCTCACATCATTATCATTTCGGGCCGGGCGGATGACATCGACCGCGTCGTCGGCCTCGAGATTGGTGCCGACGATTACATCACCAAGCCTCGCAGTCTGACTGACGGTCCGGATGTCACGCGCCAGGGTCAGCCCATCCTCTCCTGGCAAACCGATATCGAGCAAGATCAGATCGATCGCATTTAGCGCATTCTGGCGTAGCTGAACTCCATTCTCTGCGGCCGAGACCCGGAAGCCTTCAGCCTCGAAATATTTGGTCAGCATGGACCTGATCTTTGGATCATCGTCGACTAACATGAGATACGCCGCTACGGCATACTATTCGGGCATGACGCTCCCTCTGCCTGCCGATATCAGGTCAATCCTGCGACAGTTAAGCTGGAAGCGGCGAACCATATTTGATCCGGCTCAATTCTCCATGGATTGCGCAAAATTCAATGCCGCTATGAAGCGGCGAAGACTGCGTCCACTGGCCGCCGCGGCGAGAACGGCAAGATAGGCCCGTATCCGAAGCGCATCACTATGTCTGGTCTGCGTCCGGGTGTCCCGGCAAGACCCGCAAGTTGTGGCCGCAGGGAGGCGACCTCGACGGGCTGATTGATGAAGGCGTGCTTGAGGCCGAGCGCAGTTGCCTGCAGGGCGAAGCGCTGGCAGGCGCGTCCAGCGCGCATCCAGTGATCCTTGTCGTCCCGCTCCGACACGAAGATCGCGATCCCTGCGGAGGAACGCAAATGGCCGGCGTATTTGTCATTCTCCGTCGCGCTGCGGAAGACCAGATCGAACATCAGGCCGCCGAGCCAAGCCGGCGCCGTCGGATTGTCGCTCGCCGCACTGAATAGGCCATCGCCGGTTTCGAGCGCCTGGCGGGGATTGAAGCGCAGCCAATCCTTCAGCTCACGCACGAAGGCAGGATCGCCCATCTGCGCACTGTTTCCTGCGATGACCAGATCAAGCATGCGCTCGACCTGCTGCCGATCGGTCACCAGGACGAGATCGATGCCAGGAACGCGCGCAGCCGCGGCCAAGGCCTCAAGATCGGCGGTGGTGACCGGTCGGCCATCATAATCGGCGCGCGTCGATTGGCGCTTGGGGATCGCGTCGAAGAGGATCGAATGTTCCGCAGGCGCGCGGGCAAACTCGAAAACGACCGAGCCTGTCCCATCTGGCTCGAAGCGCAGGTTGCCTTTGCGGCCATGCGCGGCGGCGGCGAGTGCGAGGTTCTCGGCGGCACAGCCGAGGCTGACGAAAAGATGATGATCATCGGGATCCACGACAGGTGTGCGCCGGGCGAAATCCGGAAGGATCGCTATGCGGTCGTCGGCAAGGCGAAAACGCCAGGGCTGGGTATTGTGGCCGTTTGCCGCCAATGTCGCGTAACGAACAAAATCCTTGAGTTCCGGACGTTCGGAGAGCGTCGCGCGCGCGGCGGCGACCGCAGCCTCGTAGCCGGCCATCGAGCCGGTGCGCAAGAAGCCGAACGCCGCCGCGCCAGCCGCCAATGCACCTGCACCTATCAGCATTTGCCGCCTATTCATCGATCATACCCCTCAAGACAGGCTATCTTCAGTTTCTCGCCCGGCCTCGCTCTCCACCAAGACGTCATGCCGAAAACAATATGTGATCCTGGCGGCACATGGTTTGAACGGCGGCGCGGGCGGTCATCAGACCGGTCGGCAGACCGCCGCCTACTTGAACCCACTGACCGGCCCGCAAGAATTGCCGCAGCCCCGGCAAGGTCAGCGGCAAAGACTTGGGGCCCGTCTCGGGCGTCATCAGCCAGCCTTCCATGCTGCCCTTCCAACTGCCGGTGTAGCGGATGACCGAGGCGGGCGTGGAGATATCCGTGATCTCGATATCGGCCCCGATGCCGGGCATCCGGCGTTCGAGGATGGCGATGACCGCCTCGGCCACGCGGTGTTTTTCGGCCTGATAAGCGCGCGGATCATGTTCGCGCAAATCCGCCCAATAGCTGAAATTGTGCGTCGGCAGAAAGCAGGTGACGGCTGTCTTGCCCTTTGGCGCGAAGGTAGGATCGAAATGAAAGAGGCGGAAAGACACATCGGGAAGAGCCGTCTGCGGATCGATCTCCAGCGGTTCATTCAGAACCCGCGTCACATAGCCGGGCTGATCCGACAGATCGCGGGCCACCCCGAAAGATACCTGAAGATAGGAGGGGAAGGTCTCGAAATTGTCATAGGCGGCATCGACGGTCCTATCCCTGTACTTGCCGCCAAGCATTTCATAAATGGTGGTGTGGCCATCGGCGGCCGAAAGGACCCAGTCGGCCTTGACGATTTCGCCCCCGGCCAGCTGCACGCCGACCGCCGCCTCGTCTTCGACCAAGATTCTTTCGACCTTCGCGTCGTAACGCACCCGGCCGCCCAAGGCCGTGAGCTTTTCGGCAATTAGCCGGATCAGTGCCTGCGCCCCGCCGATGGCGTAGCCCGCATTCCCTGTGCTCATCCAGCCCAAGGATATGATCAGCGCCAGAACAGACAGGTGGCCCATGGCCCCCGCTCCGAAGAAGCGCCGCAACAGTGGATGGTTGAAACGCTGACCATACTCTTCGACGCTGATGTGCGACAGACGCCACAGCAAGGGAAGATCGGGCATGATGCGCACCAGGTCCAACGCCTTTTGCGGCCAGCCCTCGCCCAAACCGGGCATGGGAAGGTCGCCAAGCTGGCGAATGGCCCCGGCGAGATGGCGGATTTCTATTTCGTCCTCGGGTGCGGCGTTCAGCAACTCCCTCTCCAGGCGTTCGACATCGGTGTAGATGCTTAACGAACCGCCGTGTTCGTCCTCCAGACGGAGATATTCCCGGGCATAGACAAAACTTAAGCTGTCGATGTCGCACACTTCCTGCCATTGTGCGTGCAAGGTGCCGCCGGGCTTGGAGCCAAGTAGCCAATGCAGGCAGGTCTCGAAGGTGTAATCGCCCCGTTTCCAACTGGCTGCCAGCCCGCCTGGACTATGGTGCTGTTCGAGAAGCTCGACTTCATAGCCGCACTTTCGAGCGTAGATCGCTGCGCACAACCCGGCGATGCCCCCGCCGATGATAACGATCTTGCAGCTTTGACTTGTCATTGCGACCTCATCTGATTGCGAACCGCTCAATCTCGCAATTGAGCAGTGGGCAGCATGACGGAGTTCAAGCATCGTTCTCTTTCAGCGCCGTTTGGCGCAGAACGCACTGCATCCTGCTGCTAGGGCGTCAGATGCCTTTCGATTTCCCACACTGGCAGATGAGCGAGGTCCTTTGCGACTTCTCCTGAAAGAACCTCATCCACGGATGGGTCGAGATGCTTTCGCAAGAATCCCAGAGCTTTGGCCGGTGCGACGAGAAGAAGGCGCTCAATGGGCTGAGCGCGCGTTTGCCGGGCAAGCTCTGCGGCAGCCGAAGCCAGGAACCGTTCTTCGGCCAGTTCATGAAGATTGCTTTCGCTCATCGCACTTCGACGTCCGTCAGATGAGGCAAAGGCGCGGCCGGGCGGTGATGTTCCCAGCTCATGGGTGGGCGGGTGGTCCTCAATCTCGATTTTTCACCGGCGTTAGATTCAAATGTTCGCCGTCGCCGTCATTGCGCAAAAGCAATGCCTTGGCGGCATCACAGACAAGCACCCAGCTCTTGTTCGGAATCTTGATCGTCTTCATAGTTCAAGTCTCCTTCAGTGCGCCATCAAGGCAGGCAGTTTCAGTTGATCGATCGTCGCTCTCGTCACGCCGCCAAGGATGCGCTCGCGCAGCCGTGAATGACCATAGGCACCCATGACGATCAGGTCGGCGCCGATCTCTCGCGCATGGCGTACCAGAACGTCTGAGATCGGACAGCCGCAACTGGCAATCCGGTCGACCACGACATTGATTCCGTGCCGGGCAAGATAGTTGGCCATACCGGCGCCTGGCTCGTCTCCGCCTTCAAACCTTGAACGCGGCTGGTCCACAAGCACGACATGGACTTCCTCTGCGGCAACAAGGATATCATGGCCCGCGCGTACAGCGCGCCCTGCGGGGACACTCCCATCCCAGGCCAGCAGGACCTTTCTCGGGCACAAGGTCGAGGGATGATCTGGCAGAAGCATTGCCGGTTGACCAGCATCAAACAGAACGCCGCCAATGAGGCGGGGCTTCAGCTCAGGATCGCGCAAAGCGCTCGAGCCGATCAGCACGAGATCAAAACACAATGCGTGCGCCGCAATGGCGGCGTCCGCCCAGGCGCGCTCGGGATAGATGCTATCGACCTCAAACGATAGCCCGGCCAGCTCGCATTGCTCCTTGCAGCGCACCACTTCTGATTCAACACTTGCCAAGTCCTGTTCGCGTTTGTCGAGCCAGATTTCGCCGACCGGATAATCCCCGACAGTCGGTGGGTCAGCAATTGCCGCAACCAGCACCGCGAGGTGATCATTTGCCACTGCGGCCAAGGTCAATGCGTTTTGCACATCGATCTTCGAAGCAGTTGGGGCGATCACGAGTAAGATAGATCTCACGTCCATTGAGGCTCGTCTCCGCTTTTCTTGCCAGCACTCTAGGCCAGCGGCGCGGCTACGACATTGACGCTGGTCAAATGACAAAACAGCAGCGCGAAATCCATAGCGGAAGGTGATCGGGCGAGTGATTGCGTTCCCACGCGCGGTTACCCCTGCGCGGTATCTCAGAAGCAACGGTGCCGGGAGGGAGGCGCGTGTTCAAGGCATTGATCACAACATCAGCGTCAAGTTACGGCTAGCAGGTATTGCCAGATTGACGCGGATCAAAGCATCTTTCCGGCCAATCGCTATCGTCAAACTATGCTCACTACCGAGCGCGGAGGCACGAATATGCGCTACAAAACCATTCTCGCCGTTCTCGGCGTTAATCACTTCCAAGAGGATCTTAAGAACGCGATTGCCTTGAGCCAGGCAATCGAGGCGCACCTGTCGACGGTGATCATCGCGATCGCCGCGCCCCCGCCTTTCGGCTCCTACGCCGAGGCGATCTCAACGGCATGGCTCGAAGAGCGTCAGGGCGATATTGACAAGCTCGCCGAGCAGGCCGGAACGGTCAAGGAAATGCTCAAGGCCTCAGGCCTGTCGTTTGATGTCCAGGACATCTATACCGAATTTGCCTGGGCCGATGAAGATATCGCCGAGCGCGCACTCTATGCAGACCTGACGCTCGTCGGCCGACAGACCGGGCGGGATGAAGACCTTTGCAAACGCGTTCTCGACGGCGCCCTGTTCCAATCGCCGGCGCCGTTGCTTTTCAACCCGACGGATCAGGCAGCCAACCTTACACCGCGGTCGGCTCTGATCGCCTGGGACTCTCGGCCAGAGGCCGCCCGGGCAGTTCAGCAGGCGTTGCCGGCCCTGCAATCCGCAAGCGAGGTACATGTCACGTTGATTGACCCGGTTGCAAGATCGTCTGCAAGCGGAGAGGAACCCGGAGCCGACATTGCCACATATCTCGCACGTCATGGCGTTCCCGTTGCCGTTGATGTCCTTTCGAGCGGCGGCAGGCATGTTGATGAGGTATTGAAGCAGCACGCGGTTGATGTTGGCGCCGAGCTTCTGGTCATGGGAGCCTATAGCCATTCTCGCCTTCGGGAACGAATCTTTGGCGGGGTCACACGGTCGATGCTTGAGACGGCCAGACTCCCCATTTTCTGCAGCCACTGAACCGATCAGGATTGGCCCCACTCGGATAGGAGGAACACTATGTATTGCTCGGCGTCAGGGAGGTTGGTGGGAGAGGCCGACCGCTTGCGGCCAAAGCACTCGGCTTGGGCACATCCCAAATTCGACGGTGGCGCACCAGTTACTTGATTTCACGACCTCGGGTCGCCGGCTGAACACTTGTCGGTTGCGCACTGGTCTCAACCGGCATGAGGCGGGTCTTACGCGGAGTGAATCTCGCGACATCGAGCAATCACCGCAGCTGGCAGTGTCGCCCGAGCACGAGCCGGGAACAGCGTCAGCCAACCGCAAGATGCGGATCTCACCGCCTGAAAGGAAGGGTGGCATGAACGACGGTTACTATGAGATCGATATCCTTCGGCCGCATCTGGTGGATCGCGCCTATTTGCTCGTTCAAGCCGTCGTACCGACCCTTACACTTGCCGAATGGCAACAAACTGTCAAAAGCTTCCTCAAACAAGAGAAGGTCGTTACTGTTGCCGATGGCGAAGGCGTTGTTCGGGGCTTGTGCATCTACTGCATCCGCGACCTTGAGGTCGTCGGCAAAATTCTTGATGTCCCCTTCCTGGTACCCATCAGCGCGGCGGACCAAGAGGGCGTGGCTCGTGCCTTATTGAAGCACGTGATGGACGTGGCCAGTTCGGCTCAATGCACATCAATCCGGATATGGACCCTCGAGCCGGAGAATTGGCGGCGCATGCGCGATCCTGCATTCTTCACCCGTTGGGACCATGGCCTCATTATGGGGTGAGTGCCGCATGTTACGCATTGTTACAAACTGTTTCCTTTTATCTCAGAGCTGGCATCAGCAAGTTACGTGAAAGGCGTGAACTACTAGCAGAGACAAACAGAGGGCTTTGCCATGCATGCCGCAAGCATTGGACAGCATTTCAATCGTTTTCCTGTCAACGCGGATGCCACAAACCCGCCGCTGACAATAAAGGCGCTTTTCAGCAAGCAGGCACTCAACCAAATCGAAGCGGGATCGACCCTTTTCCTTGAAGGGGATCAAGCAAAGCACCTTTATGAAGTCGTCGATGGCGTTTTGCGCGTCTTCAAAATTATCAGCGACGGTCGCCGCATTATCACGGGTTTTCTCTTCCCCGGCGATCTCGTTGGCGTTTCCTTGAGAGATCGTTACCTTTACAGCGCAGAGGCTGTGACGCTAACCCGCTTCCGCCGGTTCGGCCGTCGCGAATTTCAAGATGCGGTGAATTCATCGCCTTCGCTCCAGCCTCAACTCTTCGATCGCATTTGTGATGAGATGGCCGCGGCCCAAAGGCAGATGGTGCTGCTGTCACGCAAAAGCGCCGAGGAGAGGGTTTGCAGTTTCTTGCTGGAGCGCTTGCGTCATCAGCAACAGACGAGCCCGCTAGCCATGGTCGTCGATCTGCCGATGACGCGGCTGGATATTGCCGACTACCTCGGACTGACCATAGAAACGGTTTCCCGCACCATCACCAAGCTCACAGCTCGCGGCATTTTCGTACCCGAGGGGCGCCACGGGCTTCGGATTCTCAGATCAAAGAGCCTGGAAAGGTTTGCAGGCGATGACTATGAAGATGACGATTGCGGCCATGTCGCGCGGCGGAATTGACGCAGTCTGCGCCACCGGAACTCAAGCATGCATGAGCGACAACCTCAACGATGACTTCGATCCCAACTCGCAGCGATCCGCCGTGATCAGTGGCAAAGACGTCATCACTGCTGCTCGACCGGCCGGGTGGACCGTCCGGTGAGTGTTTGAATGTTGATCGCATAGTAGATCGGGTCGATCGCAGCTTCCAACTGCATCGACTCCGGCTTTAGGGCGCCAATTTCCCACCAGTCCTTATGTCTTTGCAGAAGTGACCATGCATGCAGTCTTTGGGCCGCGCCACGGTTCAATATCGGGCAACTCGTAGAACTTGCCCGTGGCGATGACGCTGTTCCAACCCTTGCCTCCACCGTGTTCTTCGGTTTCGAGGCAAACGTTTGGATTGTCCCGCATCCATTCGATCTTCCTGCCCGCCAGCGAGAAGCTGTAGATCGTGTTCGATTCATAGGCGAAATAGACCGGGACAATGTAAGGACAGGCCTCCCTGCAGCATCCAAGCCGGCCAAAGTGTGCTTGCTGCAGCAGTTCCACGCATTCCTTGTTGCTCATTTCACGAAGCTCAAACACCCAAACACCTCCCTGCGATTTAAAACAGCGAACCGCGCCCGGATTGGTAGCCAGTATGCCTGCAAGGAAGGTCATCCGGCCTTGATGTCGATCTTGCCCGCGCTCTTCTGTGCCTCTGCACTCTTCGGAAGATTGATCGTCAGAACGCCATTGTTGAACGACGCTTCGATTTTGGCCGTATCGACACCTTGCGGCAGCTGGAAGCTGCGCTGGAAGGAGCCGTAGCGGCGCTCGGAGAGGTAGTATTCCTTCTGCTTGTCTTCCTTGGCTTCCTGCTTTTCGCCCTTGATCGTCAGCACATCGTTGGAAACCCGCACTTCAAGGCCGTTCGGATCAATGCCCGGCAGCTCGGCCGTAATCTCGTAGGCCTTTTCCTGTTCCATCAAGTCTACGGCCGGCGCCGTGATCGCGGCAGACGATCGGTCGCGCGACGGGCGGGCGAACGGGCGCTGCCAGAAGGCCGGCGTGAAGTCGTCAAACAGGCGATCAATCTCCTGACGCAGGTTCTCAAAAGGCAGCCAGCCCGATGCAGAGGCCTTTGCCGGTTTGTCCTCAGATTTGACGGAAAGCTTCGTTGCCATATCAGCCATCTTCATTCTCCTCTTGTTTGAAGGACGAAGCGGCAGGCATTCTGACCTCACCGCTTCAGCCGCCGGGCGATCACTCGCGCTGTGCCGGCGGTTGCATCATCAAAGCCCATCCAAACCCGGCTGGCATTGATCACCGTCAAACGGACGAACAGGACGCTGCATTTGATGCGCATCAATGTGCGTTGCCGCCTCCGGTTGCACATTGGATCGTGGACCTAGCGGAACCAGGTGATGGTCGAAGGCCATCGCGATGCAGGGTTCAAGCTTGCAATCGCGCCGATCTCCCTTTTGTCATCGGAGGTGTGTGGTGACACAGTCTAAAGATGGCGGCCGCTGGCTGCGTTGGCTGCTTCTCGATCATCTTCTTCTGATCGTCGTGATCCTGATGATCGCCGCGCTGCTCAGCACCCTCTACTTCAAGTCGACAAACCAGGAGAGGCAACGGGACTACGAACTGCAGCGTTCGATATCGACGCAGCTTTGAGGAGGAACAGGAAGGTGGCGGTCGCGGGGAACCGGCAGGAGGCCGTGCGGCTATGATCACGATCCGCTTGTCTGCTCCTCCCGGCGGCCATCGCCTAAAGCCCCATTTCCTGACGAACGGGGTTGTTCTTTGGTTCCTCGGGTATTTCCGTCATCGTCGCCTCCGTCAGAAGCAGCACGCTTGCAACGGAGACCGCATTTTCAAGCGCGACGCGAACGACCTTGGTCGGATCGACGATGCCCGCAGCAAACATGTCAGTGTAGACCTTCCTTTCGGCATCGTAGCCAAGGCTGCCGCTGCCCTCGAGGACTTTCGCGACCACGACGCCGCCGTCGATCGATGAGTTGTCGGCTATCTGGCGGATCGGAACTTCGAGCGCGCGTTTGAGAATTTGCACGCCGGTTCGTTCGTCCCCTTCGCATCGGACCTCTTCTTGCGTGAGCGCATCAGAGCAGCGCAACAACCCGATCCCGCCGCCTGGCAGAATACCTTCGGCCACCGCAGCTTTGGTCGCATTGATGGCGTCGTCGAGCGCTTCCTTCTTCGTCTTCATCTCCGCCTCGGTGGCAGCGCCAACCTTGATGACTGCCACGCCGCCAGAGAGCTTTGCCAGGCGCTCCTGAAGTTTTTCCTTGTCGTAATCGCTCTTAGTCTCTGCGATCTCGCCGCGAAGCTGCTCTACACGCGCGGAAATTGCGTTCTTGTCGCCCGCGCCGCCGATAATGGTTGTGGTCTCCTTCGTGATCACCACCCGTGCTGCGCGGCCGAGCTGCTCCAAGGTCACCGTCTCGAGCTTGATGCCAAGGTCTTCAGACAGCACCTGCCCTCCCGAAAGGATCGCGATGTCTTGCAACATCGCTTTACGGCGGTCTCCGAAGCCTGGACTCTTGACAGCACAGTTGTGCAGCGTTCCGCGGATTTGATTGACGATAAGCGTCGCCAGGGCCTCGCCCTCGACGTCTTCGGCAACGACGAGTAACGGCATGTTGGCTTTCGCCACCGCCTCAAGCAGGCCGACACAATCGTTGAGCGCGTTCAGTTTGCGATCGACGAGAAGGATTGCTGCCTCCTCCAGAACGATTTCCATCCGTTCGCTGTCGGTTACGAAATATGGTGAGAGAAATCCACGGTCGAACTGCATTCCTTCGACGACATCGAGCACGGTTTCCGTTGTCTTGGATTCCTCGACCGTGATGACGCCTTCGTCTCCGACTTTTTCCATCGCGTCGCCGATCAGCGCGCCGATTGCCGCATCATTATGAGCAGAAATCGTTGCCACTTGAACCTTTTCAAGCTTTCCGGTGACCGGCTTGCTGTTTTCCCTGAGGCAGGCGACAGCGCGTGCAAGGGCACGATCAAGGCCGCGTTTGATGTCGATCGCGCTCGCACCGGCAACGACGTTTCGCAAACCATCGGAGAATATTGCTTGAGCGAGGACTGTCGATGTGCTGGTCCCGTCGCCGACAATCTCGCCGGTTTTTTCTGCCGCCTGCCGGAGCATGCGAGCACCAAGATTCTCCTCTGGATCCTTGAGATCGAACTCCTTTGCGATGGTCACTCCGTCGTTGCAAACGACCGGCGTTCCCCACTTCTTTTCAATCAGAACCGCCTTCGACCGGGGTCCGAGCGTCACCCGCACCGCGTCGGCGAGTTGAGTAGTGCCCTTAAGAATTTTCTCTCGGGCAGCTGAACGAAAAAGAACCTGTTTGTGTGCCATAACATCACCTCCGTTGCCAGAGAGTATCGGTGATAAACGGCGACATGCTTTGATCCCTATCAAACTAAGAGGGAGCTCAGAACCCTTAAGTTCAATTGCGGTTCGGGGTGTCTCAGGATGGACGATCTTCGAAAACTCGGAGAAGAGGCGGTCGGCATCGACGCCGGTGCCCGGCAGCGCTTCCTTCACCAGGAAGTCGTGGAGCTTCTCGTCGATTGCGAGACCATTTTCTCGATACGGGCCATCTTCATTTCCTGCGTTTCACTGCGGCGAAGAACACTGATCCGGAAGATGTGTTTGCAATTAGCATGAGAAGGAACCCGCCCGGCAAAGGCGGGAGTTGGTGTATTGACCAACAAAACCAAAAACTCGTACACGTTTCAGCAAATGATAGCGGTTTTACCCGCCGATCGAAAGCTCACGCACTAGGTGTTGAACGGACGGTCGATCTTGGGTCTCTATCCAGCTACAGATAAGCGGAGCCTGGTCGATTGTCGCTCTCATAGGTGAAAAGGAGGAAGGGGTGGTCGTTCAGTTTCGATCAGCTTTCAGGGTTCTCCAACCGTGCGCGCAAAACACGCTCCGCGTCTCTTCGAGATTGCCCTCGGCGTCACCGTTCGAGGGAATTATCGATGAAATGGTGCTTGTCGTCCCCGCTCACATGAGGTGTCACCAGTATATTCGGCGTGTTGCGGACGCGAGCCTCGAGGTCTCGCGCGACGGCACCGACTACATCAAGAACCGCGCCGCCGAGCGCTCCCCTCTCAACGGCAGCGCAGACCGCCGCCTCGTCCACGATCGCTCCCACGCTGAGGCGACCTTCGCCTCGACCCGGCGGTTGATCGGCCTCCATCATCGGGGACGAACGCAATTCGCGGGGCGAAGGTCGCTGCGACGGCCAACTTCATCAGCTGAAGATAGATGAGATAGCTGCTGACGGTGACAAGGACGCCGATCGGCAGCAGCGGCTCGGAAATGCTGGTTCCAACGAAGCCGCCCACCGGTTCGGATTCCGCAAGAACGATCGAAAGCTCGACACCCTCCAGCATGGATTCCGGCGGCCGCGTTTCGGCCCGATGCAGAACACGCGCCCGCAGCCAGAGCGTGCCCTTCTCTCCCGCCCGACTTCTGTAGAGATTGAGAGCGAGCTTTATTCCGCCCGCGGCTAGGGCCACCGTGAGACAGAGCGAAACGAGAACGAGCAGCGACCCGTATGAGGCTTTCTGCGTCGCCCTCGTTGACGATCCGACGCTGGAGCTCGAGAGGTATCGCGCCGATAACAAAAATGACTAGGGACAGCCCGGCGATCGACGCCTGGTGACGCCTTCCCATCAGCCAGATCAAACCGAATAGGCCGGGGGCAAAGCGTCTGCCTCCCCTTCAACCTGCTCCGAGGAAGAACCAGACACTTTCATCGTGGGTCGGCACATGCTCATCGCGCTATCACGGACCCGACAGTGAACGCTCGACGCGACCGTTTCGCGCGTCGCCGCCCGACGACTTGACCAGAAGAACGCCCACCACCGTTCCGATCATCAGGATGAGAATGACGAGCAGAAGTCTCGAAATGATGGCGTCGGCGATGACCCTAAGGAACATGGCTGCAGCTCCCGTACCCGATGTCATCGTTTGAAGCGGCTCACCATGCGATACGCGATCCCGATCCGGTTCACCACGCCTTCGACACCCCGGACGCTTTCGGCGGCCACCGTCGCCGCCTCGCGCTCAAGCTCTGTCTCGACCTCTCCCTTCAAGGTGACGACGCCGTTGGAGACGGCGGTCTGGACCGTTGGGGGCAGGATTTCCAGCTCTGCTTCCAGACGGCAGCGTACGGCGGTTGCAAGGGCGTCGTCTCCGGAAGCAGTGCAGTCCTTCGGAACGTCAAGGAGTGCACGCATCAAGTCGCGACGGCTGATCATTCCGACAAGCCTGCCGCTCTCGACGACCGGCACGTGCTTGATGTCGTGGACCTGCAGAAGTTCGGCGAGCTGGCTCGCAGTGGCGGTCGGGGTGGCGCTCACAACGGGTGTCGACATGACGTCCTTGATGCGCCAGCTCCTGGTCTTCACATAGTTTGCCAGAGCGTCCTCCCGGTCGCGCGTATGCGGTACGGCCCGCCTCGCCCAGGACGACGCCACACGCCGAAGCAGGTCCCCCTCGCTGACGATGCCAGTCAGCCGTCCTTCGGCGTCTACGACTGGAATTGCTCCGATCCTGCTGGCGTTGACGAGTTCGATCGCCTCTCTGACGTTGTGGCCCTCGTCGATCGTCGTCACCGGGGTCGTCATAATGTCTTTGGCCAGCATCGCCTTGCCTCCTTGGTTGGCAGTGCGATTAGAGTTGGGATTCGAAAGGAGCGCTTTGACCCTGATCAATCAAAGCGCACGCACGTCCTGAGGAGGTCTTCAGCCGTCGGTCATGCGCCTCAGGACATTCGTCTTCAATAGAACTGATGAGCAAGCACGCCAAGGACATGCGCGGCGATGATGGCCCGCCGGATGATCTTCGGCACCTCGGCGTGTACCTCTCCTGCGCCGTCGTAACCGGGGTAGAACGCGGCGACGCCTGTCACCGGCAGCGCGACAAGGAGGAAATAGGGTGTTGCATGAGCGGCTTTGGCCATGAGCCCCAAGATCCCTGGTTCTTCCGGCGGGACCGAAGGAGCTCCCTGGACGAAACGGAGGACGAGGCGGACGCCGATCAACATCAGTATTGCGATGCCGACGTACACGTGGATGTAGGCGCTTGCCAATTGTTCATCTGCGGCAGTACCCCCACGGCCCGATGCCACTCGCTCTCTGCTTGATTGGACCCGGGCCCTCTACGGGACGATACTGACGCATTCCTGAACCGTGTATTCGATGCACTGGCGTGCCGGAGATACGGAACTGGCGCGGGGCCGGGACCTCTAGGGAGCATTGGCGAGATCGGGCACTCGCGCGATCGCCTCGAGAGCGAAATGATACGTGTCCAGCGTCGTTGTCGTACCCACCTCCACGAATCCGCGCACGTGGATGCTACCGCGACTGGTGCGCCGGTACGTCAACCGGTGGATGAGAAAGCTTGTGCCGGATGATGACTTCGATCGCCTCGTTGGCGATGACCTGTTCCTCGTCGGTCGGAAGGACGAGGGCGACGATTTCGCTTTCCCTCGCGCTGATCACGGTCGCGTTCATCTTGTTCGCGGACTCACTTAACGAGAGACCCAGCCAACCCAGGTGATGGGCGACGCCAGTGCGTATCTCGGGCTGATGCTCGCCGACGCCGGCGGTGAAGACAATGGCGTCCACCCCGCCCAGAGAGACGGCGAGCCTTCCTATCTCGCCGGCGATCCTGAAGCAGAAGAGATCGAGGGCTTCTCTGGAAGCCGGATGGAAGTCCTCCAGCAGAACGCGGACGTCGCCGCTTTTTCCGGAGACGCCGAGCAGCCCGCAACGGTGATAGAGGAAATCCTCGAGACGATCTGCGTCGTGGAAATTGTTGCGCAGAAGGTGGACGACAGCGCCGGGATCGAGCGAACCCGGCCGGGTCGACATCGGAATTCCGTCCAGCGCGGAGAAGCCCATGCTGGTGTCTATACTCACGCTGTCTACCATGCCGCAAAGGCTCGCGCCGCTTCCAAGATGCGCGCAAACCACACGGCCGGCGGCCAGGTCGGGATCGTGTTTCCTGAGTTCGCCGGCGACGTACTTATAGGAAAGACCATGGAAGCCGTATCTCCGGACACCCGCTTCGTGCAGCGCCCTTGGAATGGCAAGCCGTGTGGCAAGACTGCTCTGCGACGAATGGAATGCGGTATCGAACGACGCAGTCTGCGGTATGTCCGGATATGCACTCCGGACGGCGCGGACGATTGCAAGTGCCGGGGGAAAGTGCACCGGCGCTAGAGGCCCCAGATCTTCCATTCTGAGGACGACGTCCGGCTCCAGCAGAACGGGGCCATTGAAGGCCTGTCCGCCGTGGACGATGCGATGGCCGGCCACGATAGGCTCGAACCCTCTGCGGACGATGCAGCCGACGACCTGCGAAACGAGTCGCGCGTCGATCCCTGCCCCGGACGGAAGATCGATAGCCTCGTCTCTGCCAGAAGATCGAAAGGTGAATCTTGGTTCGTCCCCGAGCGTTGCAATACCACTTCCCAACCGGAGCGCCAAGCCGTCCTCCAGCCTGAAGACGCCGATCTTGAGGCTGGTGGATCCGGCGTTGAAAGTGACGGCAACCCTATCCATGGCTCGAAGTCCTGGAGCGTGCAGTTTCAGCAGGCTCCGCAGCTGCCTTCGTCGCCGCCTCCTGCTTTGCCGCCTCGAAGAACTCGCATGCGTACTCGAGGACGGCCGTCTCCTCTTCCGACGATTGTACAAACGACGCGCACTGCTCCTTCATGGCACGCAGGACCTTCTTTTTTAACGCGGCGACCGCAAAGGCATTCTTCCAAGCGAGAACCTCCCGCAGGCAGGTTATAGCGACGATCTCCAGGAGGATAAGCTTGCCTTGCACCTCCCCTTGGGTCGGTATCGCGAAGTGTTCTCCGCCGCGCTTGCAGTCACGATCCATGATCAGCATCGGGGTCTCTCCTTCCGTCGACCGCCGGAACCTCATCCGGGTCCAGTGCGCGTCGAAGCCTGCGCAGCACGACCGCGCGGCCCTTCTCGTCGGCGACGGATTTCAGACGGTCGGACAGGTCGAGAACGAAACGCTGGTAGTCGTTGTTCCAGTCAGGCCTGCCGGGCACGGCCGGCTTGATACGTGCGTGCGTCCTGTCTTCGATGAGGCGTGCACCCATCGGGGAAAGCTCGTAGGCGTCGTCCAGCGACGGGCAGACGACCTTTGCGGAAACTTTCTTCGGGAGCCGCCCGGACATCGCTTCACGAGCGCGCTCCTCTCCATGGACAAGGAAGATTGCTTTCCGGATCGGTTCCCGCTCGGCAACCCACGCATCCAGTTCGCTTGCATCCGCATGTCCGCTGTAGGCGTCGAGCGTGGCCATCCTGGCGCAGACGTGAATCTCCTCGCCCTGGATGCGGACCTCGGTCGCGCCCTCCTGCAGGATACGGCCGAGCGTCCCCGCCGCTTGGAACCCGACGAACAGCACTGTGCACTCCCGCCGCCAGAGCCAGTTCTTCAGGCGGTGGCGGATCCGCCCGGCCTCGCACATTCCGCTTGCCGCGATGATGATGTGAAAGCCACGGACGAGATCGAGCGCCTTCGACTGCTCGGCCGTCTCGGTGAAGCGGACGTTCGGCGCGTTGAGCGCGCGAAGGAACGCCTTGCCGTGACCGAGTTCGGCCGAATGCTTCTTGAATGCCTCAGTCGCTCGCGACGCGAGCGGCGAGTCTATCATGATAGGGCACCGCGGCACCTCTCCTTCGTCCATGAGGGCGATGAGGTCGGTCAGCACCTCCTGCGTCCGTTCGACGGCGAAGGACGGAATCAGAAGAACCCCGCCGGGGTTGTTCGAGGTCGCCACGACTTCCCGCAGCCGGTCCCGTCGATCCTTCAGAGCGTACTCTTCCCGTTCGCGGTCGCCGTAGGTGCTTTCGCAGATCAGGTAATCGACCCCGGACGGCCCCTGAGGGAAGTTCTCGAACAGCTTGTTGCTCGCGCCGACATCGCCGGAAAACATTACCGTGACCGGACCTTCGGCTCCAGGCGTCTCGAGTTCGATCGACGAAGACCCCAGCAGGTGCCCGGCGTTCCAGTACCGGAACCTGAGGCCGCCAACCATCTCCCGCCACTCGCCGTTCTCGACCGCCATGAATTGCGGGAGCATGCTGCGGGCGTCGTCGGCGGTATAGATGGGCTCCACTGTCTCTCGCGCCCGTCTGCGATTCCTTCGATTGAGCTGCCGGACCTCCGACTCCTGGATGTGACCCGAATCCTGCAGCATGATCGTGCAAAGGTCGATCGTCGCTGCCGTTGCAAAGATTGGTCCGCTGTATCCCGCCTTCGCGAGCTTCGGAAGCAGGCCCGAGTGGTCGATGTGCGCGTGCGTGAGCAGCACTGCGTCGATCCGCGATGGTTCGAACGGAAAGGGCTTGTAGTTGAGCTCCTTCTCCGACTTTGATCCCTGGAACATTCCGCAGTCGATCAGAATGCGCGTGCCACCGGCCTCTAAGAGGAAACACGATCCGGTCACCGAGCCCGCGGCGCCGTGGAAGTGGAGAATGGGATTGGCCATGACAACTCCTGCTGTTGTCAAGAACTTTGGGACACCGCAGACGATCGCACGTTGACGAAGGTCAAAGAGATGTCCGGCGCTCGCCTGACGTCCGGTCGATTGGGGAAACGCAGGTCGTCGCCGGGTTAATTGACCGAGCGCAACGCCGGAAATTTCGGATGGCGCACCATGCCCACGAGGCCACGGGCTTAGGAACCCAACAGGAGGTAGAAATGACGGATCTAGGAATCCAACAGGACGTACTCGACGAGCTGGCGTTCGAACCCAGCATCGACGCCGCCCATATCGGCGTCTCGGTAGAAGATGGCATTGCGACCCTTTCCGGTCATGTGCCGACCTATGCCGAGAAGCTGACCGCCGAGGACGTTGCAGCGCGGGTGAAGGGCGTCCGGGCGGTGGCTGTAGAGATCGAGGTGCGGTGCGTAGGTCACAAGCAGCATGCGGACGACCAGATCGCATCGCGGGCGGTCGACATCATCGCCTGGAACACAGCGCTTCCGGAGGGACCGGTTCATGCAAAGGTCGAGAACGGCTGGGTGACGTTGTCGGGCGAAGTACGCTGGCAGTTCAAGAGGGCCGCCGCCGAACACGCCGTCAGGAAACTAGGCGGCGTGGTCGGCGTCATCAATCTGCTGACGATACGGCCATGCCTGACGGTGCCGGACATCCGCCGTCGGATCGAGGAAGCGCTGAAACGGAGTGCCGAAATCGACGCTGGCGGCATCTCCGTGAAGGTTCGCGGCGACAAGGTCGTTCTGGAAGGCGGCGTGCGCGCCTGGAACGAGCGCGGCGTCGCCGAACGGACGGCCTGGTCGGTTCCAGGCGTGGCCACCGTCGAGAACCAGGCCGCTGGAGGCTGGATTCGGAAATACGACCGGGTTGAGGCATTGCGTTGTGTCAAACACCACCCAGGCTTCTTCGTCTCCTTCACCACCCAGACGTCGAGGCGACTCCGGGCCATTCGCCACGCCACGATGGGCGTTGCCGCAGCAGCGGCTGAAACATTTAGCTCTTCTTTAGGCACGTCGGCCGGAGGCGCCTCCTACCAAGTCACGCAGCCTGCAAATTGCACTGTTATGGTGGTATGCTATGAACCACTTTGAATGGCATCAGCGCCGGAGTACTGGTCGGCATATCGTAACGTCATCCCAACCCGGAATGCGGGGACATGGAGCAGGATATCGCGATGCGAGCAGCGATCATCGCAGTCATTGCCGGAACCACTGCAACGGTTCCTGTTGTTCAGGCACAAGATATTCGGCATGGGCGTCGGCTCGCGCTTGAGGTCTGTGCAATCTGCCACGCCGTCCTCGCGGACCAAACCCGATCCCCTGTTGCCGAGGCGCCCAGCTTCGAAACCGTGGCTGTGACACCGGGAATGACAGCCATGGCACTTAACGTTTGGCTCACGGCCCAAAGTCATCCGACCATGCCGAACATAATACTGTCGCGGACCGATGTTCAGGACGTGTCAGCCTATATTCTAAGCTTAGCGGAATAGAGACTTTCCCATTTGACGGAACCGTAAGCTGAGGCGAAGCGGAACGCCGGCACCATGCAGGCGAACCGGAACAACTGCGGCGTGAGCCTCAACTATTTCTTAAAGCGGCCAGCGGCCTCATCCTCGAAAGACACCTGCAAAGCGGCCGCCGGCATTGCTGCTTGAGAATGCGAGCAAATGGGCGTGGACCGGTACCCGGGCACGGATGCTGTGCAGCGGTGACAAGTGTGATGCGTCAGCTTTTCTTGTAACACCGTGCATGCCAAGGGCTTTGTCGCCGAGCATGTTAATTATTGTCTCGATCAACAGGGAAAGCTAAGCTTCCGGCCGCACCTTAAAAATTTAGATCGGACCCAAATGGCAGACGACATCGAAGGGTCACTGGCTGGGCAGGCATCGAAGCTTCGGGCAATTTTGCAGTCGGCGCTCGATGCCATTATTACGATTGATAGCTGCGGCTCCATAACCACCGTCAACCCCGCAACCGAGAAGCTGTTCGGCTATGAGCAGTCTGAATTCCTCGGCCGTAATGTCAATTTCCTGATGCCGGAGCCTTATCATCGGGAGCACGATGGATATATCAGCAACTATCTTGCCACCGGACGCCGCAAAATCATCGGGATCGGCCGCGAGGTGACCGGGCGTCGCCGCGACGGCAGCACCTTTCCGATGCATCTGGCTGTTAGTGAATTTCAGATCGATGGTGAACGCCATTTTACCGGTATCATTCACGACCTGTCGGCGCACAAGGCGACCGAGCGGGCCTTGCGCCAAGCCCAGAAGATGGAGGCCATGGGGCAGCTTACCGGCGGAATCGCCCACGACTTCAACAATCTCTTGACGGTGATCGTCGGCAATCTGGAGATGCTCGAGGCGCGGCTAACGACGACAGACCAGCGCGAACTGGCACAAGAAGCGCTGGATGCGGCCGAACTGGGCGCTCGCCTGACCTCTCGACTTCTGGCGTTTGCCCGCC
Source organism: Rhizobium sullae (assembly GCF_025200715.1). Lineage (NCBI taxonomy): Bacteria > Pseudomonadati > Pseudomonadota > Alphaproteobacteria > Hyphomicrobiales > Rhizobiaceae > Rhizobium > Rhizobium sullae. Next base: position 1,122,992 of record NZ_CP104144.1, read on the forward strand.
GCAGTTATCTCGAACCGGAGGTCGTCAATCTGAATTCCTTCGTTCTGGGCCTTTCGGAAATGCTTCACCGCACGCTTGGTGAGACGATCTTGCTCAGCACGAGTCTCGCCGCTGACCTTTGGCTCGCCAGGGTGGACCCATCGCAAGTCGAAAGTGCCATCGTCAATCTTGCCGTCAACGCAAGAGATGCCATGCCCAATGGCGGGCGGCTCGTGGTCGAAACTCAAAACGCCCGTATCGACGAGCATTCCGCGATTGTCCTTGAGGGCCTCTCTCCTGGTGATTATGTCCGGCTGTCTGTCTCCGACACAGGCATCGGCATGCCTCGCGCCGTACAGGATAGAGCCTTCGAGCCGTTTTTCACGACCAAGGAAACGGGCCGCGGCACCGGTCTCGGTCTCTCGATGATCTATGGCTTTGCCAAACAATCAGGTGGCCATGCCAGCATCTATAGCGAGGAAGGCAAGGGAACGACCGTCAACATCTATCTGCTGAGGCACGTGACGGCAGACGCGGCAATTGAGGCAAATTCTCCCGATGTCACCGCCATATCTGGCGACGGCGAATGCATTCTTGCCGTGGAGGACGATGACCGCGTTCGGCGTCTAACTGTTGCCCGTCTAAAGCAGCTTGGTTACCGCGTGCTTGAAGCGGAGAACGGGGCGGAAGCGCTTGGTAGATTGGCGTCTGATCCCAACATCGACCTATTGTTTACGGACCTGGTGATGCCCGGCTCGATAAGCGGCTACCAGCTCTGTCAGGAAGCCCGGAGACTTTATCCCGGACTGAAGGCGTTGCTCACTTCAGGTTACGCAGAGGAACTGGTCCAGTCCGACCGGCTCGGCGGAGAGAATTTGAAAGTATTGCGCAAGCCCTACCGCCAGACCGACCTCGCCAAGGCAATTGGCGAAGCACTGAAAGACGACTAAACGAGCTTAAGTGCGAGCGGCTCATCTTAAGTTCGTTGATGCCCATCTGCGTTGCGCCGTTGTGCAGGCCGCTATTTCCAATTCGTCGCGGCTTGTTTGCACCGCGGGGTAGAAAATGCGAACGCTTGTTCCGTGCCCAGCTTTCATTCCGGTCGCGCGTGCGCTGTTGCCATGCGCGTGCTTGCCGCCGCTGAAGGGTGGTGGGGCATCGAAACAGTGTCTAATCAATGTGACATGAGGACAGGCAAAAGAGGCTCTTCCAAGACGCCGTCTGTGGCTCCGCCGAGGACAAAGTCGCGCAGCCTCGAGTGTCCGAATCCTCCCATCACCAGCATATCAGCACCCAGCTCGAGCGCGGTCCGCTGAATGCTTGCGCCAATCGAAGACGAGGCAAACCGGGCAACGGATGCGCCCGCATTGACCCCGCTCGAGACCAAGATTTCAGCGAGGTGCGCTCCACTTGTTTCCGGCAGCGGCTTTTCGCCGGTCAAAGACAATACCGACACCCGTCGGGCTTTGCGAATGAAGGGGCCTGCATCGCTGACTGCCCGGGCAGCGGCCCGGCTTCCGTCCCAGGCTATGACCAGATGGTCAATCGGGCCTGCGAAGGTCTTGTTGGGAAAGATGACGGCTGGTCGGCCAGAGCCGAATATCACCGCTTCGGCAATGCTGCGCGTATCTGGAACCTCGGAGTTACATTCAAGAATAGTCAGATCGAAAAAACGCGCTTCTGTTGCTGCCGTTTCGTGCAGCAAGGGCAAGTTGGCTTTTACTTCTCTCGTAGAGAGATCAACATTTTCGTTTGCTCCGAGGTTCGTAGCGGCTGCCATCAGCGTAGCTGCGCGGTCGCGGCTTGACATCTCTGCCTGCTCGATCATCTTTGGAGTATCCAACAGCAAGGAAGACCATGCGTTGGGGATGCGCGGAATCTCGATCCTTATCGCACATACGTGGAGATTTGCGTCGCACGACTTAGCAAAGGTTACAGCGTTCGAAACGATCAGTCCGGAACTTGAATCGGGATACGTCGCCAGCGGAAGAAAATACTGCGCAGTCATCTCTTGCTCCTATCGCGGACTTGCCGCGTTTCTAATTCACTTTCTCTTTTCGGAGCTGCTCCGGCATTGATGTAGCGCAAATGCGTACCCCAAAAAAGCGCTCATTCATTCGAAATTCAAAGCTTCTTCATCTGACAGACGATCAGCATGGTAATTAAGTGCCCGATGCGGCGATGGGCTGTTGAGACAGATCAATGCGGCGCCTGATGAAGCAGGTTTGATCAAGCGTCGATCAAGGCCTAATAAGCGACGCCGCGCTTTCGCGCACAAGCCACGGCGGCGGAAGCGGATCATGATCCTGAACGCAGCGACCGGACCGATAGCCTTTCTCTCTAAAGCCCGCGGCATGTGGCTGCCGCTAATTGCGGCCTTCGGGCTTTTGGCGGGGCTGATCTTTACGCTGCTGAAAGACCCGGCCAATGCCCGGCTTGTATGGACGATCGCCACCCTGCCGGTCCTCGGCGCGCTGCTGTGGCAGACGTTCCGGTCTCTCCATCGCGGCGATTTCGGGCTGGACATCCTAGCAGCACTATCGATGGCATTCGCCCTCTCATTCGGTGAACCCCTTGCCGCCAATGTCATCGCTCTGATGTATGGCGGTGGCCAGATGCTGGAAGCATACGCATCCCGGCGCGCCGCCCGCGAGATGACGGCATTGCTGGGCCGGGTTGCCCAGACTGCCTTTCGATACGAGGACGGCTATCTGCACGAGGTCCCGATTGCCGAAATCAAGTCCGGCGACCACCTTATGGTGCGCCAAGGCGAGGTTTTGCCCGTCGATGGAATCGTCGTCAGAGATCATGCTCTTCTCGATGAGTCTGCATTAACCGGCGAAGCCCTCCCCCGAAAACATGGTATCGACGAGGAAGTGCTAAGCGGCAGTACCTCGGTGGGGGGCGTCTTTGACATCAGGGCTATTCGCCCGGCTTCCGAAAGCACCTATGCCGCGATCATCCGTCTTGTCGAGGCTGCACAGAACAGCAAAGCGCCGATGGCTCGCCTTGCAGATCGCTACGGGTTGGTGTTCCTCGCCGTGAGCGTGTCTTTGGCTCTGGCGGCGTGGTTCCTTTCCAACGATTCACGCCGGGCGCTTGCGGTTCTCGTCATAGCGACACCCTGTCCGCTGATCCTGGCTGTTCCCGTCGCCATCATGTCGGGTATTTCCCGCTGCGCTGCCATCGGATGCCTCGTGAAGGATGGCGGAGTCCTGGAAGCTTTGAGCCGCGTGCGCGTCGCCATCCTGGACAAGACGGGTACACTCACCCACGGTGCGGCGGTCATTACCTCTATAAAAAATGTCGAGTGTATCAACGAGAACGAGTTGCTTCGTCTCGCCGCATCGCTCGATCAGGCATCTGGTCACGTCATGGCTGCAGCGCTCATTGCGGCCGCGCGTGATCGCGGCCTGAATCTTGTGCCGCCAGCCGATGTCACGGAGTCTCCTGGCGCAGGGATCGAAGGAACTGTCGGCCGGCATCGCGTGACCGTCGGCGGCAGCGGTTTCGTGGAGCGCCGGGTGTTGAAGGGAAGCCCACGCGCATTCCTGTCCGGACGTCGTGCGGGCGAGGCGGTCGTGGCGGTTGCAGTCGATGGCGTGGCGGCGGGCGTGATCGTTATGGCCGATCCTGTACGACTGGAAGCAATGACCGTGCTTCGAAAACTGCGCAATGCGGGGATCGTAAGAATAATTCTGGCTTCGGGAGACAGGCTGGAAGTCGCAAGGTATGTCGGCGAAGCGCTTGGCATCGAAGAGATTCTTGGTGAGCAAAGCCCCGCTTCAAAGGTCGAATGCGTTAATTCCGCCCGGCGCTTCGGCCCGGTGATGATGGTTGGCGACGGCATCAATGATGCCCCAGCGCTTGCCGCCGCCGACGTCGGTGTCGCGCTGGGCGCGCGGGGAGCGGCCGCATCCTCGGAGGCCGCTGGTGTTGTTTTGCTCGTGGACCGTCTCGAACCTCTGGCTGACGCGTTGATCGTCGCCCGGAGGACGGTCGTTATTGCGCGCCAGAGCGTTATCGTGGGGCTTGGGCTTTCGATCGCCGGGATGATTGCTGCCGCCTGGGGATTTCTTCTGCCTCTGCAGGGTGCGTTGCTGCAGGAAGCAATCGATGTCGCTGTGATCCTCAACGCCTTGCGAGCGCTACGACCTACAGGATCGAAAGCTGGATACGGTCATGACCTGCCCGCCTGAAAAGGAGGCCCGCAATGATCATCACTGAGATGAAATGGCGGGAATGCCTAGATTTCCAGTTCGGCCACAGGCTTGGCAGGGTGGTATGCGCGAAGGACGACTGGGCATATGTCGTCCCGATATTATGCCTTCACCAAAAAACTGGTTTTGCGGGTTCTCACTCTCCGCCAGAAGGTGGAGTGGATGCGGGATAACCCGCACGTCTGCGTCGAGGTCGATGAATTCCAGGATCATCGCTGCTGGGAGAGCGTCATTGCGGGAGGTATCTATCAGGAGTTACCGAAGACCGAAGAGTGGCGCGAGGAGCGAATGCGCGCATGGGTGACCCTCCAACACCATCCCGGGAACCTAAAGCCCCACCAGTGTCGTGTTCTTTGAGTGATCGTGCAGGAACTTACGGCAAGAAAAGCCATTGGTGACGAATGGAAGCCGGACGAGGTGGCATGACTGCCGGAGTGTCTTTGCCCCGCATGACTCGTGTCTGGTTGATCCGGATCAATGTCGGCCGAGTGGAATTCTGTAGAGTGGGCGAGTGACTTCACGAAGGATCAGACGATGCTCAGAGCCAGACGCGACAGCCTGGGAGGCGAGCCAGGCAAGGCAATTCCTTCTCTTGGCGAAATCGAAGGGCGAATGATGATTCTCGAACTAGTCGCCGTAACGGCGCTCACGCGTCTTCTTCGCCTTCATGATGCCCAAGAACGATCGGCCCTGATGGAAGCGATACGGCATGCCGTCGACCGCAAATGCAGTGATGCCAAACTGTGCAGCCCCGATATCTCGTCGGCCGAGAAATATGCGGAAGAATTACTGAAAAGCGCGCAGGAGCAGGCCGACGATCTCGATGCCATTCGCGATTCTTCAGGATGAAATAAGGAGAAACCTGCACTACAGGCTCAGGGCACCATGACAACGAAGCAAAGGAGCGCATCAATGACCATTGATCCAGGTTGCTCGCGGACTGGCGAGGCATTACTTGCCGGAGCAGGATGTCCGATCCCGCACCACTCCGACTGCGACCTCGCGCTCGACAGGATAACAGTCGATCAATGGGAAATTTCAATCCGCTCGCCCCGCGCCGACGCCTGGGTTCGTAAGGAACTCTGCGAGCCGTTCGGTCATTGTCTCGGCGGAAGCATCATCGTCGACGTTTTGAGCGCGGACCGATTTATCAAACGTGCACGGGCTCAGGGTCTTCGCATTGAGTTCGTGGGGCTTGGCGGCAAAGATCTCCTTTAGGAAGTCTCAGCCGCTGTCAGCAGACTGAGCAACTGACAGTGAAGTCGGGGGCCTCTCCTATCGGCCATGTTGGTTCTGTTTTGACTGCCAATTCATAGCGCCGGTCTGAGCTCTAATGGCATAGGAGGACCGGTACCTCGAGGCCGTTAAGCAACGATCGTGTAACGCCTCCCAGAATAAGTTCGCGCAATCTCGAGTGTCCGAAACCTCCAGCAATCAGCAACTCTGCTCGCGCTTCAGCTGCAGCGGACTGAATTGTGCCGGCTACTGGAGCTCCCTGTGATTGCGCATTGGCGATCTCGACAGCAAGACCGGCGTCGCGAACAAGCGCCGCAAAGCGATCGCGAAGGTCGGCGTCTATCGCCTTGTCGTCCGTGACCGAGATGAGTACAGCCTTCGAGGCCTTGTCCAAAAACACGCGGGCTCCGGTCAGCGCCCGCGCCAAAGTCGCGCTGCCATCCCATGCAATTGCGACTGTATCGATTCGGCCGCAACAATTGTCCGCCGGGAACAACAGCAGTGGTCTCCCGCTCTCGAATAGAATGCGCTCGATCACGGAACTGGCTATTGGCGAGGTTTCCATGATCGAGAGGTCGTAGACACGCGAGATCTCCGCAATTCTGTCGCCGACGAGCGGCTGCGTAGCCTCAAATGATGAGATCGTCACTGCCAGGTCGGCTTTACCGGCATAATCGCGCACGGTTTCGATCAGCGTCGCAGCGCAATCCCGGCTGGAGCGCTCTGCGTCAGCGGTCATTTTATCGACATCGACATGTACTATCGGCGGAAATGGCGGGGACACCTTCGGTATCTTGACCTTGAACACGCTGACATGAAGCCGCGCTTCCTGGTGCCGTGCAAAATCGATTGCGTTCTGGATCAGGGCAAAAGAGCTGGGGTCGGGATAGGTAAGCAAAGGCAGGTGGAATTGAGCTTTCATGACGTATCTCCTCATCTCGGCTGCAAGGTGGAATGCTCGTCCGAATGGTTCATGCCTGCGTTGATCTTGCGCAAACGGCGTTGCCGAAGATCAAGATTGCCCCGTCCATCAAGCGCATCCTGTTGCCAGGCACGAAATTTGGAAAGGCATGCGGCGCGATTGATGCTGATCAATGTGCCGTCAGGTGGTTGGTTTATGAAGAGCTTGCGTCTCACGAAGACGAGAAAATGGCCGCCGATGAGCAATTTGCGGTCACCGTAACGATGAGGAGAAAGCCATGGCCAATATGGCAACCAAGCTCCCTGCGAGCACGGAAAAGAACATCACACCCACGACACCAAGATGGTCGCCCTTTGAAAGTCTCAGATGGGAGATCGATCGGGTTTTCAATGAGTTCAATCCGGGGTTCTTCGATCGGACATTATTTGCCCGCCTGCCAGCCGCCTACAGCCGCGAAGTTCCCGCTGTCGATTTCGCCGAAACGGACAAGGCCTATGAGCTCACCGCTGAGTTGCCGGGTGTCGAAGCAAAAGAGCTGGATGTGACGCTGACGAACGGCATTCTGACCATCAAAGGCGAGAAGCAGGAAAGCAAAGAGCAGACGGAAAAGGAATACTGCCTGTCCGAGCGCCGCTACGGCTCCTTCCAGCGCAGCCTCCAGCTGCCCGATGGTGTCGATGCCGACAGGATCGACGCGTCGTTTGCGAACGGCATCCTGAAGGTCGTCCTTCCGAAGACGCCAGCGCAGCAGAACGGCCAGAAAATCTCGATCAAGGCAGCTTGAATGCGCTGGGGCGCATCTGCCGGTTCAGCCTCGATGAGACTGAATATTGGGGGCCGGCAGGCAAAGGGAGGGGGAAACACCCCTCCCTTTCAGCTGACACGTAAGGTGGCTTTTCAACCAGCGCCCCTGGAACTGATCGCGTGCTTGTTCCCACGACGCTCTGTTAGGGTACCATCCCCAATAAGTGCTTTCGGCAGGTGCTGAAAAAATGTCCGCCAGAGCAGCCTGTCGGCGAACGGCGCCCGAGGTCCATGGGCATCACGCGTCTCAGTTGATGGCACTTTTCAGCTTCCATGGAAACGACTGGCGCCAAGGACGCAAACAGCGGTTTTGGTGGCCATGACTTATCGGGCATCTGCAAGGGTCCGGCGGAACCGGATGAGTGCGATTGCAAAGAAGGCAGAGCCGATGATCGTGAGAGCCAAAATCTGTGGCCAGACGGCGCCAAGCCCTGCCCCGCGATAGAGGATCGCCTGCGACAGGGCCACGAAATGCGAAGATGGCGAAAGCTGCATGACATATTGCAGCCAGCGCGGCATGCTGTCCATCGGCGTCGTGCTGCCGGAAAGCAGGTTCATGACGATGAGGACGGGCATTGAAATGAGTCCGAACTGCGCCATCGAACTCGAGGCCGTTGCGATCAGAATGCCGAGCGATGTTACCGAGAACTGATAAAGCACGGCGCAAAAAACAAACAGACCGATCGAACCGGCGATCGGCACGGCGAGAAGGCGCTCCACGACGATGAGCAGCGAGAGGACCGATGCCACCACGATCACGAGACCATTCGCCACGATCTTCGACAGCATGATTTCGCCTGACGTGACCGGCATGACGAGCAGGTGTTCGATCGTGCCGTGTTCGCGTTCCCGGATAAGCGCCGCACCCGTCAGGATCACCGATAGCATCGTGACATTGTTGATCACCTGCATGACCGCCGCGAACCAGGTCGACATCAGGTTGGGATTAAACCGGGCGGAGACGACCAGATTGATGGGTTGGGGCGCAACAGCATTGGGCAGCGCTGCGGCGACCTCCTGCATGATGATGCTCTGGATATAGGACGCGCCGTTGCCCGCCTGGGACATGGCGGTTGCATCGATGTCCAATCGCAGTGAAGGCCGCCGTCCTTCGATGGCGTCCTCCTCGAATTTGGGCGGAACTTCCAGAATGAAGACAAAGCGTCCGGCATCCATGCCATCGTCGATCTCAGCTGCGTCGATCAGCACGGGTTCCCTGAAGAAGGGCTTCAAGAGCGCGTCGCGCAGGCGCATCGACAGCATCGAGCGATCTTCATCCACTACCGCCACGGACGCATTCTCCACCTCGAACTTGGCCCCTGTCGAAACCGTATAGACGGCGATGGTGAACGTATAGATGATCAATACCATCATCACCGGATCGGCCTTCAGGCTGTAAAGCTCCTTAATGGCGAGGCGGAATATCCGGTTCAGCCGATCCCACATGTCAGGCCCCGCGCTTTCTCAGAGCCGCGAGCGCTGCGGCGACAAAAACCAGGCCAAAGGCGGCGAGTACGACCAGATTGAACCAGAGTTCGGCAAAGCCCAATCCCTTTGTGATCACGCCCACGCTTATCGGCTGATACCAGGCAGCCGGGAACAACAGCCCCATGAGGCGTCCCCCGCCTGACAGCGACGACACGGGAACCAGCAGACCGGAGAAATTAACGGCCGGAATCATGGTGATGATCGCCGTTGCAAAGATTGCTGCCACCTGACTGCGTACGAAACTGGAAACGAGCAGGCCGAAGCCGGTCGTTGCCAGCACGTAAAGTACCGATCCCGCAACAAGCAGCGGCAACGAGCCTTTGATCGGCACGCCGAATACAAAGCGCGTCATGGCGGCGAGCATCAGAAAGCTCAAGAACGCAATTGCGGCATAAGGCAGTTGTTTGCCCAACAGGAATTCGATCCGCGTCACGGGGGTCGCCTGGAAGTTGGCGATTGAGCCGGTTTCCTTTTCCTTGACGATACCAAGCGCCGCCATGATCGCCGGGATCAGCACCAGCATCAGCACGATGACGCTCGGCACGATCGCGTTTGCGCTCTTGAAAGCCTGATTGTACCGAAACCGGCTTTCTACGCTGACCGGATAAGGCGAAGCGCTGCGGCCTGAATGCCGTGCCTTTGCGTCAGACAGGTAAGCCTGGATGAGCCCCGTGATATAGCTGCGTGCGGTTTCCGCCCGGAAGGGCATCGCACCGTCGAGCCAGACCGAAACTTCGGGTTGTGTCTGCCGCATCAGGTTTCGGCCGAAATCAGGCGGGATCTCGATTGCCACCGTTAACTCGCCGTCTTTCAGGCGAGCTTCCAGTTCCGTGGCCGAACCGATCGCTGCATGCTCATCAAAATAACGGGAACCTTGCAGGTTCTCCACAAGCTGACGGCTTTCCGCCGACTGGTCCTGGTCGTAGACAGCGAAGGGTAAATGCTCGACATCGAATGAAATGCCGTAGCCGAAGGTGAGAAGCAATATGACCGGTCCGAGGAGCGCGAAAACAAGGCGTGCGTGGTCGCGAAGAATTTCCAGGGTTTCGCGCCGTGCATAGGCAAGGAGGCGGCGCGGATCAAAGAGCCGCGGAGGCGGGGCGCTTTCCCCGAGAACTTCGCCGATTTCGCGAGAGGCGCCGGCACCCATACCAGCCTCGGTCAATACGTCGATGAAGGTCTGTTCGAGAGACGTCGAGCCTCGTTCAGCGCAAAGTTCGCGAGGCGCACCGATCGCCAGCACTTTGCCTTCGTGCATCAACGAGATGCGGTCGCATCGCTCCGCCTCGTTCATGAAATGCGTCGATAGAAAGATGGTCACGCCATCACGTCGCGAAAGGGTGATCAAAGAGCGCCAGAAAGCATCGCGGGCCACGGGGTCAACGCCGGAAGTCGGCTCGTCGAGGATCAGAATCTCCGGCCGATGGATGACGGCCGCCGCCAGCTGCAGGCGCTGGCGGATGCCGAGCGGCAAGTCTTGCGGTTGCTGATCGGCCACCTCCTTGAGGTCGTAGGTTGAGAGCATTTCGGCAAGACGCGGTTCGATCTCCTGAGCCGGCAGCCCAAAGAGGCGGGCATGCAGCAAAAGGTTCTGGCGAACGGTCAGCTCGCCGTAAAGGGAGAAGGCCTGAGACATGTAACCGACGCGTTTGCGCGTCTCGATATCGCCTGCCTCGAGCACCTGCCCGAAGAGCCTTGCTGAGCCTTCGCTTGCCGGAAGCAGCCCGGTCAGCATCTTCATCGTCGTGCTCTTGCCGCTGCCGTTCGAGCCGAGAAAGCCGAAGATCTCGCCCTTCGAGATGCGGAAGCTGACATGATTAACGGCCACGAAATCTCCGAAGCGGCAAGTCAACCCCTCCGCTTCGATCGCAGGTGGGCCATCGACACCGCGCCACGGGACGATCACGATCTCTGCATTCTTCGCTGCCTTCGAACCAGGCATCAGGGTCGTAAAGGCGGCTTCGAGCGTCTTTCGGCTGGCGCGGTTCATGATGTCGGCGGGACTGCCCGTCGCGATGAGCCGTCCGCCGTGCAAGGCCGACAACCAGTCGAATCGTGCGGCTTCCTCCATATAGGCAGTTGCCACGATGACGCTCATGTTTGGGCGGCGTTGCCGGATGCGATCGATCAGCTCCCAGAACTGGCGGCGCGAGAGCGGATCGATACCCGTGGTCGGCTCATCAAGGATCAGCAGATCGGGATCGTGCAGGAGCGACGCGCAGATGCCGAGCTTCTGCTTCATGCCGCCGGACAGCTTGCCGGCCAGGCGATCGCGAAACGGCAGCAGACCGGTCATCCGCAGGAGTTCGTCCATCCGGCTTCTGCGCTGGCGCCCGTCCTGCCCAAAAAGGCGGCCGAAGAAGTCGAGGTTCTCCGCAACGCTCAAGGTCGGATAGAGATTACGGCCGAGGCCCTGGGGCATATAGGCGATTCGGCCGCAAACGGCGCGTCGATGGCTAGCGCGCGCCATGTCGCCGCCGAGAACCTCGATTTGTCCTTGCTGGATCTTGGTGACACCGGCCGCCAGTCCAAGGAGGGTTGATTTGCCGACGCCATCAGGACCGATGAGACCGGCCATGCAGCCAGCGGGAATTGCAAGTTCGACATCGTCGAGCGCGGTGATCTTGCCGTAGCGGTGCGTCACCGAACCCAAGCATACGGCTGGTTCGCTCATTGCGGCAGCTTCACTTGCAGGTTGGCTGGCCAGCTTGCAGTGGGATCGGTTCTGACATAGCCGATGCCGCGTACGCCGGTTTTCACGCGCGTCTCATATTCCTTCAGCAGATCCGGTGCGATCTTCAGCTTGACGCGGAACATCAGCTTCTCGCGCTCGTCCTCGGTTTCGACCGTCTTGGGCGTGAATTGCGCCTCTGAGGCGACGAAGGAGACGGTCGCCGGCACCACATACTGCGGTGCCGGGTCAAGAATAATGCGGGCCTCGTCGCCGATTGCCAGCCGGCCGGCGGCGCGTGCGGGCAGGAAAATCATCATCGAGACGTCTGAAAGATCGAGTAAGGTTGCAACCGGGGCGCCGGCAGCCACGACCTCGCCGGTCTGCACGAGCTTGTATTCAACACGTCCGCGGCACGGGGCCTTCAACACGGCATCATCGAGCAGCGATTGAATGCGGGCAGCTTCGGCGCGCGCGGCTTCCGTTGCCGCCTGCGCCTCGTCTTGGCTTGCACGCGCTGCACGGTTTGCTGCTTCCGCGACATGCAACTGGCTGCGCCGCAAATCCAGTTGCTGCATGGTCCCGCTACCCGTCTTGCTCATCGCCAGCGCGCGTTCGAGCTCCTGGCGGGCGAGAGTGAGTTCACTTTCGCGCTGTGCGATCGAGGCCGCCGCCTCTATTTCGCTGGTCTCGGATCGCCGGATCTGAGCCCTGGCACCAGCCAGCTGTGCGTCGAGATCGGCCGTATCGATCCGCGCGATGGGCGCACCGGCGTCGACGATCTCTCCCTCGTTGACGAGAACCTGCGCGAGGCGGCCCGCAAACTTGGCGGAAATCAAAACCTGCTGTGCCTCAATCCGTCCATTGGACATCGATATGTTCGGAAAAAGACGCTGGCCGGTCACCTTGTTCCAGAGGTCCTCGAAGCTGACCAGCATCGCGTCACTGTCGCCGGCGAGCGTCGTATTCGGGGCAAACGTTACGGCAGTTGCAAGCAGGATGCCAAGATATCGTCTCATCAGACCAGCCTTCGATCAGCGTTCCGGCGGCGTGCGCCCTGTCGTCTTCTATTGGCCGTGGCGACGGTCATCCTTGATATAAGTCATCCTCGGAGAGAGGTGGTTCATCCGGCAGGCCACCATCACGTGGTCCTCGCCCGTTGGCAGAATGGGTTGCCGCCGAAACGACCTCGAGGCTTATGTGGATGAGGTTGTGGCAACGGCCTTGCCTCGACGGAAGATCAGGATTTGCTGCGGAAGATTGTCGTGGACTTCAATGCCGCCGGCCAGGCTGCCGATGAAGTACTTCTTCACGAGAAGATGCACGACCTGATCTTCACGGCTGCAGAAGTCATGGAGCAACCGAACTGGCGGCGATGTCGTCGATCGTTCGCAAAGCCTCGCCGTGTGCGATTGTCGCGGTCTCATTTGCAGTCTTTGCCGCAACGGCAAAGATGCGGCTGGTTTCGCGTGCATAGTCCGTGATCATTTGTGCTGAGAAATCATTGATAAGGTCCGATGCGTCACGCATCGCCTGAGGGTTCGCAAGGGCGCTGGCGAATGTGACGTCCTTGCCAACGCGATCGAGCCAGAACGAGAGGCCCTCGATCTGATACCGAAGCGCCGCGCCAGCAAACTCCGCCTGAAACTTCGTGCCTGCCAAAATGGCAGCGCCGAATGGGCTGAATTGCAAGAATGGAAGTGACATCTGCAGGCTGGTCATGTGTGCGGCCTCCGCGGTTATTCAGATGATTGAGCTACGCCATTTCTTCGTCTTCGTCCTTGATCTCGCTCAAGGCGGATTAGGAAATGACCGTCGCAGTTTATGGCCTCCCGTGTTTGCATCACGCTTGTTCCGCCCCCCTGCCGCATTTGGATCGGAAAGCCTGATGCGGACCTGTTTGAGGCTTGCATCGCCGGATGAGGTCACGACCTCAAAGCCGAGCTTGCGGCACAGCCCGAGCATCTTTTCGTTGCTGCGCAGGACGGCACCACGAACCTCCGCCAGACCTTCTGCACGCGCAAACGTCAGAAGCTGTTGCAGGAGCGCCGTGCCCAAGCCGATGCGCTGTTGGTCGCTCCTGACCAGCACGCCATATTCGCCCCACTCCCTCCCCGCGTCGATCACGAGACGAGAAACGCCTACAAGCTGCCCCACCGGATTGATCGCCACGAAGGCCATCTCCCGCTCATAGTCGATATGCGTCATGCGGACGATTGCCGCCTCGGAAAGCCTGGTCTGCCCAAAAAACCGCATCCGCAAATCGTCTGCCGTTGTCTGCTCCAGCAACCCCGCATATAGCTCGGCGTCCAAGGGAAGGATCGGTCGCAAGGAGAAGCATTGCCCCCTCAAGGTGACGTCGCTGCTCCACCCGGCCGGATATGGCCTGATCACCAGGTTCCGATTCGGCGCTGGTTCCCGCAATCTGGATGGATCGATCTCGATGCGGGCGTCGAGGGCGATGATTGTTCGAGATCCGGCGACCAGCGGATTGATATCAACAGCACGAACGAACGGAAAATCGACCGCCATCTGCGACAGCGCGAGAAGCACTTTTTTGATGGCGTCACGATCTGCGGCCGGAATGTGACGAAAGCCTTGCAACAGCCGGTCGATGCGGGTGGCTTTGATCAGATCGTCTGCTAGGCCGTCATCAAGAGGCGGTAGGCCCATGGCGACGTCGTCGGTCTGCTCGACCGCAATCCCTCCAGCCCCGAACACGATGGCTGGCCCAAATACGGCATCAGCCGAAAGTCCCGCCAGAAGTTCGAACCCATTGTCGACCTTGACCATGGGCTGGAGGACATATCCGTCGATCTGGTCGGCAAAACCTGCCGTCGTTGCCGCTGCTTTCATTTTACGTGCGGCCCGGCGCACCTCGGCCGTGCTTGTGAGATTCAAGGCGACGCCACCAATGTCCGATTTATGGGTAATTTTCCGCGACAGGATCTTCAAGACGATGGCTGGATGGTGCCGCAACATTCTCGTCGCAAGGGTGTCGACGGCCGCGATCGTTCCAGCAACGAGATATTCGGGAACTGGAATCCCGTAAGCCCCAAGCACGCCTTTTGCTTCGATCTCCGTCAGCATCGCCCTCCCCTCGCTCGCCGCTTCCTCAAAAATGCCGAAAGCTGCATTTCGATCGAAGCTGCTCTCTTTGGTGGTCGAACCCGCAATATGCGTGAGCTGCTCCTTGCGCCGGCCCCACTGGGCGAGAATATGAAGGGCGGCTATCGCGTCGTCGGGCATTTCATGGTCGGAGATGCCAGCACCGCGCAGAATCTGGCGGCCGTCCCTGGCCGCCTTCCCGCCCAGGAAGCAGGTGAGCAGCGGCTTGCCGGCCACGGTGCCCTCCTGCACTATGCCTGCAACCGCCAGAGCGGTCACAGCCGGCGGCGCAGCCTGTACCGGGCAATGCAAGGCAAGAACGGCATCCACCCCGGTATCGGCGGCGATCGTCCTGACTGCTGCAGCGTAGCGGTCGGGTGTTGCATCGCCCGCGACATCGACGGGATTGTTCCTCGACCATCCGCCCGGGAGGAGCCGGTCGAGGTCGGCTACCGTTTCTGCCGTCAACGATGCAAGCACTTCGCCCTTGTCAAGAAGGCTGTCGACGGCAAGCACGCCGGCGCCGCCGCCGTTGGTGACGATGGCGATACGCGTAGGAGAGAGCGGCGGGAAGCGCGCGGTGATCTCGGCAGCGGCAAACAGTTCCGAAAGCGTCATGACCCGAATGATGCCGGCCCTTTTCAGGACCGCATCAAGAATGCGGTTGTTGCTGGCGAGCGCGCCGGTGTGGGTCGCCGCCGCCGCAGCAGCAGCCTTATGGCGGCCCGGGACGATGGCGATCAACGGCTTCAGGCGCCCCGCCGCACGCGCGGCCGAGATGAATTTCCTCGGATTAACGATGGATTCCAGATAGATGATGATTGCAGACGTCTCGTGATCGGTCGCCAGGAGATCAATCGCATCGCCAATATCGACGTCGATCATATCGCCAAGCGAGATGACCTGTGAAAACCCAATATCGTGATCGCCTGCCCAATCAAGAAGAGAACTTACGATAGCGCCGGATTGGGATAGCAGCCCAATGTTGCCGCGGCTGGCACCTGTGAGCACGAAGCTTGCATTGAGATTTGCCGTCGGCAGGATCAAGCCAACGACGTTTGGCCCGAAGAGCCTCAAGCCGTAAGGCTTGCTCGCCTCAAGAGCGGCTTGCCTGAGGCCGTTCTTGTCAGACAGTCCTGCCGTGACAAGAACCGCGATCTTGGTTCCCTTCTCTCCCAACTCGCGAAGAAGCGACGGTATCGTCGGGGCCGGTGTCGCAACAATTGCGATGTCCGGCGCGGCAGGCAATGCAGAGACGCTTGGATAGCAGCTTTGCTCAAGAATTCGCGCGTGTTTCGGGTTGACCGGCCAGATGTCTCCGGCAAATCCTCCACGCAACACATTATCCAGAATCTTTGACCCGATCGCGTCTGGCCGCGTGGAGGCGCCGATAATGGCAATCGATCGAGGATGAAGCAGCGGCGCAAGGTTCTTGATCGACATTCATCGCCCTTTCACTGTTAGCGGCAGGCGACTATTGGCTCGCGAGTGTTCATGGCCCCGCGAGTCACGCCGGAACGCACAGGATCGACCTTAGCGATGCGGTAGCGGCTAGCGTTGATCCGCATCAAACGTGGACGTCACATTTGCCGCGTTGCGGCGGCTTGAGAAGGATCGGCCGGAAATTTCAAGTCGTTGCCGTAGCGAGCTCATCGGACATCGATCCCGCGAGGATCTCGTCGCAGATGAGATCAATGTTTTTGGAGGCATCGATCTTGCGCCAGGCGAGCCCATCAACCCGGCGTGAAAGCTGCATCATAAGGACCTCGAGCCTCGCATCCGAAGGACCACCTTGGCGGTCCTCCACGCGTTTCCATAACATGGCAGGTTCAGCATTGAGCCAGAACCCGCTGAACCGGATGTTCCGCCGGCACGCTGGCGTCTCGATCGCAGCCCGATGTTTTGCATCGTCGAAGACAGCGTCAGCGACGACGCATCCGCCATCGGAAAGAATGGCGTCCGTCCGCAGGACCATTTCCATATATACGCGTTCAGACACCTCTCGGCGGTAGGCCGCCTTCGGAAGGCGTGTTTCCGCCGGAACGCCGTGCATGGCTTTGCGCAGGCGGTCGCTTTCGACAATGCGCGCGCCCGGCGCTGTGCCGATGTGGGGAGCAAGGCGTTCCGCCACCGTTGTCTTGCCGGAGCCGCTCAATCCGCCGAGCGCAATCAGCCGTGGAGGTCTTGCTACGAGCAGCTCTTGCGCCAACTCGAAATAAGATCGGGCTTCGGCGCGCAACGCTTCGATGTTCGCCTTTGCAGTTTCAGCCTGCGTTGCCGTCACGTGGGCACGCACGGCAGCACGCACTGCCAGGAAAAAAGGCAAGAGGGTAAAGCCATCCTCATTGTCGGACTCGTCGAAATAGCGGTTCGCAACCAGATTGGCATGCTGACGATGGCCTCGATGCCAGAGGTCCATGAGCAGGAAGGCAAGGTCGTAAAGGACGTCAACCGTGGCGATTGCATCGTTGAATTCGATGCAATCAAACAGGCGCGGCTCGCCGTCAAGAAGGCAAATATTGCGCAGATGCAGATCGCCGTGGCAGCGCCTTATCTTTCCCGCTGCACTTCGCGCCCGCAGCCGATCCGCATGCCGTTCAAGCGCGCATCGCAAAAGCTGGTCAAAGGCAACAACCTCATGTTCGGTAAATAGGGTGCTGGTGGCAAATCCCGCCCTGTTGACGCTCAGGACCGCCTCCATCTCGGCCACACCATCCTTGCCTTGCGTGACAATCGCATCTTGATGGTAGCGTACGATCATTCGCGCTGTCGACGTCATCAGATCGTCGGTCAGCTTGTCGGCTGCCGCAAGCCTGTCGAATAAGAGATCCTGGTCGAAGCGGATCATCTCGACGACGGCGTCAATGCACGTGCCGTCTTTTGCGAAACAGACGGCGCCGTCTTTGTCCCTTGAGAGGGTCTTGACGCCGAGATAAAGGCCGGGGGCCGTCAGTCTGTTCAGCTCCACTTCCTTTTGACAGGCATTCAAACGCAGGGGTGCGGTCGAGAAATCGACATAAGGGAGCTTCACCGCTTTCTTCATTTTGTAGGCGCGCTGACCCGCCAGAAAAATCCGCGAGATATGCGTTTCGATCACATCAACCGCCACGCTGAGACCGTACGATTTCGGATCGCTTAGGAAGGCTATCGCCTCCTGCTGATCGTCGAGACCCATTGCTATCTCCGTTTTAAGCCGTTCATCCGGATGGCGTAGCCACTTAACAGCGGCGAAGAGCTTTGAAGTCCGCTGAAGAATATCAAAGCATGCCCGAATGTATCCGCATTGATGAAGATCAACGCTGCCATGCCCCGTTGTCCCGTCAGGGTTGCTCATTCAGCTCCGTCTTGAGATGCGCGCCGAGGGCCGGTTGTCGAGCGCTCAACGAAAGCCAGAGCTGCCCTGCAACGAGCGGTAGCAGGCTGGAGCCGATGGCAAGCGCCCAGCCTTCCATTCCTATGGAGGCAATTTCCAGGGTTTCCGACAGTAACGGCACGTTGATCCCTGCAAACAGCAGCGCAAGGCAAAGTGCGGTGGCATACCAGACAAAGCGGTTTTGGGTTACCGAGTTATACCAAAAACCACTCCCGCTCTCCCGCATGTTGAAAGTGTGCCACAGCTGGGCAAGCGCGATGGTGACGAAGGAAACCGTCGTCGCCTGTTCGGCTGCCAGGCCAAGCCAACGTATCGACGAAATCAATGCCAAAAGCGTGGCGCCCGAAATTGCCGCTCCATAGATCGCGACAGAGAGCCATTGCGCCTTCGTGAGGATTGCCTCGTTCGGTTGGCGCGGCGGCCGGACGAGGACGTCGTCTTCGCCTTCGCCGGCGGCAAGCGCAAAGGCCGGAAAGACATCCGTGACAAAGTTCAGGAATAGAATTTGTAGTGGCAGCAGCGCCAGTGGCAGTCCCGTGAAGACGGCAATACCCACAACGAGCACCTCTGCAAGATTGCAGGAGAGCAGGTATGCGGAGAACCTGCGGATATTGGCGAAGATGATCCGTCCCTCGCGAACGGCATGCACGATGGTTGAAAAGGCGTCGTCGAGCAAGACCATGTCCGCAGCCTCTCGGGCCACATCTGTTCCACGTTGCCCCATGGCGACACCGATGTCCGCCTTGCTGAGAGCCGGCGCATCATTGACCCCGTCTCCCGTCATGGCGACCACTTCGCCTTCGCGCTGAAAGGCACCGATCAACTGGAGCTTTTGCTCCGGGCTCACGCGCGCGAAGATCTGCCTGTGAATGATCTCCTGACGCTCCGCCTCGGACGCGTCATGCAGCCGGGACATCTCTGCGCCAGTCATCACGAACGCGCCAGGCTCCGTTAGGCCAATCGCTTGCGAAATTCCGAGGGCGGTACTTGGGTGATCGCCGGTTGCCATGACGACGCGGATTCCTGCACGTCGCAAAGCGGCGATCGTTTCCGGTATATCGCCCCGCGGTGGATCGCGAAAAGCGACGAGGCCGTAGAATACCAATCCGTCTGGAACCGGTTGATCCTGGCTCGAACGTGGATGAACGGCGACCGCCAGGACCCTCAGCCCTCTTGCCGCAAGTTCTTCACCACGACGCAGCCAAACCGCTCGCTCCGCCGCATCAAGCGTGTCCATCTTGATGCCGATCCGGTCTGCAGCTGCCAACACTTCTTCAGGAGCACCTTTTACGGCGGCAAAGTGATTGTCACCAGATCTGTGTATGGTTGCCATGCGCCTGGTTGCCGTGTCGAAGGGATGTTCGGCCACTTCCGGGAACGTCACGATCTGTTCCTTGCGGTCAAGACCCGCGAAGCTTCCAGCGCGCAGGAGAGCGACCTCCATCGGATCACCGGTGCCGGAATAGGCATGGCGGTCATATTCCGCGTTTGAACACAGAACACCGATCAGCAGTGCCTGCATGAGTTCTGGATCAGCCGAGGGATCGACAATGTTGCCATCCTTCAGGATGGAGGCCAGGTCGTGATCAATCGAAAAATCACCTGAAGGCGTGAGAATTTGCTCAACCTCCATGCGATTTTCGGTAAGTGTGCCGGTCTTGTCGGTCATGATGACGGTCGTCGAACCGAGCGTCTCTACGGCAGCCAGGTTTTCGACCAGTGCGTTGTGCCGTGCCATACGCAGCATGCCGCGTGCCAGTGTCAGCGTCGCCACGACCGGCAGACCCTCGGGGATAGCGGCTACGGCAAGTGCAATCGCCGTTTCAACCATCAAGAAGACCGGCCTTCCCGACGAGAGCCCGGCTACAGAAATAGCCGCGGCGAGGGCCAAGGTAATCCATATGAGCTGCCGCGATAGAAGCGCAAGCTGGCGTTCAAGGGGAGTGTCTCCGCCGCTGGCCTCGTCAACCAATTCAGTAATGCGGCCAAGTTCTGTGGCAAGACCGGTACCCGTTACGATGCCCTCGCCACCTCCGCTAACGATATGTGTGCCTTTAAAGAGCATGGCGTCGCGCTCGTGTAATCCGGCAAGGGCTGAGTTCGGCTCGATCCCCTTGCCGACCGGCACGGATTCACCGGTCAAAGCCGACTCGTCGATTCTTAACGCGGCGGAACTCGAGCAACGCATATCGGCTGCAATCACGTCGCCCGCGTCAAGCAGCACAACATCCCCGGGAACCAGTTTCTGCGCCGCAATTTGCTGCGCATGGCCCGCTCGACGCACGCGCGCGCTGCGTTTTCCAAGACGCCTTAAGGCCTCCAGAGAGCGCACCGCCCTTCGCTCGGTGAAATAGCCGATTGCCGAATTGATTAACAGCACGGCAGCTATTGCCACAGCCTGCTGGTACTCGCCGAATGCAAGCGAAAGCGCAGTAGCCGCGGCGAGCAACAGCATGACAGGACTCGCGAACTGTCGCAGTAACAAGCGAACATCCGACAGACGCCTCTTCGTCGTGAGGGCATTTGCGCCGAACTGCTGCAGCCGATGCTCGGCGTCGTGCTCGTCAAGCCCACGGGCCGGATCAACGCCGAGTGCGACGGCGACTTCCGAGACAGTCATTGAATGGGCGTTGCGGGTGGGCGATACGGCCGAGTCCAAATCAGTTCTCCCTCGAGTGTCTTTCCGGTTGCTCTTCCTTTCTGACGCGGGAGGACGATGATGCGCCAGTCGTCCGGCTGTTCTCTCAGCACCTAGCGCAAATATCTATCCTTCGCCGGCTTTCGCTTTGATGAAGGTCAAATTCAACAAGCCTCGCGAGCATGGTTTCGCCGTCACGGAACGATGACGGCCGCGCCGCTAAACCGGCCGGCGCGAAGGTCCGCAAGAGCCTCGTTTGCCCGTTCGAGTGGATACGTGACCGTATACGTGCGCACAGTCGCCTCGCGGGCGATCGGAAAGAACTGCGTCGCGTCTTCACGGGTAAGATTTGCGACGGAAACAAGCTCCCGCTCTCCCCACAGCAGGGTATAAGGCATGGCCGGGATGTCGCTCATATGAATGCCGCCGCAAACGACGCGGCCACCCTTGCGGACCGCCTTGAGAGCGGCCGGGACGAGCCCGCCGACCGGCGCAAAGATGATCGCCGCATCCAGCAACACCGGCGGCCTGTCATCCGAGCTTCCTGCCCATGCGGCTCCGAGACTTATGGCGAAACGTTGCGCTTCATCGTCCCCGCGGCGCGTAAAGGCATAGACTTCACGGCCTTGCCACACGCATACCTGGGCAATGATATGGGCTGCCGCTCCAAAGCCGTAGAGCCCGATCCTCCTGCCGTGACCGGCCTTCTTCAGGCAGCGCCAGCCGATGAGCCCGGCGCAGAGCAAAGGTGCAAGCGAAACCGGATCATCTTCCGGGTCAAGGTCAAAGGCATAGGACGCGTCGGCCACGACATCGGTGGCAAAGCCGCCATCGCGCGTATAGCCGGTAAACTCCGGCCGGTCGCAGAGGTTTTCAGCCTTCGACCGGCAATAGGGGCATGTGCCGCAGCTGTGGCCCAGCCATGGCACGCCGACACGGCTTCCTATTCTCGTGGCCGCCACGCCGTCACCGACGGCATCGACGATCCCGACGATCTCATGGCCCGGCACGAGCGGCAGCTTCGGGTTGGCGAGGTCGCCGTCGATCACATGCAGGTCCGTGCGGCAAATGGCGCAGGCCTCCACCTTCAGCCTGAGTTCGCCCCGACCCGGCAATGGATCCGGCCGTTCGACGAGAACCAGAGGCTTTCCGATGGCCTGAAGCGTCATCGCTTTCATGGATATATCCTCCTGGACCCCGGCGCTTCAATGGTGGCAGAGGTTTCCACCGAGCCCTATTATAAAGCGTCACCATGGCTTGGCGGCTTAATCGGGAACGAGTGTACACTCCTACACATATTCACAGTAAATCCGATCGACTTTGACCGGAATCAAAGTTGATTGATCCCGCGTCTTGTTCACTGCTTCCCGGAAACATCGATTTGCGAGGAAGCCGTGGCTTCGGCGGCATCTCGCAACTGTCGCAATCTTGCGACAGTTTGGATTGGCCGTTCGGAAGTCATCGCAATTTAGCAGAATTGCAAAAGACGCGCATTTAGGTCAGTTTACTCTCGTGTTCCGTGGGAGGAGCCGATGCACCAATATTCCGCGCATGCGGATCACGTCTATACGTGCGCGCAGCAGAATTCCGCTGCAGCAAGTTCTCCAATCGTGGCTTCCTGGCGGCGCTGCATGACCATGCATCAGCTTGCCCCGGAAGACAAACGCACGCCTGTGCGGCTGACTGATTTGGAATTCCAGCTTGCACGCGAGCAATCGGATCAATTGATCAAGGACGCGACGGACGAACTCGACCGGCTTTTCTCGACGGTCGGGAGGGCCGGTTGCTGCCTGCTGCTGACGGATCGCAATGGCATCGCGCTGGAGCGGCGCGGCTCTGCCGGTGACGACAAGGAGTTTGGCGATCTCGGCCTCTGGACCGGATCTGTCTGGACTGAAGCAAGCATTGGCACAAACGGCATCGGCACGGCGCTTGCAGACGAGCGTGCCGTCGCAATTTTCCGCGACCAGCATTTCTTCTGCTCCAATATCCGTCTCAGTTGCACGACTGCGCCGATCCGCGACCATCGCGGTCAACTGGCTGCCGCGCTCGATATTTCCACTTGCCGTGACGACGTCAATGAAATGACGCTGTCGATCCTGTCACAGGCGGTCCGCGACGCTGCTACCCGCATCGAACTCAATATCTTCCGCAGTGCCTTTGCCGGTGCACGCTTCCTGATGGTGCCATCGGGCGCGAATTCTGCAGCGGCATTGCTAGCGGTCGACAAGCATGATCTTGTGCTCGGCGCGACGCGCGCGGCCCGGCTGGCGCTCAAGCTGGATGACCGGCGGATCGCCGCAGGTGTTCCAGCGGCCGATGCGCTTCATGAAAGCGGTGCGGCTACCGGCGACGTTCTCTTGGAAGCAGAACGTGCAGCCCTGTTGCGTGCGCTGACCCGGACCAACGGCAATGTTTCGCAGGCCGCGATCAGTCTTGGCATGAGCCGCGCCACACTTCATCGGAAGATGAAGAGGCTCAACCTTCACTGAGCCTTCCCTCCAAAGAGTAATCCTGTCGCAGCGTTGCGACACTGTGCACTGCAGCAATGCGCCGGGAGCCTGTTGCAATCGATAAAACACGCGCAGACTCCTTCCATCGGTTCGCTCCTGAACCTGGCTCATCTTGGGAGGATGACATGCTGCATCAAAAGATCGTTGAATCACCATTCAAGCTGAAATACGGCAACTATATTGGCGGCGAATGGCGCGAGCCCATCGGCGGCAGGTATTTCGACAACGTCACGCCGGTCACGGGCGGCAAGCTCTGCGAAATCCCGCGCTCCGACGAAAAGGATATCAATGCGGCGCTGGATGCCGCCCACGCTGCTAAGGGTCAATGGGCTAGAACTTCGGCTACCGAACGCTCAAACATTCTGATGAAGATCGCGCAGCGCATGGAGGACAAGCTCGAGTTGCTTGCCCAGGCGGAAACGTGGGACAACGGCAAGCCGATCCGCGAAACGATGGCTGCCGACATCCCGCTTGCCGTGGATCACTTCCGTTATTTTGCCGCCTGCATCCGCGCGCAGGAAGGCTCGATCGGCGAGGTCGATCACGATACCATCGCTTATCATTTCCATGAGCCGCTTGGCGTCGTCGGCCAGATCATCCCGTGGAATTTCCCGATCCTGATGGCCGCCTGGAAGCTCGCTCCGGCGCTTGCCGCAGGCAATTGCGTCGTGATCAAGCCGGCCGAACAAACGCCCGCCTCGCTTCTCGTCTGGGCCGAACTCGTCGGCGATCTGCTGCCGCCAGGAGTGCTCAACATCGTCAATGGTTTTGGCCTGGAGGCCGGAAAGCCGCTCGCCACCAGCCCGCGCATCGCCAAGATCGCCTTCACCGGCGAGACCTCGACCGGCCGGCTGATCATGCAATATGCCAGCCAGAACCTCATTCCGGTCACGCTCGAACTCGGCGGCAAGTCGCCGAACATCTTCTTTGCCGACGTCATGGCCGATGATGACGATTTCCTCGACAAGGCGCTCGAAGGCTTTGCGATGTTCGCCCTGAACCAGGGCGAGGTCTGCACCTGCCCGAGCCGCGCCCTCATTCAGGAATCGATCTACGACCGCTTCATGGAAAAGGCGCTCAAGCGCGTCGAAGCGATCAAACAGGGCAATCCACTCGACAGTGCAACGATGATCGGTGCACAGGCCTCGGCGGAGCAACTCGAAAAGATCCTTGCGTATCTCGATATCGGCAAGCAGGAAGGCGCCGAGGTGTTGACTGGCGGCACCCAAAACGATCTCGGCGGCGAGTTGGCCAATGGCTTTTATGTCAAGCCGACGATCTTCAAGGGTCACAACAAGATGCGCGTCTTCCAGGAGGAGATTTTCGGCCCTGTGGTATCTGTCACGACCTTCAAGGACGAGGAGGAAGCGCTGGAGATCGCCAACGACACACTCTACGGCCTCGGTGCAGGAGTCTGGACGCGTGACGGAAACCGCGCCTACCGCTTCGGCCGCGAAATCCAGGCCGGCCGCGTCTGGACGAATTGCTACCACGCCTATCCGGCGCATGCGGCATTCGGCGGCTACAAGCAGTCCGGCATCGGCCGCGAGACGCACAAGATGATGCTCGACCACTACCAGCAGACCAAGAACATGCTGGTGAGCTACAGCCCGAAGGCACTCGGCTTCTTTTGAGAACCGGATTGATCACAAATGGCTACCTTCTCCCCTTTCGGGGAGGAGGCTTTTGGCTTGGAGGAAATCATGGAGACGACCGTCAATGGCGAACCGCGCGTTCTTGCGACCGACGCGGCGCTGGCTCTCATAGATGAAATCCGCCGCGATCATCCCGACATCCTTTTCCACCAGTCCGGCGGCTGTTGCGACGGGTCCTCGCCGATGTGTTATCCGGCGGGCGAATTCCGTGTCGGGGAGACGGACGTGAGGCTTGGTGAGATTGGTGGCGTACCAGTTTATATCAGCGCCAGCCAGTTCGAGGCCTGGAAACACACGCAGTTGATCATCGATGTCGTACCCGGCCGCGGCGGTATGTTCTCGCTCGACAACGGCCGCGAGAAGCGTTTCCTCACCCGCTCGCGGCTGTTCGGCGGCGGCGAGGCCTGTGGTATTCCGAGCCTTACCAAGCGCGCCACTTGACAAGTAGACCGGGCGCCGCCCCTCGAACAAAAGCGATCTGAGCGGCGAACATTTTCAGATCTTACGCGACTTGCCTTGCCAGGGCGCAGCGCGACCAGAGCGAATGGAGTGCCGCGACCAGTTGTTCGATGTCGGCATCGGAATGCAGCGGCGTCGGGGTGATGCGCAGCCGCTCGGTCTTCTTCGGCACCGTCGGATAGTTGATCGGCTGGACATAGACGCCGAAATTGTCGAGCAGGATATCGGAGATCCATTTGCACTTCGCCGCATCGCCGACCACCACCGGTACGATATGGCTCGGGTTCGGCATATGCGGAATGCCGCGCTGATCGAGCAGCGTTCGCAGCTTGCGCACCCGGTCCTGATGGCGGGCGCGCTCGATCTGGCTGATCTTCAGGTGCTGGATCGAGGCCACCGCACCGGCCGCCAGCGCCGGCGGCAGCGCCGTGGTGAAGATGAAGCCGGAGGCAAACGAGCGGATGAAGTCGCACAGTGCCGCCGAGGCGGCGATATAGCCACCCATGACGCCGAAGGCCTTGCCGAGCGTGCCTTCGATCACCGTCAGCCGGTCCATCAGCCCTTCGCGCTCGGCAATGCCGCCGCCGCGCGGGCCGTACATGCCGACGGCATGGACTTCGTCGAGATAGGTCATGGCGCCATACTTGTCGGCGAGATCACAGATCTCCTTGATCGGCGCGATATCGCCATCCATCGAATAGACGGATTCAAACGCGATCAGCTTCGGCGCCTTCGGATCGGCGGCCGCCAGCTTGGCTTCGAGATCGGCCACGTCGTTGTGCTTCCAGATCACCTTGCCGCACTTCGCATGGCGGATGCCCTCGATCATCGAGGCATGGTTCAGCGCGTCGGAGAAGATGATCAGCCCGGGGATTTTGGCGCCGAGCGTGCCGAGGCTTGCCCAGTTGGAGACGTAGCCGGAGGTGAAGATCAGTGCCGCTTCCTTGCCGTGCAGGTCGGCCAGCTCGCGCTCGAGCAGGACGTGGTAGTGGGTGGTGCCAGAGATATTCCGGGTGCCTCCCGCACCCGCGCCACAGTGGTCGATGGCGTTCTTCATCGCCTCGATCACCTTCGGGTTCTGGCCCATGCCGAGATAGTCGTTGGAGCACCAGACGGTGACGTCCTTCGCACCGTCCGCCGTATGGCGCGTGGCGCGCGGAAAGTGGCCGCGGTGACGCTCGAGATCGGCAAAAACGCGGTAGCGGCCTTCGGCGTGAAGCCCGTCCAGCTCGCTCCTAAAAAACCCTTCGAAATCCATGCATGTGCTCCAGTATCCACCAGGTGCCGACGGACATAGCGCATGCCGGACACGGTGGTTTTGACATAAATCAAGTTAGACCGTCATCCGGTTCTCGATGATCATTGCGTGCCCTCGCCTTCCTTCCCCTTGCTTTCCTGCCAGAAACCCTGCGCCTTCAGCCGGTCGGCAACGTCCTTGGGCATGTATTTCTCGTCGTGCTTGGCAAGCACCGTGTCGGCGATGAACTCCCGGCTGCCGACCGCAAACTTGCCTTCGGTCACCACGCCCTGCCCCTCGCGGAAGAGGTCGGGCAGGATGCCGGTGTATCTGACCTTCACAGCATCGCCGCTGCCGTCGGTGACGGCAAATTCCACCGTCGAGCCGGCGCCGCGCACGACGCTGCCCTCGCCAACCAACCCCCCGAGGCGGATGCGCGTCTCGGGTGCGACCGGCGTCCTGGCGAGATCGGCCGGCATGTAGAAATAGGCGACCGACTGGCTGAAGGCGAACATGACGAGCATCACCGCGGCAAGGATGAAGCCCATGCCGCCGCCGATCACCACCAGACGCTTCTGCTTGCGCGTCATTCCGTCTCCCCCTCCGCCGCAACGCCGAGCTCGCGCCCCAGCGCAATCAGCTGCCTGCCCTCTTAGGGAGTTGTCCCCTTTCGGAAGGATATACGGACTTCGACCGCGACCAACATTGACCGTCGTCAAATAAATCTGATGCTGCGATTACTGCTAGTGGCCGCCACCGGTAAACACATAGCCGATGCCGCGGACGGACTGGATGATCGTCGGGTTCTTGGGGTCCTGTTCGATTTTTCGGCGTAGCCTGGCAATTTGCGCATCGATCGTTCGATCGAATGCCTCCAGGTTGCGGCTGCGTGTGAGGTCCATCAAGGTTTCGCGTGAGAGAACCCGGCCGGGGTTGCGCGCGAAGACGAGAAGCATATCGAATTCACCGGTTGTCAGCGCTTTGTCTTTGCCGGAAGGGTCCGTTAACTTGCGCCGATGGATGTGGAGTTGCCATCCATCGAACTCCAGCACACCCTCGGCACCGGCCTGCGGTCCCGCCGGGCGTTCGGCAGGCTGGCGGCGGCGCAACACGGTTCTCAGCCGGGCAAGAACCTCGCGAAGGTGGAATGGCTTGGCGATGTAATCATCGGCTCCGACTTCGAGGCCTACGACTTTGTCGGTCACATCGTCGCGGCCGGTGAGCATTAAAATCGGCACGTCCGAATTCGCGCGGACTTCCCGCACCAACTGAAGCCCGTTTTGGCCGCCAGGCAAAACCAGATCGAGGAAAATGGCCGTAAAGTCTGTCTTAGCCAGCTCAGCATGCATGGCGGTCCCATCGGCGACGGCCGTGACCCGATATCCTTCGTCTTCAAAATAGCGGATCAGCATCTGCCGAATCCGGGCGTCGTCATCGACGACCAAAATATGCTCGGACTGCTTATCCGTCATTTCTACATTCCCTCGGGCTTTTCCGAGAAGACACTCGCGAACCGCCAGTTACTTTCCCCAATTATCGAATTTCTCGGGAAATGGGAACGCAACAGTCCCGCTTCTCCCAAAAGAATGACCTAGCGGTTTGCAAGGACTGCGAAAAAGTCCAGTTTTGCATGCTTTTCTCGCGCATGCGGTTGATCAAAATCAAATAGGAGTTCACTCACGCAGGTTAAATCAGGTTTGGAATTCACCGAGGGTAGGAAAATGTCCGTCGAGACCTCCGTATTGGCGCGTTCAAAGCTCTTTGCCGGGCTAGGCAGCAACACTGCCAACATGCTGCTCAAGCATGCAGAGATTATCAGGTTTGAGCCGCGTGATTTCATCGTCCGGGAAAACCAAAGAGCCGACGCGTTCTTTTGCGTGATCCAAGGCTATGTTCGCTTGTTCAAGACGAATGAGGTCGGCCGCGCCGCAGACATCAGGATCTGTGAACCGCGCGACACCTTTGCCGAGTGTCTGATCGGTGGCGGTGGTATCTATGCTTACAATGCTCAGGCGGCGGATAATATTGTGCTTGCACGCTTCAACCTCGACGGCGTGAGGCGGCTCGCCGAAGAGGATCGCGCTCTGGACCGGAACATCATGCAACTGATGGCCGATCATCTGCTTGTGACGATGGAATGCGTGGCCAGCGACCGTTTGCAGACCGCCCCTCAGCGGGTTGCCAACTATCTTCTAAGCCAATGTTCGCCTGGCAAACCAAGCGAAACCGTTCGCCTCCCCTATCAAAAGAGCCTGCTCGCCGGCAAGCTAGGCCTTGCGCCGGAAGCGCTTTCGCGTGCATTCGGCTCGCTCAAGAAAGCAGGCGTCACTGTCAGAGGCAGAACGGTGCGGATCGACGATATCGCCGCTCTGCGCCAGATGTAGAATAGCGCCGGCGACGATCCGCCAACTCTTGGCATCCGTCATAGCCTTAAGGCCGGGGCATCTTTTCATCCTCGTCATCGAGGATGCGCCATGACGCGCCTTCGAGATCGTCATATTGGCCGTTCTTCAGAGACCAGAGAAAACCAAAAAGACCCAAGCCGCCCATGAACAGAGCGATCGGAATGAGGTAGATCAACATGTTCATAGCGAAACGACCCCCACTGTCGAACGCTTCGTATTGCGGGCGGGATGTCGCCTGCCGGCTAACTTCGCTCTGTCGTTCAGACGCAGGGCATTTGCGACCACGATGAGCGACGATGTCGACATCGCCACGGCTGCGACCAGGGGCGTCGCGTAGCCCGCAATCGCGATCGGCACGGCAATGATGTTGTAGCCGATCGCCAGCGCGAAGTTCTGCCGAATGAACCGAGCCGCGCGGCGCGACACGGAAATCGCCTCGGGCACGGCCTCCAGACTGTCGTGCAGGAAGACGAGGTCTGCTGCCTGCCTGCCGACATCTGCCGCTGTCGCCGGCGCCATCGAGACATGGGCTACCGAAAGTGCCGGTGCATCATTGATGCCGTCACCGACCATCAGGATGCGATGGCCAAGCTTGCCCAGCCGTTCGCATTCCTCCATCTTCCCCCGGGGCGTCAATCCCGCCAGCCAGCGATCAATTTCAAGCGTCTTCGCCGTCGCCTCAACGACGCATTCCCGGTCGCCCGACATGACAACCACGGCAAGCCCCTGACGCGCAACGCTCTTGATCGTGCCATCAGCACCCGGCCGCAACGTATCCTCGAAGTAAAAGCGTGCGAGCTCGATCCCGTCCTTCGTTAGGACGACCTCGGAGAAAGCCTCGCTCTGTTGTGCGCCTCGGGGCCTTTCAGGGCAAGCGAAGGCCGCGTTGCCGAGACGGTAGATTCCATTCCCGGTTCCGGCTTCCAGCCCAGCGCCTGGGATCTCCTTGACCGCATCAAAAGCCAGGGCATGTAGCCCAGCTTCGCGTAAAAGCGCTTGCGACAACGGATGCCGGGAATGGGCTGCAAGACCAGCGGCGACGGCCAATTCGTAAGCACCGGCATCGGTGCGGTGGGCGAGACGGGGCCGGCCCATCGTCAAGGTTCCGGTCTTGTCGAACACGACCATATCGATCTCGGCCAAGCGTTCCATGGCCGAACCGTCCTTGACCATGATGCCCCGTCGGAACAGGGTCCCGGCAGCCACGACCTGAACAACGGGAACCGCCAGGCCCAGCGCGCAGGGGCAGGTGATGATCAAGACGGCGACGGCAACCAGCACCGCTTGCTTCCAGTCGCCGCCGATCAGGCCCCAGCCGAGAAAGGATATCAGCGCCAGAAGATGAACGGCCGGCGAGTAGTAGCTCGCCGCACGATCGGCGATGCGCCGGTAGCGGGCCCGCCCGCCCTCTGCGGCTTCCATCAAGCCGATGATCTCTGCCAGCAACGAGTTCTTTGCAGTCGCTGCCGCCCTGATCGTCAACGAGCCCATCAGGTTCATCGCGCCGGATTTCAGTTCGGCACCCGTCGACACTGCCATCGGAGTGCTTTCGCCCGTGACAATCGACAGGTCGACCTCGCTCTGGCCAGCAACGACGGTGGCATCGACAGGAATGCGCTCGCCGGCCGGCACGGCGATCAGATCGCCGACATTGATTTCGTCCACCGGTGCGTAACGCTTCGAGCCGTCCGGGTTGATCAGCAGCGCGCCGCGCGGGGCAAGCCGCGCCAGGCCGGTGATTGCCGCGCGTGCCTTGTCGCGCATGACGTGATCGAGCGTGCGGCCGATCAACAGGAAAAATAGCAAAGATACCGATGCATCGAACCAGGCGTGTTCTCCATGGTGGATCGTTTCCCAGAGCGACATCGAATAAGACAGCGTCACCGCAAGCGATATCGGCACATCCATGTTGGTGCGGCCGTGCTTCAGAGCATTCCATGCGGACTGATAGAAGAAACGTCCGGCATAGATCAGCGTCGGCGCTGCGATCATTGCCGATATCCAATGGAACATGTCGCGCGTTGCAGCCTCGGCCCCAGACCAGATCGATACGGATAGCAGCATGATGTTTGCCGCCGCAAAGCCGGAGACGCCGACTGCGAGCAGAAGCTGATTGCGAACGCGGTCGTCGTCGCTCAAGTCAGCCGTGAACAGATGCGCGTGATAGCCGCAGGCCGTGATTGCAGACAGGATGCCGGCTGGATTGACCGGCTTGCCGTCCATCTCCTCGTACCACACGCAGCTAACGCGCTTTGCCGTGAGATTCACACGCGCGCTCTTGACATAAGGCAGCCGCGTCAGCGCCTTTTCGATCGTGGAAATGCAGGCACCGCAGTGGGCGCCCGGAACGCTGAAATCCGATTGCCTGAGACCGGAGCCCAGCGGCTGGCTGGCGAGCAGCGCCTCCTCGGCGCTTATGGCGTTGCTGCTCAGTGACAGCACGCCTTCGGCATCCATGGTGCAGCATGTCATTGGACGAACCCTGCGGTATTGATCCTCAGGGCCTCGTGCATCACGGTCGTGCCCTGATTCTTCGAAATGACTTCAACAATCCAGTCGCCCGACAGGATGCGGCGGCGTGCCTCGAAATGGCCGTCATGGCTCTTCGGCAACTCGATGACGAAGTCCTCGTGGTCCCCGACCGGCCGCTTGAAATGCGCCGTGACCTCGTCAGCAGCGGCGGGGGAACCGTCGCGATTGTGCAGCTCATAGACGATCAGCCCGTCATGAAGCGCGAACTTGCCAGAAACGCCGCTCATGGCCATAGCGCGCATTGCCTCCGCCTTCTTGTTGAATTCCTGGCTCGCCACATAGGTGTTTTTCACCACGAGCCCGCTCCAGCTCGATGAGGCGTACCAGGCCATCGTCATGTTGACGGCAATAATGATGCCAAAGAAGGTAAGCATAATGAGGAGCATATGTCGGCCGGTAAAGCCTTTGCCGCCGGTGATCGGATAGTCGCTCATTTCCTGGCTCCTGGTGCATTGAAGGCGGCTTTGTAGACCGAGCTATCTGTGCCTGCCGGGTCGTTGGCCACGAAGAGAAACTCGCTGACCGCACTGGTGGCATTCTTGGCTGTGACGAAGACCTTGAGCGCCATTGCCGTGTCGGGCTTCGTTTCGATCATGAATTTCCGGCCTTCCCCTGTCGATAGTTCCGGAATCCTCATCGTCGCACCGTCCATTCCTTCGAGATGCAACGCAATCGTGCGGGGCTGCGGCAGCATGTTGAGAATGCGAAGCGTGTAACCGTTGCGGACCGAGCCGTCTGATTCCAGCACGAACTGCGGGTTTCTGTCGTGCACGACGTTGAGGTCAAGCCGCTCGCGCAGTGCGAGATGGACAAGCATACCGACCCCTGCCGCTGCCCAGACGGCTGCATAGAAGATCACGCGAGGCCTGACGATGACGCGCCAATTGAAATGCCGGACCGCTGCGACGAAGGCTCCGCCGTCGTCGCGAACGCGCTGGGGCTGCACGCCGATTTTCCCGTTGTCAGTAGCAAGCGCCATGTTGGCTGCATATTCGCTCAGCGTCGCATAGGCGATGAGGCCGCGCGGCTTGTTCAGCTTGTCCATGACGCCATCGCAGGCATCGATGCAAAGTGCACAGGTGATGCATTCCATTTGCTGGCCGTCGCGGATGTCGATGCCCATCGGACAGACGGCCACGCAGGCGTTGCAATCGACGCAGTCGCCAACGGCCTGGCCCGAGAGGGCCGCCTTCTTGGCATGGCGGGAGCGCGGCTCGCCGCGCCAGTCATTGTAGGTGACGACAAGGGAGTTTTCATCGAGCATCGCGCCCTGGATACGGGGCCACGGGCACATGTAGGTGCAGACCTGCTCGCGCATCAGTCCGCCGAGCACATAGGTGGTTGCAGTGAGCGTTGCGACGGTTGCATAGGCGACCGACGGCGCTTGGCCATTCAGAAAACTCAGCGCCAGCGTTGGCGCATCGGCAAAGTAGAAAATCCAGGCGCCCCCGGTTGCAGCACCGACGACAAGCCAACTCGCGTGTTTGATGACGCGCTTCACCAGCTTGCCGGCGCTCCATGGCGCATTGTCGAGCTTGATTCGAGCGTTGCGATCGCCCTCGATGGCGCGCTCAATGACGAGAAACAGATCGACCCATACCGTCTGGGGACAGGCATAGCCACACCATGCTCTCCCGACCGCGGAAGTCACCAGGAACAAGCCGAAGCCCGCCATGACAAGCAGACCGGCTACGTAGAAGAATTCCTGCGGCCAGATCTCGATGAAAAAAAAGAAGAAACGGCGGGATGACAGATCGACCAGGACCGCCTGATCGGGCGCGTAAGGACCTCTGTCCCACCGAAGCCACGGTGAGAGATAATAGATCCCGAGCGTGATCAGCATCACGATCCACTTGAACCGCCGGAAACGGCCTTCCGCCCTCTTGGGAAAGACCTTCTTGCGCGCGGCATAAAGTGGCTGACGATTGCGCGCGGCGTTGACCGGCTCTACGTGAAGATGTTCGACGGTCTTG
The DNA here is from genome assembly GCF_025200715.1 of Rhizobium sullae. Lineage (NCBI taxonomy): Bacteria > Pseudomonadati > Pseudomonadota > Alphaproteobacteria > Hyphomicrobiales > Rhizobiaceae > Rhizobium > Rhizobium sullae. The sequence goes on from NZ_CP104144.1 coordinate 1,156,205, forward strand.
TTGTCGCTCGGGCTCGGGGCGGTGTAGAGGTTCATGATCAGCATCCGTCATTGATGCGCCCTTGTCGCATTCCGCAGCGCCGCCTTCCTTGACGTAGGTCAAGAAGCAGGCCGAACGACAAATGCAAAAAAAGCCACGCCCAAAGGCGTGGCCAGGAGGGAACTGCAGAGGGAGAGCCCTGCAGGGGACGTCTGCTTATTAGCGGCTTGTGGTCGAATGATCCTTGAGGCAAGTCAAACTGATCATCGCTTGGCCAAGTTTTTCGGATTCTTCCTTTTCTTCGTCTGCCGTGACAGGCACTTTGGCCCGGACGGAGACGCGCGTGTGGACGACCGAGCGCGGTGTTCCATAGAGCGAGATCAGCGGATTGCTATCGTGTGTCGACATGATTGAGCCCCTATTTTCCGCCGCCCAAGGAATGGACGAAGACGGTGAGTTCCTTGACGGTCGTATCGCCGAGGCGGGCGGACCAGGCCGGCATCATTCCGTGTTTGGGCGCGCTGATCTGGCGGGCGACTGCTTCTTCGCTCTCCCCCTTCAACCAGATGGCATCAGCCAGATTGGGCGCACCCATGTCAATGTTGCCCTTGCCGTCTTCCCCGTGACAGGCCGCGCAATTGTCGAGATAGGGCTGTTTCCCGGCCCTTGCCATCTCCGGATCGGAGAGCGTTTTTGTCAAGCTCCAGACATAGGCAGCGACATTGCGGGTCTGCGAGGCATCGAGGATATCAGCAAACGCCGGCATCTCGGACACATGGGTGTCGCTGTCACCGTCAAAACGGACGCCATGGGCGATGGTCTTTCGGATTGATTCAAGATCGCCGCCCCATAGCCAATCGTCGTCATTCAGATTCGGGAACCCCGGACCACCGGCTGCGCCACTGCCATGGCACTGCGCGCAGTTGACCTTGAACGCTGAAGCGCCGCCGGAGATGGCGAACTGCCGCAGATTGGCATCTGCGTCGATTTCGCCGACCGTCTTTGCGGCGATCTGGTCGAGAAACATGGTCTGGGCTGACATTGCCGTTTCCACCTCCTGCGTAAGATCGGCGCGGCTCGAAAAGCCGAGCAGCCCATCGGTGGCCTTGGTCAAAAGTGGAATGGAAGGATAAGCAATGGCATATCCCACCGCCCACAAGATCGTCGCATAGAACGTCCAGACCCACCACCGCGGCATGGGATTGTTCAGCTCGCGGATACCGTCCCATTCATGCCCGGTGGTTTCGACGCCGCTGAGTTCATCAACATGTTTGTCCGACATATCAGTCATCCTTCAAGGGTATGCTTGCGGCTTCATTGGCGCTTTCCCTGCTGCCTGGACGGAGCGTGAAAAGGACGACGCCGATGAAGAACAGGGTCATGGCAAGAAGGCCCCAACTGTCGGCGAAGTGGCGCATTGCGGTGTAGGTTTCCATGGCGCATTCCTCAGCGATATCCGGTTGCATCGTCATAGGTCGAATAGTCGACCAAGGTGCCAAGCATCTGTAGGTAAGCCACCAACGCGTCCATCTCCGTCAGCTTCGAAGGGTCGCCGTCGAAGTCACCTGTCTTGGCCTTCGGATAACGTTCGAGCAGCGCTGTGGTGTCGGCGTTCGGATCGGCCTGCATTTTCATATCGGCCTCGGCGTTGGCGATCATGTCCGGCGTGTAGGGCACACCGACAATTCCGTTTGCCTTGAGATCCATGCCGACATCCTTGACTGCGACCTCGTTGGTTTTGAGAAAGGCGTAGCTCGGCATGATCGATTCCGGCACGACCGCGCGCGGATCGGCGAGGTGCTGGACTTGCCATTCATTCGAATAGCGACCACCCACGCGTGCAAGGTCGGGTCCGGTACGCTTTGAACCCCATTGGAAGGGATGGTCGTACATAGATTCGGCGGCGAGCGAATAATGTCCGTAACGTTCGACTTCGTCGCGGAATGGCCGGATCATTTGGCTGTGGCAGACGTAGCAGCCCTCGCGGACGTAGATATTGCGGCCGGCCAGCTCCAGCGGCGTATAGGGACGCATTCCCTCCACCTTTTCGATCGTGTTCTGCAGGTAGAACAGCGGTGCGATTTCCACGATGCCGCCGACGCTGACAACCAGGAGTGATCCCACCAGCAGGAGCGTCGCGTTCTTTTCTATGATCTGGTGTTTCTCAAGTATCGACATGGTCGTTCCTCACTCGGCAGGCTGGGCGACGAGAGCACCTGGCATCGGTGCCTCGTTGCGTTGGTAACCACGGATGGTCATGTAGACATTGAATGCCATGATCAGACCGCCCGCGAGGTAGAGAGCTCCACCCACGGCTCGCAGCAGGTAGTATGGGAACATTGCAGCGACGGTCTCGGCGAAGGAATAGACGAGGAAGCCCTGGCTATTATATTCGCGCCACATCAGGCCCTGCTGGATGCCGGCAACCCAAAGCACGGCGGCGTAAATAACGATGCCAAGCGTCGCGAGCCAGAAATGCCAGTTGACCATGCGCAAGCTATAGAGACGCTCCTGTCCCCAAAGCTTCGGCGTCAGGTAATAGATGGCACCGAAGGTGATCATGCCGACCCAGCCGAGTGCGCCCGAGTGGACGTGACCGATCGTCCATTCCGTATAGTGGCTGAGCGAGTTGACAGCCTTGACCGACATCATGGGACCTTCGAAGGTCGACATTCCGTAAAAGGCGATTGCCATGATCATCATGCGGATGATCGGGTCTGTGCGGATCTTGTCCCAGGCGCCCGAAAGCGTCATCAGGCCGTTGATCATGCCGCCCCACGACGGCATCCAGAGCATGACGGAAAAGACCATGCCGAGCGTCTGCGCCCAATCCGGCAGCGCCGTATAGTGCAAATGGTGCGGACCGGCCCAGATATACATGAAGATCAGGGCCCAGAAGTGGATGATCGACAGGCGATAGGAGTAGACCGGCCGGTTCGCCTGCTTCGGTACGAAGTAATACATCATGCCCAGGAAGCCAGCAGTCAGGAAGAAGCCGACTGCGTTATGGCCGTACCACCACTGGGTCAAAGCGTCCTGAACGCCGGAGAATGCTGAATAGCTCTTCGAGCCGAGCAAGGAGACCGGCATCGAGAGGTTATTGACGACATGCAGCATCGCCACCGTGACGATGAAACCGAGGTAGAACCAGTTCGCGACATAGATGTGCGGTTCCTTGCGCTTCAAAAGCGTCCCTAGGAATGCGAGCAGATAAGCGACCCAGACGATCGTCAGCCAGATGTCGACATACCATTCAGGCTCCGCGTATTCCCGCCCCTCGGTGATACCCAAGAGATAGCCAGTGGCGGCCATGACGATGAAGAGCTGGTAGCCCCAAAATACGAACCAGCCGAGGTTGCCGCCGAAGAGGCGGGCCCGACAGGTTCTCTGGACGACATAGAAGGACGTGGCAATCAACGCGTTGCCGCCGAAAGCGAAAACGACAGCGGATGTGTGGACCGGCCGCAGGCGCCCAAAGTTGAAATACGGAGCGATGTTCAGATCGGGATAGGCGAGCTGAAGCGCGACAACGACCCCAACGAGAAAGCCGACCACGCCCCAAAATACGGTGGCGATGACACCATACCGAACAACGTCGTCAAAATATTCGGACGAAGCTGGCTTCGGCCGCTGGGCAGCCGGTGCGAAATTAACGCGGCGGAGAAGCACAAGCGTGCTTCCCATCAGCACGAAGAACAGCACCCACATATGTGCTGCAAAGAGGTGGTCGTGCGCGAAAGCAGCGCCGAGCAGCGCGAAGAACGCGAACACGGCTATTGCCACCGTTTCCGTCATATAGTTCATGTCGTTGTCCCCAAGCACAGACGATCACGCAGAAGCGTAATCTTCTTTCCGATCTTGTAGGGGGAGAGCTGACACGAGCGCCGGGGCCGATCCTTGATCTATGTCAACGATCGCAACACGGGCGGCGGGCGCACGCTGACTTTTATGGATTATTCTGCATTTTCCCTCGCGAATCTGTTGCTCTGTTACAGACTGTTACACTTTCGCACCAATATGCACGCTGCGAGCATTCCCGCGTAACGCGAGCCGTTTTTACTGCCCTCATCAAACGGGACAGAGGGTTCAAAAATGTTGATGCAAAAAAATATCGCGTTCGAAGCTGTCAAGGGCTCGATGGCCGACAATTCGGGACAAATGTCCCTGAAATCGCTTTTTCATTCCATTCCGCAGGAAGTGCTTCAAACCGGCAAGGCCATGTTCTGGGAAGGCGACGCGGCGAACCATCTTTTTGAACTCGTCGACGGCGTTATGCGCCTCTACCGCATCATTGGCGACGGCCGGCGCGTGATCACGGCCTTTCTGTATCCGGGCGACCTCGTCGGCACGTCGCTCCAGGAGCGCTATCTCTACACTGCCGAAGCCGTCACGAATTGCAAGATTCGCCGCATCGCGCGGAAGAACTTCCACGACGAAATCTTCCGCTCCGCCTGTCTTCGTCCTGATTTCATGTCGGTGCTGTGCCAGGAAATGGCTGCCGCTCACGATCAGATGGTACTGCTGTCGAAGAAGAATGCAGAAGAGCGCCTGTGCAGTTTCCTGCTCCAGCTCATCTCTCGTGACATGACGAACGCGGCAGGTGACCTCGTGACGCTGCCGATGAACAGGCTCGATATCGCCGATTATCTTGGTCTCACCATCGAGACTGTGTCACGCACCATCAGCAAGCTCGCCAGCCGGAACATTCTCGTCCCCGTCGGACGCCACGACATGAAGATCCTGAGTCTGAAGCGTCTCATTCAATTGTCCGGCAACGGGGATGATTTCTCTCTGGAAAATTGCCATAGCTGCAGTATTCACTAATGGGCTCGGGATAAACGAGTTGAAAACTATGCCGCATCGTTTCACTTCACCGCGCACAGCATCAAAGCAAGAGCTCAAGGCCATCGTCCGCATCATGGGCGGCGCCAACAATATCATCGTGCACGGCTTTGACGGCGTCATCGTTGAATGGTCGGCCGGATGCGAAAACATGTACGGTTGGACGCGTGACGAGGCTGTCGGCAAAGCCTTTGACAAGCTGCTTGGGTCGCAGTTTCCCGAGCCGCGCGAAAGCGTCAGCGAGCAGCTGCGTCAACAAGGATATTGGCAGGGTGAAATCATCCATCGCCACAGGGACGGCCATGACGTCTATGTGGTGTCGCGCTGCATGGTGGTGAATCTTTCCGACGATGGAGCCGTCGTCGTCCAGACCGACAACGACATCAGCGATCTGAAGCGGGCCCAAAGCGAGGTCAACGCGCGCGAAGCCCACCTCCGCTCCATTCTCGCAACGGTTCCCGAAGCGATGATCGTCATCGACGAGCGCGGAATTGTTATCTCTTTCAGCACTGCCGCGGAAAAGCTTTTCGGTATCAAAGCAGACGCCATCTGCGGCCGGAATATCAGCAACTTGATGCCGAACCCCGATCGTGATGCCCACGATGGTTATATTTCGCGCTATATCAGGACGGGCGAGCGCCGCATTATCGGCTACGGCCGCGTGGTGACGGGTCAACGGGCCGATGGTTCGAAATTCCCGATGGAGCTTCATGTCGGTGAGACCACCGCAAACGGCGAGCGGATATTTACCGGCTTCGTCCGCGATCTGACAGGCAGGTACAAGATCGAGGAAGATCTCAGGCAGGCGCAGAAGATGGAAGCCGTCGGGCAACTAACAGGGGGGATTGCCCATGACTTCAACAATCTTCTGACGGTAATCAGCGGTAATCTCGAAATGATCGAAGCGAAGCTTCCGGAGGGGCCGCTCAGTGTGCTGCTGCGCGAGGCGCAGGACGCAGCCGGCGATGGCGCAAAGCTGACGGAGCAACTTTTGGCGTTCGGGCGCCGCCAGCCTCTCAATCCAACGCTTGCGGACCTCGGGCAGCTGGTATCGAGCTTCTCCGATCTGTTGCGGCGGACGCTTGGCGAAAATATCGACCTGAAGACGGTCATTGTCGGCTCAAATCACAATGTGCTGGTCGACAGTTCCCAGCTGCAGAACGCGCTTTTGAACATTGCTCTGAATGCACGCGACGCGATGCCGCGCGGTGGCAGCCTGACAACGGAGATCAAGCGTGTCTATCTCGATGCAGACTACGCGAAGATGTATCCGCAGGTGCGCACCGGAAACTTCGTTCTCATTTCCGTCACCGATACAGGCGTCGGCATGTCGGATGAAGTCAAGGAACACGCCTTTGAGCCGTTCTTCACCACCAAGGATGTTGGTTCCGGTACAGGCCTCGGCCTCAGCATGGTCTACGGCTTCGTGAAGCAGTCGGGCGGTCATCTGCAGCTCTACAGCGAGCTCGGGCGCGGCACGACGATCCGCATCTATCTTCCCTGGGTACAGGCAGTTGCGGCAAAAGTTGAGGCCTCCGAAACGAGACCAGAAGCGCGCGATGTGCTGCCGGGCGGCGCCGAGACGGTGCTGGTGGTCGAGGACGATGCACGCGTGCGGCGGGTCGCGGTCGCGCGCCTGTCGTCGATGGGCTACAAGGTCGTCGAGGCGAACAATGCTCAGACGGCGTTGGAGATTCTCGCCGAAGATCCCACGATTGCCCTTCTGTTCACAGATATTGTCATGCCCGGCGGCATGACCGGCGACGAACTTGCCAAGGAGGCGCATGTCATGCGCTCCGACCTGAAGATCCTCTTTACATCGGGTTACGCTGAACCGGGCCTCGGCGGTCGCGAATTTGCAACGCCCGGCAGTTGGCTGCGCAAGCCCTATACGGCAAAGGATCTCGCCGTGCGGGTTCGCGAGCTGCTGGACTGACTATCCTTTGACTGCCCAGCGCGCCGATAAATGAAGCGCGCTCGCAGCGGTGTGCGAAGCGGACCGTCAGCGCCCGCAATCCACAAGCCACTCACGATTCCACAATCCGAGCGAACGGTCGGGCCCCCGGCCACCCGAGGGCCAAGGCAGGCACGCCGATCTGTCTGTGGCCATGCGGGTCGGCTCCGTCCTTCGAATATTCTAAGCACGTCCCCCTCAGCGTTCGGCCGGTCGCGGTGATCATCTGGGTGGACGTTGATGGCTCTATTTGACCAACGTCAAAGAAGCACCCGTGCAGCAGGCGTATCACACCAGCCGACGGCCAGTTCGGCCATCGTTCAACTAGGAGATATGAAATGCGTTCGATATTTGCGGGTCTTTTTGCCGCGACGGCCGTGCTTGCTGCGACCACGATGCCGCTGATGGCAGCCGACCACCAGGTGCAGATGCTCAACAAGGGTGCTGCCGGCGCCATGGTGTTTGAGCCGAGCTTCACCAAGATCGCCCCTGGCGACACGATCACTTTCGTCCCGACTGACAAATCTCACAATGTCGAGTCCTTCAAGGGTTTGATCCCGGAAGGCGCCGCTGCATTCAAATCGAAGGCAAGCGAGCAGGTTCAGATCAAGTTCGATGCGCCCGGCGCCTATGTGATCAAGTGCACGCCGCACGTCGCCATGGGAATGGTCGCGCTGATCCAGGTTGGTGATGCGCCCGCAAATCTTGAAGCCGTTAAGACCGCCAAGCTTCCAAACATGGTCCGCAAGCGCCTCGATGCGGACATCGCCAAGATGACCCAATAATCCCGCTCAGCGCTTAGATGCCGGCAGCTGGGCTGAAATGTCCCAGCGCCGGCAAGCCGCCGACGGCAATCAACCCAGGAGAGTGACAGTGCTGAGAACATCCCTCATCGCACTTGGTCTTTGCATTGCAGGAGCGGCTTCCGCCAGCGCCCATGTCTCGCTTGAAAAGACGGAAGCCCCTGCCGGCAAGGTTTATAAGGCGGTTCTGCGTGTCGGACATGGTTGCGACGGCAAGCCGACGATCAAGCTGCGCGTGAAAATTCCGGAAGGCATTCTCTCGGTCAAGCCCATGCCGAAATCCGGCTGGACGATCGAAAAGGCCAAGGGCCAATATCCAAAAGCCTACGAGCTTTACGGCAAGCCGGTCGCCGAAGGCATCACCGAACTCGTCTGGTCCGGCGGCAATCTTGCCGATGATGAGTATGACGAGTTCGTCTTCCGCGCTGTTGTTGCCAACGAGCTTGCTGCTGGTTCCAAAGTCTATTTCCCGGTTATCCAGGAGTGCACGGACGGCGCCGTCGAGCGGTGGATCGATATCCCGGCCGCTGGCAAGGCGTCGGACGATTACGAGACGCCGGCTCCCTTCTTCGCGATTGTCGCCCAGCCACGTTCTTGAGAAAGCGCGATCGAGGAACCGCCATGGCTGAGTCGCGAAACCGGATCTCGGCCCGTTCCTCCATCCTTCTGCTCACGCTTCTTCGGTTTTTGGCTCTTGCTATCCTGATGGCGCTATTTGAGCCGGCCGCTGCATTGGCCCATGCCTCCCTCGTCGGATCGACACCCGCCCAAGGGGCGGTGATTGCGACGCCGCCCCGCGCGATCGTCTTTGAGTTCAATGAAGCCGTTGCTCCTCTCGTGCTGACCGGAATTGCGCCGGGCGGGAGCAGCCGAAAGTTCAGCGCGACAGCAGACGGCACGAGACTTGTCGTTTCCGATCCCGATCTTCAAGCGCTTGGAACCTATCTCTTCAGTTTCCGCGTCATCTCCGACGACGGCCATACGGTTGTGGGCACCATCGCCTTCTCCGTCGGCGCGCCGAGCGCCTCGCCTGGAACTGCGGCGGAACGGAAATCACCGCCTGCATTGGTCAATTTGGGCGACGCGTTGGCTGCTTTACCTCTGTTTCTCCTTCGCAATCGGAGGCGCGTTTTTCGAAACTTGCCTGAAGAGCACACCGCCTGTGTCCAGTCTCAGCCGAACCTGGGCGCTGCTTGGCCTGGCGCTTCTTGCGGGCTCGGCCTACCTGCAGAGCCTTGATGAACTTGGTCTTTCCCTTGTGGCAAGTCCTCAGCTTGCGCCGTTCCTTCGTGCTCTCCACGGCGGTTACGGCATTTCGATAGCCTGTGGGGCGGCCGCGTTTTTCCTTGCTGGCTGACGTCGATGCGCGCGCATGGAGATGGCAGTCGTTGGATAGGATTGACCGCATTGCTTGCCGCAGCCACAGCCTTTTCATCGACCGGCCATGCAAGCACTGCCGAACCGAGATGGCTGGCGCGTACGGCGATCTTCATTCACAGCGGCTCATCGATGTTCTGGGTTGGCAGCCTGCCCGTCTTGCTGAAACGTTGCCTGGGCGCGCATTACAAGGAAGAAGGCGTCCTACGCGTCTTTTCACGCCTCATCCCGCTTCCGCTTACTGCCCTCATCGTCTCAGGCGCTGTCGTCATCAGCCTGCAGGTTCCGAAACTGTCGTCCTTGTGGACTTCATCCTACGGCCTGATTTTGACGATCAAGCTGGTGTTCGTCATAACATTGCTCGCCTTGGCCTGCTTCAATAAGTTCATGAGTGGGCGCGCGGCCGTCGCGCGTCGCATCGTGGAGGGCGAGGTCTTCGAGGTGGACGAGCTCGCCGTCGATCCACAGCGAGACGCAGGCGTCGGCGAAATGAGATCGTCCGAGCCGGACCGTCGAGCGGGCGATCTTCTCGTCAAGCCGCCCCAATAACACCAAAGCATCCGGGCTTTGAGGTCTCGTTTCTTCTGGCCAAGCCGCTTGCTGCCAGACCAATTTGAACTATAGTCACTATAGTCATCATGGACGCCGCTTTTCGACGGTATCGAGGCAAAGATGAGCGAGGAAGAACTGGCGCTTTCACGCTCGACGCCCGGCTCCCAGTTCCAGGCGGTGGCGTAAGGAGGGCGGGCAATGGAGGGGGTGCCGAAGGAAGAAACGCTCGATCCTTCCGACTGGTCGGAAGTCGAGACCCTGTCGCATCGCATCATCGACGATGCGATCGGCCATCTCCGCGACGTGCGCGACCGGCCAGCGTGGCAGGCCATGCCCGCGAACGTGCGGGACATCTTCCGCAGCCCCCTGCCGACCGACGCCACGCCGCTCGGGGAGGTCTATCGCACGGTCGTCGATGCCGTGATGGCCTATCCGATGGGCAATATCCACCCGCGGTTCTGGGCCTGGTACATGGGTTCCAGTAATTTCACCGGCGCGCTCGGCGATTTCCTGGCCGCGATCCAGGGCTCCAACGTCGGCGGCGGCAACCATGCCGCAGCCCTCATCGACAGCCAGGTCGTCAGCTGGTGCAAGGAGATGCTGGGCTTTCCGGCGGAGGCCAGCGGCACGCTCGTCAGCGGCGGCTCGATGGCGAACCTCATCGGGCTGACAGTCGCGCGCAATGTCAAGGCCGGCGTGGACGTTCGCGAGCATGGCGTCGCGGCAATGCCGCAGCCGCTGCGCTTTTACGGATCGGACCAGATTCACGGGTGCCACCGCAAGGCCATTGAGGCGCTCGGCCTCGGCAACGGCGCATTGAGGCGCGTCGGCACCGACGCAGCGCTCCGGATCGACATCGCGGAGCTTGAAGCGGCGATCACGCAGGATCGCGCGCAGGGCATCCGCCCCGCCTGCATCATCGCGAATGCGGGCACGGTCAATACGGGCGCGATCGACGACCTTCCTGCGCTCGCCGACCTTGCGGCACGCGAAGGGCTCTGGCTGCATGTGGACGGCTGTGTCGGCGCGCTCATCGCGATCGCGCCGGAAAACCGGCATCTGGTCTGTGGCATCGAGCGTGCCGATTCCGTAGCTCTGGACCCGCACAAGCTGCTGCATGCTCCGTTCGAAGCCGGATGCGCGCTGGTCCGCGATGCGGCCGCACATCGCGGCGCCTTCGCGACGACGGCCGAATATCTCGAAACCGCGCCGCGCGGCCTAGCGGCGGGCGGCTGGCTGAGCGATTACGGCTTGCAGACCTCGCGCGGTTTCCGGGCCCTGAAGATATGGATGGCGCTGAAGGAGCACGGCGTCGCGAAGTTTGGGCGCCTCATAGACCAGGCTATTGCGCAGGCTCGCCATCTCACGCAACGGATCGAAGCCGAGCCGATGCTGGAACTGGTTGCCCCGACCGTTGTCAACATTGTGTGCTTTCGCTACCGGCCGCGCGATACCGACGCGTCCCGGCGAAAGGAAATCAACGTAGAGATCATGCTACAGCTACAGGAAAATGGCATCGCCGTCGTCTCCGACACGACGGTTCACGGAGAGCACTGCTTGCGCGCCGCGATCGCCAATCACCGTACACGACAAGAAGATCTGGATCTTCTCGTGCGGGAAGTGATTCGCACTGGCGATCAACTGCACGCAGCAACCTCTTGAGGGGGTTTTCAGGTGCGAGCTTCAAGCTCGCCCCCCGGCGGCGCTTATATCTTTCGTGCGCCAGAAGGAGGCGATCCTGCCGGAAGACCTCATCGCGATCCTTGAGACGCTTGACCGTGCCGGCCTTTGCGACCGCACAGTACTGCTATCGGCTTTGCCGGAGGCCTCTGCCGTTCGAAGATCACCGGGCTCGATCTTGGTCGCGACCAGACAGAGGCGGACGCGCCTGTTCTCAGGGCAATCGCCGCGCGCCGGCCTTGCCTCCTCGGCCGACATCGAGGAGCGCTACGTTCAGAAACAACTAGGTCACGCCTCGGCCGAGATGACCCCGTAAATATCAGCGGCGACGCGACCGCTTCCGAACCAATCTTACCAAGGCGTCGGGGCTTTAAGGCCCCTCACCTGCCCCGGTGATGAAACCGCTAGGCCAAAATTGCGCGCTGGGTTTTCAGCTGAGCGCTTCAATTGAAACTGAGGGCATCGCGTTGAAAGTACGCGAAACTCGCTTATCGGCAGCTTCGCGTTCTTGACCATCCCCAGCACTCCGGCTCGGCCACGATATGGCGCCGCATGCAGCAGACGAACGAGCGCAGCATGTCGCCTATCGAATCCCACGACAGCCTTCAACTCGCCACGAGACTTTCGGCGGATGCGCCGGGCAGGCAGACAGATGCCGACTTCCTGGGAGCCGGGCGGGCGGCCTGCGAGAAATCGACGGCGGGAGAAGGTTCTATGCGCATGGCAAGCCTCGATGCGCGGGCGGACCGACCGGCCATTACGGGGATAGCACAGCGCACACTCTTCTCGTGCCTTCCTCCGTCCCGATAGAGCACTGTCCCGCCACCGTCGAATTCTGACACAGCGTGATGACGACGTCGAAATCGAAGGCGGGATCTCGGCCAGGTCCGCCCTCGGCCAGACTGAGGCTGACCGACCGGCTACCGCCCTACGAAGCAGTGTCGAAGATGGCAATCCCGGACGCCGCCGATATCGATGCGAACTGCGCGCAAAGGATCAGAGACAGAAGGACCCGGCGCATCTCTCCCCCGCCGTTATCGATGTAAGCCGACCGAAGGCTCCGCGATTATTCGCGGAGCCTTCGAGGTTGGTCCCTCGGCCCCACTATGGCCGCATGAATGTTTGCACCTCCTCGGTCGTGACCTTGCCATCGTTGTTCGCATCCACGCTGTCGAATATCCGCTTGTGGATCGCCGTCACCTCCTCGAAGGACAGCGCGCCGTCTCCGTCGGCATCGGCGACCGCGAACATGATCTTCATCATGTGTCCGCGCATCGCCATCATCGGCATGCCGCCCATCATGCCGGACGGCATCATGTTCCGCCCCATCATCCCGCCAGGCATCATACCGGATCCGCCGGGCATGGCTCCCTGGCCCTGCCCCGTCATTCCGCCGTCCGCGTCGGATGGGGGTGGTGCCTGCGCCGGCGTCGCAGGATGATGCGGGTCTGCAACGTTCGTCTGCGCGTGCGCGAGACCAGTTCCGCCGGCCGCGATCAGTGCGGCTAGCATCACCGCCTTTGGCAATATTGTCGTCGTCATGTTCATTCTCCTTTTGCTTGGTTCTTCGACCTGCGTCGTCCATCCTGCGCAGGACAGGCATTTACACATCATGCTCCGGCGGGCGCTGACCTAGTCCAAGGACGAGCGGCGCAGGCGCAGCGAATTGCCGATGACGCTGACAGAAGACAGCGCCATGGCGGCGGCCGCGATGATCGGCGAGAGCAGCAGCCCCAAGGTCGGATAGAGCACGCCGGCCGCTATGGGCACGCCGACTGCGTTGTAGACGAAGGCGAAGAACAGGTTCTGGCGGATGTTGCTCATCGCCGCGTGGCTAAGCTTGCGTGCGCGAGCGATACCCTGCAGGTCGCCTTTCAGCAGCGTCACGCCGGCGCTCTCGATCGCAACGTCCGTTCCCGTGCCCATGGCGATGCCGACGTCGGCGGCGGCGAGAGCTGGCGCATCGTTGACCCCGTCGCCGGCCATTGCGACGACGCGACCTTCACTCCGCAGCCTGGCGACCACCTTGCCCTTGTCCTCCGGCAGGATCTCCGCCTCCACCTCGTCGATGCCGAGCCGGCGGGCCACCGCCTGTGCCGTCGTCCTGTTGTCGCCGGTCAGCATGACGACTCGGATGTTCTCCTCCTTGAGCGAACGCAGCGCCTCGGGCGTCGTCGCCTTGATCGGATCGGCGATGGCGATAAGACCGCCGACCTTGCCGTCGATGGCGACATAGATCACTGTCGCACCCTCGCCGCGCAGCGCTTCGGCCTCGGCCATGAGAGCCGCAAGATCGACGCCTGCGTCAGCCATGATCCGGTGGCTGCCGATGACCAGCTTCCTGCCATCGACCGTACCGGTAACCCCTTTGCCGACGGGGCTGTCGAACTCGCGGGCCTCGCTCAGGGCGAGGCCCCTCTCCTGCGCCGCGGCGACAATGGCCGCGGCAAGGGGATGTTCGCTGGCACGTTCGAGCGTTGCGGCCAACCTCAAGAGTTCCGCTTCGTCTATTCCTCCGACTGCCTTCAATTCGGTTACCTTCGGCCTGCCTTCGGTCAGTGTGCCGGTCTTGTCGACGACCAGCGTGTCGATCTTTTCGAAGCGCTCCAGCGCCTCGGCGTTCTTGATGAGGACGCCCATTCGCGCACCGCGCCCGACGCCCACCATGATCGACATCGGCGTCGCCAGTCCGAGAGCACATGGGCAGGCGATGATCAGCACGGCGACGGCGGCGACGAGGCCGTGGGCAAAGCGCGGTTCCGGTCCCCAGACGCCCCAGGCGACGAAGGCGACGACCGCGATGAGGATCACCGCCGGTACGAACCAGCCCGATACCTGGTCGGCGAGCCGCTGGATCGGAGCGCGCGAACGCTGGGCGTCTGCGACCATGCGGACGATCTGCGACAGCATCGTGTCGCGCCCGACCTTGCCAGCCCGCATGACGAAGCCGCCGCTCCGGTTCATGGTGCCGCCAATCACCTTCGCGCCGACGTCCTTCGTGACCGGCATGGATTCGCCGGTAATCATGGATTCGTCTACGGAGCTGCGTCCTTCCAACAACTCCCCGTCGACAGGGACCTTCTCGCCCGGCCGGACGCGCAGGCGGTCGCCGACCGCGACGGCGTCCAGCCCGACGTCCTCATCTGAACCGTCGTCCCTGATGCGGCGCGCCGTTTTCGGCGCAAGGTCGAGTAGCGCCCGGATGGCGCCGCCAGTCTGTTCCCTCGCCCGCAGTTCGAGTACCTGCCCGAGCAGCACCAACACTGTGATGACCGCTGCTGCCTCGAAATAGATCGCGACCGAACCGTCGGCGGCGCGGAACGTGGCAGGAAAGATGCCAGGCCCGGCCGTGGCGATGACGCTGTAGATCCAGGCGACGCCGGTTCCCATCGCGATCAGCGTGAACATGTTGAGGCTGCGGTTGACGAGCGAGGCCCAGGCCCGCTTGAAGAATGGCCATCCGGCCCATAGAACCACGGGTGTCGCAAGCACGAGCTGGATCCAGCTCGAGAGCTGCGCACCGAGCACCATATGCAGGTTGGTGAGATGGCCGCCCATTTCCAGCGCGAGAACGGGCAGCGACAGGACGAGTCCGATCCAGAATCGCCGGGTCATGTCGGCAAGTTCGGTACTCGGTCGGGCCTCTGCGGTCGTGACTTCCGGTTCGAGCGTCATGCCGCAGATCGGACAGGTGCCGGGGCCGTGTTGCCTGATCTGCGGATGCATCGGGCAAGTGTAGATCACGCCTTCCGGAGCCTTGGGCCCGGCACCTGTCGAGTCGGCCGCCTTCTCGCCTCCATGATGGCGATCACCATGGACATGGCCTTCGTGCATGTGATGATCAGTCATGGACTGCTCCTCCGCGATCGCTTCCAGCCGCATTCGTTCCGCGGCCGAACCTCGGAAGGAACTGAGGAACGGTCCTGGCATAGGCGTCCCATTCGGATCCAAACTCGGCCCGCGAGGCCACCTCCTCCCGCTTCGCAAGGCGAATATAGACCCATACCAGCACCGGGAACATGACGAGCGTCACCAGGGTCGGCCATTGCAGTAGGAATCCGATCATGATGACGACGAAGGCGTCGTACTGTGGATGGCGGACGCGCGCGTATGGCCCCGTGGTCGCCAGACGGCGGTCGCGCTGGGCGGCATAGAGCACATGCCAGCTTGACGCGAGCAGCCAGAAGCCGGCGACGATCAGGATGTTGCTTGCGAGATGGAACGGCCCGAGATGCGGGTTGACGCGCCAGCCGAGCGTCATCTCCAGCAGGTGGCCGGCGTCGTGCGACCAGAAATCGACGCCCGGAAAATGCCGCCCGAGCCAGCCGGACAGCAGATAGATGGTCAGCGGAAAGCCATACATCTCGGTGAAGAGTGCCACGACGAAGGCGGAGAAGGCGCCAAGCGAGCGCCAGTCCCGTTTTGTCTCGAGCCTCGTGAAGCTCGCGGCGAAGACAATGAACACCATGGAATTGATGATCACCAGGCTCCAGAGTCCATAGGCGGGAGTGTCAGACATCTTCTTTCTCCTTCGGCTCGTGTGGCGTCGTGCCCGCTCGATGGGTCGAATGATCTTGACCGGTATGGCCGCCGTGTCCGTGATGCATGAACATATGCATGAGCGGGCAGGCCAGGATGAGAAGCCAGGGCAGGACGCCGAGGACGTGGACGCGATGCTCATAGGCTACGAGCCCTGCCGCGATGACGGCGAAGGCGATGAAGACGGTTCGGCTGTACGTGCTCCATGCCGACGGATAGGAATGGTTCTGATTCATGAGGATGCCTCGGTTCCTTGGAGTTGCAGAAAGGGCTTCGCGGTTTCCGAGACCGCGTCAGCCGACGCCGTCATAGGTCAGGTAGGCCATCATGCCCGTCGCCATGTGGTAGAGATGATGGCAATGAAGCGGCCAGCGGCCGGGATTGTCGGCGTCGAAGGCCAAGACCACGCTCGCCATCGGCGGCACCAGGACGGTGTCCCTGACCGCGCCCACGACCGGCGCTCCGTTGATGCCGACCACCTGGAAATGATGCCCGTGCAGGTGCATCGGATGGGCCATCATGGACGTGTTGCCGATCGCGACTTCGATCCGCTGGCCGCGCTTCACGACGAGACCGTCCGCGCCGTCGACGCGCCAATTGTAGGCGGCCATTTCGCCCGTCAGCGAGAGTTCGAAGCGGTGGTCGGCGGGCCTGGTGGCCAGCGGGCTGACAGGGTGCAGGCGCTGCTCAAGGTCGATCTCGAGAACCGGCCCTTTCGTGTCACCCGCGACCGTCATGTTTCGGATGTCCGCGCCTGCGGTGGCCAGGACGATACCCGTGCGCTCCCGCGCTCCTTCGCGGAGGGCGAGAACGGGAAAGGCGCCGCCCTCCTTCGGCAGGCTCAGGCGGATGTCCAGGCGCTGGCCCATGGCGACGGGGAACGACATCCCGGCGACCGGCACGACCCCCTGCCCGTCGACAGCAACCAGTTCTCCGGGAAGGCGGCCCATGTCGATGGTGAAGGCGGTCGCTGTCGCGCCGTTGATGATGCGCAGACGGACCCGGCCACCCTTCTCGACCCTCACGACCTCGGGATCGTCGAGCATGCGATCATTGGCGAGATAGGCGTCATAGTTGATGTCGTTGAGGTCCATGGTGCCCGGCATTGCCATTCCGGACACGCTGTTGCCGGACATCGTATGCTGGATTCCCGCCATGCCTTGCACGGCGCCATGGTCCATCGGCATGGCACCGTGCGGGCTATTTCCCTTCAACCTCGCCAGCAATTCCTCCGCCGGCAGGAACGAGAAGTCATGCAGCAGAACGATGACCTCCTGCTCGTCCCGCTTTATGTCGTCCGCGGTCCGCACGATCAGCGGAGCAGCGAGCAGATTCTGTTCCTGGAGTGTATGCGCGTGCATCCAGTGCGTGCCACCCGCGCCGACGGGAAAGGTGTAGCGGCGGGTTTCGGACGGCTGCAGGAGGGCGGCGGGATTGTCGGGCACGCCGTCGGCCGCCCAGGGGGGCGTCAGGCCATGCCAGTGGATCAGGGTGGATTCGTCGATGCCGCTCGACAGCGCGACGTCGAATTCGGCCCCGGCGTCCAGCGACAACCCCGGCGTGCCGTCGGGCTGGACGAGCCCGAAGACGCGGGCGGATCTGCCCTTGACGTCGATGCTCCGGTAGCCGAGCGATAAGGTGTCTGGCGCAGATGGTTTGGCGGCGACGCCCTGCGCCCAGGTGCGGATCGGATGGAGGGCGGCCGAGGTGCCGAGCGCGGCTGCGCCGACCATCAGGCCGTTGAGAAAGTCACGGCGTTTCATTGTGATTGTTCCTGGTTTCCGGGTCGGCAGCGCCGACCATTAGTCTTGGACGTCCAGGAGGACGTCCGTCGAAGCAACCAGATACCGCGACGACAGCGGCGTCCGGACTTCTCAGACCGGAAGACGAGGAGGACCGAGCATCGGCGGAAGCGCCAGACCGCTACCGGTCTGGTCGCCCCATACGAAGTGGAGGAAGGAACCTATGGTTAATGGTGCCTCCGCCCTGTCCTTGTTGGTCAGGACGGTGCAGAAGCCGCACGGGACAGCGCAGCAGCCCTTGTGGTCGGGAGTGTGAAGGCCGCCTTGGAGCGAGACGTAGGCGTCCTTTGTCACAAACGAGGAATGCTCGAACCCGGCGTGCCCGTGGGTAGGGCGTTCATGGCACTGCATCGCCTGCGCTGTGGCCGCGGGCGCAAGCAGAAGCGCGAGTGCGACCAGGAAGGTCAGCATTGCGTTCATCCATGCGAACTTACGACGGTCGGCGACCATGTGGGCTCCGTTCCCCTGCTCAGCCGAGGCGCCGGCTGATGACGTTGAAGATCGCAGCGATTGATGCTCCTGCATAGCCGCCGAAGATGACGCTTTGAAGGAGACCCAGTGCCAGGCTTCGAAGATCGAAGCCCGTCAGGCCGAGATAGAACTGCAGCCATGGCCTGTGCAGGCCCCATTCGGGAGCGACCAGGCCGAGCAGCATGCACAACAGGAACGAGATGGTGGCGAAGGTGGCCAGCGTCGCCCCAAGAACCGGGACGGAGACATGTGCCGGCGTCGCCGGAGATGTTACCGGATGGGTCTGCAGGGTTGCATTCGCCATTGAACGATCCTCCGCCGGGCTGTCCTTGCAGCCGTGATGACAGATATTGAATATCTCTTCTCATATTGAACTCGCCGTCGGTGAGTTCCTTGATCTATGTCAACAAATACCGGAGCGAGCCAAACGAAGTTTGGAAACGCCCCCAGGGCATGCGCAGAGGCGGCAGACAGCCCGGCGGAAGGAGCAGAAGATCAAGAAGATGAAGCCGGATGGGAGACGGCATTTTTCGAATCGAGATCCGCCGTCTCAACGTCTTCCTGGAGCGGAAGAACCGTCTCCGAGATCGATGACGAAACGTCCTTTTGAACATCAGAAGGTCCGCAACGGCAGCACGGTGCGGAACGCATTGGTTGCACTAAGGTAGATCGTCAACTTCGCCGGGGGCAAAGGGAAACTCAACGAGGGCGGACGAACCCTTGACCATGCGATGCCGCCAAAAGCCAAGGGACACGTGACTTCTTCCGAGCCGAGGTCGCGAAACCGCCGGGGCGCATACAGGTCGAAGAGCATCGCGCGTGCGTCCGCGGACGCAGCCGACCGCCTGGATGGGTTCGCCGCCATTCCCGAAATTCGGCCCCGATGACGTGCCTCATCTTGCAGCGGATAAGCAAAAACTCCCTTACTGGGCGAGCTTCGCGTTCTTGAGCATTCCGAGCATCTCCTGTTCAGCCGCGATATGGCGCCGCATGCAGCAGAAGAACGAGCGCAGCATGTAACCGATCGAATCCCACGACAGCCTTGAGCCGCCCGCTTTCAACTCGCAAAGCGTGACGACGATCTCCTCGGCAGCGTTGCGATCCCGGTGATGATCGTTGCGGCGCCTTGCGATCGCATCGGTCGCATTTTCATCGCCCAAAGAGCTTTCCATACGAGGAAACACCAGTCTTTCTTCCAGCGCCTGCGTCCTCTCCAAAACAGGAAGCAGGTGCGAGCAGATCCTCTCGCAGACCCGCTCGTCGATGCGGCATGGGAGAAAGTCGGCGATAGCTTCCAGAACGCTGCACCATGACAGCAGCTCGCGATAGTTCTCCTCAAGCTCGGCAAACTCGCCGGTCTTCGGCATCATGTTCATGGCTACATCTCCGTCATCTCTGCAAGACCAGGCTGGCCGCGATCACAATGGCGGCAAACACCGCCGCCAGCGTCGCGCCGCGTTGCAAAACGCCCATGCGGTTCAGCGTTATGGCAAAAAGGATGATGACCGGGGTGGCCACCGATAGACCGATCTGTGCGTCTGTCATTTTGCGCCTCCAAACAACCAGTGACCTAGCGCTGAAGGTCGCAAAACTCTTTGCGCTGGGTCAAAGAGCCCTTGCCGCTGAGGAAATAAACCGGCTGGGATCAGAGAAACGGACAAGAATGCAAAACAGTCGCGTGCACCATGCATCTGAGGACAATGACATGCTCCTGGCATGGGTGCTCGGTTGGAGCGAACTCGTCGCCTTCGGCGCCCTCCTGGGTGCCTTTCTGGTTGCCGGCTACTTCCAGCCAGCCGCGTTCGCTGAGGGGCGTGGTCATCTCGCTCTATCCTATCCCTTGCTCAACACGGTCATCCTGCTTTCAAGCGGCTGGTGCGCCGCCAAGGCCGCTTGCTACCCGGCCGGCGTGCCGAGGCAGCGAGCGGCGTTGCTGGGTGCTGCGGCTGGCGGTTTTGCGTTTTCTGCCGTCAAGATCACCGAATATCTGCGAGAGCTGCCGCACCTTACCGGTGAGCGGCTCGAGACTTTCAGCCAGCTCTATTTCCTGACGACCGGCTTTCATCTCGTTCACGTGATTTTCGGGTCGCTGGTGCTCATCGTCGTCGCCTGCCGGCCGGGGCGCGAAAACGTAGCGATCATCACGACGCTCTGGCATGTCATCGACATCGTCTGGCTGGTCATGTTTCCGGTGGTTTACGCGATATGAAGTCCGAAAAGCTCGCCGATCGTGCGCTTGTGCACCTGGTCGCCCTGACTGCGCTGACATCTGCAATAGCCTACTTCGCCCATGCGGTGGCTGGGCTGGGTGTTCTGATCATCGCCGCCGCGCCGGTGGGGCTTATGAAGGTACGACTCGTTCTGCTGGAATTCCTGCATCTGCGGGGGCGGGCAAGTCCGCTCGTTCCGTCCGTCGTTGCCTGGGCGGGGCTGGTGCTGACGATGGCATGCCTCAAGCTGCTTGCTCTTTCTGTAACCGCTGCAGGCTAGCGCCGCTTTGGATTTTGTTTGCGCGACAGCAAAGACGGTTTCGATCGATCCTTTAGATGGTGACGATCACGAGCTGGAAGGCTCAACGGCCGAGTTGCGGTGTTTGCGCGCCTCGACGATGAAAGGATGATCGATGGCAGAACGCCTAACAAAAACCGGGGCCCGGAACGTCTTTTACGGCGGGTCTATTTTCTTCTTCGCGATCTTTGTCGGGCTGACGGCCCACAGCCACTATTATATCCGCACTACATCCACCGACGAATCCACGCTGACCGAAAGTGTCGCTCGCGGGAAACACGTCTGGGAAAAGAACTCCTGCATCAACTGTCACACACTCCATGGCGAGGGCGCCTATTTCGCGCCGGAACTCTCAAATGTCTGGAAGCGCTGGGGCGGCGATACCGATCCCGCGAGTGCGCGCGAGACTCTTCGCGCCTGGATGGCGTCGCAGCCCTCCGGAATCGAAGGGCGCCGCCAGATGCCGCAATTCAACCTCAGCGAACAGGAAGTCAACGACCTTGCAGATTTCCTCGAGTGGGTGAGCCGCATCATGACCCAAAACTGGCCGCCGAACCAGGCCGGATGATCGGCGACAAAGGAACAAATCTATGAAGTACAAGACACAAAGCGTCGCCATGCTCTACTTCTACGGAGCGCTTGGCCTTTTCATCGCACAGCTGCTTTTCGGCGTTCTGGCTGGAACGATCTATGTCCTGCCCAACACGGTTTCGGAACTGCTGCCCTTCAACATCGTGCGCATGGTCCACACGAATGCGCTGATTGTCTGGCTGCTGATGGGCTTCATGGGAACAACCTATTTCCTGCTCCCCGAAGAAGCTGAAACCGAGCTCTATAGTCGCAAGATTGCGGTTGCGCAGTTCTGGATCTTCCTGATTGCGGCGGCGGTCGCCGTCGTCGGATATCTCTTCCATATCCATGAGGGGCGCGAGTTTCTCGAACAACCGTTCGCCATCAAGGTCGGGATCGTCATTGTTGCTCTCATGTTCCTGTTCAACGTCACGATGACGGTGCTCAAGGGCCGAAAGACGACGGTTACCAACATCCTGCTGTTCGGTCTGTGGGGCGTTGCGATCTTCTTCCTGTTTGCCTTCTATAACCCTGCGAACCTGGCGCTCGACAAGATGTACTGGTGGTACGTCGTCCACCTGTGGGTCGAGGGTGTCTGGGAATTAATCATGGCCTCTGTGCTCGCATTCCTCATGATTAAGCTGAATGGCATCGATCGCGAAGTGGTGGAAAAGTGGCTCTATGTCATCATCGGGCTTGCACTTTTCTCCGGCATTCTCGGGACGGGGCATCACTACTACTGGATCGGCGCTCCCGGTTATTGGCAGTGGATCGGCTCGCTGTTTTCGACGCTTGAGGTAGCGCCCTTCTTCACGATGGTCGTCTTCACGTTCGTCATGACCTGGAAGGCCGGCCGCAAGCATGAGAACAAGGCCGCACTCCTGTGGTCGATCGGCTGCTCGGTCATGGCCTTCTTCGGCGCAGGCGTCTGGGGCTTCCTGCATACCCTGTCGTCGGTCAACTACTATACGCATGGCACACAGGTGACCGCAGCCCATGGGCACCTCGCCTTCTTCGGCGCCTATGTGATGCTCAACTTGGCGGCGATGGCCTATGCCATTCCTCAGATCCGCGGCCGTGCGCCCTATAATCAGTGGCTGTCGATCGCCAGCTTCTGGATCATGTGCGGTGCGATGTCCGTCATGACCTTTGCCCTAACGTTTGCTGGGGTCATTCAGGTTCATCTGCAGCGCGTGCTCGGCGAATCCTACATGGATGTCCAGGACCAGCTTGCGCTGTTTTACTGGGTGCGCCTCGGATCCGGCATGTTCGTTTTCATCAGTGCATTGATGTTCCTCTGGGCAGTCTTCGTGCCCGGGCGGCAGCGCGCCGCCGCACATGTCGTAGTACAGCCCGCCGAATAGGCGGACTTTCCCTCTCCCTCAGATTGGAATTCGTCATGACGATCGCCCTCACCAAGCCGCTGCCTCTGCCGCCGGAGATTCCCGCCTATGTCCCATCCGGCAACGAATGCACCCTCTTTGAGAGCGCCTGGACGCGGCAATTGCCGTTGCTGCTCAAGGGGCCGACAGGATGCGGCAAGACGCGATTTGTCCATCATATGGCCGCGCGTCTCGGCCTGCCTTTGTCGACGGTCTCCTGCCATGACGATCTGACCGCTGCGGATTTGACCGGGCGCTACCTCCTCAAGGGCGGTGACACGGTTTGGGTGGATGGACCGCTGACCCGTGCGGTCCGCGAGGGCGGGCTTTGCTATCTCGACGAGATCGTCGAGGCGAGGAAGGATGTCGCTGTTGTTTTGCATCCGCTCACCGACGACAGGCGGATCCTGCCGCTTGAGCGGACGGGCGAACTTCTCGAGGCCCAGCCAGGCTTCATGCTCGTCGTGTCGTACAATCCAGGCTACCAGAACCTGATGAAGGCGCTGAAACCCAGCACCCGCCAGCGCTTCGTTGCAATCGAGTTCGACTTCCTGCCCAAGAACCAGGAGATTGCAGTGGTCTCGTCCGAAAGCGGACTGGATGAAGCCCGTGTGGCGCCGCTGGTCGAACTCGCACGGCGGCTGCGCGCGCTCAAGGGACATGATCTTGAAGAGGGCGTATCGACGCGTCTGCTGGTGTATTGCGCCAGCCTGATCGATAGCGGCCTGCCGGTGCGCGATGCAGTGCGCTCGGCATTGATCGAACCGCTGACGGATGAGCCCGACGTCAAAGCGGCTCTGATCGAGGTCGCAAACGCCGTCGTCGATTGAAGGAACGGACATGCTGGAATTCCTGGAGCTTGAAGAGACCGTCGGCCGGGCCTGGCATCGGTGGGTGGGCGACACAAGGTCTTGGCCGCGCTCCCCGGATCACGCGGTCGCCTTGAATGATCTGAGGTCACCGTTGGCGGTGTGCTTTCGCGGATTCGGGGGAGAGGCAACGGTCCAATTGCAACCGGTGCGTCCGCAGACGTCGCGGCACCGGCTGAAGCTGCGCCAAGTCGTCGGGCTTGGCGAAGAGCGCAGCGATCATGCAAGACGGGACGAGTCGGCGATCATGCTGCCGGCCCAGATTGACCTGTTTGCCGACAGGGGCCTGAACCGCGACCTCTATTTCTGGATGGTCGCCTACATGGCGGTGATGGGAGAGGCTGTGCCCTCGCCTGCCGATCCCCTGCTCCTCGATCTCCATAGGATCGCGCTCGGCCGCAGCATCGCTGCGCGCGTGCTCAAGGCGTTTCCCGGCATGCGCTCGCGTTACGACCGCCTGTGCCAGGGCGTGCTTGCGGCGCGAATCCGCGGCCGGCTGCCGGGCGTCGAGAGCCAGGTTGAGGGTTTGATCTGCCTGGCACTGACCCATCCCCTTGGCCACGTCTTGCCGGAAAATGCGATGCCATCGGTTTTACGCGCTCCGGCCGGATATCTGCCGATGCTGCCTGTTCCGCTGTGGCCGGACTTCGTTGCGCAGACGGAGATGGCCGCGACCGAACGCGAGGACCTTCCCTCGAAAGGTGACGCCGCCTCCAATGACCGGCAAGCGCATGCGGCGACGCGAAAGCAGGATCGCGACGACCGCGGGCGGGATCCGTTCATTCTCAACCGGTTCGAGAAGATCCTTGCGATGGCAGAGATGGTCAATGTCGACCGGCCGACCGATGACCGCGACGATGACGCGCAGGCCGCCAACGAACTGGATGAGATGTCGCTCAGCGAAACGAAAGAGCGTCCGAAGTCGCGGTTCCACTTCGACCTCGATCTGTCGCCCGAGGCCTTCGATCCGACGCGGATCCAAGCCGAATCGACCTATCCCGAGTGGAACTACCGCAAGCAATTCTATCTTGAGGACTATTGCCGCGTCGTCGTCACCTCGGTGGAAGAGCCCCTCGCGTCATCCGTGCTGGCCTGCGACGATATGCTCGTGCGTAAGGTAAAGCGGCAGTTCGAGACATTGCGGCCGCGCCGCGAGCTCCTCAGATCGCAGGTCGATGGCAATGACCTTGACCTCGAAGCGGTGGTTCGGTCCCGGACGGATTTCCTGGCGACGGGACAGCCCGACGATCGGATCTATCAAGCCACGCGGCCGATGGCTCATGAACTTGCGACGTCGATCCTTGTCGACGTTTCTCTGTCGACCGATTCCTGGGTCGACAATCACCGCGTTCTCGATGTCGAAAAGCAGGCGCTCGACGTCTTCGCCCGCGGCCTTGACGCCTGCGGCGACAGCTTCGCCATCAACACGTTCACGTCGCGGCGGCGTTCCTGGGTCCGCATCGAAACGGTGAAAGCCTTCCACGAAGCCTTTTCACCTAAGACGGTCTCGCGCATCAACGCTATGCGGCCCGGCTACTACACCCGCATGGGAGCGGCGATCCGCCATGTGACGGCGGAGCTCTCCAAGCAAAGCAGCCGCAAAAAGCTGCTGCTGATGCTCACGGACGGAAAACCCAACGATGTCGATCATTATGAAGGACGGTTCGCGCTGGAGGACAGCCGGCGCGCTGTCGGCGAAGCGCGTGCATTAGGCCTTTCTGTTTTCGCGGTGACGATCGACCGCAATGCGCAGGACTACCTTCCTGCCATCTTCGGAAGAGGCGGATTCGCTCTCGTTTCCGATATCACCAGGCTGCCGGCCGCTTTGCCGGCCATCTATCGCGGGCTGGTTTGCTGAGGGGTGCCAGCCCCCGAAGGAGAGACCCGACCGGCTGGGGCGGCCACGGGTCTCTCCACCCCGTCAAGCTGCTTTGCTATGGGTACGGCCGGATGCGCCGATATAGGCATCGAAGGCTGCGGCCACGGCCCTGATCATGAACCTGAGATCCTTGCGCACGGTAACAAGACCGTCGCGGACCGTCACGACGCCATCGTTTTCGAGCGCACGCAGCCGATCGTTGCCGTCAAGAACCAGACCGGCTTCATGGCCGAAACGCGCTCCAAGCCGATTGAGATCGACGACGAAATCGCACATCAGCCGTTCGATGATTGCCGCCCGGAACCGGTCCTGCCCGGTCAAGCGGTACCCTTTCACGGTGGCCAGGATGCCCGAGGCAATCCGTTGCGCATAGGCCCCGGGGGCGACCTCATTTTGGACATACCCTCCCGGAAGCTTCCCGATGGCGGATGCCCCGAGACCGATCAGGGTCTCGCACGTGTCCGTGGTGTAGCCCTGGAAGTTACGCTTCAAGTCCCCGCGCGCGCTGGCCATCGAAAGTTCATCTGTCGGCAATGCGAAGTGATCAAGACCGATCTGCACGTAGCCGGCATCGACAAGCGCTTCTGCGATCGCCTCGGCCTGGCTGTTGCGCTCTTCTGCGTTCGGCAAGGTCGCCTCATCGATAAGGCGCTGATGCTTCTTGAAGGCCGGGATGTGTGCATAGCCGAAGACTGAAAAGCGTTCGGGGCGCAACCGGACGGCTGTCTGCACGGTATCGATGCAAGATGGGACCGTCTGATATGGCAGGCCATAGATCAGATCGAAGTTGATGCTACCGATGCCGGCCTCTCTCAATTGCAGAACGGCGGTCTCGGTCTGCTCGAAAGTCTGGTTGCGGTTGATGGCCGCCTGGACCACCGGATCGAAACTCTGAACCCCTAAGCTTGCACGACAGACGCCCCCCTTAGCGAGCGCGTCGACCATTTCGCTTGCGAGTGTGCGGGGATCAATCTCTACGGCGATTTCCACCTCCGGCGTTAATTCGAAGGCGTTCCTCAAATGCTTCATTAAATCTACGAACTCTTCAGGCCGCATGATCGTCGGCGTGCCGCCGCCGAAGTGCACATTTTGCACGAGCAGCGGTTGCTTCGCCCTGGACGCAATCAGATCGATCTCCTGGCGGAGAACATCCAGATAGTCGAGGATCGGCCGGTCTTGCTTCGTGATCGTGGTGTGACACCCGCAATACCAGCACATCGACCGGCAGAAGGGGATATGAAGATAGAGCGA
Organism: Rhizobium sullae; assembly: GCF_025200715.1. NCBI lineage: Bacteria > Pseudomonadati > Pseudomonadota > Alphaproteobacteria > Hyphomicrobiales > Rhizobiaceae > Rhizobium > Rhizobium sullae. The sequence continues at coordinate 1,182,663 of NZ_CP104144.1, forward strand.
GACCGGGTCCCCGGTGTGGAGCTCTGCCAGCCAATCCCCGTAGGTGCCCCCACCGATCGCGGAAGAAAAGGCAGGCGCGGTCGGATAGCTCGTATAGCGCGGCAGCCGCGTTTCGCCATACTTCTCGACGAGGGGGTGAGACATGATGCGTTCCTTCATAGACGTTTTGGCGACTTTGAAGGTGCTGAGGGTGGCTGTCCTTGTCTTAGGTCAATGATGACGCCGGCCGCATTTTCGAGAATCCGGAAATTGTTTGCTCACAGTCAAATTGCCGCAGCGAGATTGCCGTTAGGCTTTTGAACATCCGGCAAATCACGGCTGCGGTTTGACCGGGACTTCATTCGAATGCAGCCTATAAGGGTTCCAATCCATGACTGAAGCGACGATCGCTGAAAGCAACAAGCCGCTGATCGATGTGCGCACGCTGGCGCCGGCCGAACGGCATCCGCGCATTTTCAATACCCTCAATGCGCTCGCGCCGGGCAGTTCGCTGCTGATCACCAGCGACCATGACCCCAGGCCGCTACACTATCAACTTGAAACCAAATTTCCCGACAAGTTCGCCTGGGAGTATCTCGAGCAGGGTCCCGCGGTATGGCGCGTAGAGATCGCTCGCTTGGATTCGGGCTGCGACTGCTGCTGCGGCAGCCACTGACAGGCATTAGGCGGGTAGCGACGATGATCCCCGGTGCAACACTCTCGCGATGGACGATGTCCTATTTCGCTGCCGCGTTGCTCTTTCTGCTGCTGGCAGAAGGCATGCTGGCGGCAGGTCTTTGGAAACCATCCGCCGACATCGGTGATCCCATTACGCTGATCATAGTGCACTGCGTCACGATCGGCTGGTTCGGCCTATTGATGATAGGTGCATTGCTGCAATTTGCACCAGTACTGACGGGGGCGGGGCTGGTGACGGAACGGCTCAACCTCCCTGCCCTCGTCGCCATCGTCGCCGGTCTTGCGGCCCTGATTTGTGGCTTTGCCGCGATCAAGACCGGATCGCCGACGGTCGCCGTGACAATGCCGGTCGCTGCGGCATTGCTCGCTGTGGGTCTGATTGGCATAGGTGCCGTGCTGTTTACTGGACTATGGTGCGGACGCAGCGCTCATTCCGCTGCGTCATTTGTTCTTCTTGGCATCCTCTGTCTGGCCGTGACCGTGGTGTTGGGTGTTGGTTTCGCGCTGGTGCTATCGGGGGCGACGGATGTTCCGCTGCTCGTCGATCTTTCCCTGCGCACTGTACCGCTGCATGCCGGTTTTGGGCTCGGCGGATGGATGAGCCTCGCCGCCATCGGCGTCAGCTACAAACTTATGAGCATGTTCCTTCTGTCGCCCGATACGTCACGAACGCGCGTCGTACTGGCTGGCGGAGCTTGCACCTTTCTGACGCTTGCTGTTGCCCTGTTTTGCCTGTTCACGCACCGGGACGTGATTGAGCCGCTGCTCTTCATTTCGGCTGTCGTGTTCCTGGGAACGATTGCAGTCTACGCGACCGAAATGCGCATCCTCTACCGCGCAAGACGGCGCAAGACGCTGGAGCTCAACAGCATCGGTTCGATTCCGGCATTTGTGCTGCTGGCACTGTCGATGGCAGCGCTCGTCGTTTCCATCCCTCTGCACGCGGATGACCGTACTCGTGCTGCGATCGTCTATCTTTTCGCTTTCGGATGGCTGACCGGGCTCGGTCTTGCACAGTTGTTGAAGATCGTTCCCTTCCTGACCTGGCTCGAAGCCTTTGGGCCACTGCTTGGCCGGCGCCCGACGCCACGGCTGCAAGACCTGATCAAGGAGCGCCGCGCATCGTTCTGGCTTGCCGGATTTTACCTTGCGGTCGTTTCGGCCGCCGCATCCATCGCCGCAAACACCAATGCGGGGTTTCAGATATCAGCCTTTGCTCAACTGATATGCTCTGCTGGCCTGATCTTCGAACTGTTCCAGGTTCGTATCCTTGCCAACGTCGGTGCCATCGCCAAAAGCAGTCCCTTCCATCAACCCGGTCTGTTGATCGCCAAAATCAATTCAGAGAGGTAACGACAATGATGCCAGTTCGAGAACTCGATGTCAGACAACTCCTGAAGGACGGCGTCATGCCGTTCCAGGTCATCATGGAAACAGTCGAATCGCTGCATCCGGATGAAAGTCTCCGTCTCCTCGTGATCTTCGAACCCGTTCCCCTCATTCGCCAGCTGAATGAGCGGGGATACAGTCACCACAGCACCAAACGTTCGGAAGACGATTGGGAAATCGTGTTCACACCGCTGGCGCCGGCTGCCTCGCCAGCGGCTGACGATAGCGCTGCTCCGGCGCCGGATATCTGGCCGGAGCCGGAATGGAACCTCGATCTGACGGATCTGGCGCCTCCCGAGCCCATGGAGCGGATCCTCGCCCGCATCGAGACAATGAACCCGGGCGAAGTCCTGTTTGCGCTCCTCGCCCGCGAGCCGGTGTTCCTGTTCAATGAGCTGAAGAGGCGCGGCCATGAATGGGCCGGCAACTTCGATGTGAGCGGGTCGACGTACCGCATCATGATCCGCGTCAATCCGTCAGCGAGAGTCTCATGATCACGCTCCAGCCGATCACCGTTTCCACGGTTCTGCTCGCGTTACGGACCATTCAAGATCCCGAGGTTGGGACTGACGTCGTCGAGCTGGGCTTGATCTATCTGGTCGAAATCAAACCGGATGCAGCTGTGCGGATCGCTATGACGACGACCACACGCAGTTGTCCCGCTTCGGCCTTCATCGCGGACGCTGTGCGTGAGCGATTGAGCACAATCCCGGGCATCGGGCGGATATCGGTCGATCTGGTCTACGAGCCACCATGGTCGCCGGATATGATCGGCAAGTTTGTGGCTTGAACCGTCATTGAGGCCGGGCTGTGCGCCCGGCCATTTTTCATCATCGCAATGGTTTTGTCTTCCTGCAAAGATGAGGCGCGTGTTCGGCCAGGAACAATCCAAAGGCCATGATCCACCCGAGCGCCGCGATCATCAGGACTTCATAGGTGTATGCCGGCAAAAGTTCGGCGGCTGGCCTGACGACGGCGACGACCGCAAGGACGGCATAGGACGTCGTCGTCGCAGCGCTTGCCTTGAGCTTGCGGCCCGTATGCCCCCGCGTTGCACGCGTCATGACCGCCAGCATCATGAGAGCTACTACGCCGATCGCGAGCGTATGCAGGATTGATACCTGATCGAGGCCCATCGATCCGAGCGCGATCATTGCGAAGCCGAAGGGGACGAAGAGGTAGGCGACATGAAGGACCGAGAGAATGGGTTCCCGGCGAGTCGTCCAGCCGCGCCATCGGTAAAGCCGGATGAGATTGATAACGGCCGCTATGGCGCTCAGGCCACCGGTTGCGATTGACGCTGGTGCGATCGTCCAGCATGCCAGTGCGACGACACCGGTAATGATCGCTGCTGCGTCGAAGTGATTGTAGGGGACGGGAAAGTCGGTTCGGCCGAACTGGTTCAGCCAGTTGCGGGTAAAGCTTGGAAGGATCCGTCCGCCGACGATCGTGATCAAAGCGACGTAGGCGCTGAGTGCCAGGCGGATCGGGAGTTCCGGGCTAGCGCGTTCGATGACCAGGATGTGGAAACAGATGTTTGCCGCCGATAGCGCCGCAAGGCCGCTTACAACTTTCAAGTCCTTCCACTTCCGGCCGGCGATCACCTCGCGGGCGCAGATGACCAGCATTGCTGGCAGAAAAAGACTATCGATGACGGCGGCGGGCAGTACGCCGATTGTGTCCGACAAAAGGATGGCGACCCGCCCGAACGTCCACAGCCCAAAAAGAACGACAAGCGGCCGGCCCGAAACCGGCAAGCGGCCGGTCCAATTCGGCACCGCCGTCAGCAGGAAGCCGGCGAGGACCGCCGAGGCAAACCCGAAGAGCATTTCATGGGCATGCCAATTGGCCGGTCCGTAGTTGAGCGCGATCGCTGGCCCCGAGGAGAGAAACGCCGCCCAGAGCCCTATGGAAAGAATGGACCAGGCCGCAGCGCCGAGGAAGAAGGGCCGGAAGCCGTAAGAAAAGAGCACCGATCCTGACGTCCACATTCCTCTTGGGATGCGCGGGGCCGGTTCGGCTGCTGACCTGTTTTGCATGATTAAGATCTCCGAATTGACCCGCCAGTAATGGTCGCATCGGCCGAAGCAGTCGTTGACAATACGCAAAGAGCAGTGACGCGACTTTGTGCTCCCACAAAGACCGAATTTGCTCCAAATCAAAGAGATTACGCACCATTCTCCTAGAACTCTTGTGACCGGGCGGCTTCCGCTCCGTCTTCGACTTCAGGAGAAGAATGATGACAAATACATTGCAAATGACCCGGCGCACGATGCTGACGGGCGCTGCTGTTGCCGGAGCGCTGACCCCCATCCTCACCTCGGCGGCGGCGAATGCCTCCCCCACTCCTGTCAGAAAGCTCAGCGCCACTGAAATCGCTGCCCTTCCGCGCAGGAAACTGGACCTCGTGAAGCCACCTTTCGTCCACGTACATACGCAAAAAGCAGAAGGCGGACCGAAAGTCGTCGAAGTCACACTGACGATCGAGGAAAAGAAGCTCGTGATCGATGGCAAGGGCACCGAAGTCAATGCCATGACCTTTGACGGATCGGTTCCTGGTCCGCTCATCGTTGTGCATCAGGACGACTACGTCGAGGTCACACTCGTCAATCCCGAGACGAACACGCTGCAGCACAACATCGATTTCCACTCAGCAACCGGTGCGCTCGGCGGCGGTGCACTGACGGTCGTCAACCCGGGTGAGAGCGCGGTATTGCGCTTCAAGGCGACCAAGGCGGGCGTCTTCGTCTATCACTGCGCCCCTCCCGGCATGGTACCCTGGCACGTAACCTCGGGCATGAACGGCGCGATCATGGTGCTGCCGCGCGAAGGTCTGACAGATGGCCATGGCAAGGAACTTGTCTACGACAAGGTCTATTACGTCGGTGAGCAGGACTTTTATATTCCGCGCGACGAAAAGGGTGAGTTCAAAAAATATGACAGCCCGGGTGAGGCTTATGAGGATACCGTCGCCGTCATGCGTACCTTGACCCCGACGCATATTGTCTTCAATGGCGCCGTGGGCGCGCTCACCGGTGAAAATGCTCTGACGGCTGCCGTCGGCGAGCGGGTTCTCATCGTTCACTCGCAAGCCAACCGTGACACCCGGCCGCATCTTATCGGCGGTCATGGCGAATATGTCTGGGCCACGGGCAAGTTCGTCAACGTGCCCGACCGGGATCAGGAGACCTGGTTCATTCCCGGCGGCACAGCCGGGGCGGCCTACTATACGTTCGAACAGCCCGGTATCTATGCCTACGTCAACCATAATCTGATCGAGGCTTTCGAGCTTGGCGCTGCGGCTCACTTCAAGGTCACCGGTGATTGGAACGACGATCTAATGACCACCGTCAGGTCGCCATCGGGTAGCTGATCCAGACAGTTCATGCCGGCGAGCGGACCAGGATGTAGCCCGCTCGCCGAAATTCCACGTGAGGCGCCTTCAAACGCGTAGCGGCTGTGATACTAGACGAAGTCGATGATCAGGTTTCGGGAATTTCCATCGCCATACCGCTGGTGCTGTTGGCGATCCTGCTAGCTACGGTCGCCGTTCAGTCCGGCCTAGTCGCCTTGCGTGGCGCTCAGAATCCGGTCGCCAGTCCAGATGTGATTACCGTGGTCCCCAGGTCGTTTGCATATCGGGACCATGCGGAATATTTCCGTGCCGGGTTCGCCGTCGATGCGCCGCGTTCGGTCGTCGCGATTGAAACGCCGCTGGCGATCATGAAATATCAGGTTTCGCGCGCGGAGTATGATCGCTGCGTCCAAGATCAAGCCTGTTCCCCGGCGGAGAGCGAAGAACCGGCCTCGCCGGACAAAACACCTGTTATCGGCGTCAGCTATGACGACGCCCTGCACTATGCGGCGTGGCTTTCGGACCATACCGGGCACTCATGGACCCTGCCGACAGATGAACAACTGGCCTTTGCCGCGGGAAGCCGCTTTCCCGACGACGCGCTCGGCGTTGCAAGCGACGACAAGAATCCCGCCATCCGCTGGCTCGCAGAATACGAGCGGGAGGCGCGCCGGTCCGCCTCGAAGGACCCCCGTCCCCAGCTCCGGGGATCGTTTGGCGTCAGCGAATACGGGCTGGCCGACTTTGCCGGCAACATTTGGGAATGGACGCGCAGCTGCAGCAAGCGTGTCGATATGGACGCTCAAAAAGCCGATCAGGAGGCTGATCCGTCGCGCTGCGGTATCCTGATCGCTTCCGGTAAACATCGAGCTCCGATGAGCAGCTTTATCCGCAATCCAAAAGGCGGCGGCTGCACTGTCGGCAGCCCGCCAGACAATCTCGGTTTCCGGCTCGTTCGCCAACCAAGTTCCTTGGAGATGGCGAAAGACTGGATCAGGCGCATGATCGGTTTGACCACCTTTTCGATAAACGCCGTTCCCCCGGATGAAGGACCTACGTCATGAAGATTGATCGCGCCGTATTGAAATCGCTGCCGTTGTTCGATCGAATTACGGATTCTGATCTCGACGCCATGGTGGAGCATGCGGTTTCACGGCGTGTCGCACAGGGCGATGCCGTTTTCGAGCAAGGGGCGCCTGCCAAATCGTTCTTCCTGCTCCTGCATGGCAGATTGAAGGTCACGCAGGTCACGGCAGATGGCCAGCAGATCATCGTCCGGGTCGTTCACCCGGGCGATTTGTTCGGTTTTGCCAGAGCCTTGCAGCGTACCGACTATCCGGGTACCGCAATCGCGGCCGCCGAGAGCCTGACGCTTTCATGGCCGACCGATCTATGGCCGCAATTCGTCGAGCAAAATCCACGTTTGGCGGTTACCGCGATGCAGACCATCGGCCAGCGGCTCGAGGAGGCTCATACGCGGATCCGCGAAATGTCGACAGAGGAAGTGGAAAGACGCGTCGCTCACGCTGTCCTGAGGCTTTCCAAGCAGGCAGGAAAGCAGGAGGGCGATGGCATTCGTATCGACTTTCCGATTTCTCGCCAGGATATCGCGGAAATGACGGGAACGACGTTGCACACGGTTTCAAGAATCCTCAGCGCCTGGGAAGCCAAGGGCCTCGTTGAAGGCGGCCGTCAAAAACTGCTTGTCTGCGACTACCGGAAGCTGATGATTCTCGCCAACGGCGGCCGTGAATAAAGGTCACCCCCCGCGTCTGCCCTCGCCCGCTCCTCGATCACATCAATATCTCTGATCGGCATCTGCCACGGAAAAAGCCGGATCCTTGATCCCGATCAATTTGCAAAGGCCGCATCGCGCCTAAGCTTTGTTTCGGGCACACCCGTCGAATGCAAGGAACCGCCATGCAAGCCAGAGACATAATGACGAGGCCCGTCGCTTCAGTCAGCGTGACGGCCAGCATCCGTAAGGCTATCGAAATAATGATCGCCGCTGATTGCAGCGGGCTGCCGGTCCTCGGCGACGACGGAAGCCTGCGCGGGATTATCACCGAAGGCGACCTGCTGCGTCGAAAAGAACTGGACTTAAGGGCGGCCGCCGATGCAGGCACCGTCGATGCGCTTAGCGACTATGTGCACGGTAGTAGCTGGCGGGTCGAAGACGTCATGTCCGCTGATGTCGTCTCGGTAATGCCCACAGCGCCTCTCGGCGAGATCGCCGGGCTCATGGCGGTACATTCAATCAAGCGCGTGCCGGTCGTCTTGGATGGCAGGGTTGTCGGTATCGTCAGCCGTCGCGACCTTCTTAAGGCGGTCGTTGCAGGCCTGCCCGATCGCATACCGCGCGGCGAGGAGGCGTTGCGCCTTGCTATAGCGACGCGGCTGAAGAGCGATCTGAACCTCCCGCGGGAGCAGATTGCAGTGGCCGTTCAGGATGGCAACGTCATACTCACCGGTATTGTCGAGACGGAGCTCCATCGCAAGGCGATAAAGGTTCTCGTCGAGAGCCTCAGAGGCTCGGCGACCGTTGTCGACAACGTGAAGACGATCGCGGATCGGCCGTAGCCCTATGTGCCCTCAGCCGAGGAAAAAGAGCGCCCAAACTCCACAGGTGGCAACAATCGGAACACTGATTGCTGCTGAGACGCCAAGCCTTGCAAAGCGCGACGGGCCGTAACGCCCGGCGATGCTGTATACGAGATAGAGGGACCAAAAGCCCGCCGTGCCAACGAGCAAGGAGCGGACTTCGTCGATCATCGGGATCCGTACGCCATCCATGCGCAATTGAGTGACGGTCAGCGACAGGAGCCCGCAGAACAAGCCTGCCGCGGCGACCGGAATTAATGCCTGGGCGAGGTGATGGAACCGGCGGCGGCTCCACCCGCCCAACAGGATGGCGCCGGCCGAGAGAGCCGGCAGGCATGTCACGCACGCCAGTAAACCCGCGCCTGCGATAAAGATCAGAAGAGCGGCTCCGTCGACAAGCGTCATCCGATCGCCGGGATAGTTCGTCAGCATCCACCATGGAAGGCTGGCGTCAAGCGGCCACGACACCCCGGCATTAAGACACCAGATCGCAATTTGTGCCTTCAACGTCACGTAAAGTGCGCTGCCGGACCACTGCAGGGCGCCCGTGGCCATGCCCATGAGGACGGCCGTGATCAAAAAGGTCTCCCATCCGTTGGCAGTCTCACCGCCGACGGCTACGATCTCTTCGTTGGGCGAACGCCAGGCGAGACGGATAGCCCCGCGATATCCGCTGCAGCGGCCGCACATGTGACATCCACCGGCACCGCGCATCGTTTTGATCGGCACCAAGGGGGCGCAGTTCACCGCTACGGGCGGCTTGGTCCCTGTGCGGGGCTGCGCCCTGTGCCACGCTGGCCCATCAACCTTGAAATGCAACGGCGCGATTTTGGCCAGCAAACCGAAAACACCGCTTACCGGACAAAGAAAACGGCACCATACGCGTTTCGCCTTGCCGTAACGGGCCCCAATAGCGATCGCAGCTAAAGTCGATCCGCCAAGAACGACGACGGCCGGCGCGGGATATTGGTAGACGCTTGTCAGCTGGCCGTAGATCGTGGTCATGATGAAGGCGACAGTCGGCCAGCCCGGCCATTTCAACCAGGCCGGGATCGCCCGCCCCGCGCCTCGCTCGCTAGCCCATTCCGAGAGCGCACCTTCGGGGCACAGTATTCCGCACCAGAAGCGGCCCACCAACGCGGTGCTCAGCAATACGAACGGCCACCACACGCCCCAGAAGGCAAACTGCGCGAACCGAACAGCATTGTTCCAGATGAAATCTGTCCGCGCCGGCAGGGGTATCAGCGCCGGGCCTAGCAGAAGGACCAGATAGACCGCGATCATGCCCCATTCCAAAAGGCGGATGCGCTTCTGCTGGCGCGCGAGCCATTGCCCCGCGCGATCCAGGTGATCCGGAACGGGCCTCAGCATCACAGTCAGGCAGCGAGCAAAAGCTGCCTGCGCGGCCGCAGGAGATACCCTATTGCGAGCCAATAGGCGGCATAAAGAAGCAGCGGCAAAAGTTCCGGTCGGGCCCGATAGCCGGAGAGACCCGCAATGAATGCCCCTAGTCCGCTGCCGTCATCAAGAACCCGGCTCGTGTCCCAGATCGGACCCGACAGTGGCGCCACAAGCCCCAGGCCGATCGCCCGGTCGACCGCAGTCATCAAGAGTCCCGCGCCCACGACGAGGAGCAGCGCTTCACTCACGCGGAAGAACAGGTTCCATGACAAGGCATTCGCACCCCACCGCAGCATCAGATAGCTGAGGCTTGCGGCAAAAAGGCCGAGTGTTGCCGAAACCAGGTTCGAAATTACACCCGCACCAGACGCTCCCGCCAGCAATCCGTAGAGAAAGACGACCGTCTCGCTGCCTTCGCGGCCGATCGCCACTGCGGTGAGGATCGAAAGCCCCAGCCAATTGCCGAGCTCGCTCGACCGGCGCGCGACAGGCCGGAGCTCACTGCTCATCTGCCCTCCACCGCGGCGCATCCACATGACCATGTGCACGATGAGGCAGGCGGCGGCGGCGACCATGACGAATTGCAGAATGTCCTGCCCGTCGCCGGACAGAAAGCTCTCAAACGAGACCAGGACCACTGCCAGCGACAGGGCGAGGAGAAGACCGGAGGCGATACCGGCTGCCAGCGCCAAACATGCCTTTCGCTTGCGCTCTGGACCGCCTCTGAGCGACCATGTCGCCAGAATGCCAACCACAAGCAGCGCCTCGAGGCTTTCGCGCCAGACAACAAACGTCACCTGAAACGCCTGTGCTCCCGTCAGCGTCATCGTGCGATCAGCCTTGCCGGCGGCATATCAAGGTGAAAATCGTCAAAAAAGGCATAGTTGCCGGGAGCGAGGTTGCGAATGACGATGAAGCTCTCGGCGCCTGGTGCCAGCACTTTTTCCTTCCGGAGCGGCAGGCTTTCAAATTCGACCGGGCTGGAGCCGTCGTTATGAAGCTCGAGCTTGAAACGGGTGTTTGCCGGAACTTCGACCACCGCCGGCGATATCACGCCGTTGCTCATGTGAATGACGAATATCGGATAGTCATCTTCGGCACCAGCTGGCATGGCGGTTGCCAATAATGATAGAACAGATAATGCCGGTAGGGCGGCGGAGACAGGCTTTGCTGACATGGGTGGGGAAGCTCCACTACGGTCGCGGTTCAGACGGTAATCAGTATCCACCCTTCTTGCCGACGCCGGCAAAAACGAAATCGTAATTGAGCGTGAAGTCGTTGGGCCAGGCGGCGACGCCGGTCTCCTTATCGACGTGGCGCCCGAATGCCATTTCGCCATGCCCGCTAGGATGCACCGTCAGGACGAGACGGTATTTGGCGGGGCCGAAGAGCTTGACGTTGTCGCCGTAATGCGGTCCGTCGCTGGCAACCATTGGTCCGAGCGCGCCCGAGGCTTCCCGACCATTTGCGAGGTTCGTCAACTGATATTCGACGTGCAGGTTGGGAAGCCAGTCTCCTTCCGCGAAACCGTTGGCATTGTCGGCGGTTGCGTGAATGTCGGCTTCAAGATGGATATCCGATTGCGAGGCCTCAAGCATCATTCCCGGCGGGTCCATTTCGACCGGCTGCAAAAAGACCGCCGCGACCTCCATCCCCTTAACAAGTTGCGGCTCGCCGATCGGATATTCGGCCGCCCGCACGAGCGCGGGCGCAGTTGCAAGCGAACCGATTGCGATGACCGTAGCCAGTGTAAATCTTGACATGAAAAAGCTCCGTTGCTGCCGCTGGACCCGTTGTTGTTTGAACTATTCAAACATGATTTGCTTGCTCACCTTTATGGCCGTCAATCGTGCCGCTCTTTGTTCCAGCGCAAATACGAAGCCAGGCGGCGCGTTTGAGATTTCGCAATGAAGCGATGACTGAAGAAGGGATAGAGGATGGGGTCGACAACTACTTGAGGGTTGAACGTGCAGGAATTCGCAGCCGCCTTCGCAGTCTTCATCGCGCTGCATTCGATCCCGGCGATCCCGGCTCTGCGCTCGCGCATCATCAGCATCGTCGGAAGACCAGCCTACTTCGTCATCTATTCCGTCATCTCAACGGCGGTTCTCGTCTGGGTCTTTCGCGCCGCGCTGATGCTGGACTACATCCCGCTTTGGGATTTTCGGCCCTGGCAGGCAATCGCGACGTTTGTCCTGGCCCCGGTGGGTATTTTTCTGGTGATTGCCGGGCTCTTGAGCGACAATCCGCTGTCGATCTCGCTGGCACGAGGATCGACGCCAGGAGCGATCGTCAGCATCACGCGGCATCCGGTCTTATGGGGCTTTTTTCTTTGGGCGGCCGGGCACGTGATCGTCAACGGAGACCTGCGCTCCCTGCTGCTTTTCGGCGGATTTGCGCTCTTTGCCATCGGAGGCATCCCCATGGCGGAAAAACGCGCCCAGCGCCGTCTTGGCGCCGGCTGGGCGACTGTTGCAGCCGGCACATCAAATGTGCCGCTGCTTGGCGCTCTGACAGGGCAAATGAAGCCGCGCTTCGACATGCGTCTCGGCGTGGGCGCCTTGGCCACCACTGCTTTGGTGGTGTGGTTGCTAGTGGCTGGCCACAGCTATCTGTTTGGGACCGACCCGCTTTCCCTGCTCGGTTGAGCCGGGCCAGGGCCGGCAGGCCGTTCTCCCTGCCAGGTCTGCGCAAGTGGCCGGATCGGCAATGCCAGCAGGTCGATTGCTCGTGAAGCAATGTGGTCCACGACATCAGCGACCGTTTCCGGCTTCTGATAGAAGGCCGGGACCGGCGGCATGATGATGCCGCCGCACTCGGTGACGGTAACCATGTTACGCAGATGGCCAAGGTGAAGCGGTGTCTCGCGAGCCAACAGGACCAGTCTCCGCCGCTCCTTGAGCTGCACGTCGGCTGCGCGCACGATCAGGTTGTCGGAGAAACCTGCGGCGATCCCCGCCAGTGTCCGCATCGAGCATGGCGCGACGACCATGCCATGAACGGGAAACGAGCCGCTGGCGATGGCTGCTCCGATGTCGGCGGCATCATGGGCTTTGCGCACCTTGAGCAGAAGCTTGCCATAGGCATCCGCGCTGATCTCATGGGCAAGCGTGCGCCGTCCCGCTTCCGAAACCACGAGATGAACGTCGATGCCGTGTGCAATAAGCTTGTCCGCAATTGCGACACCGAAGATCGCGCCCGAAGCGCCGGTGATCGACAACACCACGCGAGGTGCCATCAGAGGGTCATAAATCACGTTTCACCCTTTCCCAAATGGCACCGGCGCGGGCCGAAACCTCGGGCGGCATCGACAAGACACGCCCCCAGTCGCGCTCCGTCTCCGAGCCGATCTTGTTGGTCGCATCGCAGCCCATCTTGGCGCCCAAGCCAGGTCTCGGCGAAGCAAAGTCAAGATAGTCGATCGGCGTGTTTTCGATGACGGTGAGGTCGCGGCTGGCGTCGAACCGCGTCGACAGGGCCCAGATGACGTCGGCCCAATTGCGGACGTTGATGTCGGGATCGACCACGATGATTAGCTTCGTGTAGTTGAACTGCGGCAGCATCGACCAGAGACCCATCATAATCCTCTTGGCCTGGCCCGGGTAACGCTTGTCGATCGAAACCACGATCGCGCGATAGGAGCAGGCCTCCGGCGGCAGCCACAAATCGCATATTTCCGGAAACTGCCGCTTGACTATCGGCACGAAGAGATCCGTCATCGCCTCTCCCAATCGCGACGGTTCATCGGGCGGGCGGCCGGTGAATGTAGAGAGATAGAAGGGATTTTTTCGACTTGTCATGGCCGAGACGGTCATGACCGGGAATGGCTCGACGCTGTTGTAATAGCCTGTATGGTCGCCGTAGGGTCCCTCGGGCGCGCACTCCGTGGCTGACACCGTACCTTCCAGGATAATCTCCGCATTGGTCGGAATTGGCATCGGAACCGTCAATGCGGAGCTCACCTCTGTCCTCGCCGATCGCAGGAGGCCGGCAAAGTTGATCTCGCTGAAGCCTTCCGGAAGGGGCATGACCGCCGAGAGAATGCTGATGGGGTCTGCGCCTATCGCGATTGTGACGGGCATGTCCAATCCTTTGCGCAGCCAGGCCCGATGATGTTTTGCTCCGCCGCGATGATCCAGCCAACGCATAATGAGTGAGCGTTGGTCACGCACCTGCATCCGGTATATCCCGACATTGATATCGGACGGATCGTCCGGAGAGCGCGTGATCACCATCGGCCAGGTGACGAGTGGCGCCGGCTCGCCCGGCCAGCACCATTGGATCGGAAGCAGCGAAAGGTCCACGTCCTCTCCTGTGCGCATCACCGCCTGCGCCGGCGACCTTGCCCGGCGCTTGGGTCGCATTGACATCGCCGCCCGCACAAGCGGCAACTTGTCCCAAGCCTCCCGGATGGTCTTCGGCGGGGTTGGCCGATGCAGCTCGCCCAGCATGGCCGCAAGGTTTGCCAGGCCTCCGGTCGGCAAGCCGAAGCCGAGTTCAATCCTTTCCCGGGTACCAAAGAGATTGACGAGAACAGGAATGTGCTTGGTCCTGCCGGACGCATCGACCGGCGTCTCGAAAAGAAGGGCCGGACCGTCTTCTTCCATGGACCTTCGGTGGATCTCTGCCATCTCGTGGACGAGTGAGACCGGCTCGCTGATACGGTGAAGCAGGTTGCGCCGTTCCAGGTCGAGCGCAAAGCTTTGGAGGTCTGGAAATGTGGCAACGGGAGCGGCGTGATTATTCATCCGCATGCCCATCGGTAAAAAAATCCGGCCTGTCTTTGAGATGGCGCAAATACCGGCCGATCAGCCGGCGCTAAACCGGTTCCCGCTACCAATGAGGCGCGCATGTTATTCCGACCACGGCTGATGGCTTCCTTGCACGCGGTTCCGTTACCGCTTGCTCAAGGCGTCTCGGCTTTCCTGTTTAGACAGATCCTCGAACGGCATTCAGGACTCTTTGACCGGCTGGGAGCTTTCAAGGAAAAGCGATTTGCGTTTGTTCCGACGGATTTGCCCTTTTCCTTTCTGGTCGATCCGTCCTGCAAGACGACAAAGGCGGTCCGAAAGAGCCACCCGATTACGGCAGACGCGACGGTCGAAGGTCCCCTAGCGCTCTTGCTGGCGCTGGCGGAGGGGCGCGTTGATGGCGACGCCCTGTTCTTTTCGCGCCGCCTGGCGGTAACCGGCGATATGGAAAGCGTCATTGCTCTTCGAAACGCTCTCGACGACTGCGATATCGACATTGCCGAAATCATCGCCAACGCCGCCGGCCCTCTGCACCCGATGCTGAGGTCATTGATGGTTTCGATCCGCAAACAGGCCCTAACGTCGGAGGGGCTCTCATGGAACTGATTTGTCCCGCAGGGACTCCGGCAGCCTTCAAGGAGGCCGTCGACGAAGGCGCCGACGCCGTTTATTGCGGCTTTCGCGACGAAACCAATGCCCGCAATTTCCCCGGGTTGAATTTCACGCGGGAGGAGCTTGCCGCGTCAATCGAATATGCCCGGGCCAAAGGTGTCCGAACCTTCGTGGCGCTTAACACGTTCATGACGGCGGGCTGCGAGAGGCTCTGGTATTCAGCCGCCGATGACGCTGTGGCGATCGGGGCGGATGCGCTCATCCTGGCTGACTTCGGCCTGATGGCCTATGTCGCGGAACGCCATCCCCAACAGCGCCTGCATGTTTCCGTGCAGGCTTCTGCGTCAAACCCTGATGCGATCGCCTTTCTCGTAGATATGTTCAGCGCAGCACGCGTCGTTCTACCGCGCACGTTGACAATTCCCGATATCGCCCGGCTTGCCCGCAAGATCAAATGCGAACTGGAGGTCTTCGTCTTTGGCGGCCTGTGCGTCATGGCAGAAGGACGTTGTTCCCTGTCCTCTTATGCCACGGGAAGGTCGCCGAACATGCAAGGCGTCTGCTCCCCTGCCAGCCATGTGCGCTACCGCCAGGGGCCGGACGGCCTCGTCTCCGAGCTTGGCAATTTCACCATCAATCGCTTCGGGCCTAATGAGGCTGCGGGATATCCCACCTTATGCAAGGGCCGTTTCGACATCGCCGACAGCCAAGGCTACGCGTTCGAGGATCCGACGTCGCTCGACGTCATGGATGAGATCGATTCGCTGAGGGCAGCAGGCGTTTGCGCGCTTAAAATCGAAGGGCGCCAGCGCGGCAAAGCCTATGTCGGCGAAGTCGTATCGACGCTTCGCGCCGCTGTCGATGCGGCCCCGGCCGAACGGTCTCGCCTGCTTGCCCGCCTGCGGACATTAAGCGAGGGGCAGAAAACAACGCATGGCGCCTATGAGAAACGGTGGAGATAACGACGTGATCGATCATTCGACGACGCTTGTCCTCGGTCCCGTCTATTATCTCTGGGACGCCGATCGCTGGCGCGATTTCTATTTCCGCATCGCCGACGAAGCGCCGGTCGACACGGTCATCATCGGCGAAACGGTTTGCTCGAAACGGCTGCACATCACCGAACCGGCTTTTGCGGATGTCGTCGATCGGCTGGAAGCGGCGGGCAAGTCCGTCAGGCTTTCAACGCTTGCTCTCATTACGCTTGATCGCGAAAGCCAATATCAGCGCGATCTTATCCGTGACGGTGGCCACGTCATCGAAGCCAACGACCTGTCGGCCCTCAATTTGCTCAAGGGCCGCAACCACGCCGTCGGGCCTCTGGTGAACGTCTATAACGGCCCGGCGGCGCGATTCCTTGCAAAAAGCGGAGCATCGACAATATGCCTGCCGCCGGAGTTGCCGGCGGTGTCCGTCAAGGCGATCACGACGGATTGCCCGGAACTCGCCTTCGAGCTTTTCGCATTCGGCCGCCTGCCGCTTGCCGTGTCGGCGCGCTGCGCGCATGCAAGGGCGAAAGGCAGGATCAAAGACAATTGTCAGTTCGTCTGTGGCGAGGAACCTGACGGTCTGACCGTAAAGACGATGTCGAACCAGCCGTTTCTTGCGCTGAATGGCGTTCAAACCGTTTCCTATACGTGCCAGGCGCTGCTGCAGACGGACGCGGATATCAAAGCACTCGGCGTGTCGGCGCTCCGGCTGTCGCCGCAGGTCTGCGATATGGTCGAGGTCGCCGGGATCTTTCTCGATCTGACGAAAGACAAGATCGATCCTGACGAGGCGGCGCTTCGCCTGCGAACGGCCTATCCGGCCGTACCGTTGTCGAATGGCTTTCACCATGGTCACGCCGGCGCCGAATGGGTCGCCCGCAGCCGCAACGCCACGATGGGAGGCCCCCAATGAGTGATTCCAATTCCGTTCTGGCCGCAGCCAACGTCCAAGCTGTCATGCACCAGGTCCGTGCGATTATTCGCACCAGCGCTCTGGATTGCAAGTGCCGTGATGTGGTCGATGACGCGCTTGAGGATCTCGAGCGCCGGGAGACGGCAGTCGCCACCGAGGAACTGCTGAAAGCTGCCGTCGGGCAAAGGGACAAGATCATAAAGCTCACAGAGTTGTTGCGCGACCTCGGTGATGTGTCGACCGGCTCCGATGGTGGGGTCATCGATGAGGCCGCGCTGCTGTTTGAAGATCTGGCCATGCAGGCGCAGATGGGATCGCAATTCCTGCACGCGATCGCACGCAGCAGCGATATCCCGGGCCGCAAACCCGAGCAACCGGGATGATCCGGGACGTCTGCACTGGAGCAAAGACCGACCCGCTTCGGCTTGTAGCGTTGAGGGCGCGCAATGAAATAGGGACTTCATTAATGGCCTGCGACCTTACGGCACATCGCCGTGACACTGTGATCGCGATGGCGGCGTCCGGTATGGCGCTGTCAGGCGAGGCGATGTGCTTCATCGATGCTTTTGAAGACTGCAGTGTTCCCTCGGCATCGGCCTTTCGCCGACATGATCGGTCTCTGCTGCTGCACCTTTGCCGCCGCCTCAACACTTGTGTTGTCCACATTTTGACGCAGATCAAGATGATCCGCCCGAAATCGCCCTAACTATGGTGGGCAGAGGAAGAACCCGGAGAACCAGGATGCAAAAAGAGAAATTTGAAAAGATTCTGCGGGGTCGATTGCAAGATCTGAACCGACGCCTGCACCTCGTTGATAGCGATCTGGGGCGGCGAAAGGATGCCGACGATGAGGACCGTGCCGTCGAGCTCGAAAACAACGACGTGCTCGAGGGCTTTGGACGTGCGGGCCAGGAAGAGGTGCGCGCCATCCACGCCGCCCTGCAGCGTCTGGAAAGCGGAACCTTCGGCATCTGCGTAGAATGTGGCGCGCCGATTTCGGAAGCGCGTCTTGAAGCTGTTCCGTTCGCCGTCAAATGCCAATCGTGCCTCAGCGAGTAAGCCGCACGACGATATTCAAGGAAGGCACGTGCCGGCGGTCGTCAGTGGATGTTACGCACTGCAACAAGGGGAGTAGCAGGTCATGGAGTATGGCATCGTAGCAGCCAGGTTGGACGCGGACGAGAAGTCGGGATGCATCATATTGCAAGTTGGTCTACAATGCCGGACCGTCCTGGTGACGCGCCGCGCCATACTGAACGTCGCCTCCCCGCCGCGCTCGAGCGAGGCGCATTTCCTGGAGCACGTCAGGACGTTTTGCGAGATTGCCGTCAATCGTATGCAGACGCCGATTGTCAATCAGGACATCGTTATTACGGCAGACGACGTGCGGGGCTGGCGCCGGCATTGGCCGTCATCTCCAGCGAAGCTTTCCCCTCGCTCGAATGAAACCCGCAACAGCGGGTGTCACATTGGCAAGCAGCCACATCATCTGCGGCTGGTCTCAGCCAAGTCCCCGGAGGAAAAAAGCTATACCGTGGAAGGAAGCTGAGCGGTTGGACGGCCGACGGGGAAGGTCAGTGCCGGTGGCCGGGATCTGATTTCCACTTGGAGACATCGCCGGCAGAGATATGGATACGGCCGTCAGACGCAATGTCCTTGACGCAGTGCTTCGCGCGCACGATGTCGCAGAAGAGCTCGATATTTTCCTGCAGCCGCGTCTCGTCAGCACGCGGCGGAGAGGCGACGTCGAGGAGCGCCTGTTTGTCGACAACGGCAATCTGATTGCATCCGGCTTCCTCAAGGATGATCATGGCATTTTCGCCGGAAGATCGCAGGAAGGCTGTAACGAACTTCAAAGACATCGCGATACCTCATCGCTCGATGAACAAGCGCCCAGGGGGCGTCTCATGACGCATAGAATATGCCGCACGGACAAATATCGCCGCAACGCGAAGCGATGTCTTTGAGGAAGATCAAAATCGCTAGATGTTTCGATGTTTGTTGGCGGGTTATTCCGATTCCATCATCAATGCCGTGCTGAGGTATCCGAGTGCGATCGTATCGCCAAACGCGAAAATGAAGACGCCCTGGGCCACGTAACTTTCCAACGGGCCGAGCGAAGCTGCTGAATCCGAAAATCCTGTTGTCCAAAGAATTGAACCCGCTACGCTCCCGATGAGGAAGCCGATGGCCATTCTGACGATGATAAACCGGACGAGCTGGGGCATGGCGCAAAAAATCCTTAACGCCTCATAGGGAAACAGCGAAACGCCTGAAAAAGTTCCAGAAGCAGAGCAAGCTCTTGACCTTCGTCAAAGCGGTCCCTCCCCTTTCCGATCAAATAGTCCCGATCAGATTGACGGGGAAAGCATGACCCAATTTTCGATTGCTGCCAGTGCCTTTGCTCTTATTGCAATGCCGGGTCCGACCAATACGCTTCTTGCGCTCGCTGCCCACCGACGAGGAGTATGGCAACTTGCAATTCTCGCAACAACTGTCGTTGCTGCTTACCTGTTGGTGGTGGTTTTGCTTACCGTCCTTACCGGAGGGTTGCTGCATTCCCATCCACAGGTCGCCGCCGCCCTCAAGCTGGTCTCTGCTGCCTGGGTTTTATATCTTGCCTTCCGGTTGTGGTCCGCGGCCGGTCCACTATCGGCCGCGGACCTCTCGGTGCGTCATGTCCTGATAACGACGTTGCTCAATCCGAAGGCAATCATCATCGGGTTGGCCATGGTCCCTGTGGCCGGCGTTTCGACGCAAATCCCACATCTCCTGACCATCGCCTTTGCTGTCGCTGCAGCCTCGATGCTTTGGCTCGCAATCGGCAAGCTTGTGATTGGGGAGCAAGAAAGGTTGCCGACGGCCATGCGCCGGGGCAGTTGCGCTATGCTCATGCTGTTTTCAGCCAGTTTGACCGCCAGCCTTTTTACCTGACGATGTTTGGTTGGCGCCGAGCTATTCGAGCGCGTTGTTGAGATATCTCAAACAGTCTGCCTCCTGAACGGCATATATTTACGCAAAGGCCTTGAGGCCAGTGAGGCAATCTCGCCGCGAACGGCGCAATTGCCTGAAGTAAGGAGTATTGTAATGGGTTCGTTCAGTGCATGGCATTGGCTGATTGTAATGGCAATCGTTCTGCTGCTCTTCGGCCGCGGTAAGATCCCGACGTTGATGGGTGACGTCGCAAAGGGCATCAAGGCCTTCAAGAAGGGGATCGCAGACGAGGACAAAGTCTCTCCCGCGCCCGAGGAAATAGCCCACGGCCAGATAGAGCAATGATCGGCAATCGCTGACGAACTGCCGCTTTCATGCAAGGTTCCGGCGGCTGGTCCTTTTCATCGTGCCAGCCCGGGCGAAGGTCATTTCTTCGGAAATGACGGTGTTGGACTTGTCGAGGATTGCACGCCAAATGCGGTTACCGATCCTGAGGCTCAGCCGCCGCAGGCCGGCATCCTCGCCTTCTCCAATTTCCACGGTACTTGCAACCAATCCCATCTGCAGCTTTCGCTTGAACTCAGCTCCGGAGAGGCCGAACCGCGAGGAAAGCTCTGCGGGGTTCAGAACAAAATCGCCATTGTCGTCACGCGTTATCTGCATACTGGATCCTCTTTCCGGCCTCGTCATGATCGTGTCTCTAGGCGACGCACGACAGACAGACAGTGAATAAGTTCGCCTGCGAATATCTGCGCCAGCTCACGTGCCGCTTGATCCTTGCAGCTCTCGGCAAGGTCGAGATAACAGTCAAGCAGAAGCTCGCTCAGTCCACGAAGGTTCGGCGCTTCACCGTTTCGCGGCACGGCAACCGTCATCGAAACTGCAAACGGCCAGGACCGGACAGCGGCAGCACGTGCCCGTGCCTGCCGCGCAAGCGCAATGACGTCAGCCAAATCGGCAGCCTCCAGTGTCGAGAACTGCCCATCGAGGGCGCCGGTCAACCGTTCCTCCAAGAACGCAATACTTCTGACGACGGTTGCATCCGAGCGCCTTAGAGCATGGAAAGCGCGGCGCCGTTCCTGGCGAAGCGTTGCGACATGTCCGAGCTCTTCCCGCGCCATGCGCTCGGCGGCTGATCGCATCTCCGGCGTCGGCGCGCCGGCGGCGACATAGGTCCAGAACACAAAGGCGCGTTCCTCATTGCGTACCGCGATCGAGAAAGCGCGATAAGCGTTAAGCATTTGCGGCGCGACAATACCCGCACCCTCGTCGTCAAAGACGCTATCCTCATCATTCAAAGCCACCGTCTCGCAGGGAACACCCGTTTGGGCGGACCATTGCTCGACCATGCCGAGATGGTCCTGTTCCTCGGCGACAAGCCGATCGAAAACGGCAGCAAGCTCGGCCCTCCCTTCCCTGACCATGCGTTCGGACAATGCCTGATAGCCGGCGACCGCCTCCTGCTCCATCGACCGCGCCGTCGTCAGCAGATCCTGCATCGATTGGATGGTTTTCGGCTCATCGCTCAGTCTCTGCATAGGCATTTCCTCCTGTTGCCCCGGAAAAGCGTCTTGCGGCGGCTGTCGTCCCGAACTGCATTAGCAGGAGCGAAAACCCAAGAGTTTGACCTTCATCAAAGAATGACGTTGTCAGGCGACTAGGTTGCAGCCAACTCATCAGCAAGAATCTGCAGGCAGCACCGGCACTATGTCTTCTCCAATTTCCAGATGGTTCCACCAGCACATCGTCCGATGGCTGACGGCTCTGTGCTTGTCTCTTCTTTCCGCCGGACCGGCTTTTTGCGGTGAGCAGCTTTCCGCCTATTTGCCGAAAGTGCAGCCATCGGAGCTTTTTGCGGGAGCCGATCATTTTGGCGCCATTCAGGGCGTGCCGCCGATCGCCGCGGTATTCCGCGGCAACGACATCGTGGGTTACGCCTACCTCAATTCCGACTTCACGGCGTCCACAGGTTACTCCGGCAAACCGATCCATATCATCGTCGGCATCGATCCGGCCGGTGTCGTCAAGGGTATCAAGCTCGTCGATCACAAGGAGCCGATTGTCCTGATCGGCATACCGCAGGCGAAAGTCGTCGCCGCGTTGAATTCGATTATTGGCAAGGACCTCGGACGCGTGGCGGCAGGAAAAGAAAGGCCGCCTCAGGTCGATATCGTCAGCGGCGCCACCGTTACCGTCCTGGTGATGGGCGACAGTGTCGTGCGATCGGCGGTCAAGCTCATTCGCAGTCACCGGCTCGATGGCGGCACGGCACAAAATGTTGCCCCCGCGGTCGTCGAGAAGCGGATGCTCAATGAGGCAAAGACCGAGAGCCGCGACTGGAAGACTTTGATCGGCGACGGATCAGTCCGCAGTCTGCGGCTCACGGTAGGCGAAGTCTCGCAGGCGTTTCTAACAGCCAAACAACCGGAAGCGGCTGCACATCCTGAAGATCCCACACCGGAAAACCGTTTCATCGATCTCTTCATCGCGCCGGCAAGTGTTCCGGCCATCGGCCGGAGCCTGCTAGGCGACACCGGCTACCAGCGCCTGCGTGACCGGCTGAAACCCGGCCAGTCCGCGCTGATCGTCGCCGGTGACGGCACCTATTCCTTCAAGGGTTCGGGCTATGTCCGCGGCGGCATCTTCGATCGGATTGAGCTGCTCCAGGATGGCCAGGGGCTGCGGTTTCACGATCATGACCACACACGAATAGCATCGCTTGCCGCCGAGGGTGCCCCACGCCTGCGCGAGATCGCATTGTTCGTCATACCGGACGACTTCCCCTTCGACGTGACGGCGCCGTTTGAGCTCCAACTACTCGTCCAGCGCAGCGCCAGCGGCCGTGACAAAGCCGTCCTGCCCTACAATCTGGGTTACACGCTGCCGGACGATTACGTCTCTATCGAGCGAGCAGCACCGCCCCAGCCATCCGTTCAGGCCGCAGCGCCCGCAGATGGGCCGGTGGCGGGGGACGGAGACGACGGCGCTGACCAAGCTCTCTGGATCAGCATCTGGCAGATGAACCGCGGTGCGATCGCTGTCACGATCGGCGCACTCCTGGTCCTGACTGCCATTTTCTTCTTCCAGGACTGGCTGGTGCGGCGCCCGAAGCTCTTTGCCTGGGTGCGCAACGGCTATCTGCTGTTCACGCTGGTCTGGCTTGGCTGGTATGCCAATGCCCAGCTGTCCGTCGTGAATGTCCTGACCTTTGCCAATTCCCTTGTCACCGGGTTCAACTGGGAGTTCTTTCTCGCCGCGCCACTCGTCTTCATTCTCTGGGCCTCGGTGGCCGCCGGGCTCCTGTTTTGGGGACGCGGCCCCTTTTGCGGCTGGCTATGCCCTTTCGGAGCATTGCAGGAGCTCACGAACAATATCGCAAAGAAGCTGAAGGTTCCTCAGGTCAAGCTGCCCTGGGGCCTGCATGAGCGCCTCTGGCCGGTCAAATACATCATCTTCCTCGGTCTTTTGGGTTTGTCGTTCTATTCGATGGCACTTGCCGAGACCGCCTCGGAGGTCGAGCCATTCAAGACCGTCATCATTCTAAAATTTGCGCGGCAATGGCCGTTCCTGCTTTTTGCAACGGTGCTGCTGGGCGCAGGACTGTTCATCGAACGCTTCTATTGCCGGTACCTCTGCCCGCTCGGCGCGGCACTCGCCATTCCGGGCCGCATCCGGATGTTCGAGTGGCTGAAGCGGTGGCCGGAATGCGGCTCGCCGTGCCAGCGCTGCGCCAAGGAATGTCCGGTGCAGGCGATCCATCCCGAAGGCACAATCAACGTCAACGAGTGCATCTACTGCATGCATTGCCAGGAGTTGTACCAGGACGATCAGCGCTGCCCGCACATGATCCAGGTGCGGCTCAAGCGCGAGAAATTCATGGCTCTTTCCACTCCCGCGTCCCGCGGCGAGACACCTGAAAAGCGGCCCAAGGTGGAAGTCACCTACAAGGGCACTCCTATCAAGAGCCCTGATGCTGTGCCGGACCAACCGGCATAACCCGAACAACCAAGGAGAGACGAAGTGGCAATTGATGATAGACAACCGCGCCTCAATCGGCGCCAGCTTTTGGGAACGACGGCCTTTGCCGCAGCGGCAGGTGCCGCAAGCGTGGGTGGCGCGCTGACGATATCCGGCGCCATGGCGACGCCGGCGCGTGCCGCCAGCGGTCTCGCGTACGAGGTCAAGCCCGGAGAACTGGACGAATATTACGTCTTCGTGTCGGGCGGCCAATCGGGGGAAATCCGCGTCGTCGGCTTGCCCTCGATGCGCGAGCTCATGCGCATTCCGGTCTTCAATCGCTGCAGCGCCACCGGGTGGGGTCTCACCAACGAAAGCCGGAAGGTCCTGACGGAGGGGCTGCTGCCCGAAACCGTCGAATTCCTCGGCGAGCGCGGTGGAATTTATCTGAATGGCGACCTGCACCACCCACATCCGTCCTTCACCGACGGCACCTATGATGGGCGTTACCTTTATGCCAACGACAAGGCCAATACCCGCGTCTGCCGCATCCGTCTCGACGTGATGAAGTGCGACAAGATTATTCAACTGCCGAACCAGCACACGGTTCACGGTCTGCGCGTGCAGAAATATCCGAAGACCGGCTACGTATTCTGCAATGGCGAAGACCGCGCTCCGATCCCGAACGACGGTAAGGTGCTCGACGACCACAAGCAATATCACGCGATCTTCACCGCTGTTGACGGCGAGACAATGAAGGTTGCCTGGCAAATTTCGGTCGATGGCAACCTCGACAACGTCGATGCCGACTATCAGGGCAAGTATGCCTTCGCCACCTGCTACAACTCCGAAGAAGGCGTCAATCTTCCTGAGATGATGGCCAGCGAGCAGGATTGGGTCGTGGTTTTCGACCTCAAGCGCATCGAAGAGGCCGTTGCGAAGGGTGAATTCAAGGAAATGGGCGGCGTGCCCGTCCTCAACGGCCGCCACGGCTCACCCTACACCCGCTACATCCCGGTCTCCAACAGTCCGCATGGCATGAACACCGCTCCGGACGGTATCCATCTGGTCGCCAACGGCAAGCTGTCGCCAACTGTTACCGTCTTCGATGTCCGCAAGTTCGACGACCTTTTTGCTGACAAGATCAAGCCGCGCGACACCGTGGTTGCCGAGCCGCAGCTCGGCCTCGGCCCGCTTCACACGGCCTACGACGGCAAGGGCAACGCCTACACGACGCTCTTCATCGACAGCCAGGTCTGCAAGTGGAACATCGAAGATGCCAAGCGTGCCTACAAGGGCGAAAAGGTTGATCCGATCCGCCAGAAGCTCGACGTCCAGTACCAGCCGGGTCACAACCACACCTCGATGGGCCAGACCAAGGAAGCCGACGGCAAATGGCTGATCTCGCTGAACAAGTTCTCCAAGGACCGGTATCTCAACGTCGGACCGTTGAAGCCGGAAAATGATCAGCTCATCGACATCTCCGGCGATCAGATGGTTCTGGTCCACGATAATCCGACGTTCGCCGAGCCGCATGACGCGACGATCGTCCACAATTCCAAGATCAACCCGGTCAGTACCTGGAACCGCGACGACCCGTTCTTCGCTGACGCCGTGAAGCAGGCAAAGGCCGACAATATCGACCTCGTGTCGGACTCCCAGGTGATCCGCGACGGAAACAAGGTGCGCGTCTACATGACGTCGGCGGCACCGGCCTTCGGTCTGGAGAGCTTCAGCGTCAAGGAAGGGGATGAGGTCACGGTCTATGTGACCAATATCGACGACGTCGAAGATCTCACGCA
Source organism: Rhizobium sullae (assembly GCF_025200715.1). Lineage (NCBI taxonomy): Bacteria > Pseudomonadati > Pseudomonadota > Alphaproteobacteria > Hyphomicrobiales > Rhizobiaceae > Rhizobium > Rhizobium sullae. The sequence continues at coordinate 1,208,045 of NZ_CP104144.1, forward strand.
TGGCTTTGCCATCGTCAACTACGGGATCAACATGGAGGTTGGCCCTCAGGCGACGGCCTCGGTGACCTTCAAGGCCGACCGGCCAGGCGTATGGTGGTACTACTGCTCCTGGTTCTGCCATGCCATGCATATGGAAATGAAAGGCCGCATGTTCGTCGAGCCGAAGCAGGCGTGATGCGGCATCTCCTGACCATCGGGATCATTGGAATGGCGGCCGTTGGGGCCGCCACTCCGGCTGCTGCGGCCGAACATACCGTCGGGCGCGCGCAGGCTTCCGCTCTTCAGTCAATTCTGGACGCCTCGGCCTCAGGCGACATCATCAGGCTGACGCCGGGCGAGTATGAAGGGCCGTTGCGCGTTAGCACACCCGTGAGACTTGAAGGGCAACCGGGCGCCGTAGTTCTGGGCTCGGCCACGGGAAGCGTGGTCACGGTCACTGCCCCGGGCGCGGTGGTGCGCGGGCTGGAAATCCGCGGCTCGGGCCGCGATCTCGCCGCAATGGATTCAGGCGTGTTCGTTGCTGCCTCGGCAAAGGGCGCGCTCATCGAAAACAACCGGATCATCGGCAATCTGACGGGCGTTTACCTCCATGGCGCGGCACACTCGATCGCGCGTGGCAATCAGATCATCGGCATGAACGCCGGCCGCATGAGCGAGGCGGGCAATGGCGTGACATTGTGGAACGCGCCTGGCGCTGAGGTCGTCGACAACGACATCAGCTTCGGGCGCGACGGCATCGCGACCAACTCCAGCAAGCGCAACGTCTTCAAGGGCAACCGGTTTCGCGATCTGCGCTTCGCCATCCACTACATGTATACCAATGACAGCGTGATCAGCGACAATGTCTCGACCGGCAACCTTGTCGGTTATGCGATCATGTTTTCCAGCCGGCTGAAAATCTCCAACAATCTGTCGGATGGCGATCGCGATCATGGCCTTCTCCTGAACTTCGCCAATGGCTCGACGGTCAGCGGCAATACGGTCCGCGGCCGTCTGCAGCCCGCCGATCGCTGGGTGATGGGCGGCGCACGGGACGACGACAAGGACTTGCCCAAGATCGACGAGCAGGCCGACGGCCGCTTCGCTGAAGCCGAAGAGCGGCTCGGACCGGAAAAATGCGTCTTCATCTATAACGCCAATAAGAACACCTTCACCGACAATGTCTTCGAGGGCTGCTCCATCGGCATTCATTTCACCGCCGGATCCGAGGGTAACTCGATTACCGGCAACGCTTTCATCGCCAATCGAAACCAGGTCAAATATGTCGGCACGCGCTATCTCGATTGGTCGAAGAACGGGCAAGGCAATTATTGGAGCGACAACCCGGCTTTCGATCTCAATGGCGACGGCCTGGCCGACAGTCCCTATCGCCCCAACGATATCATCGACCAGGTCTTATGGACCTCTCCACAAGCGAAGGTTCTTACAAGCAGCCCGGCGGTCCAGGTGATCCGATGGGCGCAATCCCAGTTTCCCGCGCTGTTGCCCGGCGGAGTTGTCGATAGCCGGCCTTTGATGGCTCCGCCCGGAAGGAAGGACAAGACACCATGACACCCTCGGTATGCTTGACGGAAACAAGCAAAAGCTACGGCAAGTTCGCTGCAGTCAGGGATATTTCGTTGTCACTGGGTGAAGGCGAGACAATCGCGCTCGTCGGCCATAACGGTGCCGGCAAGACCACGATCATCAAGCTGATTCTCGGCCTGATCAGGCCGACATCGGGCACGGTGAGCGTTCTGGGCGAAGATCCGGTGACGGGAAACACCGGCGTGCGGCGCCGTCTCGGCTATCTACCGGAAAGCGTGTCCTTCCATCTTGCGCTCACCGGCCGCGAGATTTTGGCTTTTTACGCAAGCCTGAAGCGGATACGGCTGGCGAAAACGCATGACCTTTTCGCGCGTGTCGGTCTTTCCGAAATCGCCGCCGATCGGCCGGTCCGCACCTATTCGAAAGGCATGCGGCAAAGACTGGGCCTGGCGCAGGCCTTGCTCGGCGAGCCGCGGATCCTGCTGCTTGATGAACCGACCAGCGGACTGGATCCCGCACTCAGACGGAATTTCTATGACGTTGTCTCCGAGCTGCGCGCAAAAGGCACGACGGTCCTTTTGTCATCCCACGCGCTCACCGAGCTGGAGGACCGGGCGGACCGCGTGATCATCGTCAACGGCGGCGTCAAGATTGCCGACGGGACGCTTGAGGACCTGCGGCAGATCGCGCGGCTTCCCACCCGTATTCGCTTCAGGCCAAGCCAGGAGACCGCGAATGGCCACCGGGCGGCGGGTCGTTTCCCATGGACGCAATCGGCCGACGGCTTCCTTGAAGCCGATATCGACCACGAGGAGAAGATTGCTGCCCTTTCCTGCGTCACGGCCGATCCGCAATCCGTGGGAAGCCTGACGATCATGGAGCCGACGCTTGATGACCTCTATGCGCATTTCCTCAACGGACAAGGCACGAGACAATGACGAATATACTGATCATCGCCGGCAAGGAAATTCAGGAGGGAATGCGAAATCGCTGGGTCTTGGCCATGACGGTCCTTCTTGCAGCCCTGGCGCTCACTCTGTCTTTCCTAGGTAGCGCTCCGACCGGACATGTGGGCGTCAACCAGCTCGACATTGTCATCGTCAGCCTCTCGAGCCTGACGATCTTCCTCGTGCCGCTGATTGCGCTCTTGCTCTCGCATGATGCGATCGTCGGTGAGATGGAGCGCGGAACGATGCTGTTGCTGCTGAGCTACCCGCTCGCCCGGCGCCAGGTGATTTTCGGCAAGTTTCTGGGACATATTGCGATACTCTCCTTTGCGACGCTTTGCGGCTATGGCGCCGCAGCAGCAGCCCTCGCCTTGACCGGATCTGCCGTCGCTGCCAGCAGCTGGTGGGCTTTCGCGTCAATGGTCGGCTCGTCGATATTGCTTGGCGCAGTCTTCATCGCCATCGGGTATTTGATGAGTGTCTCGGTTAGCGAGCGCAGTACGGCGGGCGGTATCGCCATCGGCATATGGCTGTTCTTCGTCATGCTCTACGACATGGCGTTGCTTGGCACGCTCGTGGCGATGCAGGGCCACGGCATTCCAGCCGGGCTGCTCGACGTGCTGCTGCTGATCAATCCGACGGATGCTTACCGTCTCCTCAATCTGAGTTCCGGTGGGGCTGGAACGCTCTCCGGCATGAGTGGCGTTGCCGCAAACGCGACACTGACACCCGCGCTGCTGCTTTCAGCGCTTGGTCTCTGGACGCTCGTGCCACTTACGCTCGCCACGCTGCGTTTTTCCAGGAGAGAACTATGAAACGGACAAACCTTGCTGCGATGATAACGGCGGTGTTGCTGCTTGCCGCCTGCGAGAAAACCGAAACCGCAGCGCCGCCAGCCGCGCTGCTGACGTCGGAAGCCGTCGACCACTACTGCGGCATGGCCGTCCTGGAGCATCCGGGTCCAAAAGGGCAGATCATACTCGAAAGCCGTGACGAGCCCGTATGGTTTACATCATCGCGGGACGCGGTCGCGTTCACCAAGCTTCCCGAAGAACCAAAGGACATTGCGGCCATCTACGTCTCCGACATGAGCCGCGCTTCAAGCTGGGAGCATCCCGGAAACGATAATTGGATCGACGCACGACGCGCCCACTACGTGGTCGGCAGCGGCTTGCGTGGTGGCATGGGCGCACCCGAAACCGTGCCGTTTTCGAGCCGTGAGGCCGCAGCGGCGTTCGCGGCGAAAAACGGCGGCAAGGTCGTCGTCTTCGAGGAAATCCCCGAGAGCTATGTTCTCGGAGCAGACACAAGCGCCCCTACCGGCGGCGACACGGGCAACGAAGAAGAGAGCGCGATCAGTGGCTAGTTTGTTTACCCGCCGGCGAGCCATCGCGATCTTTGCCGCAGCTGCCGGCTTGCCGCTCCTTCGGTCGGGCGAACCTGCCCGTGCAGCAGCTGATGCCGTCGTTTGGAGGGGGCAGGCGCTTGGGGCGCCGGCAACGCTGATCCTCCATGACGACAATCGTAGCCGGGCTACGATGCTAATTGCCCGAGTGGTGGCAGAGGTGGAGCGGCTCGAGGCGATCTTCAGTCTATACCGCAGCGATTCTGCACTCTGCGAGCTCAACCGCGTCGGTGGGCTGGCAGCGCCGCCGGTAGAAATGATCGCATTGCTTGATGCGTGCCGAAGCTATTGGGAGACGACCAAGGGGATATTCGATCCGACAATCCAACCCCTTTTTGCACTTTATGCTCACCATTTCTCGGCACCCGGTGCCGATGCGTCCGGTCCGCCGGCTGCCCAGTTGAAGGCGGCATTGGCCCGCATCGGCTTCGATGCCGTCAGGTTCAATCGCGACCGGATCGCCTTCATCCGCCCCGGCATGGCGATGTCGTTGAACGGCGTTGCACAGGGCTTCATAACCGATCGGGTCGTCGATCTTATGCGCAATGCCGGCGTCACCAGCAGTCTCGTCAACATGGGCGAGGACCGCGCGGTCGGCGCTCAGGCGGGCGGCAGCCCGTGGCGCATCGGGCTTGCATCGCAGGAAGACAGCTTGAAGCCAGATGCTGTGCTGGAGATCGTCGACCAAGCCGTCGCCACGTCGAGCGCGGGCGGTTTTCATTTCGACGCATCCGGCCGCTTCGGCCATATTCTTGACCCATGCACCGGAGCCGCCCCGCAGATCTACCGCCGCTTGAGCGTCCTCGCCAAGTTGGCAGCCACGGCAGATGCGCTGTCGACTGCCATGAGTTTGGTGCAGCCGCAACAGATCCCGGACATGCTGGCTCCTTACCGCGGCGAGGTGAGCGTCGACTTGATGACGATGTCAGGCAAACGCCTTCGTTTTTGGTAAGGGTATCTGATCCACAGCCAGGAGCACGGTGCAGGCGCCCTGACCTTTTCCTCGCTATTCGTTTGGACGGCCGGGCCTTTGATCCATCTCAAAGTGCAAGAGGGACCTTCCGTGTAAGCTGCCTCGCATGACACTAACAAGGGGTGGGAGGTTCGCCATGCGCGTCAACACCATTATGACATCGACGGTCATCACGATCCAATCGACGGCGACGGTCGCTGAGGCAGCAAATATCATGCTAAGCAACCGTATCAGCGGCCTGCCGGTCGTCGATACACAAGGCACGCTTGTCGGCCTCATCAGCGAGAGCGATCTTCTGCGGCGCAGCGAACTTAACACCGAGCGCCAGCGTTCATGGTGGCTGGCGCTGCTGGCAAGCCCCGGAAAAGTTGCCGAGGAGTATGTGCGGGCACATGGACGGAAGGTCAAGGAGGTCATGTCCGCGCCAGTGACGACGGCATCGCCCTACACGACGCTTGGGGAGGCGGCCGATCTGATGGAGAAATCGAAAGTGAAGCGCCTGCCAGTTGTTGCGAACGGCCGGCTTGTCGGCATTGTCACCCGCTCGGATTTTCTGAAGCCGCTACGCCAACCTCAGGCAGAACCGGGTCAGCCGCTGCCCGACGCAGCCATCGCAGCGGCGATTGCCGAAGAGCTGGCTGCCCAATCCTGGGCCAAAAATGGCCTTATCCGCGCCTACGTCAAGAACGGCGTCGTGACGCTCAATGGATCGGTGCTGGATGAGCGCGAGCGCGGTGCGGCGATCGTCGCAGCCGAGAATGTCCCGGGCGTCAAGATGGTTCGCGATCAGCTTGCCTGGATCGATCCGAGCTATGGTATCGTCGTGCAGGCACCGTAAGACTTCCGGCCCGGGGGCTCTCCTGTTCTCGGCTGGAACATGTTTTTGCTGGAGTACTCTCATGGCACTGACACTTCGGACTATGACACAAGGAGAGTGTGTTTCCCTGCTTGAACAGTCGCGTTACGGCCACCTTGCCTGCTGCAGCGATGGCCAACCCTACATTATGCCGATCTACTTCTCCTACGATAAAGGTGTCCTCTACAGCTTTTCCATGCCGGGGCAAAAAATCGATTGGATGCGTGCAAACAGTAGGGTTTGCCTGCAGACGGATCACCTCAGCGACGTCGGCTGGCAAAGCGTCGTCGTGACGGGAGAGTACGAGGAGTTCCCGGATACCGATCTGCTGCACAGCGAGCGTATGCATGCCTGGTCGCTACTGCAAAGGCATTCGGATTGGTGGGAAATGGGATCGCTCAAGCCAGAGCCGCAGGCGGCGCAATCCCATTCTCCGCACATCTTCTATGGTATCCTGATAAGGGAAATGGCAGGACGAGCGGCGCTTTCGGGCGATTGAACAGCCGAAACCTTTGGGCAGGCGGCTTTAACGGGAGTCGAGGTTTTATATCTGCGCTGCAGATGGTTGGGCACCAAAATGGGCCTTCCGCCCAGACGACTGTTTGACGAAAGGATATTCCGTGCGGCTGCTGCTTGCTGCCTTTGGTTGGGGTTTCGTTACAATCGGCGTTGTCGGCATCTTCGTGCCGCTGTTGCCGACGACACCGTTCCTGATCGTTGCCGCCGCGATATTTTCTCGCTCCTCCCCGCGCTTTGAAGGCTGGCTGCTTGCCCATCCCCGCTTCGGTGAGCCGCTGCAAACCTGGCGCCATCAAGGAGCGATCCGGCGGCGCCATAAATTTGTCGCCTGCGTCTCGATGGCGTGCAGCTTTGCAATTCTGCTGGTGTTTTTCACACTTCCGGCAGTCGCGATAATTGTTGCTGGAGTTCTGATGGCAACTGCCGCAGTCTATGTCGCGTCCAGACCTGAACCGGGACACTGAGAAACCGCTAACAATTTTTCGCTCAGCCCCTGCTTGGAATGCTCCTGCATGCATGTGGCGCAAGGCGCCTATCCGGGGTTTCCGGTAGAAGAGCACGCGCATCGTGTTGGTTGAAGCGCAATGGAACCGGAGGATTGGAGGTGCGTTTCGAGATATGACCTGAGGAACGAATGCGCCAACAACCGCTCCCGAAGGAGCCGCGAGGATGAGTATCGAAGGGCATACGACAGCGCCTGGTGCGAACTTCCATGAGAACCATTACTGCGGCTATGAGGATGCATCTGGCATCCGCTGCACGGAATGGGGTTGTTATGGCTTCGAGGAGAGCACTGGCGCCATGCGCTGGTATTGCCGCAAACACCAGCCGTTGATCTATCGCGGACTGCCTCCACACGGCAGCGTGCAAGGCTTGAGCGGAACATAGCCTCCGCTCGTTTACTGCTCTCGGCACGACCGGACGTGCGTGGCTTGATTAGCCAGCAGCTCTAATGGTCGCTCTGTTCGCCGGATATGAAGGCGCTGCTGGCGTCGCTGACGATGGCGACGTGAGAATATGCCGCCCGTGCCGCCGCAGCCCCGTCGGCGCGCAGGATCGAGGCGACGACTATCTCGTGTTCACTGAAGGATTTTGAAAGGCGGCCCGGCAACCGGAACTGCGCTCGTCTGAAGGGTGCCAGACGAGCTCTCGTCTGTGTGACCAGCTCGTATATGTGATCATTGTGCGCGCCGCGATAAAGCCGGGTATGAAACTCGACATTGTAGACGGCATAATCTTCATAAGCGCCCTGATGAACCAGGCGGGCGGAATTGCGGTGCCCGAGCTCCAATTCCCTGCGCTCGTCGACCGTCATTCTTTCTGCTGCCAGCCGGGCGCAGATGCCTTCCAGTTCCGCCATCGCCTCGAACATACCGTATAGGTAAGCCCCGCTGACATTGGAGACGACGGCGCTCCGATTGGGCTCGCGCCCGACCAGCCCCATGGCTCCGAGCTCGCGAAGCGCTTCCCGGACCGGCGTTCGAGAAACCTCGAAGCGCGCGGCCAAGGAGATTTCGTCGAGCCTTTCTCCCGGGTGCATCTCGCCTGTCACAATCATGTCCGCGATAGAGCGAACAAGCTGCTCGACGGTCGTTCCCTGGCGAATGACTTCCTTGCGTCTGTTATGCTTCAATCCAAGAATCCATGCATCTCCATCTGCATACAGATGCGACGCGCTTCCACGGATGTCAAATCATGCGTGCATCACTCTGGTTTTATCTGCTTTTTTCCCTTCGTCGCTCCGTTTGACACGCATACCGCAGAGAGCTGCAGATGGAAGGAGCGGCGAAATATTTTGCATGCCTATTTAATAATCTCATTGGCCTGAATCTGCATACACTTGTTGCACCTGTTCCTGATCTTCGCGGCGCAGTGCAATGATATCAATCGCTTAAAATCTGGCATGGGTATTGCATACACTTTCATGCAGCATTTTAACTGGCCACAGGCCGACAGGGGGCACTCCAATGACCAAACTCCTTTCGATGAACCGCCGAAATTTCCTCCAAGCCTCGGCAGCGGGCGCTCTGCTGAGTGCGGCGCCTGGCTTCCTGTCTTCGCAAGCATCCGCTCAAGGTGCACTGACCGTCGGATTTATCTATGTCGGCCCCAAGGATGACTACGGCTACAACCAGGCGCATGCCGAAGGTGCGGCAGTTATCAAATCCATGCCTGGCGTTACGCTAGTGGAAGAGGAAAACGTTCCCGAAACCGTCGACGTTCAGAAGACGATGGAGTCGATGATCAACCTCGACGGCGCGGCGGTGCTGTTTCCGACCTCGTTCGGCTACTTCGACCCCCATATGCTGGCCATGGCGGCCAAATATCCGGAGGTCCAGTTTCGCCATTGCGGCGGGCTCTGGCAGGAATCCAAGAACCCGATGAATACCGGATCGTATTTCGGCTATATCGGCCAGGGCCAGTATCTCAACGGTGTCGCCGCCGGCTACGCAACGAAGAGCAAAAAAATCGGTTTTGTTGCCGCAAAGCCCATTCCGCAAGTGGTCCAGAACATCAATTCCTTCCTGCTGGGCGCGCGATCGGTCGATCCCTCGATAACGTGTCAGGTGATTTTCACCGGCGAATGGTCGCTGGCGGTCAAGGAAGCGGAAGCGACCAATGCTCTTGTCGACCAAGGCGCTGACGTCATCACGTGCCATGTCGACAGCCCGAAAGTGGTCGTCGAAACCGCAGCCGGGCGCAATGCCTTCGTATGTGGTTACCATGCCAATCAGAGCCCGCTTGCACCGGAAAAATATCTGACGGGCGCCGAATGGGCGTGGGGGAACGTCTATACAAGCTTCATCAAACAGGCACAAGCAGGTGAAAAGCTTGGCAATTTCGTCCGTGGCGGGCTGAAGGACGGCTTTGTGAAGATGAGTCCCTTAGGCCCGGCGGTCTCCGATGAATCGAGGAAAAAGTTCGAAGCAACGCTTGCCGAAATCATGGCCGGCAAATTCAGCGTGTTCAAAGGACCGATGAAGGACAACAAGGGCAACGTTATCGTTACCGCCGGCAGGAGCTTCGCCGAGGACGCGATCGAGCTGGAAAGCATGGATTATCTCGTCGAAGGTGTCATGGGTTCGACGGCCTAGGGCTTGGGAGACGCGCCATGACGGTCGATGCGAACATTCCCGCAATCATTACGCCGGACAAATTTTCCATGCTCGACGCGGTTCGGGAATGGGCAGCAAGGCGTGCCGAACCGATCGTGATCAGCGTGGGCGCCGTCGTGATTGGCCTCGGGCTTTTCTGCCTCTTCATTCTGGCCGTCGGAAAATCGCCGGTCATGCTTTTCCAACTGATGTACACGGGCGGTTTTGGTAGCTGGTTCTCGCTGCAGAACAGCTTGAGCCGGGCCGCGCCCCTGCTCCTGACGGCACTATGCGTCGCGCTTCCGGCGAGACTCGGTCTTGTCATTATCGGTGGCGAAGGGGCCGTGGTGCTCGGCGGCGTCGCGGCTGCGGCTGCGGCACTTCCCATTGTCGGCATATTGCCGCCGCTCGTGGTTTTTGCGGCGATGGGGATCGCCGCGATGACTGCGGGCGGTGCCTGGATCGGCCTTGCCGGATTTCTTCGGCACAAACGCGGGGTCAACGAAACCATCTCCTCTCTGCTTCTCGCATATATTGCGATTGCGCTGATGAACCAGTTCGTCGAAGGGTTGCTGCGCGATCCGGCCAGTTTGAACAAGCCGTCCACAAGGCCCTTGCCACCGGACTATATGCTCGGAAACATCCCGGGGATGGACGTGCATTTGGGATTGGTGATCGGGATCGTCGCCTGCTTGTGCACCTGGATATTGATCGAGGCAACCAGTTACGGTTTCGCGGCACGGATCGCAGGCGGCAATGTCCGCGCCGCCCAGATCCAGGGCCTGCCTGTCGGGCGGCTGATCGTCGGCTTTACGGCAATCGCCGGAGCATTCGCGGGTCTAGCAGGGATGATCGAAGTGGCGGCAGTCCAGGGCAGCGCCAATGCCTCACTTGCGGCGGGCTACGGCTATACCGGCATCCTCGTTGCCTTCCTCGCGCGGCACGATCCGCTGGCGATCATTCCCGTCGCAATCCTGCTGGGAGGCATCGATGCATCGGGCGGCTTGATCCAGCGTCGGATGGGACTTCCCGACGCCACGGTTCTGGTCATGCAGGGCACGCTCTTCGTCGTCATATTGTTCTGCGAGACATTTTACGGGCGTTTCAAGGTGTTTAACCCCGATCTCTGGAAAAGGACGGCATGATGGACGAGACAGGAGTAGGTCTTTGGGGCGTGCCGCTTGCCATACTTGCCGGCGCGGTTCGCGTCTCCACCCCTTTCATCTTCGTCAGCCTCGGCGAAACCATCACCGAGCGCTCCGGACGCATCAATTTGGGCCTGGAAGGAACACTCGTCTTCGGAGCGATGACGGCCTACGCGGTGGCAGTGATCAGCGGCTCGCCCTGGCTCGGCGTTTTGGCCGCAATGTGCACGGGAGCGGTCTTCGGCCTCGTTCATGGATGGATTTGCAAGTGGCCCAAGGTCAACGATATCGCAATCGGCATTGCCCTGATGCAGTTCGGGCTAGGCTTGGCGTTTTTCCTCGGCAAGCCCTACATCCAGCCGGCTGCCCCGCGGCTACCTTCGATCCCATTTGGTGCCTGGTCGCAGGTTCCGCAGATTGAGGCGGCGCTCAACATCAACGTATTGTTTCTTATCGGAGCCGTTCTTGCTGCCGTCCTGTGGTGGGCATTTCGCAATACGCGGATCGGCATCGTCCTTCGCGTGGTCGGTGACAGCACGGACGCCGCACGTGCCATGGGCATCGACCCCGATCGAGTGCGGCTGCTTGCGACTGCCGTCGGCGGCTCGCTGGCTGCGATCGGCGGCGCGTACCTTTCGCTCTATTATCCCGGCTCTTGGAATGAAGGTATCTCTTCGGGTCAGGGGCTGATGGCCGTGGCACTGGTGATCTTCGCCCGCTGGAACCCCATCGGCTGCTTTCTGGCGGCTCTCCTTTTCGGCGGAGCGGGAGCCCTGGGACCGGCGTTGCAGTCGGTCGGCGTGTCGCAGGGATACTATCTCTTTTATGCCACCCCCTATGTGCTGACCCTCATCATATTGATCGCGACCTCCTCTCCGACACGCGCGCTTGCCGGAGCACCAGGCGCCCTGTCGCTCACCAAGTAGTAGGAAGGGAATATTCGATGAATGCTTTGGGTGGAATGGACGCGATGGTGGAGACAGAAGGCACATATGTCACGGCGGACCCATACCCCTGGCCCTATAACGGAGACTTGAGGCCGGACAATACCGCGCTCATCATCATCGACATGCAGACGGATTTCTGCGGTGAAGGCGGATATGTCGATCATATGGGCTACGATCTTTCCCTGGTCCGCGCGCCCATCGAACCGATCAGAAAGGTCCTCGCTGCCATGCGTGCGAAGGGATACCACATCATCCACACCCGCGAAGGCCATCGTCCGGACCTCGCCGATCTTCCGGCAAACAAGCGCTGGCGTTCGCGGCGCATCAATGCCGGCATCGGCGACCCCGGCCCCTGCGGCCGGATCCTCGTGCGCGGCGAGCCCGGCTGGGACATCATCGACGAGCTGAAGCCGATCGACGGCGAAACGATCATCGACAAGCCCGGCAAGGGCTCCTTCTGCGCCACCGATCTGGAGCTGATCCTCAATCAGAAGCGTATCGAGAACATTATCCTGACCGGGATCACCACCGACGTCTGCGTGCATACGACGATGCGCGAGGCGAACGATCGCGGCTTCGAATGCCTGCTTCTGCAGGATTGCTGCGGCGCTACCGACTACGGCAATCACCTCGCCGCGATCAAGATGGTGAAAATGCAGGGCGGGGTCTTCGGTTCCGTGTCCGATTCCAAGTCGCTGGTCGCCGCCCTTCCCTGATCACATTTCTGGAAATGCCGTCCTCATCAGCAAACAGGAAAGCAAGCCCTCATGAGCACTGTCCGCGATACACCGCTGCCCGAGGCAGGCAAAGCTGTTGGGATCGAGACGCATGGAATGACCATGCGCTTCGGAGGCTTCACCGCGCTCGACAATGTCTCCATGAAGATCCCTTCAGGCACGTTTCACGCGCTCCTAGGCGAAAACGGGGCCGGCAAATCCACGCTCGTCAAATGCATCATGGGTTTTTATCATCAAACGTCCGGGTCACTGTCGGTTGGTGGCAAAGAGGTTGCGGTCGCCTCGCCGAAGGATGCAGCGGCATACGGCCTCGGCATGGTCTATCAGCATTTCACACTGGTGCCGTCACTCACGGGCGCGGAAAACCTGGTGATCAATCGCCCGAACGTCCCTGCTGTCATCAACTGGGCGAAAGAGCGTGCAGATCTCTCAAAATTCATGGAAAAGATGCCGTTCAAGATCCCTCTCGACCGCCCGGTCAGTCATCTGGCGGCGGGCGAGAAGCAGAAGCTGGAAATCGTCAAACAGCTCTATCTTGGGCGCGGATTCCTTATTCTCGACGAGCCGACATCGGTGCTGACGCCGGCAGAGGCCGATGAAATGCTGGGGCTTGTGCGTGGCATGACCGAGCGTGGCGAACTCAGCGTTTTGATGATTTCGCACAAATTCCACGAAGTGACGAAATTTGCTGACGCCATCTCTATTCTTAGGCGCGGCAAGCTCGTAGGAGGCGGGAACGTCGGGGAATTGAGCATCGCCGATATGGCCTCGTTGATGATCGGCGACGTCAAGCTCGCCTCGCTGGACATGCGCATCCCCGTCGCCGAAACCGCAAAGCCGGTGCTGAAAGTCGAGCAGGTAAGGGCCTCCGATCGCTCCGGCCTCAAGACCATCGAAATCGACAAGCTTGGCATCCGATCCGGCGAGATCGTCGGCGTCGCCGGCATTTCGGGAAACGGTCAAAAGGAACTGACGGAGATATTGGCAGGACAGCGGCTGGTGAGCGCCGGCACCATAGAGGTCAACGGTGAAGCCTATGGCGCGACACGCGCCGAGACGCGCAGGAACAGAGTTCGCTTTATCCCGGAGGAGCCGCTGCAGAACGCCTGCGCACCGCGCATGACCGTCAGCGAAAACCTTGCCTTCCGCACCTTCGATCTCGGGGACGGCGGCAAGGACGCCATCTGGCTGAACAAGGGGCGGATGCGAAAGCAAGCCGTCGATCTGATCGCCGACTTCAAAGTCAAGACGGCGTCCTCCTCGTCGCCGATCGCAGCTCTGTCCGGCGGCAATGTGCAGCGCGCAGTCCTTGCCCGCGAACTCACTGGAAAGGTCGACCTTCTGATCGTCTCCAACCCGTGTTTCGGTCTCGATTTTGCCGCGGTCTCAGAAATACGCGCACGCATCATCAAGGCACGGAACGCGGGGGCAGCGGTCCTGCTTCTCTCGGAAGACCTCGACGAACTCCTGGAACTGTCGGATCGCATCATGGTCATTTCCGAGGGGCGTCTCGTCTACGAAACGCCCGCACGCGGCGCGAACATCGAGGTGATCGGAGCGCATATGGCGGGGCACCACTGATGGACCAGATCCGCGCGTTGCCGTTCGCATTCCCGCTGCAAAAAGATCATCTGGCGCTCATCGTCATCGACATGCAGCGCGATTTTGCGGAGCCGGGCGGTTTTGGCGCGAGCCTCGGCAATGATGTGAGCCGGATCACCAGAATTATTCCGGATGTGAAGCGATTGATCGAAGGCTTCCGGCGCGCCGGGCGTCCTGTCATCCACACGATGGAATGCCACAAACCGGACCTTTCCGATCTTCCTGATGCGAAACGCAACCGCGGTAGCCCGAAACTTCGCATCGGTGACGAAGGGCCGATGGGACGGATTTTGATCACAGGCGAGCCGGGAACCGCGATCCTGCCTGAGCTTGCTCCTACTAAGGGCGAGGTCGTCATCGAAAAACCGGGAAAAGGCGCCTTCTATGCCACGGATCTCGGGAAAGTACTCAAGGTGAAGGACATCCGGCAGCTTGTGTTTGCCGGTGTGACGACGGAGGTCTGCGTTCAGACCACCATGCGAGAGGCGAATGACAGAGGCTACGAGTGCCTGCTAGCGGAGGAAGCCACCGAAAGCTATTTCCCGGAGTTCAAGGAGGCCGCGATCGCCATGATCCGTGCACAAGGCGCGATCGTCGGCTGGACTGCGCACGTTGGTGACATATTGGAGGCGATCGGTGCCTGAGACAACGCGCGAGCTGTTAACCTCCAGCGGGTGGAAGGATTTGCCCTTCAACGTCTTTCGCGACGGGGTGACGATTCACTGGATCAAGCCTTTCGACGGTGACTCGCCAGGTGTTGCCCTCTTGAAATACGCAGCAGGCGCCTCCGTTCCGCGCCACCGCCACGAGGGACTGGAAACCATCCTGGTGCTTGAAGGAACCCAGTCGGACGAAGCAGGCGATTACGCTAAAGGCACCTACATCGTGAATGCCGCGGGCACCGAACATTCTGTCTGGAGCGATACGGGGTGCGTTGTTCTGATCCAGTGGGATCGGCCCGTAACAATACTGGAAGGCTAAGGATGAGAGATTTTCGTCCCCTGGACATCGCGTCGCTTCGCCGGTTTTACGCTGCGGGTGGCAGTCCGATGGAGATCGTAGAGCAGTTTTTTGCTCGACATGCCGAAGTCAACGATCCCGGCATCTTCCTGCACCTCGCCAGCAGATCGGCGCTCCTGCAGGAAGGCGGCGGCTCTCGGCGAGTTCGATCCGGTCGCCAAACCGCTCTGGGGAATTCCTTTCGCGGTGAAGGATAATATCGACGTCGGCGGAATGCCGACGACGGCAGCCTGCCCCGCTTATTCATATTTGCCGGAGAGCGATGCGACGGTCGTCAGGCTGCTGACAAACGCAGGCGCCCTCGTCGTCGGGAAAACAAATCTCGATCAGTTCGCCACAGGCCTCGTCGGCGTGCGGACACCCTATGCTATACCAAGGAATGCGTTCGATCCCAAGCTTGTGCCTGGAGGGTCGAGCTCCGGGTCGGCGGTCGCCACAGCTCAGGGCATCGTCAGCTTCGCGCTTGGCACCGACACGGCCGGATCGGGGCGTATCCCCGCCGGTCTTAACAATATCGTCGGATTGAAGCCCAGCCTGGGCGCGATATCCACAACTGGCGTGATCCCAGCCTGTCGGACGCTCGATTGCGTATCTATCTTCGCCTTGACGGTTGATGACGCATGGAAAGTGTTTCGAGTTGCTGCGCGCGAAGACGCGGCCGATCCCTATTCGAAACCGATCCGGGCAGCCGAGCTGACTAAACTCCCGAACTGGTCGTCGGGGTTCCCTGGCCCAAGGATCGCCAGTTCTTTGGCGACACGGCGATGGAGGCGTCCTATTCACAAGCGCTCGATACGCTGCGAAGTCTCGGCCACGATCTCGTGGAAATCCCCTTTGAGGATTTCGACCGTGTTGCCAAGCTGCTTTATGAGGGGGCTTGGGTCGCTGAGCGTTATGCCGCGATCAGGGATTTCTTCGACAGAAATGAGGCGTCGCTGCACCCTGTCACGCGCAAGATCTACGGCGATGCCAAGCGCTTGTCGGCGGCCGACGCCTTCGGCGGCTTTTATGCGGTGCAGACACTGAAAAAGCAAATCGCACCGATCGTCGCGTCGGTCGACGTGATTTGCGTGCCGACCGCGCCGAGGCATTATACGACCGCCGAACTCGACGCCGAGCCCGTTCGTGAAAATTCCCGGCTCGGTACCTATACGAATTTCGTGAATCTGCTCGACATGTGCGGCATCGCCGTTCCGACAGGGACCCGAACGGATGGACTTCCGGCGAGCGTCACGCTGCTCGCCCCTTCCGGCCGGGATCATGTGACAACCTCGCTGGCTCGCGATCTTCACATCGCAAGCGAAGCAACGCTCGGCGCTACCGGACGACCTCTGCCTCCACAGGGTGCTGATGAAACCGCAAAGGTCGAAGGCATTGAGTTGGTGGTCGTTGGGGCGCATCTGAGCGGAATGCCGTTGAACAGCGAACTGCGGGCGTTGGTGCCCGCTTTCTAAGAGAAGTCCGCACATCGCCAGACTACGAGCTATTGGCTCTGATAGGTCAAACGCCTGCCAAACCCGGTCTCATCCGCGTCGAACCGGGCGAAGGGTCAAAGATTTCCGTTGAGATTTGGAACTTGGTGCCTGCCGCATTCGGCGCGTTTGTGGCGCAGATCCCCTCGCCCCTGACGATCGGTACGATTGCGCTGGAGGACGGTTTGACGGCCAAGGGCTTCCTGGTCGAACCAGCGGCGCTCAAGGAGGCCGAGAACATTTCGAACTATGGCGGCTGGCGCGCCTATATTCAAAGCCAGGCAGCGGGCATATTGCAGGATCCATCAGCGCCGAAATCCGCAGCAAGCACAATCGTCTCAAGCTCATGATAGATGCGTTTGGCGGGTGTTCTTCAGCGGTCGGGTGGCTGAATTGAAGACGTTACGACCATGTCCGGTTTCTGCGCCTGTAGTCGAACCGAGCCAAATTCGATCTTTGCAAGGATTAGCGGAGGATCAGGTTCGGTCGGGCGCAACAGGCCCCCTTGCGGCCAGACGCGCTTCAGCTCTTCCCTCGACATCGCTGCGACGTTCACGTCGATGTCGGTAAGCGTGCCCGGCACACGATAGGGACAACGCCGCTTTGAACAATTGCTGGCGGAAGAAAACTGCCAGAGAAAGTAGTTCTGCCAGTTTCCAAGCGGAAAGACCTTGCGGATGTCCGGCTTGTATCGCGCATACCACAGCGGCAGCCTCGCCAACACACTGTAGTCCCGGCGATATGCGGCAATATAACGTGCAGTGTCATGGTTGGTATAAAGGATCGGATAGCGTCCGGTTCTCGCCCTGATATGGCCGACAAATATCTGCGCATCCTCGAGCGACATGAACTGGTTGGCATCGATCCCCTCGATGTCGAGGATCATCAGATCGTTCGCATCAGGCGTCGCGTAGTCGAGAAAGTGATTGGCCTGGTCGATGGGGTTGCCCGGACGAGCGACATGGTAGGCGCCCCACAGCAGGCCGTTTTGGCGGGCAATCATCCGGCGGCTCGTATAGAGTTCGCGGCTTACCGCGTATTTCCGCCACATGGTCTTGCAATGCGCAAAGGTGTCCCCACGGTGCTCTCCGTCGCAGCTGAAGCTCTCGGGCAAGCCATCGGATGCCTTGGAGATAAAGGCCGCGATGCGCTCGTCCTTGAGCAGCGCCTGCCAATCGATCGCATTCATTTCGTAGGCGTCGACAACCAGCGCATTGTTCGAGCTTTTCCACGGTGACACGTCTGCCGCACGCAGGGCTGCTGCATCCATGATGAAAGCAAGCAGACTAAGGCAGGAGAGAATCGATGTTCGGAGCCCCTTCATCGATCCAAAGTAGAATATCCTAAGTTTATAATATATTAAGAATAAAATCTTCTTAGTGCCCCGCATTGGGCTGCTGGTTGAGCGCCACCTCCGTGGCGCTCAGGAGCACGATGTATTCCTGCCGCGTTCGTGAAAACATTTCAGTTTTCACCTCACGCTTCAGTCTCCTTCGTTCAAATGTGCCAGTCCGTTGTCGCAGACTGGGCGCTGGCAGTGGCAGGAGCGTCATCGAGCGAATAGGCATGGATGTAGTCTATCTTCATCTCAGCGCCGTCGCTAAAGCTGGCTCCCGGAGTTCCGGCGGTACCGCCCACGGCCAGGTTGACCAGCATGTACATCGGGTCGTGCATGTCGGCCGGCGTATCGGCATGCGCAACGGCGACGTCATCGAAATACCAGACGATCTGATCTTCGTCCCACAAGACGCCATAGGTGTGAAAACCGTCGGTGCTCGGGACCTTGACCGGCGTCAACTCCGATGTGCGCGAGCCGGTTTCGTTGCTGTGGACCGTCACGTTGACGGTGTTCGGGTCCTGCCCCCGCATCTCGACGACATCGAGTTCGGGTGGCCACGATCCGTCCGCAGGAAGGAGCCAGAAGGCCGGCCAGGCGCCCTGTTCGGCCGGCATGTCGGCGCGAACTTCGAAGTAACCGTAGGTCTGGGCGAAAGAGGAATGCGTGTTCAGGAGCCCCGATGTATAATCGTAACCATCTATCTGCGATTGGATCGCTGCAGAGGCCGGCGCCGCCGTAATGGTCAGCACCCCGTTGTTGACAGAGAAGGGATTGACGGCCGAGGTCGCAGAATAGGACGGGTTGATATACCACTGGAGCTCCCCATTGGCGGAGAGAGTGCTGCCCTTCTCCGGCGCCCACCAGAATTTGGCATCCCAAACGCCCTGGTCGCCATTGCGCAGCGACAGGCTGTTGAATTCGTCCGCAAATGTGGGTGTGAGTGCGGACCGGTCGAGCGTCAGCTGGAATTGATCGGCATCAAGGTCGGCAACCGTCTTGTTCGCAAAGACCAGGCTTTCTCCGCCGCCAAGATCGAGCCGGAGGTTGGACCCCTCCTGCGTCAAGTGGCTCACGACCTGATCGAAGGTCGAAAGTCCGTAGCCGTTCAATCGGACAGTATCGTCGGTGCTGAAATCGACGATAAGGTCGCTGCCATTGCCGCGCGTGAGGATGAAGGTATCAGCACCGCCGGCGCCAATGAGGACGTCATTTCCCCCACGACCATCTATCGTCTGGCTGCCGGACCCGCCGGTGATGATATTATCCACAGCATTGCCAAAGGCGTAGCGGCCACTGCCGGTCACGGTCAGATTTTCGAAGTTCGCAGGGAGCGTATAGCTCATCCAGGTGCTGATCGTATCGACCCCGGCGTTCGGGGCCTCGACGGCGCGATTGATGCTGGAATAGAGATAGTAGATATCGTCGCCCGTTCCACCCTGCATGGTAACGTTTACGGAGCTGTCGCCCCAGATCGAATCATTGCCGCTCGTGCCGTTCAGCACGGAGCCTGAACCTTTGGCCGAGAACCAGGCGCTCGATGCACCGCTATAAAAGAGTGATTTACCAACGGCGTTCGTAACCGAGCTTGCCATATATAATTCTCCTTCGTTTTCTGCCTTGTGATCAATAGACGACGATTTAGGCGGTTTTGACACTTGTCGATTTGGTTTTGAGCGTCAGCCTCCACGGAAAGCCTGCAACAGACCTAATGGAAACACGGCCGCGCGCTCGCTGCTGTGCCATCATCTGGCGTTCGGATCATGTTGATCCATTGTGAGACGGCGAATATTCGCGCGCCCAATCACTCAATCCTCCTTGAAAGCACGAGCCACTTGATCGGTCAGCGGCTTCGTCAGATAGGCGAGAGCGGTTCGTGCGCCCGTTTGCACGAAAGCTTCCACCGGCATGCCGGGGACCGGAATCAGATCACCCAATCGTTTCCATTCGTTCTCAGGAACAGAAATCCGGACTGTGTAGTATGCCGTGCCCGTCTGCCGATCGGTCGTCAGGTCAGCAGCAACCTGCTGCACAACGCCATTGATCTCGGGCGTGTTTCTTTGGTTGAAGGCGGAAAGCCGCAGAGTGACTTGCTGGCCGACGGACACCTGATCGATGTCCTGGGGCAAAACACGGACTTCCGGTGTCAGCCTGTCGCGGGCGGGCACGATCTGCAGGATCGGCTCGCCAGGCGGAACAACGGCGCCGGCGGCATGGACCGAAAGCTGATGGACGATACCCGCCTGAGGCGCCCGGATGTCGACACGCTGCAGCTCGTCTTTCGCCGCAACCAATCGCTCGGAGAATTCACCGATGTCGCTCTGCGTCTTGCGCAGTTCGTCCGATACCTCACTGCGATGATCGTCATCGACCTGAATGATCTGCAACTCCGTCTCGGTCACCTTGCCGTTCGTTTCGGCAAGGCTTGCGACGAGACTGCCGAGTTCACCCTTCAAGCGCGCCGATTCACGTTCAAGCGCATAGAGGCGGTTGACCGGGACGATACCCTGGTCGAACAGACGCCTGACGCTCGCAAGCTCTTTGTCGATGAGTGCCATCTCCGCCTTCTTGCCGGCCTGCTGTGCGAGAAGCCCCTCCACTTGCTGCCGCAATTGCTGGATGCGCTCGTGCAATTGAGCCTTCCTGCTGGCGCGCGATGTCCGCCGATCTTCGAACAATCGCCGTTCGCCGTTGATGATGCCACCCTCCTCGGCGTCGCTACCCTGCTCCAGCAGGCTATCGGGAAAGGCGATCTCCTCAGCGCCATCCCGTTCGGCGCCCAGCCTGGCGGCTGCGGCGGACAGTTCGTTCAAACGCCGGGAGATGATCGCGCTGTTTGCCCGCAATTGCGTGTCGTCTAGATGCACCAGGATCTGCCCAGCCTCCACAAGCCCGCCGTTTTTGACGAAGATTTTCCCGACAGTGCCTCCCTTTTGATGCTGAACGGGTTTGACATAGCTGTCGACGACGAGCGTGCCACTCGCAATCACCGCGCCGGAAAGATAGGTCGTGGCTCCGAGGCCGCCGACCACGCCAACCAGAAGCACGACAAGCGCGAGTGCGATCGTCGTGAGGCGGCTGATCGCGGCTTCGGATATCGGAGCTGGCTTGCCGGTCAACTGTCACCTCCCGCGATGACGGTCAGCGTGTTGCTGCGCGGAGCCGTCGAAACTGTTGCCTTTTTCAGAACGTCGTCTTTCGGCCCGAAGGCCTGAAGCTGGCCGTTTGCGAGCACGAGAACGAGATTGGCGGCGGCCAAAGCACTTGGCCGGTGAGCAATGACAATGGCAATGCCCTTGCGCGCCCGGATGTCGGCGATCGCCTGGGCAAGCGCTGCCTCGCCGTCGCTGTCGAGGTTCGAATTCGGCTCATCGAGAACCACGAGGAAAGGATCGCCGTAAAGCGCGCGCGCCAGGCCGATGCGCTGGCGCTGTCCGGCAGAGAGCATCGAACCGTTTTCGCCGATCTGTGTATCGAAGCCGTCGGGGAACTGCACGATCATCTCGTAGACGCCCGCAGCCCTTGCCGCGGCGATGATCTTCTCGGATGGGGCATTTCTGTCAAAACGGGCGACATTCTCGGCGATGGAGCCGTCGAAAAGCGACACCTCCTGCGGTAGATAGCCGATCGACCGGCCGAGCGATGACGGGTCCCACTGATCAAGCGATGCCTTATCGAGACGTACCGCGCCGCCCATAGGTTTCCAGAGGCCGACAAGTCCGCGGGCAAGCGACGACTTCCCCGATGCGCTCGGTCCGATGATGCCGACGGCATCCCCGGCCTCCGCCTTGAACGAGATTCCCCGCAGGACCATCGTGCGGGTACCGGGGACTGCAAGGTGAAGCGCTTCCACGGCAAGACTTGCGGTGGGTGCCGGCAGGTCGACATGCCGTTTGTCGGCTGGCAGCAGATCCAGATGCTTCGTCAGCCTGCTCCAGCTTTGCCGGGCGGCGACAAAGCCTTTCCATTGTCCGATTGCAAGCTCAACTGGCGCGAGTGCCCTGCTGACGAGGATGGAGCTTGCAATCATGATGCCGGGCGTCGCCTCTTGCCTGACGACGAGGACAGCGCCAACCGCCAGAACGCCGGATTGCAGCATCATCCGAAGGACTTTCGAGATCGCTGTCAGACTGGTGGTGAGCGTTGTCGCCGAGATATGATTCGCAAGATACCGGTTGTTGACCTCCGTCCATTTGGCGGCCAGCAGCGAGCCGAATCCCATAGCCAGCACGGCCTCGGAGTTCCGCCGTGTCGCTTCGGCAAGGTTCAGCCGCCGCGCCGCCAGCTCCGCGGCAACCTTTGCGGGCCCGCGGGATTTGTATTCGGCAAGCGCCGCGAGGCCTATCAAAAGAACGGCCCCCCCAAGTGCCGTGACGCCGATCCAGAAGTGAAAGAGAAAGCACAGGCCGATGTAGAAAAGCATCCATGGCATGTCGAACAATGCCGTAGGCCCGGGACCTGAGAGGAAGCCTCGCACGGTGTCGAGATCGCGGATCGACTGCAGACCGTCGCCCGGCATTCGCATCCGCGAGGGCAACAGGATGAGGGAGCTGAAGATATCGCCTCCCAGACGTTCGTCGACGGCGGCTCCGGCGCGCATCAAAAGCATCGACCGGATAAAATCGAGCAGTCCCTGGAAGATGAAGAGGGTCGCCGCAATGATCGCAAGCCCAGCAAGCGTCGGCAGGCTTCGGCCCGGGATCACCCGATCATAGACTTGCAGCATGAAGAAAGAGCCGGTGAGCGCCAGTATGTTGACGATGCAGCTTGTCGCTCCGACACCGAGGAAAGCGCGCTTGAGGGAAAAAAGCGCCGCCACAAGGAAAGCCTGTGGTGGGCTGGATTTTTCATTCGCCATGCAGCGCTCCGCGGTTACATCATCGACGAAGCGGAAGCCGTCTTCGTACGGATATTCAATATTGCGTTCTTCAGCTTGAGGCCATTGTTAGCATCCCATGTGGCCGACGTGACCCCCTTAAAAAATTTCTTTCGGTCTAAATTAAGGACCGCTTTATGTCGGACGCAGGTGAAGCCCCGCTGTGCAGTAACGAGATCGATTGCACACATGCAGCTCGCCTTGCGGATGAAGTTCTCGCCCACTATCTCGATGTCGGTGTAAGGTTGCGGCCGGTAACTTTTCATTAACCTTATCGGCCTATCGATGGCTGGCCGCTTTTCGGCGATAACAAAGCAGCATGCGGCGTGCTGAGTCTCATAGATTCGTGCCTGCCGCTCTTGGACTGGACATCTTCTCCAAGGAGGTTGCAATGCAACTGATCGCTCTACCAGATACGTTCAACCTGATCGGCAATGATGCGATTATCGTCATGAAGGCCGACGACACGCATCAAGCCGTATGTGTCACGAAAGACGCGCTTGCAAATGTTCAGGCCGCGCCTGACGCGCGGTGGCTGCCGCAGGATCTCAGCGTGCTTGAACACATCGCGAGCCGGAAATTCGATCATGGCGAGATCGCCTTCGATGGCCGAATCTGGATCACGGCGAAGGATATCCAAAACTGGCATAAGATGACGCGGCATTAGCGCCCAGAGTGCTCCACTCGCCGCCTCGATAAGAATACCCGACCCGAAGGTGCCGAAAAGGCAGTTTGTCGCATTTCCGTAATGTGGCAGCCCTAAGTTTAGAATGGCTCCAAAACTAGGGGCCAATTCTCAACTTTGGAGGCATCCCATGAACGAACATCTTTCTCAAAAGATATTCCCCACGACGCAACTTGAAGACGCGGATGGCGAAGGCCACAATTCAAGTGCCAATCCGACGATGGGCGAGATCATCAGCAAACGTTTTTCGCGCCGTAATTTCCTCCAGGGTTCGCTTGCTGTTGCCGCCATTACCGCGACCGTCAGCCCGGTCGCCTTGATGACGGCGGAAAAGGCGCGTGCGAACGGCGCTTCGGCCTTCTCCTTCCCGGAAGTCGAGGCAGGCGTCGATGCCAACCATCACGTCGCCGAAGGTTACAACGCCGACGTTCTCCTGCGTTGGGGCGACGCGCTGTTCCCAGACTCGCCGGCCTTCGATCCGGCCAAGCAGACCGCAGAAGCCCAGCGCCGCCAATTCGGCTACAATAACGACTATGTCGGTTTCATCCCGCTCGAAGGCTCTTCGACACATGGGCTGCTTGTCGTAAACCACGAATATACCAACCCGCACCTGATGTTCCCCGGCATCGTCAAGATCGTCGATGGGAAGATCTCCCAGGACAAGCTCAGCAAGGAACAGGTCGACGTCGAAATGGCCGCGCATGGCGGTACGATCGTCGAGATCCGCAAGGTCGACGGAAAGTGGCAGGTCGTTCCGGAAGGCATCCACAACCGCCGCATCACATCCACCACGGAAATGCAGCTTACCGGCCCGGTCGCCGGTCATGATCGCGTCAAGACTTCGGCGGATACGACGGGCACACGTGTCATCGGCACGCTCAACAACTGTGCCGGCGGCGTGACCCCTTGGGGCACTTACATCATGGCGGAAGAGAATTTCCACGGCTATTTCTCCGGCGATCTGCCGGAAGGCCATAAGGAAGCTGCCAATTACAAGCGCTATGGCGTGCCGGAGGGGAGCTACGAGTGGGGCAATTATTACGACCGCTTCGACCTCTCCAAGGAACCGAACGAGCCGAACCGCTTCGGATGGATCGTCGAAGTCGACGTCATGGATCCGACTGCAACTCCGAAGAAGCGCACTGCTCTTGGCCGCACCAAGCATGAGGGTGCCGCATCGATCGTCAGCAAGGATGGCCGCGTGGTTTTCTATCTCGGCGACGACGAACGCTTCGACTACGTCTACAAGTTCGTGACTTCGGGAACGCTCAATGCGACCGATCGTGCTGCCAATCTTGATCTCCTCGATGAGGGCACGCTTTATGTGGCGAAATTCGCAGAAGACGGAACCTTCCAGTGGCTGCCGCTCGTTTTCGGCCAGGGGCCGCTGACGGCCGAAAACGGCTTTGCCAGCCAGGCTGACGTCCTCATCGAAACGCGCCGCGCCGCCGACATGCTCGGTGCAACGAAAATGGATCGGCCGGAAGACATCGAGCCGAATGCCGTTAATGGCAAGGTCTATGTCATGCTGACCAACAACAGCAAGCGCAAGGCCGATCAGGTGGATGCCGCCAACCCGCGCGCCGAAAATGCCTTCGGCCACATCATCGAGATCACGGAGGAAGGTGGCGATTTCGCTGCGACTTCAGGCAAATGGGAAGTGCTCTTGAAGTGCGGCGATCCTACGGTTGCCGAAGTCGGCGCGACTTTCTCGACCGAAACCTCGAAGAACGGCTGGTTCGGCATGCCGGATAACTGTGCAGTCGATTCGGCCGGCCGTCTTTGGGTCTCAACGGACGGCAACAGCAACAAGGCCACCGGCCGCACTGACGGCCTGTGGGCAGTCGACACTGAGGGTGACGCCCGCGCCACCTCGCGCCTCTTCTTCCGCGTCCCGGTCGGCGCCGAGCTCTGTGGCCCGCTCTTCGCCCCGGATGACGAAACGGCTTTCGTCGCTGTGCAGCATCCCGGCGATGGCGGTGATGACTGGGCTGGCCACGGGCGTCCGTCTTATTACGAGGATCTTTCCACCCGTTGGCCGGATTTCAAGGACGACATGCCGGTGCGCCCGTCCGTACTTGCCATCACCAAGATCGGCGGCGGCAAGATCGGCGTCTGATTCGGCGCTTTTGACAGAGCTTTTGGTAGCCGGGACGAGCACGTCGTCTCGGCTACCTTTATTCGCACGAACACCATCCCGTCTGGATGTGCGCCCTCTCCGCGTCACAAAAGCTTCATGCGCCTCTGCGAAAGCTTCGAGGCAAACGAAATCCGCCATCCGATTCATAAGAATTCTCTTCATGACATCCTCCTCAGTTTCCACCCGCTTGTCACCGGCGGCCTCGCCACGCCTTGAGCTCCTCGCGAAAACGGCGCTGAAAGCGGGAGAAACCGCCCGCAAGTCGCTGAGGCGGCGACTGGTGAGCGAGATCGTATCGAAGGCACCACATGACTATCAGACGGAAATCGATGTGGCCGTCGAACGGATCATCGTCGATGAAGTGACGAAAGCCTTTCCTACGTACGCGATCAGGGGGGAGGAAGCCGTCGGCAATCGTGATGCCGACGCAGGCATACCGACCATCTACATCGACCCAATAGACGGCACGACAAACTTCGCCTGGGGAATTCCGCATTTCGGCATGACGATCTCGATCGCCGAGGGCGGCCGCATCGTGGCTGGTATCGTCTATGATGCGATGCAGGATGAATTGTTCAGTGCCGAGGCCGGGGGTGGCGCTTATCTGAACGGCGAATCGATCCGCTGCATCGAGAACGCGGAAATCGAAAATGTCCTCATCGGGGCCGGACTGCCCGTTCCGGGACAAGTGAAAGCCGTCACCGAGGATATTTATTTCAACGCGCTCAAACGGCTGATGGCCAATACGGCAGGTGTACGCCGGCTCGGCTCGGCAGCACTTTCGATTGCCTATGTGGCTTGCGGACGGCTGGACGGCTTCTTCGAAGACGGCCTGTCGCTGCATGATTATGGCGCGTCGGCCCTTCTGGTCGAAGAGGCAGGCGGACAGGTTTCGGCCTTTTCCGGCAGGCCGGTTACGGCAAACGGCGACATCCTCGCCGCAAACAGGGCGATCCATCCGTGGCTTGTCCAGGGCTTCAACTGATCTCGACTTACAGGTGCTTGAGCAGAAGCGCTTCCAGCCCGACCGGATCGTCGGTGGTGATCTGATCCGCTTTCAGCGCAAGGAGCCGTAGAATCTTTGGCAAAACCTCGGGGACGGCTGCCGTGATGGTATAGGTATCGACGCGGCGGCCGATACGGTGGAAGGCGCCAATGAGATCATAACCTGCAGCGTCGGCGAAGAGCACCAGCTCGTGGTCCAGATAGATCATTTTCGCGCGCGGCGATGCCGCCAGCGCCGTTTCCACGAAACCCCCGAAATCGCGGCTTTCCATCAAGCGCTCAATGGCTCCGTCGTAACAGGGATCATAGCCAACAAGCATGTCGGGAACCGCACGGGAAAGCCGTTCGACGGCTCTAGCGTCACCGCCCGACAAGATGACCGACCGTGCCACCGACAACATCGCCGAGGTAAAGGCGGTGATATCCACATCGCGGATGCTAGCCGACTCCTCCTTGAGATCCAGCTGCAGAACGGCGTTCTCGTGGCATCCGCCCGCGAGAAGAAGCTGTCCGAGGTCGCCGATCAGCATCACCGGGTGATCCGTCAGCAGACCGGCCTGATCGCGCAGCTGCAAGCCGCGCAGATACTCCTCCGATGCATCGAGGACACGGCCCGTGCCCGTCGTTGCGCGATCGAGCGTTTCATCGTGAAGAACCGCGAAACCTTCACCGCGAAAACGAACCAGATCGATCTCGACGCTGGCGCCGAGCAGCATGCCTTCTGCGATCCGCCGGCGCGTGAATGAGATATCACCGGCAAAGCGATGGCCACGGTGCCATTTCAGCCAGGTCCGGTGCCCTTCCCTCTCGATGGCGATTCCCCTGCGGTCAGACATGGCCGAACACCCGATTGGTTTGCAGCTCGCCGGAAGCTGCCGATTGATGGATGAGCTTGTTGTCGCGAAAGGCGAAATAGGCGGTGGCTGTCGGTTCGACAAGGGAACCCCTTGTCCAATCGACATCCGGCGGCGTCATTGCCTTCAACCGCGCTCCGTCCGCAAGGTCGATGTCTACGATCCTGTGCGTGCCGAAATCGATGCTGCGATGGACAATGGCAGTGTTTGGCGTTTTGGAGGGACTGAGCACGAGCGCTTCCGGACGGAAGGCAAGCACGGCGTCGCCGTCCTCGACAGGGACGGCAAGCGGGAAGTCTGGATGCTCGCTGATCCCGTTGCGGATGTTTGCGCGAACAAAATTCATGGAGCCGATGAAACCTGCCACGAATTCGGTTTTCGGTTCGCGGTAGATTACGTCCGGTGGCGCGATCTGGTCCGTGCCGCCGTCGCGCATGACGACGATCCGGTCGGCAAGGGCGAGCGCCTCGTCCTGCCCATGAGTGACAAACAGCGTCGTGATACCGAGGCGCTGCTGGATGTCGCGAACCTCCTCCCGCAGACGCTCGCGCAAATGCTGGTCGAGACTGGCAAAGGGCTCGTCGAGCAGCAGGATCTTCGGCTCGAGCACGAGGGAGCGCGCCAGCGCCAC
The DNA here is from genome assembly GCF_025200715.1 of Rhizobium sullae. NCBI lineage: Bacteria > Pseudomonadati > Pseudomonadota > Alphaproteobacteria > Hyphomicrobiales > Rhizobiaceae > Rhizobium > Rhizobium sullae. The sequence continues at coordinate 1,235,817 of NZ_CP104144.1, forward strand.
ACGCTGTTGCTGCCCGCCCGAAAGCTGCGTCGTCATCCGGTTTCCATAGTTCGAAAGGCCGACAAGCGCGAGCGCGTTTTCGACGCGCTCCTTGATCTCGGATTTCGGCATCCTGCGAATCTTCAACCCGAAGGCGATGTTGTTGAAGACGTCCATATGCGTCCAGAGGGCATGGCTTTGAAACACCATGCCGGTAGGACGTTTTTCCGGCGGAAGCGCCGTGATATCCTTGGCGTCGACAAGAATAGAACCCGCGCTTGGTCGCTCGAAGCCGCCGATCATGCGAAGGAGCGTCGACTTGCCGGAACCGGATGGTCCAAGCAGGCAGACGAGCTCGCCATCATCGACGTCGAGCGAGAAATCGCGCACCGCGAATGAAGCGCCGAAGGTCTTCGAAACCCCTTTGATCGTCAAGCGTGCCATCTCAAGCCTTTCTTCGGGTCGTACCCGATCTGCGCGTCACGCGCCGAAACCGCGGGCAAAGGCGCCTGTTCCGACGACGCGGCGGGCAAACATCAGCGCGATGAAGGATGGCACCCACAACATGACCGAAAGGACCGCGCCATACTGCACGACGATCTGGTTGTTAATGAAAGTGATCATCAGCACTGGCATCGTGCGGATCTCCGGCGCGCCGATCAGCCACGCGCCCTCCGTTTCGTAGAAGGTACCGACGAAGGTGAGCAAAAGCGCGGCCACGATTGTCGGTGCGGCCTGCGGAAGGGTGATCGACCAGAATACCCGCAGCGGGGTTGCCCCTGCATCCTGCGCCGCTTCCTCCATGCGCCGGTCGACATTCTGAAATGCCGCGACGGGGATCCAGATCATCAGCATCAGCGTGCCGACGAGCTGGATCAGGACGACGCCCCAGAAGGTGCTGATCAGGCCGAGCTGCAGAAAAATTCCGGCGATCGCGACAAGCAGTCCGAACTTCGGGAAGGCGTGCGACGCGAGAAAGGATAGAAAAAGGATGTTTTTGCCGGGAAAGGTCAGGCGCGCAAAGGCGTAAGCCGCGGGAAGGCAGATCACGGCCGACAGCAGCGTCACCGTCGCCGTCAGCCGCAGGCTAAGAAAAAGCGATTCCCAGACGTCGCTGCGCGACAGCGTCTGCGACCAGAAGCGCAGCCCGAACTGCTGCGGGATAACGGAGGGATAACGCCAGACTTCCGTGAAGGCCCAGGTGCCGACGACGATCAGCGGAAGCGCGATGAACAGCGTCAACAGCGCCGCAAACAAGATGCCTGTCCAATCGATCCTTGCCGCACCAAGGCTCATCGGCCGGCCTCCCGGTTTTTTGCGATCGAGCGAACATAGAAGATCCCGAAGAACAGGCAGAAACCGAAGGTGATGACGGCTTGTGTCAGCGCATTCAGCGGATCGTTGAGGTCGGAGAAGGTACGCTGCATGAAGGGACCCATCATCTCCGGCGAAGCAGGGCCAAGCACATAGGGCAGCGTGAAGGACGAAAAGATGCCAAGCACCGCGAACGAGGCCGTCACGAGCAACGAATTGCCCATGCGCGGCATGATGATCGAAACGAAGACCCGCAGCGGCGAGGCGCCGACATCTCGAGCGGCTTCAATCGAGCTTTTTGCAATGTTGCCCAACCCGGCCGTCAGCATCAGTACCGTCAGGGGAAGATTGTCCCAGACCAGACCGATCACCGGCCCCCAGGGCGTGAGATAGGGAGAAGGCAGCTTCGGAAGCCCGACAGCGTTGAGCAGAATGTCAACAGTGCCGTTCGGACCTATGGTGCGGATGAGCGCGTAAGAAAGGATGATCGACGGGACGAACATCGGAAAGATCGCGAGACCTTGGACATAGGCTGGTAAGCGTCCTTGCGAAAAGCGCAGATAGAGGGCGATCGGCAAGCCTGTGACGAGAAGCAGCAAGCCGCAAACCACCGTCGTCCAGAGCGTGAGCCAGAGATTGGTCAGGCTATAGGCATCGCTGAAGAAAAAGCGGTAGGAGGCGAGCGAAAATGCCGTAGCACCATCCGGTTGGCGTACGAAGATCGTGCCGATGACTGCGGCGATGATCGGATAGACGATCAGCCAGCTGAGCAGAAGAACCGGCAGGGCGACCAGAAGAAGCCCCGTCGAAGCATTCATGCTGACTGGCGCGCGCCAGCGCGTCAGCGATTGTAGCACAAGATCCCTGCGCATCAGGTGCGGCTGATGCCTGGTGCGACATTGCGGTACCAGCCGTCGTTGATCGCTGGCTCCCAATCGCCGCTCGGAAAGGTCGGGATCGATGCCGGGACGACGTCGGCATATTTCTGGCGGAGATCATCCGAGATGTGATCCCAGGAGATGCCGGGGAAGCCGCCGATCTCGGTAATGATCGCTTCCTGCATCTCCTTGGTCAGCAGGAATGCTGCAAGCTTCAAGGCGACGTCCTTATGCGCGCCGTTCGACAGCACCGTCATGCGCGAGAAATTGCCGCAAAGCGCGAGATCGCCAAGCTGAATGAGGCTGGTCGTTTCCGGCAGAACGCCTTGGGAAATCGCCTGCAAAACCTGGTCCGACCAGACCGGAACCATGGTGACGACGCCTTGGGCAAGAAGTTGGATCGATTGGGTGTTGCCGGCCGTATAGGCGCCCTTTTCGTAAAGCGACGGGGCAAGATCATTGAGGATCGCCCAGGCAGGCGTCAGCGTCTGGCTGGCATAATCGGCCGAGAAGTTGTCGATGGTGAACTTCTTCGGATCGCGACCGTTGGCCTCATGGATCGCACGGCGAACGAAGTTGCTGCCCGAACCGCCTTTGTCGGGACGATTGTAGATGAACTGGCCGGGATTGGCCTTGATCCATACCGTCAGCTGCTCCCACGTCTTCGGCGCATCCTTGGGATCGAGCTTTGTGTTGTCGTAAGCAAGAAGAACCTGCGAGCCGCGATAGGGAAGCGAATACTCGTTATCGAAACTCAGCGGATTGACGCGGTCGAAGCCTTCGATGTTCTCCGCCGAGAATTTGACCCAGAGGCCGGCGTCGATCCCGCCTTTCGGCAGGCGCGGGTCGAAGGTTTCGAAAATGTCTGCCTGCGGATCGGTCTTGGTCTGGAGGGCCGCCAGCGCGCGATCGGCAATGGCGCGCAGGCCGGTGTTGTCGCCGGCGTCGGTTACCTTCAGAGCAATCTCAGGGTGGGCCTTTTCGAAAGCCGGACGCACGATATTGTTCCAGAAGTCGACGATATTGGCGTCGGAGGGGCTGTAGAGTTCGATCGTCTGTGCTGCCGCCGAAGCGAAACGCGGCACGGCCAGAAGAGCTGTTGCGGCTGACGATGTGATAAGAAACTCGCGTCTGTTCATGACCGTCTCCATTCGGTTTTTCGAGGCTGTGCCCCTCGTGGCTGATGGAGCTAGCTAACGCTGACGCGTGACATCGGGATGACAAAAGGGTCTATGTGCGGGATTTTTTGCACAGCCGTGCATTTCATCTCCTCGAACTGGAAAAACATCGAATGCGCAGGCCGATTCGAGGCTTTTGATGCGGCCTATGGTTTAGGCCCGTCCTGCGGCCATCTTTTCGCCGTCGCTTTTACATTAGATTGTAATCAATCGCGGTTAGATTGTTTTCCTCATCAGGAGGCAACTATGCGCGATATGACCATGTCAGAGATATTGAGCGATCCGCTGATCCGTCAGCTTATGCGCGCCGACAGGGTATCGCTTGACGTTCTCGCAACATTGCTTCGAGACGCTGCAGAACGCGTTGACGCGCAGGCGAACAAGAGCATGACCGCCGTCGTGCGGCCAGATCACAATAACAATGCGTTACCGAAGACGCTCGGCGAGGTCATGCAAACGGAAGCAGTCTAGCATTGAGAGCCTGGCGCGGCCCTTGTGGACAACGGCCGTACACCTCAATCGGCTGTAGCCGCAGCAGCTTGTGATTCTGGCGGAGGGGTGATAGGTGCGTTTTCATCCCCAGGGAGTATGCCTGTGTTTGCCGTAGCGGCAATTTTAGCACTCACCCGCCACGGCGCTGGAAGTGATGGTCCTTAGGCTTGCTACAGGCGAAACGCCAGCTCCCCGTTCCGCCTCAGCGCACCCCCCGGGCCACACGAGATGTCGAGAAAGAATGATCGTCGAAGCAACTACTTGTGACTTTGAAGCGCTGCTGAAAGGCACCGCGCCTCGCAATCTTCGCGTCGTTCGCGACGGCACGATCGCACCTCCAGACGTGCTGGAAATGCTGAGTAAGCTTGCCGACGAGATTCGCCCCTGGTTCGCGCCGTCGGCCTGGCTGATCGTAGGCGAGGATGAGGTCGTTGGTCTTTGCTCCATAGTCAGAGTTCCCCAGGGCGGGGATATCCATATCGGCTACGGGGTGGCGCCAGCGCGACAAGGCCGTGGATACACGAGCAGGGCTATTGGCGAACTACTTTCATGGGGGCGTGCTGACCCGCGCGTCGTCCAGATATCCGCGGAGACAGGCGTCGAGAACATCGCGTCCCAACGCGTTCTGGAGCGCAACGGGTTCATCCGCATCGGCGAACGTGTCGACATGGAAGATGGCCCGCTGATCTGTTGGCGAGCAATGACCGCCTAAGTCCGCATGCTCGGTCCTATGTGGATGCCATCTACCGTGGTTGGGGTGCGCTGCATGGTTGTCACTCCCCGCCGAGCCTGCGGGTGACAAACACGGCCACGCCACCGATCCCCAGGACGATGAGTCCCCACAGAATCCAGATGCTTTGATTGATCATAAAACTCGAGGACGGGTACGGGAAAAATCCGCTCCCCTGGCCGATCCAGATCAATCCGAGCAGGATCAAAATCGTCCCGAATGTGTAACCGAATTTCCGTCTCATTTGCCATCCCTCTCGCACACCACTCGATGCCGACGATAGACCGATCATACGCCGGCGCTGCCTCGATAGCACCTACAACTCATGGCCCCTCAGGTGCGGGTCGAACTTCGATGCTGGCGCTATCCCTTTCCGATAATCTCCTCGAAGCGTCTCGGCAGTGCATCGCCCGATGCTGCCGATGAAGCCAATACGACTTCCCAGCATGCATCGGCGTCTTTCAGACGGCAAACACTCAGTATCTGAGCCCGGCTGCAGGCTACCGATTCCGGCACGAGTGCGATGCCCAGCCCGTGTCCGACGAGTTCCATCAATGTGCCGAGGTCGCTCACCTCGAATGCGATCTTGCGATCAATATTCGCTCTCAGAAATAGATCATCTATGATCTTGCGCGTACCCAAATCCTGCTCGAATTCGACAAAGGCATGGGATGCAATTTCGCCAAGAGAAACAAACTCGCTTGATGCAAGCGAATGCGTCTTGTTGCAGACAACGACCAGTTCTTCGCAGGCGATCGTGACGGTTGCAATGTCGCTCGGGGGATCGAACATCGGCAGGAATGCGAGGTCGAGTTTGCCGTTCCTGACCTTCTCCAGCAGATGGGCCGCCCCGCCCTGTATCAGGCGCACGTCGATATGCGGATGACGCTCATGAAAACGGGCAAGCAGAAGCGGCAGATCGAGAAATGCCGGAAGGCCCTGAACGGTTCCCAGGTTCAGCTTGCCAGATTTCGCCTGGGTAACGGCACTTACCGCTTCCCGTGCATCCTTCGCTGCCTGAAGGACGATCTCCGCCTTCTCGAGCAGCGCCCTGCCGGCGGCTGTCAGCCGCACCTTTCGAGTGGTGCGGACGAAGAGCTGCGCCTTCAGCTCTTCTTCCAATGCCCGGACCGAACTCGATAGAGCGGACTGAACGATGTTTAAGCGTTGCGCGGCTTTCGTAAAATGCTCGGCCTTTGCTGCAGCGACAAAATATTGGAGCTGGCGTAGTTCCACTGGATCCTCATTGTGCAAAGAAATCGATCAATCTTATCTAAATCTTCCGTTTGAAAGATGGAAGCGCCTGACGCATTCTCTCGCTGTGTTATCGGCACAGCTTCTTCCTCAAGTGACCAATCCTATTCTTCACTCACCCGATTCATGAGTGCCTTCTCAGGCCTTGCACTTCGAAGGCTGCGGAAGAAAAGGAAGCAATGGCTGCGGCACCGCCGTCAGTGCCGATGATGCTGAGATAGTGGCCGCTCTTAGTGTCGCGGCCTTGATGTTCATTGGAGGTAAGCATGGATTATCGCAAACTCGGTCCGAGCGGCACGATCGTGACCGCCTATTGTCTCGGCACGATGACCTTCGGCGCAGAGGCTGACGAAGCCGCCTCTCACAGGTTGCTCGACGACTATTTCGCCTGGGGCGGCAATTTCATCGATACTGCCGATGTCTATAGCGCCGGCAAGTCCGAAGAGATCATCGGGCGTTGGCTGAAGGCGCGGCCAATCGAGGCAAAGCAAGCTGTGATCGCGACTAAAGGTCGCTTTCCGATGGGTTCGGGTCCGAACGATATCGGCCTTTCGCGCAAACACCTCCACCAAGCGCTCGACGACTCCCTCCACCGTCTCGGCGTCGAGCATATCGATCTCTACCAGATGCATGCCTGGGACGCGCTGACGCCGATCGAGGAGACGCTGCGTTTCCTCGATGACGCCGTTTCAGCCGGCAAGATCAGCTATTACGGCTTCTCCAACTATGTTGGTTGGCACATTGCCAAGGCTTCCGAGATTGCCAAGGCGCGCGGCTACACACGACCGGTGACGCTTCAGCCGCAATACAATTTGCTGATGCGCGATATCGAGCTTGAAATCGTCGCCGCCTGCCAGGATGCCAGCATGGGATTGTTGCCCTGGTCACCGCTCGGCGGCGGCTGGCTGACGGGCAAGTACAGGCGCGATCAGATTCCGACCGGCGCAACCCGCCTTGGCGAAAATCCAACGCGCGGCGGCGAGGCTTTCGAAGCCCGCAATGCGCAGGAGCGTACCTGGGCCATCATCGGCGCGGTCGAGGACATCGCGAGAGCCCGCGGCGTCAGCATGGCGCAAGTTGCCCTTGCCTGGACGGCGGCGCGCCCGGCCGTGACCTCCGTCATTCTGGGCGCGCGAAACCCCGAGCAGCTCGCCGACAATCTTAGCGCCGCCAGTCTCGTGCTTTCGATTGAGGAGACTGCCAGGCTCGACGAGGTCAGCGCCCCGACACCCGGGCAATATCCCTATGGTGCGCACGGCATCAACCAGCGCCACCGCAAAATGGAAGGCGGCCGCTAGCTTTTGAAGGCGGCGTCAGATCCTGACGCCGCTTGCCTCGTCGAAAAGGTGTAGCTGAGCCGGATCGACGACCACGCCGACGGTGTCCCCCGCCTGCGCGCTGCCACGCCCGGTTTCGACGATGGTGAGTTCCGGCTCGGTTGCCGCGGTGATGAAGGTCGAGGAACCGGTGGATTCGACGACGGCGACCGGGACATCGAAGGTGCCCTGCCCTTGGCCGGTGATGCCGATATGTTCGGGGCGGATGCCGGCCGTCACCTTGCGGCCGGGCTGCAGTTTGCCGGCAAGCGCCAGCTTCTGCTTGAGCGGACCGAGGTCGAGCGTCAGGCTTGCACCATCTTCGCCGACGATCGCCGGGATGAAGTTCATCGCGGGTGAGCCGATGAAGCCGGCAACGAACTTGTTGGCGGGCGTGTCGTAAAGATCAAGCGGCCTGCCCTGCTGCTCGATGATGCCCTCGCGCATGACGACGACGTGATCGGCCATGGTCATAGCCTCGATCTGATCATGCGTGACGTAGACCGATGTTGCATGAAGCCGATCGTGCAAGGCTCTGATTTCCTTGCGCATATGAACGCGCAGCGCCGCATCCAGATTGGACAGCGGTTCGTCGAAGAGGAATGCCTTCGGATGACGGATGATGGCGCGGCTCATGGCGACGCGCTGACGCTGGCCACCGGAAAGCTCGCGCGGATAGCGCTTCAGGAGATGCGACAGGCCGGTGGTGGTGGCGACTTCCTCGGCGGCTTTCTTCGCCTCGGCTTTCGCGACGCCACGGATCCGGAGACTGTAAGTCAGGTTCTGCTCGACGGTCATATGCGGATAAAGCGCGTAGGACTGGAAGACCATGGCCACATCGCGCTTGCGCGGCGGCACGTTGTTCATCAGCTCGCCAGCAATCTTAAGGTCGCCTTCGGAGATGCTTTCAAGTCCCGCCAGAGACCGCAGAAGCGTGGACTTGCCGCAGCCGGAGGGACCGACGAGGGCCACGAACGTTCCCTTGGCGATCGACAGGTTGATGTTCTTGAGAGCGTGGAAGGCGCCATAGTGCTTGTTGACGCCGGCAAGCTCGATCTGAGTGGTCATTTGAGGGCTCCCGAGGTGAGGCCGGATACGATGCGGCGCTGCAAGAGAACGAAAATGGCGAGGATCGGCGTCACATACATCGTGGCGTAGGCCATGATATTGTTCCATTCGTTGGTGTTCGGTCCCATGAAGGAATTGAGACCGACGCTCGCCGGCTGAAGCTCGGCGGCCTGGATCATCGACTTCGCATAGACGAATTCGCCGAAGGCCTGCATGAAGATTAGGATCGCACTGACGAGGATGCCGTTCCGGGCAAGCGGCAGGACAATGTTGAAGAAGGCGCCGACGCGGGAATTGCCGTCGACGAGGGCGGCCTCCTCGAGTTCCTGCGGCACCGCCATGAAAGTGGCACGGACGAGGACGACGAAGAAGGGCATGCTTTTCGCAGCAATGGCGATGATAACAGCAAGGCGCGGATAGTTGAGCATGCCGAACTGCGAGAAACCGACGAAGATCGGCGTGACCATCAGCGAAGCAGGAAGAACCTGCAGCATCAGGATGAGGAACAGGCCGATATCCACCCAAACATTGCGGTAGCGCGCCAGCACGTAGGCGCAGCCGACGCCGAGAAAGGTGATGAGCGTGACGGAGCCGATGGCGATGACCAGCGAATTCCAGAGATAGCGGCCCATGTTCCGGCTTTCCCAGACATAGCCGTATGTGCCCCATTGCGGCGAGGAAGGCCAGAAGCTCGGCGGCGTGGCGAACATCTCCGAGCCGCTTTTGAGCGTCGTGATATACATCCAGTAGAGCGGAAAGAGATAGATCGCCGCCATGACGATGGCGATCGCGAGCATCAGGCGGTTGCGGTTCGTCTCGCTCATCCGCGCACCTCATGGCGTGTCGAGCGTACGTAGACGACCGAGGCGATCATGACGAAGACGATCATGATGACGGAGATCGTGGCCCCTTTGGCGAAGTCATATTGGCGGAAGGACAGGTCCCAGGCCCAGTATTGCGTCACGTTCGAGGAATTGTTCGGCCCGCCGGAGGTGATCGCCGCGAAAAGGTCAAACTGCTGCAGCGTGAAGATCAGGCCGAGCGCGACGATGGCACCGATTGTCGAGCGCATCATCGGCAAGGTGATCGTCCAGAAGCGCTGCCAGGCATTGGCGCCGTCGAGTTCGGCTGCCTCGTAAAGATCGCCTGGAATGCTGGACAGGCCGACGGAGAGGAGGATCATGTTGAACGCAGTGCCGAGCCAGACATTGGCGATGATGACGGCATAAAGAGAGTAGTGTGGGTCCGAGCGCCAGAAGATGTTGCCGCTGATGATGCCGCTTTCTTTCAGGATGAAATTCAACACGCCGAAGTCACCGGAGAGAATCCAGTTCCAGATGGCGCCGACAACGAGGCCGGGCATGACCCAGGAGACGAGGAAAAGACCGCGCAGCCACGATGCGCCGGGAAAATTCACCCAGAAAAATAACGCCAAGCCGAAGCCGATCAGGAACTGGCCAGCGATGGATCCGATGACGAAAATTGCCGTGTTGCGAAGGATCGGCCAGGTTTCCGGCAGCGCGAATAGGTCGGTGTAGTTCTTGAAGCCGACGAAAGGACGCGAGAAGGTGCCGAGGCTGAACATATCGACCTCTTGGAAACTCATCACGACGTTGTAGATGAGTGGCAAGCCTGCCATCACGAACAGAAAGATGAGCGGAAAGGCGACTAGCGCGATATCGAAACCGCGGCCGTCCCTGACGCTGGAAAGAATCCTTTTCATCGGTCCTCCGATACTCCGAACGGGGCTGCCTGATGCTTTCGCTCATAGGCAGCCCCTGCCGGGAGGAAATGATGGGATGGCCCGAAGGCCATCCGGTTAGGTCGGGAGACTAGCCGAGGACTGCCTTGATCTTGTCTGCGGCCTGATCAAGCGCATCCTTCGGGCTCATCTGGCCGGTCAGTGCAGCCTGGATTGCATCTTGGATCGCCTTGGAGATCTTTGGCCATTGCGGATGCGGGCCGCGGGGCTTGGCGTATTTCAACTGCTCGATGAAGACCTTGAGGGCGTCATCCTTCAGTGCTTCGCCGGTCGCCGGGATGGTGATGTCGGAACGGGCCGGAAGCTGACCGTAGTTCTTGAACATCTTGTCGTCCTGCGAGGCGAAGAATTCGAGCACTTTGAAGGCTTCGTCCGGGTGCTTGCTGCTGGCAAAAATCGCCCAGTTGAAGTCGCCCATGGCCGACGAGCGCTCAGCGCCTTCCTTCGGAACCGGAAGCAGGGTCACACCCCAGTCGAACTTGGCTTCCTTCATCATGCGGTCGAGTTCCCACGGACCGGAGATCGCCATTGCGGCATTGCCGGAGTTGAAGGTGCCGGTCGAATCCCACTGACCACGTGTCAGACTATCGGGCGAGGCAAGCTTCTCGTCCATGATGGTCTTCCAGGTCTCAAGCGCCTTGACCGCGCCGTCTGCATTGATGTTCTCGTAGCCGCCGCCACCCATCTGGGCCCAAGGAAGAAACTGGAAGGTACCTTCCTCGTTCGCCTTGGCGGAGAAGGCCAGGCCATAGACGTTCTTGGCCGGGTCAGTCAGCTTGCGCGCGTCCTCAACGAGTTCGTCCCATGTCTTCGGCGGCTTGTTCGGATCGAGGCCTTTCGCCTTGAACATGTCCTTGTTGTAGTAAAGCGCGATCGTGTTGGTCGCCTTCGGCACGCCGTAGTACTTACCGTCCCACATCACGGACTTCAGCGGTCCGGGAAAATAGTTCTCCGGCTTTACGACCGTCGACTTCGAGATCATGTCTGTGAGATCGAGGAATGCGCCGCGCGACGAGAAGAGTGCGTGCTCAGGATTGTCGACGGCGATGATATCGGGCGCCTGTCCTGTGGAATAAGCGCGCATTGCCTCACTGACGACGTCATCGAACTGAATCTGGCGATATTCGACTTTAATACCGTTGTTGAGCTTGTTGAAATCTTTGACGAGATTCGGCGCCGGCTGGATGTCGCGGTCGAGCGACCAGACGCTGATGGTAACGTCTTCCGCCTTGGCGGAAAGGCCAAAGAGCGAGACGCCGGCAAGTGCCAGAGCGCCCAGAACTGCAAATTTACGGATAGCCATGGTTCTCCTCCTTTGTGGTTATCCCCGACAGTCCGGCAAAATCCTCCTTGCCGGACGCGGTATCGTCAAACCGGATCGACGACGAAATCGCCGCCCCGGGCATGCTTCAGATGATTCAGTGCATGGACCTGGCCGGTCATCTCCAGCGCATCGCGGTAGACCGGATCATGCCAGCCTTCGATATCGATCGAGCCCGACCAGCCGGCCAGACGCAGCTCGGAAATGATGTCCGTCCAGTTGCTGTCGCCGAAGCCCGGCGTGCGCATGAAGACGAACTTTTCCTTGCCGAAGATGCCATGCTCCTTGATGACATCCCAGCGGATCGTCGCATCCTTGCCGTGGACATGGAAGATTTTCTTTGCCCACTTGCGGATCTGTGGCAGCGGCTCGATCAGGTACACCATCTGATGGCAAGGTTCCCACTCAAGGCCGATGTTGTCGTCCGGCGTCTCGTTGAAGATCAGCTCCCAGGCATCCGGATTGTGGGCGATGTTCCAGTCGCCGGTCGTCCAATTGCCGTCCATCGCGCAGTTTTCGAAGGCGATCTTGATGCCCTTGTCGGCGGCGCGCTTGGCAAGCTCGCTCCATATCTGCTTGTAGCGCGGCAGGCTGTCGGTCAGCGGCTTGCCCCGAACCCGGCCGGTAAAGCCGGCAACGCAGGTGGCGCCGAAATGATGGGCATTGTCGATGCAGTCTTTCCAGCCTTGCAGCGTTTGCAAGTCGATATCGGTTTCTTCCAGCGGATTGCCGAACATGCCGAGCGTCGAGATGGTGATGTCGCGGCCGCCGATCGCGTCGAGGGAACGCTTGCCGAGTTCGGCAAGATCCTGCCCGTTGGTCGTTTGCCAGAAAAAGGGCTCGAAGCTCTCAAAACCCATATCGGCGATCTGGCCGATGCGCTTGTCGGCGCCGCCCTTGGACGCGCTGACCATTGTGCCGATACGGATGGACTTTGCAGAATTGCTCACAATCTCATTCCTTATGCTGAAATCTCGATGCGCTTGCCGGTCCTGGCGCTTTCGATCGCGCCGAAGACCATGGCAAGGCTTCTGATATTGTCGCTGCTGACAGTCTCCGGCCGTTTGCCGGTCCGGATGGCGTCCACGAAGCCGGCAATCACGCTGGCATGGCCGTGTGTTTCCTCGTCGCGCTCCGGCTCCGGAACGTTGACGGGCGCAAAGCCGCGCAGCAGACCCGTCTCCTCCCCTGCAACCGCGGCGCTGAACGTGTCGTCTCCATCCCAGGTCAGCATTCCCCTGGAGCCGACGAGACGCCACTGGCTTTCCCAGCTCGTGCGCTCGCCTTCGGCGCACCAGGAGCCGCGATAGGTGAAAACGACATCGTCGGAGAATTCGAAGGTGGCGTTCGCAGAGGCGCCGTGACGGTACCACGATCCCTTGGGATTGCGCTCGATGCAGTAGACAGCGAGCGGCTTTTTGCCAGCGACATAGCGTGCGGCATCGAAAGTGTGGATCGCCATGTCGAGAAGCAGGACGTTATCCATGTCTTCGCGAAAGCCGCCGAAATGCGGGGCGAGGAAGAAGTCGCAGTGGATGCCGGTCAGTTCGCCGATCGCACCCAATTCGACAAAACGGCGCATGCGGCGGACACCGGATATGAAGCGGCGGTTCTGGATGATTGCGTGGATCTTGCCGGTTTCGGCCGCAAGATCGATCAACGCAGCCCCTTCCGTCAGGGAGGTTGCCATCGGCTTTTCGCTGAGCACATGACAGCCGGCCTTGAGTGCCGTGGAGACGACGTTGAACCGGGCAGTCGGGATGACGACGTCGAAGACGATATCCGCCTTCGCCGTTGCAATGACGGCGGAAAGATTTGTGCCGATGGCAGCCCCGCTCAAGCCGAATTCAGCGGCGAGCGCTTCGGCCGCAGCCGGATTGACATCGACGAGGCCCGTAACCTTGATCGCTTCGGCCAGAGCCGGGGTTTCCTTTATGGCGCGCAGCCAGCCCTTGGACATGGCTCCGCATCCGCAGAGAACTGCATTCAATTTCACGATTTCCTCCCGCGGCGCGCGTCCCGGCAATTCGCCGAAAGCGTGTCCCGTAAACGTTTACGATACTAAGCGGAAAGGTTTCTTTCTGTCAATAGAGGGCAGATTTGAGCAAAATGCTGCGAAAAATGGCTTTAAATGCGGACCTTTAGGCAAGTTCGTGCCGCAGCGCAGCAGAGAAATATCCACCATGTCATCTGACCGTAAAACAAACATTCTACCAGACTCGGCTCGCACAGCCGTGCAATTGGAGGGATTGAGCATGACACACGACGCGGTTCTGGAGCTTAATTCCGTTGCCTGCCGCTATGGCGCAACGCAAGTTCTGGACGAAATCAATCCCAGCATCGCCCGCTGCGAATTCACTGCCCTGCTCGGCTCTTCAGGCTGCGGAACGACGACGCTGGTGCGTGTTCTTGCCGGCTTCATCACCCCTCCTCCGGCTCTGTCACCATCCTTGGTTTTATGCTGATCGTGGAGCGATTTCTAAAGACAGACGTGCTAAAGGAACGCCAATGAACGACGGCCCGATCAACGAGGGAAAGACCAAGCGCAAGGATCGAATGCGCTTTGTCAGCGCCGAGCAGGTGGCACAGCTTGCGGGCGTTTCCCGCTCCGCGGTTTCACGGACGTTCACCCCCGGCGCGAGCGTCGCACCCGCGACCCGCGAGCGAGTGCAGAAGGCTGCCGAGGAACTCGGCTACCACGTCAATGATCTGGCGCGCGGCGTTCTTGCCAATCAAAGCCGCCTTGTCGGAATCGTCGCGACACGCCCGGAAGTCGGTTTTCGCGCCCATCTGGCGGCAGCACTTGCAAAAACGCTGATAAAGCGGGGCAGCATCCCGATCCTGATCAATACCGGGCAGACCGAGGATGAATTGCTTGCAGCGCAGAAGATGCTGATCGGCCACCGCGCCGAGGCAACGATCATCCTCTCCGGTTCGCCGCCCGAAAGCTTCGTGGATATCGCCCACCGCAACGGCCAGCCGTTGGTGGTCATCGGCCGCACCGAGCCGGATGCCGATCATGTCAGTGCAGGAAACACCGAAGCGTCCGGCAAGGCAGCGGTAGCCTTCTTCGACAATGGCTACCGGCGGCTGGCTGTTGCCGCGTCGCATTCGGCGACATCCAGCATTGCCGAGCGCGAGACGGCCTTCCGGGTGGCAGCCGAGGAGCTGGGCGCTTCGGTTTCGGTTGGCCGCGGCAGGGATTCCGACTACGACAGCGGCATTGGTGCGGCACGCCAGCTCTTCGCACAGGCTGAACAGCCGGAAGCCGTCTATTGCGCCAACGACCTGATCGCCTTCGGATTGATGGACTATGTGCGAAAGACGCTCGGCTTGCGGATACCGGAAGACGTCGCGGTGATCGGCTTCGACGATGTACCGGAGGCGGCCTGGCTAAGCTACCGGCTCACGACGTTCCGCCAGGATCCGGCCGTGATGGCGCAGCGCGCCGTCGAACTCGTGGAACGTCGGCTTGCCAACCCGGACCTGCCGCCTGCCTACGAGAGGGTCATTCCGGAACTTATCATCCGTGACAGCTTCAAGCCTTGATCCACGAAAGATCGCCATGCGATGGGAAGGCAGTCCGTGTTTCGCACTTCTGCGCCGATCGCATTGCTCGGGCTCTTCAGGTCCGATCCTCGAAGACGCCGGACTACTGAAGGCGATGATCGACACCACAGCAATGTTGCCGTTATGCAACAATTACGACGGCGATCTCTGCAATTCAGGATTTAGTGTTGCCGATCATTCGATGTCGTGTAATAATAAAACTATTCCGCAATTCTATCAGAGGAGGCGTAAATGAATTCCATTATCATGTTTGTGCGCCCCATTGGCGGAACGGCTCTCATGGCTTCGATGCATTGCGCATCTAACTTGGGCCGACATTACTCCGTGACCTTCTAAGTCCCGGATTTCCGCCATTTTGGCGTTTTCTCACCTAACCTGACGTGACCGGCTGGCAGAACGGCTATTGGCGTTTCTGTGTCCGCCTCCGCGCGTCTTTTGATTCGAAAGGACCTGGCTGCTTGACGGCGCCGGGGCAGAAAATCATGCGTGAAGCACAATCAATAGTTGTTGAAAGCCTCTCGGCAACGGTCGATGACCTGTGCCAGAAATTTGGTGTCTGGAGAACTGCGCGCGCGTTAGCTCTGGCCGCCTGGAAGCATCATCAAACGGTGAACCAGATCTCCCATCTGTCAAATCGTACGCGCCGCGACATCGGTCTTCCGGAGGTTGACGACGCGCTCGGCGAGATCAGATTCTCCCCTTGGGGCACCCTGCCCTGACGTAAGATGACATCCAGGCCCGGCGGCTTGTTCGCCGGGCCTGGCATCTGCTGATCCTGAAGACCGCCGCGAACCGCTTTCCGGAAATGCTTTCCTGTGGCAATAAGAGAGATCACGCGTTTCGATTTGGGAGGAAGATCGCTGCCGATGAAGGGGATCCGACAGCTTGCCGAGCATCTGGACATATCGATCGGGACCGTTTCCCGCGCGCTGAACGGCAAGCCGGATGTCAACGAGGAAACGCGAAAGCGCGTGCTCGCTGCCGCCGAAGAGCTCGGCTATGTGGCAAACCAGTCTGGCCGCAGCCTCCGGCAAGGCACGACCAACGTCATCGGCTTGATGATCGAATCCAGCAAGGAAACGGTCGAAAACAGCGACAACTTCTTCCTCGGCCTGACTGGCGGTCTGCAGAGCGTGTTTGCGCGGCACAAACTTGACCTCGTGATGCTGCCGTGTCCCAGCGACGAAGATCCCTATGAATATCTGAAGCGCATGGTGGCGCGGCGCGTCGTCGATGCGATGATCATTTCGGCGACGCAGCGGATCGATAAACGCATCGACCTTCTGGTGAAGGCGAAGATTCCCTTCGTCGCGCTCGGACGCAGCTCGTCCGGTGGCAACTACACCTGGATCGACCTTGATTTCGAGGGCGTGGCCGCATCGGCGGTTGATCGACTGGTGGCCAAGGGACATCGCAGGATCGCAATCGCAGCACCCTCGAGCGATATCAATCTCGGCTACATCTTCATCGATGCCTACCGGCAGTCACTCCAGCGGCACGGCATCCCGTTTGATCCGAAGCTGGTCATCCGCGTCAAGTCGAGTGAGCAGGGCGGCTACCAGGCGGGCCACGAATTGCTGCTCTTGGACCACAAGCCGACAGCGATCATCCTGATCTACGAGTTGATGGCGATCGGTCTTTACAGAAAGCTGGTCGAGGCAGGCGTCGTTCCGGGGCGCGATCTGGCAGTGATCGGCTTCCGTGAGGAGCCGCGCGCAAAATTCCTGCAGCCGGCCCTCACCTGCTTTCGCATGTCGCTGCGCGATCTCGGCGTCGAGTTGGCCGAGACCCTGCTTGCGACCATGCCCGCCTATGCGAAATACTATCCGAAGGGCGCCCGCAACACGATCTGGCCGCTGGAGCTGGTCCCAGGTGAAAGCGACGCCTTTTCCCTCAAGTGACGAGAACGACCGCGCCCGACAAGGCCGCGGCCGGGATTGTTACTCGGCAGGAGCGGCGGCGGCGCGGCGGCCAAGTGTTGCCTGCGTCAGGATGAAGGCAAGCAGCGCGCAGGCCGCAATGCCTGCCGCCATTGGAACGGCCGTGCCGTCGGCAAACAGGCTCGATACCACCATTGCGACCGCCGCAATGACGAAGTGCAACGTCCCCATCAATGACGAAGCGGTGCCTGCGATCTCACCGTGATCCTCCAGAGCAAGAACCGCGCTCGTTGGAATGACAAGGCCGAGAAAGCCGTATCCGATGAAAAGGAAGACGGCCAGCACAGGAAGCTGGTTGATGCCCGCAGCCATGACGACTGCCAAGGCGACCATGACGAGGGAATAGGCGGTGACGGCTGTGCGCATGACGCGAACGAGTCCGAAACGCTCGCCGAGCCAGCCGGTCGCCTGCGATACCGCGAAGAAGGAGACGGCGTTGATCGAGAAGGCGAAGCTGTACTGTGTCGGCGTCAGGCCGTAGTGCTGGATGAGCACGAAGGGCGAGTTGGCGAGATAGACGAGGAAGCTTGAAATCCCGAGACCACCGATGAAGCTGAGCGTCAGGAAGTTTTTGTCGCGGAGCAGGAAGCCGTATGCCGACATCGCGCTGCCGAGGCTGCTTTCCTTGCGTTCCTTTGCCGGACGAGTTTCGTCGAGCTGCGTTGCAAGCAGGATGAGCCCGATGAAGGCTGCGATCATCACTGCCCAGAAGACGCCGCGCCAGCCGTAGAACTCTATGACCGCACTTCCGGCCAGCGGAGCGAGGATCGGCGAGATCGAAAAGACGAGCATGAGGAGCGACATCAGGCGGGCTGCCTGAACACCGGTATGCATGTCACGAACGACGGCCCGCGGGATGACCATGCCGGCCGCCCCGCCGATGCCCTGGATGAAGCGGAAGGTAATCAGGGTTTCGATGTTCTGCGCCAGCGCGCAGCCGATGCTGGCTGCGGTGAAGATGCCGATACCCAGATAAAGCGGCAGTTTCCGGCCCCACATGTCGGACAGCGGACCGTAAAGCAGTTGGGCAAGTGCAAAGGAAATGAAGAAGGAGAGAAGGCTCAACTGGGTTACGCTATTGTCGGAGCCCAAATCGGCGCCGATCGAAGGCAGCGCCGGAAGATACATGTCGATGGCAAAGGGGCCTATGGCCGATAAAAGGCCAAGGACGAGCGCAATGCGAAAGAATGAAGCGGTCATTTGGAGATCTTTCATAAAAGCGCAGCGAAGGAGGCAAAATATGTCTCTCCGCCGCATTGCTCTCGAGGGGATTCAAATGATGGTCGGCTGCAGCCACGACGCGCTTGGGAGAAGCGTCAACGAATGCGCACCAGTCCGTCAACTAATTTGGACACGGCTGTAAAATTAGACAGTGTTGTCTAAAAGGTCAAGACGCATTATCTTTAGCGGGATGAAAAACTTCGCGACACCCGAAAAGAGCGCGGACGGCCCGACGCAGCGCGGCCAGTTCAAGAAACGCGCTTCCATTCTGGAGGCGGCAGCCGATGTGTTTTGCCGCCAGGGCTTCGCAGGGGCTAGTATCGATGAGATCGCGGTCGAGGCCAACGTCTCGCGACAGACCATCTATAATCATTATTGCGAGAAAGAGACCCTTTTCGTCGCCGTTGTCGACGACGTGCTGAAGCGCGCCAATTCGATGCTTTTTTCGATGCTGGCAACATTTCCGGCAGATGCGGATAATCTGGAAGAAGATCTTGTCGCCTTTGCGATCCGCGTCAATAAGAACTGTATCTGCAATCAGGATGGAAAATTTCTGCGCCGGCTCGTCCAGAACGAGGGTGAGCGCTATCCGCACCTTTTCGAGACGTGGCGCCAGCAGGGTCCGGGCCGGATCGTTTCGGCGCTCGGCGCGCTGTTTGCGCGGCTGAGCGCCAGCGGTGCGCTGAAGATCGACGACTTCGATGTGGCGGCACGGCAATTTCTTGCGCTCGGGAACGCGGATCTGCAGGTCATGATGCTGTTCGGGCAGACGCCGACGGACGAGCAACTCGAAAGTGCCGCACGCAATGCGGTGCGGACGTTCCTTCGTGCCTATGGTACGGACAAACCGGCCGCGCGGCAAAAACTTGCAGCCCTCAGCGGCTGAGCCTCAGACGAAAGCCAACATCTGCGACGGCACGGCGGCAAGCGCGCCGTTGCGGCGTGCAACGGCATACTTCAGCGACTGTTCGATGACGGCCGGCTTGACCGGCTTCTTGACGACGCCGAGCGTCCCCTTGACGCCTCCGGCAATCATCTCCGGGTTGCCTGTCATGAAGACGACGGCAATGCCGTACTCTTCGGCGAGCCGCCGACCGATTTCCGGGCCGGTCGCGCCATCCGATAGGTTGACATCAACAAAGGCGACGTCCGCTGTCGAGGCAAGACGCAACGCCTGTTCCTTGTTTGCAGCGAGACCCGTCACTTCCACTCCCATGGCTTGAACGGTCGCTTCGAGGTCGAGGGCGATTAGAAACTCGTCTTCAACGATCAATACCCTGTAGTTCATTATGTCATCCCGTAGCCAACTACGAAAAACATTCGTGGCCATGACACCCTCTCCAGTTGACCTAGGCACGCGAAAGACTTCGTACCGAACGGCTTTTGCCGACCGAACTTGGCCAGATAACGGGTAGCGCCGGGATATGTTCCGGGCCGATACGCATGTTTTTTTGATTAACCCTTTGTTAACGCTAATAAAACACTAAGATCGGCATAAGCTTTGATAAAAAGCGGCGAATGCCGCCAGATTTCCGCCTCCGAAAAGTGCTGCTACTGATTGCAGAAACGGAGTTGCCTCGCCCCAGGTCCGGTGGGCCTTCGGCACGTGAGGCTCCCATCGGTCGTTCCGCTTGGTAGTGTGGTGTTGATCCAGATGTGAGGCGGCTCAATGGACTTCCACCCAGGGCGCAAAATACCATAGGCGCAATTCCACCTCCTCGGGTACAATTGCCCAATGGCCGAAGAACGCGTCCAGCGCCGTCTTGCAGCAATCGTCGTCGCTGACGTCGTTGGCTACTCGCGTTTGATGGAGGGCGACGAGGTTGCGACGCTGGCGGTGCTGAAGGAGCGCCGGGCGACAATTCTCCAGCCTATCGTGCGGGCGCATGGCGGCCGGATCGTTAAAGTGATGGGAGACGGGGTCCTCTTGGAGTTCGCAAGCGCGGTCAACGCCATGACCGGAGCGATCGAGTTGCAGCGGAAGATGGCGGATGCGAACGCCGCCCTGCCAGAGGCGCGCCGTATCGTCTTGAGGATCGGCATCAATCTCGGCGATGTCGTCGTAGATGGCGGTGACCTTTATGGCGACGGCGTCAACATAGCCGCACGGCTACAAAGCTTGGCCGAGCCGGGAGAAATCTATGTGTCGGCGGGCATCCGTGATCAGGTCAAACGCAAGCTTGCGTTTGACTTTGACGATCTTGGACCGAAATCTCTGAAAAACATCGCCGAACCGGTTCATGTCTATCGCCTACTCAATGAGCCCGTCGCCAAGGTCGGCCACGAGGGACAATCCGCGCTGCCGCTGCCTGCCAAGCCATCCATCGCCGTGTTGCCGTTCACCAACTTGAGCGGGGAAGCCGAGCAGAACGTTTTCACAGACGGGTTGACCGAAGACCTGATTACCGACCTTTCAAGAAATGCCGGCCTGTTTGTCATCGCGCACCATTCGACCTTTGCCTACAAGGGAAAATCGGCCGACGTTCGCTTGATCGCACGCGATTTGGGCGTCCGCTACATCCTGGAGGGCAGTGCGCGCCGCGCCGCCGGACGCGTGCGCATCAACGTTCAGCTCATCGACGCCGTGGGCGGAGATCACCTCTGGGCCGAACGCTTCGACCGAAACCTCGAAGACATATTCGGCGTACAGGACGAAGTCACAGATAAAATCGTCGAGGCCCTTGTCGGACGCTTGTCGGATTCACCGTCACGCAACCGTCCGAAGAGCCTCGAAGCTTATGACCTTTGTGTCCGCGGGCGAAGTCTGATCTCAGCGTTCAACAGTTCGCCAGAAGCGCTTCGCGAGGCCGAGATACTCTTGAACCAGGCAGTCTCCATGGATCCCGAATATGCGGAGGCATTTCGCTGGCTGGCTTTTGTTTACTGGCAATTGTGGGCGCAGAGCATCGAACCCACGGAAGAGAACCGATCACGAGCCCTTGAACTGGCCCGCAAGGCAGTAGCATTGGACGAGAACGACGCTGCCAGCCATTGGTTTTTTGGATTTTTGTTGGCCCATGAAAGACGCTGGCCCGAGTCCGATGAAGAGTTCGCCGCCGCCTTCACGCTGGAACCAAACAATGCGGATGCCTTAGCCATCTGTTCGGAGCTTGCGGCGTTCGCAGGTCGTGCATCGGAAGCGATCGAACTGACCCAAAGGGCGCTTCGACTGAATCCGCACCCGGCCGGGTGGTATTATTGGCAGCTTGGACTCGCGCATTACGCTGCCTGCCAATATGAAGAAGCCGTCAAGATTTTGCGCATGGAGGCGATCTACCGTAGCCCCTCGCGCCGCATACTGGCGGCTAGCCTTGCCCAACTTGGACGCACAGACGAGGCGATGCGTGAGGCAGCTCTTTTCATGGCGATGACCCCGAAATTCACCATCACTCACTGGGTCGCGGCACAACCCTCGCGCGATCCGGAGACAGTCCAGCGCTTCGTCGAAGGCTATCGCATGGCCGGATTGCCGGAATGAGTGGGAACAGCCTCGATCTGTGGAAATTGCGCTCCGTTGAGTGAGCACGCTCGCAAAGCTCTGCTCTAAATTGAGTGCGACGCCTCGTGCCACCAGTCGGCTCAGCGCTGACGGGATCGCGCCCAGAGCGGTCACGAACGCTCCAGAAATGTCCAAATCAGGCCGGCCACCTTTTCAGGATCTTCCCAATGAAGGTTATGGCCGTGGCCAGGAAGGGAAATGAACTCCGCGCCGACGATGCCATCCTTCATCTTCGCCTGGTGTTCCTCAGTCGCGATCACATCCTCCTCGCCCCGCAGGATGAGCGTCGGCGCGGAAATATCCTGCAGCAGCGGCGACGGATCATAGGCAAGCTGTTCGTAACAGATGGAATGCCAGATTCGTGACGGTATCGCGGCGGGCATGGGCCAGGAAACGCTCTTCAACCGGAACTGCGCTGGAACACCATTCCCGGATGAATGTGCTCTCTGGATCAATCGGATCCCGGAGCATCTGGATGTTCTCCCACAACCACCCCTGACGCTCGCGCAACGCGGCGGATGTGGACATAAGAACGACTTTGCCGACGATGCCGGGCCAGCGCTCAGCGATTGCCTGCGCAAGCCGTCCCCCAAGCGAATGGCCGACTACGTGCGTCGGCGCAGCGCCCAGAAGCTCTATCAGGAACCGGACATCATTCGCCATCTCGGGAATAGTGTAGCAACCCTCAGGCTTGTCGGAATTCCCGTGACCGCGCAGGTCTGGCGCTATGACGCGAAAGCCCGTTGCGAGATAAGGCGCGGTGAGGCTCCAGCTTCGGGCGCTGTCAGTAAATCCGTGTAGCAGGAGGATGGGCGCGCCGTTGGGGTCGCCCATCTCGACGTACGAGAGTCGTAGCCCGTTCGGCAGCATCGCGGTCCGCTTTAGCGCTAGAAAGTGCTCTTGGGAAATCGATTCAACCACCTGTTCACCTTCAATGCTGACTTTGTATTGTCATGACCGTCGCGATTGTAGCGTCCGCTTTGAGGCCACAAGGAGGCTCTAGGGGCTCGTCCCTCCCAAATTCGCCATTTGTGGCATTTGGGACATAACCCCATAAATTTGAAGTTGTATTGACAAGACTTCGCGGCCGCTGGAGAGTGCCCCAATCCAGCGCCAGCGACCGGGGGGAACCTATGTCTGTACGCTCGTTTTTCGCAATCGCCGCTATTGCCCTTTCCGCCATCGCGGCCAGCCTTCCCGCAACAGCTGCGGAGACGAAGCGCGATATTCAGACGATCAAGGACGCCGACTTCTTCGGCTTTGATCTGCGGACGGAACAGAATGTTTCCCTTGAGCAATGCAAGACGTCCTGCATCGGCGACAAGAGCTGCAAGGCCTTCACCTATAACCCAAAGGTGAAATGGTGTTTCCTGAAGTCCGACTTCAAGACCATGAACGCCTTTCCCGGCGCGATTGCCGGCCGGATCGTCGAAACGACGGCAGGGCCGCGGGAGCCCGATATCGGTGCGGCCCCTCGTCTCAGCTTTCTATCTGAAGACGTCATCCAACAAGCGCGCGACTTCAAGGCCAATCTGGCGCTTACCGATACTCAGCCGGGCCAGACCCTCGACAGTCTGACAGCGACGGCGCGCCTTGATCTCACCGCCAACAACCTCGCAAGTGCGATCGATGCGTTTCACCGTGCGCTGGCGCTGACGCCGGACGATGCCGATCTCTGGCTGGAAACAGCCCGCGCCGCAAATTCGCTCGGCGGCACCGGCAGCCAGGCCTTCGGCCAGGCTGTTCTCGATGCGTTGAACGCCTATGAACTGACGCGCACGACCTCGAAGCGTGCCGACGCTCTTGCCGTGCTTGCGGCCTCGCTTGCCAAGAACTCCAATTTCCGCGTGGCCCTCAACGCCTATAAGGCAAGCCTTGCGCTGGCGAGCTCCAGGGAAGTCCAGGCCGCCTATCTCAAGCTCAAGTCGGAACAGGGCTTCCGCATTACCGAACACAATATCGATGCCGACAGCGCAACGCCGCGGGCCTGCGTGACTTTCTCAGAATCGCTCGTCAAGACGGTCGACTATGCACCGTTTGTGACGCTGAACGGACAAGCGCCCAAGGCGCTCGAAGCCAAGGATAAGCAGATCTGCGTCGAGGGCCTGGTTCACGGCGAGAGCTACAAGATTAGTTTCCGCACTGGCCTGCCCTCGTCCGTCGATGAAGTGCTGGAGGCACCCGTCAGCCTAGATATTTACGTCAAGGACCGCAGCAAGGTCGTGCGGTTTACTGGCGACAGTTTCGTACTGCCTTCGTCGGCGCGCCGCGGCATTCCATTGGTCAGCGTCAACATCGAAGCGGCCGACCTCAAGCTCTACCGCATTGGCGATCGCGGCATCGCGCCGCTTCTCACCAGTTCCCAATTCCTGACGCAGCTCGATGGTTATAGTGCGCAGCGCATTCAGGACGAAAGCGGCGAGCTCGTTTGGCAAGGTTCGATCGGGATCGCCAACGACCTCAACAAGGATGTCGTCACCAGCTTCCCCGTCGATGAAGCCTTGCCCGAGCGCAAGCCCGGCATCTATGTGCTGATCGCCTCTCCTACCAATACGCCGGACAATGAATGGGATGCCAAGGCGACGCAGTGGTTCGTCGTTTCCGATATCGGTGTTACCACCTATGCCGGAACCGACGGGCTCAACGTGTTTACGCGCTCGCTCGCTTCTGCCAAGCCGATCGCCGGCGTCGAGCTGCAACTGCTTGCCAAGAACAACGAGGTTCTGGGCACCGCGACGACGGATGAAAACGGCCGAGCCATCTTCACCGCCGGCCTGCTGCGCGGCACGGCAGCACTCACACCCGCCGTCTTGGGGGCCAGGAACGGAGCGTCCGACTACGTCTTCCTCGACATGACACGCGCTGGATTCGATCTGTCCGACCGCGGCGTGACGGGACGGGCCTCGCCCGGTGCGATTGATGTTATGACCTGGACCGAGCGCGGAATCTATCGGGTGGGAGAAACGGTGCATGCCTCCGCCCTTGCCCGCGATACGGATGGCAAGGCGATCGAGAAGCTGCCGCTGACCTTCATCTTCATGCGCCCTGATGGCGTCGAGGACCGGCGCATCGTCAGGCAAAGCAGCGACGCTGGCGGCTATGTGATCGACCTTCCGATCCAGGAAAGCGCCATGCGCGGCAGCTGGACGATGAACGTCCATACCGATCCCAAAGGATCGCCGATCGGCACAAGAACCTTCCTCGTCGACGATTTCGCTCCCGATCGCACCGACATGGAGCTGAAGACCGAAGCCAAGGAAATCGGTCCCGACACGCCGGCAACGATCGCTATCAGCGGCCGGTATCTCTATGGCGCACCGGCGGCCGGCCTGACGCTCGAAGGCGACGTCGTCATCAAGCCGACGCGCGAAAGCCAGGCTTTTTCGGGTTACGTCTTTGGTCTTTCTGACGAGGAGGCGAACGAGGAAAGCCGCCAGGCGATCGAAGGCCTGCCGGAACTGGACGAGAACGGCCAAGCCACGACCGATCTCACGGTCGGCGACCTTCCCGCGACCACGCAATTGCTGAACGCGACGGTCTACATCCGCATGCAGGAAACGGGTGGCCGGGCGCTGGAGCGCTCACTGGTGATCCCGGTCAAAAGCGAGGGACCGATGATCGGCATCAAGCCTGAGTTTTCGGGCGATGCAGCCGAGAACTCGATCGCCGGCTTCAACGTGATCGGCGTCTCCGCAGACGGCCGGAAGCAAGAAATGAAGGGGCTGCGCTGGAAGCTTTCGCTCCTTGAGCGCGAATACCAATGGTATCGGGAAGGCACGGCATGGAAATACGAATCCGCCTTCCACGCACGCCAGGTTGCGAGCGGCACGGTTGATGCCGGCTTGGACGGCGGCAAGATAGCGTCCCAGGTAGGCTGGGGCCGCTACCGCCTTGAAGTAGAAAGCCCGGACGCGGATGGTCCGGTATCAAGCATCGAATTCGATGCCGGCTGGATGGTGGAGGCTGTCTCGACTGAAACGCCGGACGGGCTTGAAATCGCGCTTGACAAAGAAAGTTATAAGGTCGGTGAGACGGCGAAGCTGAAGGTTTCTTCCCGTTATGGCGGAGAGCTGATGGTGACTGCCGGGACGGAAAATCTCGTCGCCGTGCAGAATGCAACGATCGGCGAGACCGGGGGCGAAGTCGAGGTCCCGGTCACCGCCGAATGGGGCGCTGGCGCCTATGTGACAGCAACGCTCTTCCGCCCGGGCGACGCCCAGGACAGCCACATGCCGATGCGCTCGATCGGCATCAAATGGCTGAAGGTCGATCCCGAGCAGCGTGCGCTGCAGGTAAAGCTCGATGCACCGGAAAAGATGCTGCCGCGCGCACCGCTGAACATCAGTCTTGCGGTGACGGGGGCTGGCGCCGATGAGGACGCTTACGTCACGGTTGCCGCCGTAGATGTCGGCATTCTCAATCTGACGCGCTACGAGGCGCCCAATCCCGAGGAGTGGTATTTCGGCCAGCGCCAGCTCGGTCTTGAAATCCGCGATCTCTATGGCCGCCTGATTGATGGTTCGCTCGGCGCGACCGGCAAGCTTAGAACCGGCGGCGACGGCGGCGCGGTGGCGCTGCAGGGCAGCCCGCCGACGCAAAAACTCGTCGCCTTCTTCTCCGGTCCGATGAAACTTGACGCCGCCGGCAAGGCGAACGTCAGCTTCGACATTCCGCAATTCAACGGCACGGCGCGTGTCATGGCCGTTGCCTGGTCGAAGGACGGGGTGGGCCACGGCGTCAAGGACGTCGTCATCCGCGATCCGGTGGTCGTCACCGCCAGCCTGCCGAAGTTCCTGGCGCCTGGCGACAAGGCGGAACTGCGCCTCGACATTGCCAATACCGATGCGCCGGCCGGCGATTTCAAACTGCAGCTGACCGGCAACGAGGCCGTCGGCATCGAGGAAGCTGCAGCTTCCCGGACGATCCATCTGGATGCCGGTGCGAAATCCGATTTCACGCTATCTGTGATCGGCAAGCAGCCCGGCAACGGCGCTGTTTCGATCAACCTCTCGGATGCTGCTGGACTGTCGCTCGATCAGACGGTTGACGTACCGGTCCGCCCATCGTCACTGCCCGTGACCGAACGGCGCGTCATCGCCCTGAAACCGGGGGCGAAACTGAAGATTGACAAGGAACTTCTGGCAAACAGCGTGCTTCCGGGCGCCTCGGTCAGCGTCAACGTCACCCGTTCGGCCGCCTTCGACATTCCCGCACTGCTGATGTCGCTCGACCGTTATCCTTTCGGCTGCGCCGAACAGACGACCAGCCGCGCGCTGCCGCTTCTTTATCTCAGCGAGCTTTCGAAACAGAACGGCCTCGAAGACGATGCAGACGTCAAGAAGCGCGTGCAGGATGCGATCTTTCGCGTACTGTCCTATCAGGCATCGGCAGGCAGCTTCGGCCTTTGGGGACCGGATTCGGGCGACCTTTGGCTCGATTCCTATGTCACGGATTTCCTGACGCGGGCGCGTGAAGAGAAGTACGACGTGCCGGATCGTGCGCTGGTGCAGGCGCTCGAGAACCTCCAGAACGCGTTAAGCTATGACGTTAACGTCAAGACGCAGGGCGATGAAATTGCTTATGCAATCTATGTTCTTGCCCGCAACAGGAAAGCCTCGATCAGCGATCTGCGCTACTACGCCGATACGATGATCAACGACTTCCCGACGCCACTTGCCAAGGCGCATATCGCCGCGGCACTTGCCCTTTACGGAGATGCGACCCGCTCGAAGAATATCTTTGTCGATGCGCTGCAGATGACCGAGGATTCAATGGTTCATCGCGTCAATCTTTCGCGTACCGACTACGGCTCGATCCTGCGCGACGGCGCAGCCATTCTGGCACTTGCCGCCGAAAGCCGCCCTGTCCCGCCGGTCATTCCAGAACTGGCAAAGGCCGTCGGCAAGGAATGGGATCGCAGCAAGTGGACGAGCACGCAGGAGCAGGCCTGGACGCTGCTTGCGGCGCGCGCGATCCTGAGCGGCGATGATTCGCTGAAGGTGGACGTCAACGGTGCGCTGCACACGGGTGCCTACATGGCGAAGATGAGCGGCGACGCGCTGATGAACAATCCGCTGACGCTGACGAGCGCCATGGCCGATCCGGTATCGGCGGTCGTGACGACCGTTGCAGCACCCGTCACGCCGCTGCCTGCCGGCGGCAACGGTTTTGCCATCGAGCGCAGCTATTACACGCTTGATGGCGAGCCGGCGAATATCAGCGAAGCGCGGCAGAACGAGCGCTACGTGGTGGTGCTGCACGTGACCGAAACCAACGCCTGGCCGTCGCGTATTGTCATGACCGATCTGCTGCCGGCCGGCCTCCAGATCGACAATCCGAGCCTGGTCGACAGCGCGCAACTCACTAATTTCGACTGGATCGGCGAACAGACGGCGGCTCATACAGAGTTCCGCGACGACCGCTTTGTTGCGGCCTTCAACCGGACGTCGGACGACAATCGTGACATCAACGTCGCCTATGTCGTGCGGGCTGTCGCCCCAGGCGTTTATGATCACCCGGCGGCGACCGTGGAGGACATGTATCGTCCCGAATATTCGGCTCGCACGGCGACCGGCAAGATGGAGGTTGTCGCAGCACGATAATGCGGCTCTGGCACAAGGTCACGATTGGAACTACGGCCGGTATCCTTCTTGCCGGTGCAGTTTTCTTCGCGCTCGACACCGCCGACAGTGCTTTTCCGCCGCCGCTTGACAAGACCGGTGCGGTGTCGGCCGAAGTGCTGGATGCCGATGGTCAGCTGCTGCGGGCCTTTGCGACGCCGGAAGGCCGCTGGCGTCTGAAAACGACGGTCGCAGACGTCGACCCGCAATTCACGCGCATGCTGATCGCCTATGAGGACCGGCGCTTCTACGACCATCACGGCATCGATCCGCTGGCAATCGGGCGTGCGGGCCTGCAGCTGATCACCAACGGCCGCATCGTTTCCGGCGCCTCGACGCTTTCCATGCAGGTGGCACGGCTGATAGAACCGCGCGCGGGACGTTCGCTTTCGGCGAAATTCCTGCAAATGGTACGTGCCGTCCAGATCGAGCGGCGGCTTTCGAAGGAAGAGATCCTTGATCTCTATCTGACGCATGCGCCCTACGGCGGCAATCTGGAAGGCGTGCGCGCCGCAAGCCTTGCCTATTTCGGCAAAGAGCCGAAGCGGCTGACGGTGGCGCAGGCTGCCCTCCTCGTTGCCCTCCCTCAGCTTCCCGAGCGGCGCCGTCCCGACAGGAACCTGGCGGCGGCGGAAGCCGCGCGAAAACGCGTTCTGGAGCGCGCCGCCGTAGCCGACGCCATCGGCGAGGGAGAGGCCGACCGCGCCGAGGCGACACTCGTTCCGGCAGCGCGCATGCAGCTTCCGGCCCTTGCAGCACACGTTGCCGAAGCAGCGCTTCGCAGAAAACCGAAGGAGCGCGAGCATCGAACGACGCTCAAGAAGCAGGTGCAGGAAGGGCTCGAAGCAACGGCAAAGAATGCCGCCATGAAGCTTGGCCCGAAGCTTTCGCTGGCGATCGTGATGGCCGATGCGCGCAGCGGCGACATTGTTGGCGAAGTTGGTTCAGTGGACTATTTCGATGCCAGCCGCTCCGGCTGGATCGACATGACGCGGGTCAGCCGTTCGCCCGGCTCGACCCTGAAACCCTTCATTTACGGCCTTGCTTTCGAGCAGGGGCTGGTGAGCCAGGAAACGATCATCGAGGACCGACCGGCGGATTTCTTCGGTTACCGGCCGCGCAATTTCGACATGCGCTATCAAGGCGACGTGACGGTCCGTGAGGCATTGCAGCTTTCGTTGAACGTGCCGGCCGTCAGGCTGCTTGACGCCGTCAATCCGGCGCGGCTTCTGGTGCGCTTCCGTCGCGCCGGCGTCCGTCCCACCCTGCCACCGAACGAAACGCCGGGACTGGCGATCGGGCTCGGGGGCGTCGGCATCACATTGAAAGACCTTGTGCAGCTCTATACGGCGCTTGCCAACAAGGGCGAACCGGTTCGGATCGGCGACGGCGTGACGGGTGCGCCCGGCAAGATCGATGGCGAACCGTTGCTGGAGCCGGTCGCCGTCTGGAACGTTTCGGATATCCTTTCCGGCGTCGTCCCACCCACAGGCGCTCCGCAACGCGGCATCGCCTACAAGACGGGGACCAGCTACGGCTACCGCGACGCATGGTCGATCGGCTACGACGGGCGTTATGTGCTAGGTGTCTGGGTCGGAAGGCCGGACAATGGCGCGGTGCCGGGATTGACCGGTTACGGCACGGCAGCCCCCATCCTGTTTGAGGCTTTTGCAAAGTCGGGCATAGCGAACACGCCTCTGTCGCGCCCACCCTCCGGAGCAGTACGCGTCGCCCAGTCCGATCTGCCGGTGAGCCAGCGGCGTTTCTCGATAAATGCCAGCGGGTTGCTTTCCACCTCCAGCCGCGAACAGGCACCACAGATCGTCTATCCGCCGGAAGGTGCGCATGTCGATCTCGGGGCAAAGAGTGGTGACCTCTCGCCATTGATGTTGAAACTGCAGGGCGGCCGGGCGCCGTTCCGCTGGCTTGCAAACGGCAAGCCGCTGCCCGATCTTTCCCGCCGCCGCATCAACCAGTGGATGCCGGATGGCGCTGGTTATTCGAAACTGACGGTGATCGATGCGATGGGGCGTGCGGCGAGCGTCGGCGTCTTCATCGACTAAACCTTGGAATTGGGGGAACAAAGCGCCCGATGTCACCGTTTCGGGCCGTCTCCCTCCGAAGAGCGGGCGACATGACGCTTCCGACATCGACATACCGCATTCAATTCCGCAACGGCATGACGTTCGACCGGGCGATCGAATGTGTGCCGTATTTCAAAGCGCTTGGCATCAGCCATCTCTACGCTTCGCCGATCTTCGCCGCGACGACGGGTTCGACGCATGGCTATGACGTGACTGACGCCAATAAGATCGATCCGGCAATCGGCGGACGGGCGGGTTTTAACCGGTTGAGCAGTGCTTTGAAAGACGCCGGGCTCGGCCTCATCCTCGATATCGTGCCCAACCATATGGCCGCCTCGACGGAAAGCCCCTGGTGGCGGAGCGTGCTGAAGCTTGGGCAGGAAAGCCCCTATGCACGATATTTCGATATCGACTGGAGCGAACGGCTGACCCTGCCCATCCTCGGCAAGCCGTTCGAAGACACCCTGTCGGATGGCGAGCTGCGGCTTGAGCGCGATCCGGAAAATGGCGAACTGGTGCTTGGCTATTGCGACATGCTTTTGCCGTTGAACCCCGGCAGCGCCGAGCTTGTTCCAGCAAGCGCAGATGAGCCGGCGTGGCTTTCGAACGACAAAGAGCTGATCGCTCGCCTGCACGAGGCCCAGCACTGGCGATTGATCCATTGGAAAGAGGCGGCAAGACATCTGAGCTATCGGCGTTTTTTCGAGGTGACGGAGCTGGTCGGTCTGCGCGTCGAGGACGAGCAGGTTTTCGAAGATAGCCACCGGCTCATCCTCGAACTTGTGCGCTCCGGGCAGGTGCAAGGTTTGCGGCTCGACCATATCGACGGCTTGGCAGATCCGAAGCACTACCTGCAAAGACTCCGCGCCGAAGCAGGACCGGAAACCTATATCGTCGTCGAGAAAATCCTCGGTCGCGACGAAAAACTACCCGCAAGCTGGCCGATCGCCGGGACCACCGGCTACGAGTTCATTTCGGCGCTTGGCCATCTCTTCATCGACGGCGGTGGCCTGCAACAGCTTGGCACCGCCTATGCGAATATCGCCCCGGACATGGCCGATATTGCAGCCGGTCTTCGCGCAGCCAAGCAATTGATGGTGGAACGCAACTTCGAAGGCGAGACGACGCGGCTGGTGAAGATCGTCGATGGCCTTTATCCCGACCTTGAGCGCGCCGGGATTGCGGCAGCTATCCGCGAGTTGTTGATCGCCTTTCCCGTCTATCGCATCTATGGCAGCAAAGGTCGGCTTGACACGCGGGATGGGGACGTGCTCGGCAGGGTCGTTTCCAGCGCGGCAGAAAAGCTTGCCGACCAGCGGGCGATCGACGTCGTGGCAAGGCTCTTGAAAGGTGAGGTACGGGGAGCAGACGCGAAAGAATTCCGCCGCCGCTTCCAGCAGTTGAGCGGACCTGTCATGGCAAAGGCAATGGAGGACACGTTCTTTTATCGCTACAATCGGTTACTTGGCCTAAACGAAGTCGGCGGCGATCCGGCTATGACGCCGGGCGGCGTCGAGACTTTCCATACACTGATGCTTAAGCGCGCGCGGTTTATGCCGCACGGGCTTTCAGCGACATCGACACACGATACCAAGCGCGGCGAGGATGCCCGCGCAAGGCTCTATACCTTGAGCGAAGGAGCAGATGTCTGGGTGCAGGCGGTGGAGCGTTGGCGCGAGATGAACCGCGACCATCTGGTCGAATTGCCGAGCGGCTTGACGCCTGAACCGAACGTCGAATGGATGCTCTATCAGGCGCTTACCGGGATCTGGCCGGAGGATTTCTCAAATGGAGAGGCTGAAGCGCTGACAGGACGCTTCACCGCTTATGCGGAAAAGGCGATCCGTGAAGCAAAGCACGGCACGAGCTGGGATGAGCCTCATGCCGGATACGAGGCGGCGGTTAGAGCTTATGCAACAGCGTTGCTTTCATCGACCAACCTCGCCTTTCACGAGGATTTCGGAACGGTGATGCGGCCGTTCATCGAGGCCGGCTATCTGAACAGCCTGTCGCAGACGCTGATAAAGCTGACAGCACCCGGCATTCCCGATATTTATCAGGGCGCGGAGCTTTTCGATTTAAGCCTCGTCGACCCTGACAACCGCAGGCCTGTCGACATGACGGCCTTGTCTGCCAGCCTCTTGGAAGGAGTGCCGGTCGTAAGTCTGACTGTGCCTGCGCTGAAACAGCGCATCGTCGAAATCGGCCTTCATTTTCGAAAGCGGCAACCGGAGCTTTTTGCGAAAGGCGCCTACGTTCCGCTTAAGGTGTCCGGCAGCCGCAAGGATCATGTCGTTGCCTTTGCGCGAGAGTTGAACGGAACCTACGCGATGACCGTCGTTCCACGGTTGATGCTCGGCTGGCTGGATCCAGGCGTTCTGTTCGCCGGGCCGGAATTCTGGAACGATACGATGATCCAGGTGCCTGCCTCCTTCGATGGCCTCCGCTGCGATCTCTTGACCGGTAGGATGCTCGAGCCGGGAGGCGAGCTGTCGCTTTCGGCGCTACTCGGCAGCCAGCCTGTGGCTCTCATCGAGCCTTGGGAGGCCGATATCGAAGAGCATGAAATTATCACTTGACCTTCCAGTTGCTGGAAGGTGCATAAGCCTATCCACTGCCCGTCGGGACAAAGGAGAAGCCTATGAATACGCACGATCACCACCATCACGGCACCAGCAGTTGTTCCTGCGGGCACGGTAGCGCCGACACTGGCGGGGCCATATTTGCCCGCGATCCCGTCTGCGGCATGATGGTAGATCCGGATGCGGACAAGCCGACTCACAATTACCAGGGCCACACCTATCATTTCTGCTCCGACGGTTGCCGTAAGAAATTCGAAGCCAATCCGCAGGATTATCTCACGGCCAAGGATCCGGTTTGCGGCATGTCCGTCGATCGCGCGACCGCGCTGCATTTCCTGAAGTACAACGGCGAGAAATTCTACTTCTGCTCGGCGGGATGCAAGGCAAAGTTCGAGGCCGATCCGGAAACCTATCGCCACGGAAAACGGCTGGCACAAAAGCCTATGCCGAAGGGTACGCAATATACCTGCCCGATGCATCCGGAAGTCGTCAGCGATCATCCGGGCGACTGCCCGAAATGCGGCATGGCGTTGGAACCGATGGGTGTTCCGCCGGCAGACGAGGGCCCGAACCCGGAGCTTGCCGATTTCACGCGGAGGCTCTGGATAAGCGCCGCTTTGGCCATTCCGCTACTCGTTCTCGGCATGGGTCCGATGATCGGACTGCCGTTGCGCGATGCGATCGGCGAGCCACTGGCAAGCTGGATCGAACTTTTGCTCGCAACCCCTGTCGTGCTTTGGGCTGCCCTGCCCTTCTTTCGCCGGGCTTGGAACTCATTCCTCAACCGCAGCCCGAACATGTGGACGCTGATTGGCCTCGGCGTGGGCACCGCTTATGTCTACAGCGTGGTCGCTGTGCTTGCGCCCGGCCTTTTCCCCATGAGCTTCCGGGGGCATGGCGAGACTGCGCCCGTCTATTTCGAGGCGGCGTCCGTAATCGTGGCGCTCGTCTTCGTCGGCCAGGTGCTGGAATTGAAGGCGCGCGAGCGGACGGGCTCGGCCATACGGGCCTTGCTCGACCTTGCGCCGAAGACGGCACGCCGCATCGATGCAGACGGCAGCGAAACGGATATCGAGGTGGACGAGATCGCGAGCGGCGACCTGCTGCGGGTGCGGCCAGGCGAACGCGTTCCAGTCGACGGGTCGGTCATCGATGGGCAATCGACCATCGATGAATCCATGATTACCGGCGAACCGCTACCGGTCGAAAAGACGAAGGGCGATGCCGTCACCGGCGGGACGATCAACCGGAACGGCACTTTCGTGATGACGGCAGAGCGCGTAGGTGCGGAAACAACCTTGTCGCGCATCGTTGACATGGTCGCCAAGGCACAGCGGTCGCGGGCGCCGATCCAGGCCGCGGTTGACCGGGTTTCGGCCTTCTTCGTGCCTGCCGTTGTTGTAACGGCGATCGTCGCCTTCATCGCCTGGGCAATTTTCGGGCCGGTGCCGCCGATGGCACATGGCCTGCTTGCCGCGGTTGCCGTGCTCATCATCGCTTGCCCCTGCGCACTTGGCCTTGCAACCCCGATGTCGATCATGATCGCCACCGGGCGTGGCGCGCAGGAGGGCGTGCTGATCAAGGATGCCGAAGCGCTGGAACGTTTTTCGAAGGTCGATACGCTGATCGTCGATAAGACCGGCACTTTGACGGAAGGCAAGCCCCGCCTTACGGACGTCGTCCCGGTTGGCGGCACAGATGAAAAGAAGTTGCTCCTATTGGCGGCAAGTCTGGAACGCGGGTCAGAACATCCGCTTGCCGAGGCAATTGTCGCCGGTGCGGAAGAGCGCAAGATCAAGCCGATTGATGTCACGGGCTTCGAGGCTATCACCGGCAAAGGCGTGAAAGGCGATGTGGACAACACTGCCGTAGCGCTCGGCAATGCCGCGATGATGAACGATCTCGGCATTGATACCGCGCCGCTTGCCGAAAAGACCCGCGCCCTGCGCGACGAGGGCAAGACCGTGATGTTCGTCGTCATCGACGGCAGTCTTGCGGGTTTCGTTGCGGTTGCCGACCGGATCAAGGCGACGACCGCTGAGGCGATCCGCGCGCTGCACGAAAGCGGGCTGCGCATCATCATGGCGACTGGCGACAATGAGCGCACGGCAAACGCCGTCGCAAAAAGTCTCGGGATCGATGAGGTGCGCGCCGACGTTTTGCCGGAAGACAAGAAGGCGCTGATCGACGAACTGCATGCAAAGGGTGCGGTCGTTGCAATGGCCGGCGACGGCGTGAACGACGCTCCGGCACTTGCCGCCGCAGATGTCGGCATCGCCATGGGAACGGGGGCGGATGTGGCGATGGAAAGTGCCGGCATTACCTTGGTGAAGGGTGACCTCAACGGGATCGTGCGCGCCCGGCGGCTGGCGGAGGCGACGATGCGCAACATCCGCCAGAATCTCGGCTTCGCTTTCGGCTACAATGCTCTCGGTGTGCCGGTCGCCGCAGGCGTGCTCTACCCGGTCTTCGGCCTGCTGCTTTCGCCGATGATTGCGGCAGCGGCCATGAGCCTATCGTCTGTCTCCGTCATCGGCAACGCGCTGAGGCTGAGGCTCCAGAAACTCTGAAAGGACAAAAGAATGAACATCGGCGAAGCATCGGACCGCTCCGGTCTGCCACCCAAGACCATCCGCTACTACGAGGATATCGGTTTGATCCGCCCCGGAAGGGGCGGAAATGGCTATCGCGACTATGAGGCCACCGATGTTCACAAGTTGCGTTTCCTCCAGCGTTCCCGCGGGCTCGGCTTTTCTGTCGAGGAATGCCGGCAACTGCTGGCGCTTTACGAGGACAAAAGCCGGGCAAGCGCCGACGTGAAGGAGATCGCACAAGGCAAGCTCCATGAGATCGACC
Organism: Rhizobium sullae; assembly: GCF_025200715.1. Classification (NCBI taxonomy): domain Bacteria; kingdom Pseudomonadati; phylum Pseudomonadota; class Alphaproteobacteria; order Hyphomicrobiales; family Rhizobiaceae; genus Rhizobium; species Rhizobium sullae. The sequence goes on from NZ_CP104144.1 coordinate 1,271,481, forward strand.
GGAAGATCCGGGAGATGTTGGAATTGCGGCGCACGCTGGAGCATCTTGTGCATGCCTGCCACGGCAACGACCGGCCAGACTGCCCGATACTGGAGGAGTTGTCGGATGGCAAAAACGTCTAGAAATCAGGGCCAATTGTTTTGAGATCGGTCAGCGTAAAACCGGCGTCCTTCGTTAGGATCGGCATCTTGCCCGCCTTTGCCGCCGCATAGTGAAAGCAATCTGCCAGATTGAGCGCACTGTTGCGACTAGCATCCGGATAACGATGGCGTCCATATTTTTCGAAGGCGCTTAGGGCAATGGTATTTTCAGTAAGCGTTATCGATACGACTGCAATCTCTGCAAGCCGCAGAAACTCCTGGACCTTTGCCTCGGCTTCAGCCATCGGAATCTGTTTCTTGCGATAGATAGCGGCTGCCGCCTCCCATACGGCAAGGACGGAAGTGACAAGCTCACCTCGAGGAACCTCATCGAGGGCTCTCGCAAAACTGTCCCATTTCTGCTCCTGCAAGAGCAGCGCGATGATGACCGACGCGTCGACGAACATCAGTATTCGCCGCTGAGATCGTCGAAGAATTTCTTATCGAGAACGACGTCGCTATCTCTGTAGGATGCGATCTTTTCTTGCAGCGGCCTTAACCGCTCACGAAAAGGCAGCTTTTCGTCTGTGCGGCGAAGCTCGTTTTCAAGCGCGAGCCGCACGGCCTCGGTCTTGTTGATGCGCTTCTTCGCAGCCAGCTGTTCAGCCAGCTGGTTCACAGTCTCGCTTCTTATATTGAGAGGCATGGCGCACGCTCCTGTGTAGACAATTTATAGATAGCGTCTACACAGATCAGAAGCAAGAACTTCATCAGCTTAAATATTTTGAAAAAAGCAGGAATAAAACATCATCGGCAATCGTATACTCAACCATGGAACGGAAAGAACGGCCCTTCGACGTCATCGGGCAGCTCGCGGCGCTCAGGCGCTATGCGCGTGCGCTGGTGCGCAATTCGGATGACGCTGAAGACCTTGTGCATGATGCGCTCGTGCGCGCCTTCGAGAAGCGGCAGAGCTTCCGGCGTGCCGGCAACCTGCGCACCTGGCTGCTTTCCATTTTGCACAACGCCCATATCGATCGGGTTCGTCAGAACCGGTCCGTAGCGCGCCGGCACGATGAAGCGGCTCTTGAGACGGACTCGTCGCTGCCGGCGGGACAGGAACATGCGGTGCGTCTTCAGCAGGTCCGTGACGCTTTCTTCGACCTGCCGGAAGAACAGCGCGAGGCACTGCATCTCGTTGCGATCGAGGATCTTTCCTATCAGGAAGCTGCAGCCTCGCTCGGCATCCCGGTCGGAACGCTGATGTCGCGGGTTTCACGCGCCCGCGCGCAGCTTCGCGAATTCGAGGCAGCAACGCCCCGCGCCTCGCACCTGAGGTTAATCGGAAGGAACGGCAATGAAAGCAGTTGATCCGATCATCGATACCGATCTCGACGCCTATGTGGATGGCGAGCTGGACGTGGCGCGTCGCATTCAGGTGGAATCCTATCTTTCCGAGAACCCGGCGATTGCTGCAAAGGTAATGGCCGATCTCAGCATGAAGGGCGAGCTGCGCCTGGCGCTTGCCGGCGAAAATGCCTTCGGCCGGATCGAGACTCGGGATGCCGCACGGCGTCTGGAGCGTGGTCTCTCTTACGGCCGTATCTTGCATGCGGTTCAGCGGGCCGCTGCCGTCAGCGTGCTCGTGATGGCAGGTTGGGTGGCACATACCTCCTTTGGCGCCTTTACGGCGACGGAGGTTGTCGCGTCCGTTCCAGCTCCGCCCTATGTCGAGGATGCGGTGCAGGCCTACCAGACGGCCAAACTTCGCGAAACGATGCCTTCGCAGACGGCTGCAAAATATAATCCTGACGAGATTCGCGCGGATACCGCGATCGTGATGCCGGAACTGCCGAAGGAGTGGGAGGTTTCCGATGTCCAGATTTTTCGGTCCGAATTCGGCCCGAGCGTCGAAATGGCAATCCGGGAACCGGACGGCAAGCGGCTTTCGCTTTTTGCCGTCCGGCCGGGCGCTTTTGCCGTTCAGCCGGTCAGCCATCTGGCGCTCGACAATGCCGAGGCCGCTTACTGGCAGATCGGCGAGGTCGCCTATGCACTGATCGCCAGCGACAGGGATCTTGAACTCGATCGGGCTGCCGAGGGGCTCGCCCGTTCGCTCTACTAGTTTGAACCAGAGGAGATCAAAATGAATCCGAACAATCCGCGTTACGGCTACGGCTCTGCCGCCAGCTCGCAGGTTCTCTTCGATGAGGGCCTCCGCAAGCACATGCTGCGCGTTTATAACTACATGGGTCTCGGTCTCGTCATCACCGGGATCGTCGCCTTCATCGTCGGCAGCACGCCGGCCCTTTACGTGCCGATCTTCCAGTCGCCGCTGAAGTGGGTAGTCATGCTGGCGCCGCTAGCCTTCGTCTTCTTCTTCTCGTTCCGCATCCAGACGATGTCGGCAAGTGCCGCGCAAATGACGTTCTGGGCGTTCTGCGCGGTCATGGGTCTATCGCTGGCCTCGGTATTCCTCGTCTTCACTGGCACGAGCATCGCGCGCACGTTCTTCATCGCCGCGACGATGTTCGGCGCGACCAGCCTCTATGGCTACGCGACCAAGCGTGATCTTTCCGGCTTCGGCTCGTTCCTGATCATGGGCCTGATCGGCGTCATCATTGCCAGCATCGTCAACCTCTTCCTGGGTTCGAGCGCGCTGCAGTTCGCCATCTCGGTGATAGGTATCCTCGTCTTCGTCGGCCTGACCGCCTGGGACACGCAGAATATCAAGGAACAGTTTTCGGAAAACCACGATCAGGAATCGAACCAGAAGCTTGCCGTCTTTGGCGCGCTCTCGCTCTACCTGAACTTCGTGAACATCTTCCAGCTCCTGCTCAACTTCACCGGCGAGCGGGAATAAAGACCGCGCTTCTGGGGGCAAAGGAAGCGCAAGAGCGCCCGGTCTGCAATCTGTGACAGGATGGCGAGCCGGGCGTTCACCTTAAAAAGACGGCCGGGCTTGATGTCCGGCCGTCTTTCTTTTGTGTCAGATAATGCCCCAGGCGCGGTAACGTCCGCGGCCGGTGATTTCGCGGATGCCGATCTCGTTCAGCAGATTGAGGGCACCCCGGCTCGTGACCTGCAATTGGCGGGCGACCATCGCCGAGGATACCATGGGGCGCGAAAGGACGAATTCCGCAAGCTGCGGCAGACTGCTGTTTGAGCGGCGATCCCGGAAGCGCAGTTCCATCTGGGTGCGGGCAAGAGATAAGCGATCCATCTCCTTAAGCCCGGTCGCAGCGCTCTCCGTCATGGCGTCCAGAAAAGCGAGCAAGCGAGTCAGGCGATCGCGCGAGCGGCGCTTCTCGTGGCGGATGGACTTCAAACCGGCATAGAAGGCAAAGAGATGCGAGGCGACCTTACCCCGGGACCGCAGATAGCCCGAAACAAGGAGGCCGCCCAGCCAGTGCTGACGTCTGACCGGCTCGGTTCGCTCCCAGGCCTCGAAAAGCACTGCGGCGGCCAAGGCAGGAGGCAACTCGTCGGCAAGCGGAATGAGCGCACGCCAATCGGATAGGCGCTGGGCCTCGTCCCATTCGTCGTCGCCGAAGAGGCCGAGCGGATCGGCGCGCGTCTCCTTCGGCCTTTCTTCCACCGCAGGAGCTCCGCCGAGATGGGTATCCAGTAATCGCTGAGAGCGGGCGAGTACGGCGTCGATCTCGGCAAGTTCCACCGATAGCAGCGCTTCGGCTTCCTCCTCCGCTTCATCGGGCGGCGCTATCGCCCCCTTCACTTCTGTTGCGCGCGCGGTTTCCTCCAGACCGGCGCCGGCAAGCGCATTCAATCCGGCAGCACTAAGCGCCCAAGTGGGGTCGGCCGTCCAGATGCGGCGACGCGCCCGCAGGACAGCATGGGCAATCGTCAGCTCGTGGCTCGGCGTCCGGCTGTCCATATGTGCATCATGCAGCACCAGGTCTTCGACATGTACGAGTTCTCCCGCAACCCAGAGGGCGCTTGCGGCATCGAAAAAGTGGCCGCGTTCGGCAAAACCGTCGCCGACAGGCGAACGGGCTGCTCTCTCATCCAGCCTGGCCAGCATATCTTCCGCCAGCGCGATTGCAGGCAGCAGGCTCTTCAGCATTGCGTTGTCGATTTCGTAGCGCATCTTTTATCGGCCGGAAGTCATCTCAACGTTTACTTCCGCTATTTGCAGCATGATTCGCAATAGACGTGCTGCGAATTCTCAGGAGGCCGGGCTGAAGCGCGCGACGAGCGCATGGCGGTCTCCGGGATAGGTAAAGCGCACATGCGTAACCGATCCGGCGCTGCTCCAGGTGCGACGCTCGATAACGAGGCAGGCTGTCGAACGGGCGATGCCGAGCGCTGCTGCTTCCTCAGCACCGGCCTCAAACGCGTAAATTTTGTGCTCCGCCGCACTCCACGGAACCTGTTTTAAGAGCCAGGCGCCAGGGGCGAGCGCGCTGAAGTCGGCATCGGCCGCTTCCGGGACTGCACTAAGATTGATCAGGCGCTGCTCCAGGCAGAAAGGCCGGGTCCCCGCGAAATGGACGCAAACGATCTCTTTCACGAGACCGCCCGCCGGAAGATCGAGGTTGTCTTCGGCCTTTATTTTGCGGCTCACACTTTTCGTGACCGAATAGGAGTAGGGCAAGTTCAGCGACTGAACTTCCGCCTTGATGTCGTGGATTTCCAGTACGGCCGACTGTGCCTGCGGCTGGGTGACGAAGCTGCCGGACTTCTTGCGGCGCTCGATCAGCCCGGCTTTTGCGAGTTGCGTCAGCACTTTGTTGACGGTCATTCGTGAGCATCCATATTGCATGGCGAGATCGACCTCAAAGGGGATGCGATAACCAGGCTGCCACTCGCCGGAGACGATCCGGCCCTCGATCTCGCTCAAGATGCGCTGATGCAGGGTCGCATCCTTGCTGCCGTTCATAACTCACTCCGCTTCGGGTCCGCTGCTCTAGTTGGAACGCAGCGGCAAGAAAAGACTTAGGCTGCGACCAGCTCGTGCATTGCTGCGAGGAAACGCCGATTGATCGCCTCGCGCTGCCGATGACGGCCGGCTTCGACCTGTTTGCGCCCAAGGGCCCAGACGCAATCGACAGCGACGCCGCCGGCAAAGATCCAGTGGTCGAGGATATGGTCATCGGTGAGATAAGGCACTGTGCCACAATCGAGCGCGACGATATCCGCATAGTTACCTTCAGCGAGACCCCCTGCAGCATCGAGAGCCGCACTGCCGCCCGCAAGTGCATTGTCCAGCAGTGCACGGCCCGTCGAGCTGCCGCTCTTGGCAATTACGTTGCGGGCGCGAAGCGCCAGCCGTTCGGAATATTCGAACTGGCGGAGCTCTCCAGGAAGCGAGATCTGCACATTCGAATCCGACCCGACGCCATATCGTCCGCCCTCTTCGAGGAAAAGCGGCGCCTGAAAGGTGCCGTCGCCGAGATTGGCCTCGGTGATCGGGCAGAGACCGGCGATCGCACCGCTTTTCGCCATGCGCCGGGTTTCATCGTCGGTCATGTGGGTGGCATGGATAAGGCACCAGCGGCGGTCGACGGGCGCATGCTCAAGAAGCCACTCGACGGGTCTTGCGCCTGACCATGCGATGCAATCGTCCACTTCTCTCACCTGTTCGGCGACGTGGATATGGATCGGTCCGCCTTCTGCAAGCGGCAGGAGCGTTGCCATCTCATCGGGTGTGACGGCGCGCAGGCTGTGAGGTGCCATACCAAGCTTTCCGCCTTCCAGCTTTTGCGTGACCGCGCGAGCCCGCTCCATCAATTTGCCGAAGCTCTCGAGCGAATTGATGAAGCGCCGCTGGCCCTCGACGGGCGCTGCACCGCCGAACCCGGAATGCGCGTAAAAGACCGGCAGCAATGTCAGGCTTATGCCTGCCGTCTTGCTCGCGGCGCCGATGCGTTCCGCCAGCTCCGCAATATTAGCGTAGGGGCTGCCGTCCTTGTCATGATGCAGATAATGGAATTCACCGACACGCGAAAAGCCGGCTTCAAGCATTTCCATGTAAAGCTGTGCGGCAACCGCCTCCACATGCTCCGGCGTCATCGAAAGCGCGAATCTGTACATGACCGTGCGCCAGCTCCAGAAGCTGTCATTTGCAGGGCCACGGACTTCGCCAAGGCCTGCCATGGCGCGCTGGAAGGCATGGCTGTGCAGGTTGGGCATCGCAGGAATAAGGAGGTGGTGGCGCTCGTCGCTCGCCTCGGCCTTCGCGCCGGCCTCGATCTTCGCGATACGGCCGCCTTCAAGCGACAGTCGTACGTCGCTTCGCCACCCCGCCGGCAAGAGTGCGGTCGCCGCATGAAGTGTCGTCATCGCCTTTTCCCTTCCTGTGAGCCTTCTATCTTTCTTTTCCATGGAAACGCCCAAATTTCCACTTGTCACCCGATTAATATGTATATACATGTTTCGGCATAAGGAAAGGCGTAAAGCTGATGAGCGGGAACAATCTTTTTACGAAGGAGCAGAGACCGAGCCTCTGGCGCAACGGCCGGCTCATGACGCTCGATCCGGGTAAGCCAGGCTTGGGCACCGTCGAAAAAGGCGCGATCGTTACCGATAACGGCCGCATTTCCTATGCCGGTCCGGAAGGCGAGCTGCCCGTTTCGGTCATAGAGCGTGCCGAAATCGTCGACCTTGAAGGCCGCTGGGTGACGCCGGGGCTTATCGATTGCCACACCCACATCGTTCACGGTGGCAACCGCGCGCGCGAATTCGAAATGCGGCTTGCGGGGGCATCCTATGAAGAGATTGCCCGCGCCGGCGGCGGCATCGTCTCCTCGGTCAGGGCGACGAATGCGCTTTCCGTCGAAGGCCTTGTGCAAGCTTCACTGCCCCGCCTCGATACGCTGCTTTCCGAAGGCGTGACGACGATCGAGATCAAGTCGGGCTACGGTCTTTGCATCGCTGGCGAAGTAAGGATGCTGGAGGCTGCCCGAGCGCTCGGCTATGCACGGCCTGTGCGCGTCAACACGAGCTATCTCGGTGCCCATGCGACCCCCACCGAATACAAGGGCCGCAACCGCGATTATATATCCGACATCGTGCTGCCCGCGCTCGAAGAGGCATATGGCAAAGGCCTTGTCGATGCGGTCGATGGTTTCTGCGAAGGCATTGCCTTCTCTGCGGAAGAGATTGGCCTTGTCTTTGATCGCGCCGAGGCGCTCGGCCTCCCCGTCAAGCTGCATGCCGAGCAGCTATCCAATCTGGGCGGCGCCGAGCTTGCCGCCGAGTATGGTGCGCTTTCGGCGGATCATCTCGAATATCTCGATGACGACGGCGTGGTCGCCATGGCGGCAGCCGGAACCGTCGCGGTGCTGCTGCCCGGCGCGTTTTACGCGATCAACGAAAAGCAGAAGCCGCCGGTAAACGCGCTACGTGCCGCCGGTGTTCCGATCGCCGTCGCGACGGATTGCAACCCAGGCACCTCGCCCCTCACCTCCCTGCTTCTGGCGATGAATATGTCGGCGACGCTGTTTGGCTTGACGGTTGAGGAATGTATCGCAGGCGCCACACGTGAAGGCGCTCGCGCACTCGGCCTTCTTGCCGAAACCGGCACGATCCAGGCCGGAAAATCGGCCGATCTTGCCATCTGGGATATCGAGAGCCCGGCCGAGCTTGTCTATCGCATCGGCTTCAACCCGCTTTTTGCGCGTGTCTTCAAGGGCGAAAGGATCGACCGTTGACCATCATCCTCCATCCAGGTTCCGTTTTTCTGAAACAGCTGGAAACGATCTACTGGACCGGCGAACCGGCAAAGCTCGATGCCACCTTCGACGCTGGAATTCAAAAGGCCGCAGCGCGCATCGCCGAGATCGCCGCCGGCAACGCCCCCGTCTACGGCATCAATACCGGCTTCGGAAAGCTCGCCTCGATCAAGATCGACAGCGCCGATGTCGCTACACTTCAGCGCAATCTCATCCTCTCGCACTGCTGCGGCGTCGGAGCACCGTTGCCGGAGAATGTCGTGCGCCTCGTCATGGCGCTGAAGCTCGTGTCACTTGGCCGCGGCGCTTCCGGTGTACGGCTGGAGCTGGTGCGGCTGATCGAGGGAATGCTCGACAAGGGCGTCATCCCGGTTATTCCGGAAAAAGGTTCCGTCGGGGCCTCGGGCGATCTTGCGCCGCTTGCCCATCTGGCGGCGGTGATGATGGGAGAGGCCGAAGCCCTCTTCAAAGGTGAGCGCCTTCCAGGCGGGGAGGCCTTGAATCGGGCTGGCCTCAAGCCGGTTGTTCTCGCCGCAAAGGAAGGCCTTGCACTGATCAATGGCACGCAAACCTCGACCGCGCTCGCGCTCGCCGGTCTCTTCCGCGCACATCGTGCCGCTCAGGCGGCCCTGATCACCGGTGCCATGTCGACCGATGCCGCGATGGGTTCGTCAGCACCATTCCATCCGGATATCCATACGCTGCGCGGTCATCGCGGCCAGATCGATACGGCAGCCGCACTTCGGACGCTACTTGAAAGCTCTGTCATTCGTGAAAGTCATGTCGAAGGCGACGAGCGTGTGCAGGATCCCTATTGCATCCGCTGCCAGCCGCAGGTCGACGGTGCATGTCTCGATCTCCTGCGTTCTGTTGCCCGCACGCTCGAAATCGAAGCCAATGCAGTGACCGACAATCCGCTGGTGCTTTCCGACAACTCCGTCGTTTCCGGCGGCAATTTTCATGCCGAGCCGGTCGCCTTCGCCGCCGATCAGATCGCGCTTGCGGTCTGCGAGATCGGCGCAATTTCGCAGCGTCGTATCGCGCTTCTGGTCGATCCGGCTCTCTCCTACGGGCTTCCGGCCTTTCTCGCCAAGAAGCCGGGGCTCAACTCCGGCCTGATGATCGCGGAAGTCACCTCTGCCGCGCTGATGTCCGAAAACAAACAGATGTCGCATCCGGCTTCCGTCGACTCGACGCCGACGTCGGCAAACCAGGAGGACCATGTTTCCATGGCCTGCCATGGTGCGCGCCGTCTGCTGCAGATGACCGAAAATCTCTTCGGCATCGTCGGTATCGAGGCGCTGACGGCCGCACAAGGCGTCGAATTGCGCGCGCCGCTTGCGACCAGCCCTGAATTGCAAAAGGCGATCGCTGTCATCCGCAACGTGGTGCCGACGCTGGAAGTCGATCGCTACATGGCGGACGATCTACGCGCCGTTAGCGAACTCGTTGCAACCGGCGCGTTGAATACGTCCGTTTCCGAACACATCCTTCCATCCCTGGAGATCTGAGATGAGCAATCCCCGTCACAACATCCGCGAGATCCGTTCACCTCGAGGGCTGGAACTCAATGCCAAGAGCTGGATGACTGAAGCGCCGCTTCGCATGCTGATGAACAACCTCGATCCGGACGTGGCCGAAAATCCGAACGAACTCGTCGTCTATGGCGGCATCGGCCGCGCCGCCCGCACCTGGGACGATTTCGACCGGATCGTCGCGACCTTGAAGACGCTCACCGAAGAAGAGACGCTTCTGGTGCAGTCCGGAAAGCCGGTCGGCGTCTTCCGCACGCATAAGGATGCGCCGCGCGTTCTGATTGCCAATTCCAACCTCGTGCCGCACTGGGCGACCTGGGACCACTTCAACGAGCTCGATAAGAAGGGCTTGGCGATGTACGGCCAGATGACGGCCGGCTCGTGGATCTATATCGGCACGCAGGGCATCGTGCAGGGCACTTACGAGACCTTCGTCGAGGCGGGCCGCCAGCATTATGGTGGCAACCTCAAGGGTAAATGGATTTTGACCGGCGGCCTTGGCGGCATGGGCGGCGCGCAGCCGCTGGCGGCCGTTATGGCGGGCGCCTGCTGCCTTGCGGTCGAGTGCAATCCGGATTCAATCGATTTCCGCCTGCGCACCCGCTATGTCGATGCCAGGGCCGAAACGCTGGACGAGGCGCTCGAGATGATCGGCCGCTGGACCAAGGCAGGCGAAGCCAAGTCGGTCGGCCTTCTCGGCAACGCCGCTGAAATCCTGCCCGAAATGGTTCGTCGCGGCATCCGTCCGGATATGGTCACCGACCAGACCTCTGCGCATGATCCGATTAACGGCTATCTTCCGAAAGGCTGGACGATCGCGCAATGGAAAGCGATGCGCGAAACCGATCCGAAGGCGGTCGAAAAGGCCGCCCGCGCCTCGATGCGCGAGCATGTCGAAGCAATGATCGCCTTCTGGGATGCAGGCATTCCGACGCTCGACTACGGCAACAATATCCGCCAGGTCGCCCAAGACGAGGGTCTCGAAAACGCCTTTGCCTTCCCCGGTTTCGTGCCGGCCTATATCCGCCCGCTTTTCTGCCGCGGCATCGGCCCGTTCCGCTGGGCAGCACTCTCCGGCGATCCGGAGGATATCTACAGGACCGACGCCAAGGTGAAGGAACTGTTGCCGGACAACAAACACCTGCACAACTGGCTGGACATGGCACGCGAGCGCATCTCCTTCCAGGGCCTGCCGGCGCGCATCTGCTGGGTCGGCCTGGGCGATCGGCACCGTCTGGGCCTTGCCTTCAACGAAATGGTGAAGAGCGGCGAACTCAAGGCTCCGATCGTCATCGGCCGCGACCACCTCGACTCCGGCTCGGTTGCATCGCCGAACCGCGAGACCGAAGCGATGAAAGACGGTTCCGACGCCGTCTCCGACTGGCCGCTGTTGAACGCCCTTCTCAACACTGCCTCAGGCGCAACCTGGGTCTCGCTGCATCACGGCGGTGGCGTCGGCATGGGTTACTCGCAGCATTCCGGCATGGTGATCTGCTGCGACGGGACCGATGACGCCGCCCGCCGCATCGAGCGCGTGCTCTGGAACGACCCGGCAACCGGCGTCATGCGTCATGCCGACGCGGGTTATGACATTGCAGTCGACTGCGCTGAGGAGAAAGGTTTGCGGCTGCCGGGGATTCTGGGAAATTGAACCAAGCAACGTCCTCAGAACGGCTTGAGGGCTGGATACTGCAAGACCATTTTGTCGACGGTGATGAGCGGAATACCTTCAATAATCGCCTGAGCAATCAGGATGCGATCGAAAGGATCTTTATGGAGGGTCGGAAGGCTGGCGATGGCGATTGCATGCTCGCTGTTTATCGGAAGCTCGCAATAGCCATTTTCGAGTAGACGGTGCCGCAGAATATAGGGATCGGCCTGAAAATCAGTCCGTCCCTGACCATGTTTCATGGCTGTTTCCCAAATACTTGCCGGGCTGAAGAGAAGTTCGTTTTGCTCCTCTTCAATGAGAGCTTTGATACGATTGGGGATTGCGCCGATATCACCCGCCGCCCAGATCAGAATATGAGTGTCGAGGAGAAATCTCATTTTGGAAAGATATCGCCGCCGTAAGACATCTCCTCGATTTCATCCGCCATCATCGTGTCGAAATCGTCAGGAACCTTTATGAGACCCTTCATGAAGCCGATCCGCCGCTTTTTGGGCGCATCGACATCATCGATTGGAACGACCTTGACCATCGGCTTACCGGCTTTGGCTATGATAAAGGGTTCTCCCTTCGCCGCCTTCTCGATCAGCCGCGAAAGGTGCGTCTTCGCCTCATGTATGTTCACGGTTTCCATAGTGACCTCCAGCGGACTTAGTCTATTAAACTTAGTCTATTTCATCTCCTGACAACAACGGATCATAGCCATGCCGCGTACGGCCATTCTCACCGCTGACACGCACCGGCGCATGCCGTGGAAGAACGGCGGTGGCGAGACGGTAGAGATCGCTGTTTCGCCGCATGGTGCAGCCCTCGACGATTTCGACTGGCGGGTCAGTATGGCCACCGTTGCTTCCGACGGACCATTTTCGATCTTTCCCGGTACTGACCGCACACTTTCAATCCTTGCCGGTAACGGAATGTCCTTGGAAATCGACGTCCATGCGCCGGTCGTGTTGACACAACAGAGCGAACCGTTCGCCTTTGCGGCTGACATTGCCGTCATGGCACGGTTACAGGCGGGACCGATCACCGACCTCAATGTCATGACGCGGCGAGACGGCTTTGTGCATAAGGTCGAACGGCTGCATATCGGACTGAATTGGAGAGGCACTCTACCGGCTGCACTATCGCTTGTGCTGTGTCACGACGGAAAAGCAGCATTCGAATTGGCCGGAGAACGCGGCTCACTTAAAACTGGCGACGTCTTGATGATCGAAGGTCATTGCGGCGCCGCTTTGACACTTGCCGGCGCCGCCCACTGTTATCTCATCGTCATCACGGCCATCTGAAGCAAAGGTGATCTCCTCGTGTTTTGTATAGACAAAAGAAAAGCAGCGTGCCTAGTATGTCCCAATAAACAGGCAAACGCCTTACGTGCCTAAACAAAGAGCAGGGAACTCAGACATGAAAAAAGCACCGATTATTGCCGCGGCCCTAGCCGCCCTTCTCGCTGGCAGCGCGGCGCACGCCGCCGACACCAAGGTCTCCATCGGCATTTCCGGTTGGACCGGTTTCGCGCCGTTGACGCTTGCCAAGGAGGCCGGCATCTTCAAGAAGCACGGTCTTGACGTCAACATCGTCAAGGTCCCGCAGGCAAGCCGTCATCTGGCGCTGGCATCTGGCGACATCCAATGCGCGGCGACCACCGTCGAAACCTGGATTGTCTGGAACGCAGCCGGCGTCGCGACCAAGCAGATTTTCCAGCTTGATGTCTCGCATGGCGCCGACGGCATTGCCGCCAAACCCGGTATCGAAAAGGTCTCCGACCTCAAGGGCAAGTCGGTCGCTGCGTCCGCGCCAGGTACCTCGCCCTATTTCCTGCTCGCCTTCATCCTTGCCAAGAACGGCCTCAGCATGAAGGACGTGACGATCGTCAACATGGAGCCAGGCCCGGCAGCACAGGCGCTGCTTGCCGGCCAGAACGACGCGGCCGTCACCTACGAGCCCTATCTTTCAAGCGTTCGCGCCGCTCCGGACAAGGGCAAGATCATCGCGACCACGGTCGAATATCCGGCCGTCATGGATACTTTCGGCTGCGCGACTGCCTTCCTGAAGGATAATCCGGAAGCCGCCAAGGCGCTTGCCGCGAGCTACTACGATGCGCTTGAGATGATCAAGACGGACAAGGAAAAGTCCTATGAGATCATGGGCAAGGACGTGAAACAGTCCGGCAAGGCATTCGGTGAATCTGCCGCCTATCTCGAATGGCAGGACAAGGCCGCGGCACAGAAGTTCTTCGAAACGACCTTCAAGAGCTTCAACGAGGAAGCCGCCGATCTTCTGCTTTCGGCCGGCGTCATTAAGGTGAAGCCTGATCTTTCGACTCTCGCCGACCCATCCTTCATCAAGTGATCCGCAGACATTCAAGGGAGCGCCGGGACGGCCCAGGCGCTCCCGTTATTCAGTAAGGGCGCGGCATGCATCCACTTCAACCCATCGGAGCCCGCAGTCGGGCGCTGTTCGGCCTGCTGTTCTTCGTGCTGTTCTTCGCGGGCTGGGGCTATGCGACGCTCGGCGGCTATGTGTCGAAAACCTTCCTCGCCGATCCGATCACCATGGTGCAGGACGGCTACGACCTTTTGGTCAACCAGGGCTTCCTCTTCGATATCGGCATGACGATCTGGCGCGTCGGCGGCGGCTTCATCCTGTCAGCCCTCGTAGCCGTTCCGCTCGGCATCATCATGGGCGCCTACAAACCGGTCGAGGCGCTGCTCGAACCTTTCGTCTCCTTCGCGCGCTACCTGCCCGCCTCGGCTTTCGTGCCGTTGCTGATCCTCTGGGCCGGGATCGGTGAGACGCAGAAATTGTTGGTCATCTTCATCGGCGCCGTGTTCCAGATCGTGCTGATGGTAGCGGTCTCGGTTTCCAATACCCGCCGCGATCTCGTCGAAGCAGCCTATACGCTCGGCGCCAAGGACAGCGGCGTTGTCCGCCGCGTGCTCATTCCCGCCAATGCACCCGACATTGCTGAAACACTGCGCCTCGTGCTCGGCTGGGCCTGGACTTATGTCATTGTCGCCGAACTGATCGGCGCCTCCTCAGGCATTGGCTACATGATCATCAACAGCCAGGCGCTGCTTGCGACCGGCCAAATCATCTTCGGCATCATCGTTATCGGCCTGATCGGCCTTGTCTCGGATTTCGCCTTCAAATGGCTGAACCGCTGGCTTTTTGCCTGGAGGCTCGCATGAGCGAACTCGTCATAAAGGGTCTCAGCCGCACCTTCCCCGGTGTTCGCGGCGGTCAGCCGACGCTTGCGTTGCAGCCGACCGATCTTAGTATTCCGCGCAACGACTTCGTCACCATCCTCGGACCGTCCGGCTGCGGAAAATCGACGCTCTTGCGCATCATCGCCGGTCTCGACCGGCCGACGGCCGGCACCGTCGCGCTTGAGGGCAAGGCAGTTAAAGGTCCAGGCGCCGATCGCGGCATGGTGTTCCAGTCCTACACGCTTTTCCCCTGGCTGACGGTGCGCGACAATGTCGGCTTCGGCCTGCGTGAGAAAGGCGTTCCGGAGACGGAAAAGAAGGAGATCGTCGACAGCTACATCGACAAGGTCGGCCTTCGCGGCTTCGAGCATCATTGGCCGAAGCAGCTGTCCGGCGGCATGCAGCAGCGCACGGCAATCGCCCGGGCGCTTGCCAACAATCCGAAAATCCTGCTACTCGACGAACCCTTCGGCGCGCTCGACAATCAGACGCGCGGCCTGATGCAGGAGCTGCTGCTTGGTATCTGGGAGCGTGAGCAGAAGACGGTCATCTTCGTGACGCACGATATCGAGGAAGCCGTCTTCATGGCCTCGCGCGTCGTCACAATGACGGCGCGGCCGGGCCGCATCAAGTCGATCACGCCGGTCGATCTGCCCCATCCGCGCCACTACACGGTCAAGGCCAGTTCTGAATTCTCGGCTCTCCGGCTGAAGCTGACGGAGGAGATCCGAAGCGAGGCGATCGCCGCCGCGACGCATGGATAGGAGGAAGTGTCTGTGGGGGAAATGCCGCTTCACTTGCGCATCCTGAACGATGTCGAAAAGCGGATCCTCTCCGGCGAATGGCCGCCGGGCCACCGCATTCCCTTCGAGCACGAGTTGACTGTGCAATACGGTTGCTCGCGCATGACAGTGAACAAGGCGCTGACGGATCTCGTCAAGAAGGGGCTGATCGAGAGGCGGCGGAAGGCTGGGACCCATGTGAGCTTCCCGCATGTCCAATTTGCCGTCATGGAGATCCATGATCTGCGACGCGAGGTACAAGCGCTCGGCCTCCCCTATCGCTACGAGATCGTCAGCCTCAAGCCCCGGCGTGCGCGGCGCGAGGACAATGCGAGGCTCGACCTTGCAGCCGGCGCCTCGGTGCTCGAAATCGTCTGCGATCACTTCGCCGGCGACCGGCCCTTCTGCCACGAAGAGAGGCTGATCAATCTTGCCGCCGTTCCCGAAGCGGCGAAGGAGACTTTCGAAGAAGGACCGCCCGGAACGTGGCTGCTTGGCAAGGTGCCGTGGAGCTCCGCAGAACACCGGATTCGTGCAGAGGCCGCAAAAGCGAAAATCGCTTCCGCTCTCTCAATCCCAACCGGGAGTGCCTGCCTCGTCGTCGAGCGTACAACCCATTACAGCGGCCTGCAGATCACCCATGTAATATTCACCTATCCCGGCGACAGGCACGAGCTCGTGGCCCAGTTCGCGCATGGCTAAGGGCAATCACGCGCCGCTCAATTCGCTGCGCAGGCGATGCAGGAAGATTTTCAGTTCCTCGTCGTCGATGCCGACGAGGTGGCGCTTTTCCGGATAGGTGCCGCTTTTGACATCTTCGGTGAACTCGGTGAAGGCTGCGATCCGCTCGCGCTGCAGCCGGTCATTTTCGGCGGCGAAATCGCGATAAACCTTGGCGTGGCGTGGGTAGTGGTTACGGTTTGCGCCAAGCACGTCGTCGGCGAAAAGATACTGCGCATCGCAGCCGCTGCCCGCGCCCATGGAAATCATCAGCATGGAGGTGTTTTGGCTGATCACCTTGGCGACATCGCCAGGTACCACCTCGATTTCGGCGGCAAAGGCGCCGGCCTCTTCCAACACTTTCGTCTGCCGCCAGATTTCAAACGCGCTTGCGGCTGTCTTGCCGACGGCGCGGAAGCCGCCGGTCCAGGTCGCCTTCGACGGGATCAGCCCAACATGGCCGCAGACCGGAATGCCCTCGTCGCGCATCCGCCGGATCGTCTGCAAGCTGGCCGCGCAATAGACGGCGTCGCCTCCCGCCTTCAACGCCTTGAAGGCCTCGCGCATATATTCCTCGGCTGAAACATAGTCGCCATATTCGAGCCCCGGTATGGCAAAAGAACTTGGGGCCGCCTCACGAAAGAGCGGACCGAGCAGTGCCGGTGGTACGGAGATGATGTCGATCTTCGCCTTTTCAGCAGCCTCTGCTTCCTCGAGCGTCGTCACGCGAAGCATGGTCAACTGCCGCCCGCCTTTCATCGAAAGCAGATCGGCAACGGTCGGCCGGTTGTGTTTTTTCATGGCGTTTCCTCTGAAAAGATCGACGGCCGTCAGGCGGCGAGAAGGGATTTGAGTTTCACATGACTTGTGGTGAGCGCTGCTGGATCGGGACATGCCCGCGCGGCAATCAGCATTTCCGCAAGCCGGATATCGCGGGCAACGGCATTGCCCGGCCCGATACCGCTTGCCGCAATCAACCGCCCTGTCTCATCCAGATGGAAGAGGATGAAAGCTCCGTCCCCGAGGTCGCGCCGCAGATGGGTGACTGCGCCCTCGGCAAGTCCGGCGATTTGCAAGGTCATGTCGTATTGATCGGACCAGAACCATGGAACAGCCGATACGGCTTCACCGGTGCCGAGCATATTGGCGGCAGCAAGGTTGCCTTGCTCCTGCGCGTTGCGCCAGGATTCGAGCCGTACGCGTATGCCGCTGTAAATATCAAGAGGGAACGAGCAGCAATCGCCCGCGGCAAAGACATCCAGCGCCGAGGTCTGCAGTTGGGCGTTGACAGCAATCCCGTTTTCGATCGCAATCCCCGCCTTTTCCGCGAGCTCGACATTCGGTCTTGCACCGATCCCCACAAGGACAAGATCGGCCTCGACCACGTCGCCGGCAGCAAGCGTGATCACCGCCTTTTCGTCGGCTTCATTCAGCGACTCGATGGAGACGCCGCAGCGAATGCGCACACCTTCGACGCGATGCCGCGCACAGACCGCATCGGCGATCACCTCCGGCACGCCGCGTTTCAATATGCGCTCCAGGCCCTCGAGAACGGTAACATCCGCTCCAAGCTTTCTAGCTGTCGCAGCGACCTCAAGCCCGATGAAGCCGCCGCCAATGATTGCAATGTGCCTGCCTGGCTTCAGCATATGATGCAATGCCATCGCATCGTGATGCGTTCTCAGCGAACGGATACAGGCGCTGCTTTCCGGCATCCCGGGAAAGGGTCGCGCTCTTGCGCCGGTCGCCAGCAACAGCTTGTCGTAGGCGATGATCGCGCCATCGGCGAGCGTGACTATCTTGTTCCTCACGTCGAGATTGATCGCCGTAGCGTCCGTCCGCAGATGGATGCTGCTTTCGGCATATCTCTCCGGCGCGGCGATGAATTTCGGTTGAAGCGCCCCGGCAAGGCCCGCCTTGGAAAGCGGCGGCCTTTCGTAAGGCGCAACCGGCTCGCTGCCGATCAGGGTGACTTCATCGCCAAAACCCTTCTCGCGCAGCCCAAAGGCTGCACGAGTGCCGCATTCGCCTGCTCCGATGATGACATAGTGAGCCACGGCGCACCCCCTAGATGGAAATGAAGACGGTGCCGCCTTCGACCTTGACGGGGTAGGTATTTAGGTTGACGCAGACCGGCGCACCCTTGGCCTCGCCCGTCTTGTAGTTGAAGCGCCCGTTGTGCTTTGGACATTCGATGATCTCGTCCATCACCAATCCATCGGCAAGATGGATGTGCTCATGCGTGCAGAGGCCATCGGTTGCGAAGAACTCGTCGTCGGGACTGCGATAGACGGCAAAGGTCTTGCCGTGATGGTCGAAACGCATGACATCCTCCTCGTCGATATCGCCAGTGGCGCACACTTCGATCCAGTTTCCGCTCATTTTCATCCTCCCAGAGGGCTGGTCTCATTGCGCAGCAGGCGCGAGCTCGTTGTGAAATTCCTCGCGATAGGGCCGCGCCGTCGGCGGCAGCTCACGCTTCAGGAAGTAGTCCTCATTGCGCAATTGGCGCAGAAAGGCCGGGGCCATTTCGCGATAACCCGACCAGATCGACGGGCTTGGCGCCGGCAGGTCGTGCTTGATCATCGCATGCAGCTGCGGCAGCGCATGGTAGGGAACCATCGGGAACATGTGATGCTCGACATGATAGTTCATGTTCCAGTAGATGAAGCGGCTGATGGCATTCATGTAGACCGTGCGGCTGTTCAGCCGATGGTCGATGACATTGTCAGCAAGCCCGCCATGCTGCAGCAGGCCGGTCAACACATGGTGCCAGGCGCCGTAAAGCCGCGGCAGGCCAATCAGCACCAGCGGCAGGAACGAACCCAAAGTGATCGCAAGCGCGACGGTTGCGCCGTAGATCGCCAGCCAGATACGGGCAATACGGATCGCCTTCGGCTGTTCCATCTCTGGAATGAACGTCTTTTCCTCGGCGCTGATCACGCCAAAACCGTTGCGGATCATATCGACCACGGCATGCCAAACGTCGAAAAGGCCAAAGAAATTAAGGATCAGCCGCATAAGATCCGGCGGGCGCATGACGGCAATTTCCGGATCGCGGCCGACGATGACCGTATCAGTATGATGGCGGGTGTGGCTCCAGCGCCAGGTTACCGGATTGCGCATGATCATGAAGCAGGCGATCTGATAGACGGCATCGTTCATCCAGCGCGTCTTGAAGGCGGTGCCATGCCCGCACTCATGCCAGCGGCTATCGGATGCCGAGCCGTAGAGCACGCCGTAAGCAAGGAGGAACGGCACACAAAGCCACGAGCCCCAGAAATAGATACCAAGCCCAGCAAAGGCTGCCATGGCGCCGAGCCAGATCGCCGTATCGCGAATTGCCGGCGCATCGGAACGCTGCATCAGCGCCTTCATATCCTTGCGCGGAATCTCGGTGTGGTACCACTCGGCCGCGGCCAACCCGATCTCAACCGCAGTGCGGCCGCTTTCGCCGAGCAGGCTGTAATCGCGCTTCGTCGCCTTCGTCGTCATGCTTTCCTCCCGGGCCTCCGCACCCATCGCTGATGGACGAGAATAAGTTGACTTTGAAAAGCACTCAATGCAGATTTGATATAATCTATCAAAGAACATCATGAGTGAATTGCATTCGTGATGGAATTCCATCAGGATTAAGCGTATGCGCCGACCGACCATCTCCGATCTCGCCCGCGCTTCCGGCGTCAGCGTTGCGACTGTCGACCGCGTGCTGAACGGTCGCCATCGTGTGCGTGAGGAAACGGCAAGACGTGTCTATGATGCGGCGGAGTCGATCGGCTATCACGCGCTCGGCCTCATCCGTCAGCGCGTCTTCGAAGACCTGCCGCAATACAAACTGGCTTTTCTACTGCAGAAGCCGATGCAATCCTTCTATCAGAATTTTGCAAGAGAGATTGAAACTGCAGCACGCGGGGTGGCGACGGCGCGCATTCAGACGCAGATCGATTTTCCCGCGGCGTCCACGCCCGCCGCGATCACCGAAAAGATAAAGGCGCTTGCAGCACGCAGTCACGCCATTGCCCTTGTCGGTCCGGATTATCCTGCTGTGGCAGGCGCAATCGACGAACTCAAAGAGAAGGGTGTACCAGTCTTCTCCCTTCTTTCAGATTTTGCCGCCGGCGTGCGCAAGGGCTATATCGGGCTCGACAACAGCAAGGTGGGCCGGACCGCTGCATGGGCAATCGCCAAAACGGCGCCGCACCCAGGAAAGGTTGCCTGCTTCGTCGGCAGCCATCGCTTTCACGGTCATGAACTGCGGGAAATGGGCTTCCGATCCTATCTTCGCGAGAATGCGCCGGAATTCGAGGTGGTCGAGACGCTTATTAATCTCGAGACTTCGGAAATAACCCATGAGGCGACTCTGACGCTTCTGCAAAAACACCCGGACCTCGTCGGGCTTTATGTCTGCGGTGGCGGGATGGAAGGTGCTATTTCGGCAATCCGCGAGGAAGGGTTCGTCGGCAAGATCGTGCTGATCGTCAACGAGCTGACGCCGGAAAGCAAGGCAGGGCTCGCCGATGATGTCGTCACGATGGCGATCTCAACGCCACTGCCCGCCTTGTGCAAGGAAATGATGACATTGATGACGACCGCCGTCGAAAACGGCGAGGCTGCCGTTCCCGGCCAAACCTTTTTGCCCCTCGAAATCTACATTTCAGAAAATATCTGAAGAATGATGGAATTCCATCATTTCTTTGGAAATTCTTGCATAAATGATGGAGTAACAGGCCCGATATGGCGTGGCTTGCGATAGGATTTCCATTAGAGATTGCCCTGACGAAACCATATAGGCTCATCAATTGATGTGCCTTGGGAGGAGAGACTGAAATGACATCCATCCCCTTTGCGCTGAACCATATGTCGGCGCCCGCGCTGAAGATCGGCGAATTTTTCGCGCTCGCAAAGCGGCTCGGCGTCGACGCCGTCGAAATCCGCAACGATCTGTCCGGCAATGCCATTCTCGACGGCACCAAACCGGAAGCGATCAAGCAGGCGGCGGCCAATCATGGGCTTTCGATCATCTCCATCAACGCGCTGCAGCGTTTCAACGAATGGAACGAGACGCGCGCGCACGAAGCTGCGGAACTGATCGGCTATGCAGCCGCCTGCGGGGCCGAAGCGCTTGTGCTTGTACCCAAGAATGACGGCACCGGCCGCGAAGATGGTGCGCGTCAGGCCATGCGCCAAGCGCTGCAAGCGCTAAAGCCGATGCTGGAGGCCGCCGGCATCATAGGCCTCGTCGAGCCGCTTGGTTTTGAAATCTGCTCGCTGCGCTCGAAAACAGAGGCAGCCGATGCGATCGAGGCGCTTTCGGCGCAATCGACGTTCAAATTAGTCCACGACACGTTCCATCATCACTTAGCCGGCGAGGAACCGATCTTCCCGCATCTGACCGGCCTCGTTCATATCTCCGGCGTCAGCGATCCGGACGTTTCCGTCAGCGACATGCGCGATCCGCACCGCGTTCTCGTCGACGCCTCCGACCGACTCGACAACGCCGGGCAGATGCGCACGCTCTTGCAGGCAGGCTACAAGGGTCGCTTCTCCTTCGAGCCCTTTGCGGACGAAGTGCATGGTTTGACAGATCTTGCGGCAGCCTTGAAGGCAAGCATGAACTATCTGTCGGCAGCGATCTGAGCGTTAATGACGAGCCGGCGATCCGGCTCGCTATTCTCTACCCCTGAACCGCCGCTGATAGGCGGGGTCGTAAAGCGCGCTTTCGCGAAAATCGCGGGCAGAAAGCGTCGGACCGACGAAGATGATCGCCGTGCGTTCAACCGGGTCGAGAGCG
The DNA here is from genome assembly GCF_025200715.1 of Rhizobium sullae. Lineage (NCBI taxonomy): Bacteria > Pseudomonadati > Pseudomonadota > Alphaproteobacteria > Hyphomicrobiales > Rhizobiaceae > Rhizobium > Rhizobium sullae. The sequence goes on from NZ_CP104144.1 coordinate 1,292,961, forward strand.
ACTCTCGCCTCGATATCGGCAAGCGTGCCGTGCAGAATACGCTCGTCAGGCCAGGAAGCCTTGACGACGATGGCAACAGGGCAATCGGCGCCGTAAAGCGGCGTCAGTTCTTCGACGACCTGCCTGAGCGCATGAATTGCCAAATGGATCGCAAGAGTCGAGCCCGTCGCGCCGAATTTGGCAAGTGTTTCCTCATTCGGCATCGGCGAGGCGCGGCCTGAGACGCGGGTCAGCACCAGGCTCTGCGCAACAGCCGGAATCGTCAGTTCGCGGCCAAGTGCGGAGGCGGCCGCGGCAAAGGCCGGAACGCCCGGCGTCATCGTGTAGGCGATGCCCAGTTTTTCGAGGCGTCTTGTCTGCTCGGCAACCGCGCTCCACACGGAAAGATCGCCGGAATGCAGGCGCGCCACGTCCTCGCCGGCCTTGGCGGCACGCAGATACTCCGCCTCGATCTCATCGAGCGACATCGGCGCGGTATCGATGATGCGCGCATCCGGCGGGCAGTATTGCAGCAGTTCCGGGGATACGATCGATCCGGCATAGAGGCAGACCGGGCATCTGGAGATGAGGTCGCGCCCGCGAACGGTGATGAGATCGGCCGCACCCGGGCCTGCTCCGATAAAGTGAACCGTCATCCTTCAATCCTTGATCCAGCGCCATTGCACCACGGGCATTGCCGGGCGCCAGCCGCTCATTGCGCCGAGGGAGCCGGCGCGGGAAATCTCAATCCTTGTCAAAAGACCGCCGCGCCTTGCCTGTTCGGTAAGCAGCACGGCCTCCATTTCCAGCGTCACCGCGTTGGCGACGAGGCGTCCGCCGCTTTTGAGCGAGGCGATTGCTGCGTCCATGACGCCCGGCTCGCTGCCGCCTCCGCCGACAAAGATGGCGTCCGGTACCGGCAATCCGCCCAATGCCGCAGGTGCTGTTCCCTCGACAACAGCGAGCCCCGGCACGCCGAAAGCGAAAGCATTGCGGGCGATCCTTTCCGCGCGCTCGCGTGATTGCTCGATGGCGACTGCCTTCAGCGACGGATCGCTGAGCATCCACTCGATGCCGATCGAACCAGAGCCGGCTCCGATATCCCACAGCAGTTCCCCGTGGCGCGGCGCAAGCGCAGACTGTGTCAGAGCGCGGACTTCACGCTTGGTGATCTGCCCGTCATGCTCAAAGAGTTCGTCGTCCAGGCCGGCGGCAAAAGGCAGGATGCGAGCCCCTTTACCTGCCTTGACCTCGACACCGCAGACATTGAGAGGATCTATATCGGAAAGCCGGAAATCGTCTGCGGAGGTACTGAGGATACGCTCGCGCGCGCCGCCAAGCGCCTCCAGAACAATCATGCGAGAATGGCCGAAGCCGCTGTTTGACAGCAGCGCTGCCAGTTCCCCCGGCCCCCTCGCGTCGGAGGTCAGTGCAATGATGCGCCGCCCGGAATGCAGATGCGGGCGGACGAGATCGATGGAACGGCCATGAAGCGAGAGGCAGGCAGTTTCCTGCAAAGGCCAGCCGAGGCGCGACGCGGCCATGCTGAAGGCCGATGGAGCTGGAATGGTGAGCATCTCATCGGCGTTCACGTGCCGCGAGAGTGTCGCGCCGATACCATAAAGAAAGGGGTCACCGGAAGCCAGCACGACGACCGGTGAGCCCCGCCGGCTAAGGATTGCATTGATCGACTTTTCGAAGGGGCTTTGCCAGACAAGCCGCTCACCTGTAATCAGGCTCTCCATCAATGCATGATGCCGTTCGCCTCCGAAGACGGCAGGTGCCGCAGAAATCAGCCGCTTGGCGTGCTCGCCAAGTCCTTCTGGACCATCCTCGCCGATACCGATAATGACTAGCCAGGGTTTCGTGGTGTGACTAGGCATATCAGACATGGCAAAAATCCGCGGACTGATATTGGGCGGAACGACCGAAGCGCGTGCTTTGGCGCAGGCGCTCTCCAAGAAGGCCGGTTTTGACATCCTGCTGTCTCTTGCCGGCCGCACAGAAAAACCGTCCAATCAGTCTGTTCCTGTTCGCATTGGCGGTTTCGGCGGAGCCGACGGCCTCGCGTCTTTCCTGCGCGATGGAGGCTTTGACCTTCTCGTCGATGCGACACATCCCTTTGCCGCCCGCATCTCCGCCAACGCCGACGGCGCTGCACGTCTGTGCGGAATTGCGGCGCTTGCCCTTCGCCGGCCCGAATGGGTCCAGCAACCGGGTGATCAATGGATCGCGACTAGAAACATTCAGCAGGCGATTGGTGCGCTTGGCCCTGGCGCTCGCCGCGTCTTCCTGGCGACCGGACGCCAGGAGGCGCACTATGCAGAGGCGGCGGCGCATCATTTCTACCTTGTTCGCAGCGTCGATCCCGTCAATCCACCGCTCAATATTCCGAACGTGGAATATATTCTCGATCGTGGCCCCTTCGAAATCGACCGCGAGATCGGGCTTCTTGCGTCTCATCGCATTGATGCGGTCATTGCCAAGAATAGCGGCGGTGCGGCGACCTATGCGAAAATCGAGGCAGCACGCTATCTCGGCATCGAAGTCTTCATGATCGCCCGTGCGCCCGCGCCTGCCATGAGAGCGGTCGAAACCATCGAGGAAGCGCTCCGCGCGATCGATCACCTGTTTCCTCCCGCCATGGAACGGGGCGTGTAGACGAGCTCCGGCTTGCCGCCGCCAGAAATGATCCGCGTTTCCGGCGAGCCGATGATGATGCAGGTCGCCATATCCGCAACGGAGGCGTGGGCGTCGCCGAGCGGCTGAATGATGATCCGTTCATCGGGACGTCCGGCTGCGCGGCCGAAGATCACCGGTGTCTGCCGCGGCAGGTGCGCGCGCAGCACCTCGAAGGCCTTGCCGAGCTGCCAGGGTCGCGCCTTGCTGATCGGGTTGTAAAGGGCGATCACGAAGCCCGCCTTTGCAGCCAATGCCAGGCGTTTTTCGATGATATCCCAGGACTTCAGGTTATCCGAAAGCGAAATCGCGCAGAAATCGTGCCCGAGCGGGGCGCCGACGCGGGCTGCAACCGCAAGCATTGCAGTAATGCCCGGCACCACGACCAGCTCGACGGATCGCCATTCCGCCGGACCCGTATCGATTGCTTCGCAGACAGCCGCGGCCATAGCGAAAACGCCGGGATCGCCGCCGGAGACGATACAGACCTTGCGGCCGCTTGCCGCCATCGTCAAAGCGTCCCCTGCCCGTCTCATCTCCTCGCGGTTGTCGGAGGGATGGCGTTTTTGATGGGCGCTGAACTGCAGCCGGTCGAGATAAGGACCATAGCCGAAGAAGTCGGTCGATGCCGAAACCGCCGAATGCGCTTCCGGCGTCATCTGATTAGGGTTGCCAGGGCCGGTGCCAATGACAAACAGGATTCCACTCATCGGTTCGCCTCCCAGCCGGGCACAAGCACCAGCGAGAAATACGGCGCGTCGCCGTCCGGCCGTTCTGCAAGCTTCAGCATCGCGGAATTCGCCATCGTGCCGCGCTCGACATAGACTGCTTCGCCGAGCCGCCCCGCAGCTTCAAGCGCGCGGCGGATCTTCGCAAGATTGCGGCCGACCTTCATGATGACGGCTGCCTGGGTATCGCCCAGCCGTCGCGTCAGTTCTGCTTCCGTCATCGTGCCCGGCAGCACGGAAAGCACGTCGTCGCCCTGGACGATCGGCATGCCGGCAAGCGACCAGCAGCCGGACATGGCGCTGATGCCTGGGATCACCTCGACCGGGTAGCGATCGGCAAGGCGCACATGCAAGTGCATGTAGGATCCGTAGAACATCGGATCGCCTTCGCTGAGGACCGCGACCGTTTTTCCCGCATCGAGGCATGCTGCGACCACGGCTGCAGAACTATCATAGAAAGCGGTGATCTGGCTTTGATAGAGCGCTTCGCTCTTTTCGATTTCGGTGGTCACCGGATAATAGAGCGGCAGCAGTTCGGTTTCGGGTCCGATCAGGTGCTGCACGACAGCCCGGCCGTTGCCCGCCCTGCCCTGTTTGGCGAAATAGGCAATGACGTCCGCGGCTTCGATCGCCTTGATTGCCTTGATGGTCAGCAGATCCGGGTCGCCTGGCCCCGTGCCGACGCCGATGAGACGGCCGGGCCTGGTCATAGTCCGGACCTCGCCAGCGCGTTGATTGCGGCTGCCGTCATAGCACTGCCACCCAGGCGGCCTCGAACGATCGCGAAGGGCACGCCATAGGAATTTTCCGCCAACGCATCCTTGGATTCGGCAGCACCGACGAAGCCGACCGGCATACCGATGATCGCAGCAGGCTTCGGCGCGCCGCCACGCAGCAGTTCGAGAAGATGGAAGAGTGCCGTCGGGGCATTGCCTATCGCGACGACGCTGCCCGCCAGGCGATCGAGCCAAAGCCCGATGGCCGCCGCCGAGCGCGTGTTGCGGCTTGCTACAGCCAGTTCCGGGGTGCGGGGGTCGCGCAGCGTGCAGATCACGTCGTTTTCGGCCGGCAGCCTGGCACGCGTAATGCCATGCGCGACCATTTCTGCATCGCAGAAAATCGGAGCCCCCTTCTTGAGCGCGCCGCGCGCCGTGATCACGAAATCCGGCGAGAAGTTGAAATGCGCGGCGGCTTCGACCAGCCCGCAGGCATGAATCATGCGCACGGCAATCTCGGTTTCTTGCGGTGAAAAGCGCGAAAGATCGGCTTCGCTGCGGATGATTGCAAAGGAGCGTTCGTAGATCGCCTCGCCGCTGCGGATATAATCGTAATCTGGCATCCCTATTCCTGTTTCAGCGCGTTGGCGATCGCCTGGGGGCCGAGCCGCGTCAGGCAGGCAGCCGCCGATTCGCAAGGGCTCTTGTTCTTCCCGACAAGCCGGGCGAGCTTCTCTATAGCGGAATCGATCTCGCTGCCAGCAATCGTTACATCCGGCCTGTCGCCCGCCCGTCCGTTCAACACAATACCATAACCGCCGGGCATCCCAATGATTGTGAGAGCTTGCCGCGGATGAGCACATCCCTTGGCACAGCCGGAAAGGTGAACCGCCAGCGATCCGTCGAGAAGGGCCGATGCATGCTGCAGCAGATGCTCTGCCCGCACCTTCGTTTCATAAAAACCCGAGGCGCAGGCCCCCGCGCCAGCGCAAGCCGCAATCTTTGCAAACGAATCGTTTGGATCGGAGCTAAAGCCAAGATCCGTTGCTACCTCTTGCAACCGCTCTGCACTTTGTGGGTTCAAACCGGTCAAATAAAATAGCCGGCCCGGCGCCAGCCGAATTTCTGCTGCCGCGAAGCGCTCGGCCTCTCCCAGAAACATCGACAGATCGCTTGCATTGATCTGGCCGAAATGTGGCCTGAGGCCAAGGACAACGCTGCGATTGGCAAGCTGATGAACTCCGGGCCTTGGCGTTTCTGAATGAGGCGCGGTGACAAATTGCGCCTCCATTGCCGGAAACATGTCGCGCAAGGCAGCCGGTCCGATGTCGCGCGCTCGAAGATGCATGCCGATTTTCACGAGCATCGCCAGCAATTGCCCGATCGTCCGGACAGCGTCATCCGCCGAGCCGATGCAAACAGGCACGGCCGTTTTACCATCGCCGTCTATCGCAACCCGCCAGCGGCCTTCGCCCAGAGCGGCAACGCGGATATCGGCTGAAAGACCGGATAGACCGAAACGTCCTCCACCGTCGACGATGATGGAGAGCTTCGGGGCCAGAAGTGGTGAAGACAGCGCAATCCTTAGCTCATCACGCAGCCGCGCTTCGATGGCGGCGGGATTTCCTATCTCGCGCGGGTCGATGCCATGTAGGGGCGAAAGCTCGATCGACGGACCTGCCGGAACAAGAATTCCTGCCGCTTCGACATCAGCAGCAAGCCGATCGACAGTCTCCGGCCGCAGACCGCGGACTTGCAGACTTCCGCGCGCGGAAATTTCCAGAAGACCGTTGCCGTTTGCCGCTGCGGAGGCTGCAAGCATCTTGAATTGCGCAGGCGTCAGCGCGCCGCCGGCCGGCCGCAACCGCACGAGCAGGCCGTCGCCGGTCGCCATGGGTGCGGCAAGCGTCGGACAGGCGCCGCGGCGCGATTCTTGCGCGGCAACGACGTGCGCTTCCCTGTCGATCTTTCTTTCGCCGGCAAAGCCCATGGCTCGTCCTTTCATTCCTGCCCTTACAGGACGGCGGCCCCCCGGCAAAGCGCCGCGACTAGTTCTTAACGTCGCAGCCTTTGCGCAATAAGTAGATGTCCATGATCCAGCCATGCCGTTCGCGCGCTTCAGCGCGTGCCCTGACGATATCATCGGCGACATCGCCGAGGCGCCCGGCACGGACGATTTCGTCTTCCGTGCCAAGATAGGCTCCCCAGAAGATTTCCGTGTCCGGATCATCGACCGTCGTAAACGCCTGGATTCCATCGAGCATTACAACCGTACTTTCCGTCTTGAGCCCCTCTTCGGCAAGCCTACGGCCGGTCGTAATTTCCACCGGCTTGCCGACGAGATTGACGGGGATGCGGTGGCTCGCGGCGAGCGCTTGAATGCTGGTAATACCCGGGATGACGGTGATCTCAAATTCCACTTTATCCCGCACCCGCTCCAGGATGCGCAACGTGCTGTCGTAGAGGCTCGGATCGCCCCATACGAGAAAGGCGGCTGTGCCGTTTTCCGGCAGATCGCCGACCAACTGACGATAGGTTGCAGCGATTGTCTCATGCCACTCATCGACGCTCTGCCCATAACTGCGCTCCTTCGTCTCGCGACGAGGCACGGCGAATTCGATGATCTTGCTGTCCGCCTTGTTGAGATATCGCGCACAGATTTCGCGGCGTACATCTGCAAGCTCTTCTTTCTGTGCGCCCTTTGTGGGGATAAAGACGTGATCGGCAGCGTTCATGGCGTTGATCGCCTGGATGGTCATATGTTCCGGGTTTCCGGTGCCGATGCCGATGACGTAAATATTCTTCACTGAGCCTCCTTGCGGGGTTTGCGCCGCTTTTAACGGATCAGGAGCGCGGTGCCGAAAAGCCCGATCGCGAAAACGGTATGCGCGAGCAGATTGAGTGCACGTACCTTGTTCGGGTTTAGCGTCTTCGACGCGGCCCAGCCGATGCCGAGCCCCGGCTGCAGCAGAAACCAGCCGGCCCCGACGGTCACAATACCGAGGATCCAAGCGGGGATGAAAGTTGGCGCTGTCAGCCAGGATGGCCCCATGAGAACCGCAAGAACAAGGCCATAGACGATGCCGGTTGCATAATGCCCGATCCAGCCCAGCGCCAGTTCGTGCCTATAGGGCTCGGCATCGGCAATATTGTCGTGAAAAACCTTGCCGCGCCCGAGGTGCCAGAACCACCGTCCGACAGGCGCCCAGTTGGCAGGCGCCTGACCGAAGGCCCGGAAAAGGACGATTGCCCAAATATCCATGAGGATCGTCGCGCCGATCCCCATTGCTATGCCGCGCCATAAAATATCGAACATGATGACGATCCCGAATGGTAGAATTGCCGGACTGTCTTAAACACGGGCGGCAAACCCTGCAACATCGCTCTTACACTCAGGGGGCCGGTTCCGGTACTGCGCGAAATGACACCCCAAGCGCTTGCCTCAGTTGGCCACAGATATTCTCCGATCAGCAATGAAGGCTGAACCGGAGGCGAGAGGCTGACCCGGTCCGCACCTCGTAACTATCGAGAGGCAATGTGCCCAAGGGCGGCCCGTAGCGGCCCGTCCGAGACGTGGATGACACCGAGATACGGATGCGCCATGTCGATGACAAGGAAGACCCCTGCAGCGACCGACAGCGAGCAGACCAGCATGACGCCGATCACGGTCGGATTGGCCGGAGCCTGGAGCCCGAAGGTCAGGAACAGCCACGCGAGCCAAAAGACAAGAATGACGAGAAACGCGGTCGGCAACCCTTCCGAACTGCTTTCGACGAGCATCCAGTGGGCTTCGGCCAAGAGGCCGCTGACCTCGAGGGCGCGAGCCTGAAGCAGTCGCTGCGGCTCGGTCGCCGGAACGAGGTTGCGAAGTTCACCCTGTACAGGCTCGATGCCTTGGTTTTCATCATACGGTTCGATTCCCGCCTGCTCGGCCGCGGTGCCCCACCCCTGAACAAGTCTGTTCTCGACTAGACGATGCAGCCGGCTGCGTGCATCCGCCGTCTCTGGGCCGTACTGCGCCATTACCCGGTCAAGTAGCAGCAAGCGGGCAACCGAGGTCCGCAGTTCGGCTTCGGCGGTGTTGTAGACGGTGTTCGCGGACGCAATCAGCAGCCCGAGGGCAAGGGCAGACAACGTGCCGACGACCGCCGTCGACAAGCGGATCACGTCCTTGGATTCGGCATCCAGGTGATGGGCTGGCAGGCGGTTACGGACAAGGATGCCGATGAGCGATGCCCCGAACAGGCAGATGAAGACGAGCGTGCCAAGGGCGATCGAACTCAAACGGGCGCCTCCTGCTATCTCTGCGTCAGGCACGCCGGGGCGGTCGGCATCGCCGCGCAATTCTTGACCGCAACCTTCTGCCTTCCGCTGACTTGTCCGGTCAGGCCGCCGACATGATTGGCGTCGTTGCCGCGAGTATCGGCGTCAAACACCGCGACGGGGGCGGTCAGTACGAGGCCCGCGGCACTTCCGGCGGCAGCGGCCACCTCGGTTGTTCCGGCAAGGATGGTGTCGCCGAGACCGACCCGGCTGTCGGTCAGCGTCTGCCCTTCGGACAGCCGCGCGCCGATGAGCTGGACGACTTCCGGGGATTCCGCGAACTTGCTGTGATTGAGATCGTCGCTGACCTTGATCTTGGTGAGGTCGATCTCCGAAATCTTGTAGTCGGCAAGCTCCGCCTTGTACGGCGCGGTTTCGGGATCGATCGACCCCTGGCGCGGAATGTTGCCCCAGACCCGTCGCGAGAAAGCGAGCGCCTTGTCGTCACGGGAGACGAACAGAGTGAACTGCGGGTGCGGGTCGCCCATGTCCTCGATCTGCGCAAGATATGGAAGAAGTCGCCAAATACGACCAGCAGTCAACGAGTTAAACAAGCGCAAGTCATCCCCCATTAGCATTCCGACGTCGGCTCGCAGTCACATTCCCGAAATCAGACAGTAGTTTGTGGATGCGACAGACACTTGTGCTGTTCGCGTGACATGTTCCGTCGCCACATCAGGGGGCGAGGATCTTCTCAATCATTTACGTGGTGCTTCTGCCCATGAGACGGCGCGAGGCATAGTCTTCCACCTGCTTGTGTATCGCACTGACCCTGTCTGCGGTTGTCTGTCTAAAGCTGTCGTCGTCCGTCCTCAAATTTCATAGCACGTTATCGCGGCCAGACGTCACAGAAACCTGTGTTCTCGGTGCTGTCGGCACATGCCAGACTGCGGCGGCGTTCCGGCGAGGGAGGCCGCGCCTGCGATGCACGGGGGACTTCGGCCGGGGTCGGAGCGAGCATTGGTACGGCCACCATCATCAGGAGATCCGTAGCCGTGGTGGCGTTCTGAAAGTGCTTAATGAGCTTCACGTTCCGTCCTGTTTAAAGGCGCAGGTGAAACTTCACCTAGCGAATTCCTGAGAGGGCGCACCATGCCTCAATCATCGCGATTTCCTCAGTATGTTACTGGTGGTTACGGCGTAGCGACGGCGGCCGGGGCGGGCACGCCGAGACGGATTGCCTTCGAGAAGTTGGGCGATAATCCATCCGCCCGCGCCCGCTCGTCGATTTTCGAAATTTCTCGCAATCGGGCGAGCGGCATCGACGTGTCGATGGCTCCTCGGTCATAGGCGTAGTCGGGAAGATAACCGTTGACGATCAGCCGCCAGTCGAACGGCACCTTGTCTCCGGCGACACGCATCAGCTTGGCGACGGTCGTCGTGCAGTTCGTCGTGATCGAGTTGTAGAACTGCGGAGTCTGGGCAAGGGCGTTGGCCCCGGCGACGTATTCGAGAAGCAGATTTCGTGCCTGCTCGGGACTGGCTCTCAGCCGATAGATTTGCACGTCCTCGCCCCGCACATTGGAGCGGACGCCGACAACGTCACGTTCGTCCGCGGCAAGGATTACAAGTGGGTCGTTCTTGAAGAGATCGGCAAGGGGAGAAAACGCGCCACCGACCTTGTGGCGTACCTCGATCGACCAGGCGAGCTGCTCGCCGCCTTCGAAGCCGAAGCTGAAGATGACATGTGCGATCTTCGGCCCCGCCCAGTATGACATGAACAGGTCGACGGTCTTCACCTTGCTGACATCGTAGGTTCGTGTCGTCCAGCGCTCCGTGAAGTCGGAATTGCTTCGCCAGCCGAAGTCCCGGACATCAGTCAAGGTCAGCGAATTTCCGTCGACACGACCCGTGACCTGCCGGGCGACATCTGGTGCCCATGCAGCGTTCGCTTCCGGCTTGATCGAGTTCCACCAGAAGAGAACCGGGGCGAACACGACAGCGAACGAAAGGATGGCTCTCATGCGCAGCCGGCTGGCAAGCGCCGCTACAGTAAAGAGACCGAAGACGAGGAAGACGCCAGCGCCAATTGCCCGCCCGGCATCAGGCAGTGGCAGGCGATACCAGAGGGCCAGTGAACACCAGGCTGTCAAAGCCGCCATGATTACGGCGACCGCGAAGTTGAGGATGAGCGCCATCAGTCGAGGCATGTTATTCCTTTTCTGTAGCCGCGGCAGTGCTGCGACGATTCGGCGATCGCGCGTTCAACGGCGACACAGAATGGCACGACCTTGGCAAGATCCAGCATGGTGCGGATCTCTTTGCCGAGGCCATCTTTGAGGTCGAGCGCCTCGGCGTAACGTCCGTCTCGCTCCGGAGCCGTAGACGACTCCCACTCTCGCACGAGATGGTCCGCAATGGAAAAGTCGTTGTACGGTTCTCCGAATCTTCATTGCGGGAGGCAAGCGCGTCGATCTCCAGCGCCTGCTCGGAAAACCTGCGCTTGGTGACTCCGTGTCGTATCCATTCCTTCGCTCCCGGACAGGCAATGTGAGGGGGGCCCGCACATCGCGCAGTCGTCATGAATATGACACAGAATCCGACCGACACCATGTAGGTTACAGTAACACGGCGAGTTTCTTGCGGTGCGCGGCCACCGTGGCTTCAGGCCATCGCCGCAGCGGGAGCGACCGCATGGGGGTCCTGATGGCATCGGAACCTGCCGATCGGGTTGGGCAAGGGATCTCGCAAACCAAGCGACCGTAGGTCGTGTCATACGGATTCGTTGCCGGAAAGGATGCTCGGTATCCTTGCGACGCTCAGATCAGATCCTTGCTGTGAACATCACTGTCTGAATTGATTTCCAGGCCTGCAACCAAATTGCCGCAGCCCGGTTTGCTCGATTGAGAAAGACGGAAACGAGCGTATAGTGATTTCAGTAATTTCTGAAATCACAGGAACAACGGAAATTGGCATGAACCTTCCGCCGCTCGTTCAATCCTTCGTTCTGCATTTCGGTGAGATGGGCTCGCGTTGGGGCATCAATCGCACGGTCGGCCAGATTTATGCGCTTCTTTATGTCTCGCCGTCGCCGCTCTGCGCCGAAGAGATCGTCGACGCGCTCGGCATCTCGCGTTCCAACGTGTCGATGAGCCTGCGCGAACTGCAGGCCTGGAACCTCGTGCTTTTGAAACACAAGCCCGACGACCGCAGGGATTTCTTCACCACGCCTGACGATGTCTGGCTCATCCTGCGCACGCTCGCCGAAGAACGGAAGAAGCGCGAAGTCGATCCCACCCTTTCGGTTTTGCGCGAAATCCTCATGCAAAGGCCTGCCAGCGAAGCCGAACGCTTCGCCCAGCAGCGGATGAGCGAAATGCACGGCTTGATCGAACAACTGACACATTGGTATGAGGACGTAAAACAACTTGAAACAGAGCGCCTCGCAACGCTACTCTCTTTGGGAGCAAAGGTTACGAAGCTTCTGGAAGCCAAGGACCGGGTGGTATCGCTCGGCCGCGGGCGTCGGCCTGCGAACAAGAGCTAGCGCAATGGGGAGTGCTTTCTTCGACGAGGAAAAAGCGCGCGCAGCCGGAGCGCCAGCGATTGGCTCGCCGGTGCTTTCGTCCAAGCCTTCACGTCTTCGTCATGCCGCTACGGTTCAAACCGCTGCCGCCCTCTTGTGGATCCCGCAAGCTGGTCTACTTGCTTACGCCGTCGGCCGCACTGCGGATGGCGGCGGTCTTCGCGATGTCCTTTGGCCCGCCTTTTTTGTCTTGGTACTCGGCATTGCAAAGGCGCTGCTTGACGCGGCTGGCGGCCAGATCGCCTTCGACAGGGCGCGCACTGAACTGGGTTTGAGGAGACAGATTGCCGTTGCAGCGCTTGCCCGGCGATCGCCGATCGACGGCACGCGTCCTGCTTCCGGGCGGGTTGCGAGCATTCTCGGCGAGCAGGCGGAGCTGATCGTTCCCTACCTTTCGCGCTTCCTGCCGGCTCGCTTCAAAGCGAGCGCCATTCCTCCCATCATCCTCATCTGCATCTTGCCGATCTCCTGGGTCGCGGCACTTGCGCTGTTCATCGCAATGCCGCTTATTCCACTTTTCATGGCGCTCATCGGCTGGCGGGCGCAGGCAGCGAGCGAAAAGCAGCTCGCCGCAACAGGCAGCCTCAACGCATTTCTTCTCGATCGGCTCCGCGGACTGGCCACGATCCGGTCGCTTGATGCGGTCGGGCTGACTGCCACGCGGCTGCGGGCAGATGCAGAGGACCTCAAGACACGCACCTTGGCGGTGCTGAAAATCGCCTTTCTCTCCTCAGCCGTGCTGGAGCTCTTTGCAGCGCTCGGCGTTGCAATGGTCGCGGTCTATGTGGGCTTCAGTCTTCTCGGCGAACTCCGCTTCGGAACATGGTCGGGAAAGCTCAGCTTGACCGAAGGTCTTTTCATTCTCCTGCTTGCGCCCGCCTTTTTCGAGCCCTTGCGCGAACTTTCCTCAGTTTGGCACGACCGCGCCGCCGGAGAAGCGGCAGTGAAGGCGCTTGATAGCCTTTCCGATTGCGGCATGGAGATCGTCGAGTTGGAGACGGCCGGCTCGGCGCCGCGCACTTATCGGTTCGACATTGAGTTCAACGACGTCAGCTTCCGTTACGATCGCTCGCGGCCCTTCGCGCTTGCCGGCTTCAACTGTCTTTTCACAGAGGGCGAGCATGTCGCGCTTGCCGGTGCGAGCGGTGCGGGAAAATCCACGCTGCTTGCGCTGATCGCCGGTCTGGCACCACCTCTGACGGGTCAAGTCCTGATCGGCGGCCGGCCTGTCGATGCGGGCGCGCGAAGGGCCATGGCCTGGATCGGGCAGGCGCCACATATATTTGCCGGAAGCTTGGCCGGCAATGTCTTGCTGGGCAGGCATCGCGGCATTCTGCACGAGGCTTTGGCGCTTGCCAGGCTGGACGGCGTCGCGGCTGCCTATGGCAAGCGGCCGCTCGGCGAAAGCGGTACCGGCCTTTCGGGCGGCGAGGCGTTGCGGCTTGCGATCGCACGGGCGGCTGCCAATCCCGACATTCGCATCATCCTGGCGGACGAGCCGACGGCACATCTCGACGCGGTGACCGCAGCGGAGATCACGGAGAGCCTGCTTACGCTTGCCAGGGGCCGGACGCTCATTGTCGCGACACATGACCCGCGTTTTGCGGCACGCATGGGCCGCAGGATCGCCATCGGCACACAGTTCTTACAAGAGGCGGCTGAATGAGAAACCAGTTCCGGACCCTTGCGCCGATCCTTGAGCTTTTCTTCGCTGAAAGACCGCGCAGCCTGCTGACCGGTGCTTTGCTTTCGGCCGTCACGGTTATCGCCGGCCTTGCCCTGCTCGGCCTGTCAGGCTGGTTCATCACCGCCGCATCGATTGCCGGACTATCGGCGGCGGCGATCGCCTTCGACGTCTTTGCGCCAGCAGCTGCAATCCGCATGCTTGCGATCGGCCGCACGGCCGCGCGTTACGGCGAGCGGATAACGACGCATGACGCAACGCTGGGCATACTGGCAGCACTTCGCGAGAAGCTTTTTCGCGGCTGGGCTGGCCCAGGAGCAGCGCGCCATCTGCTCCGTCGGCCCTCCAGACTGCTTTTTCGCCTGACGGCCGATATCGATGCTCTGGATTCGCTCTACCTCAGAATTCTTGTTCCGATCGTTGCCGCGATAGGCGCTGCACTTGTCGCCGTCATCACGCTCGGCATCATGCACCCAGCATTCGGTCTCGCAGTCGGTGGGCTGTTGATCTGCTCCGGCATCGGTATTCCGCTCGTTGCCGGTTGTCTTGCCCGAAGGCCTGCCCGCCGGCGCGCCTATGGCATCGAGGCGCTTCGCTCACGCGCCATCGATTTGACCGCCGGCCAGACGGATCTCCTGATGGCATCGCGCATTCAAGCGCAATGCGCTGCCGTCATCGCAGCCGATGCTTACACGGCCAAGGCCGATCGTCACCTGAACCGGATCGAGACAGGTGTCATCTTGAGCTTCGGTCTCGTCACGGCGATCCTGCTCGCCGGCTCGCTTCTTGCGGTGGCAGCACTCACTGAAGCAAAGGCGATCACCGCGCCGGTTGCCGCATTGGGGCTATTGATCGCCTTTGCAGCAGTCGAACCCTTCACGGCCCTGCGGCGAGGCGCCTTGGAACTCGGGCGGATCCTTGTCGCCGCTAGGCGTATCGGTCCGCACCTTGCTGAAGAGCCGTTGCGGCCGAAAGGCCGTGCGGCTGAAGCCGGCATGGCTCTTTCGTTACAGGCCGCAGGCGTCAGGCATGATGGCTCCGCCAGAGATGCGCTGCATGCAATCAGCCTGGAATTGAAGCTGGGTGAGACTCTGGCCGTGATCGGCCCGAGTGGTGCCGGAAAATCGACCCTGCTGTCGGTTTTCGCGGGCGAAATCCAGCCCCGCTTCGGGACTGCCGCATGCATGGACGCGACGCGTCTGACGCAAAGGACCGAGCTCTTCCAGGATACGCTCGAGGGCAATTTGCGGCTTGCCAAGCCACAGGCGTCCGAAATGGAACTGCGCGAAGTGCTTGCCGCCGCGGGGCTGCTTTCAGATGTCGATGCTCTACCGAAAGGTCTTAGGACCCCTCTTGGCGAGGGCGGTTTCGGTCTGTCGGGCGGCCAATCCCGCCGTCTGGCGCTTGCGCGCCTCTTCCTTCGGGATACGCCGCTTTGGCTGCTCGATGAGCCGACGGAAGGTCTCGACAGCGCAACAGCACGTGACGTGGTGGCCCGTCTCAAGGCGAGGGCACATGGCCGGTCGCTCGTCATTGCAAGCCATACCCGCCGGGAGGCGGCGATCGCCGATCGGATCGCGATCATTGAAGGCGGCCGGATCACCGAAATCTCGCGCCGCGGAGAGGCGGCGTTCGAAAGCGCGCTCGAACGGCTGAGGCCGGATTGAGTGCTGTGCGTAACTGCGGACGCCGGCCGGCGCCCGTGGAATTCTCGACATCCCGTGGGACCGTGGGAGAAAGACAATGGAACTAGATATCGTCGCGCTATCGCGCTTCCAATTCGCGCTGACGGCACTTTACCACTTCCTGTTCGTGCCGCTGACGCTCGGTCTGTCGGTGCTGCTCGCGATCATGGAGACGACCTATGTGATGACCGGCCGCCAGATCTGGCGGCAGATGACGAAATTCTGGGGCACGCTCTTCGGCATCAATTTCGCACTGGGCGTGGCTACCGGCATCGTCATGGAATTCCAGTTCGGCATGAACTGGAGCTATTACAGCTATTATGTCGGCGACATCTTCGGCGCACCCCTGGCAATCGAAGGGCTCATGGCCTTCTTCCTGGAAGCGACCTTCGTCGGCCTCTTCTTCTTCGGCTGGGACAAGCTCTCGAAAGTCGGGCATCTGGTCGCAACCTGGGCCGTGGCGCTCGGCTCGAACTTCTCGGCACTGTGGATTTTAATTGCCAACGGCTGGATGCAGAACCCGGTCGGCTCGGCGCTCAATCCGCAGACCATGCGCATGGAGATCGTGAGCTTCTTCGACGTCGTCTTCAATCCCGTCGCGCAGGCGAAATTCGTTCATACCGTCTCGGCCGGTTATGTCTGTGCCTCGATCTTCGTGCTCGGCGTTTCGGCCTGGTATATCTTGAAGGGCCGCCATATCGAGCTTGCCAAGCGCTCGATGACGGTTGCCGCCTCCTTCGGCCTTGCCTCGGCTCTCTCGGTGGTCGTGCTCGGGGACGAGAGCGGTTATCTTGCGACGGAAAACCAGAAGATGAAGCTCGCGGCAATCGAGGCGATGTGGGAGACGGAACCGGCGCCGGCAGCCTTCACGGCCTTCGGCTTTCCGGATCAGCAAACCCGCGAAACGCATTTTGCCATCCATATCCCGTGGGTCATGGGCCTGATCGGCACGCGCTCGCTGACGACCGAAATTCCGGGCATCGACAAGCTGGAGAAGCAGGCCGAAACCCGTATCCGCGATGGCATCAAGGCTTACAATGCGCTGATGCAAATCCGCTCGGCCCCGACGCCGGACGGCATCGCGCAGGAGGTTCGCACCTCCTTCGAGGATCTCGGCCACCAACTCGGCTATGCACTTTTATTGAAGCGCTACGTCGACGACCCCCGTCAGGCAACGGAAGAACAGATCGCCCAGGCTGCACGGGACACGATCCCGCATGTGCCGACGCTTTTCTGGTCGTTCCGCATCATGGTCGGGCTCGGCATGTTCTTCATCGTCCTGACGGCAGTCTTCTTCTGGCTGTCGGCCCGCCGCCATCTCGACAAATATCCGTTGCTCTTGAAGATCGCCGTCTTTGCCATACCGCTTCCCTGGATTGCCATCGAGGCAGGCTGGATCGTCGCCGAGATCGGCCGCCAGCCCTGGGTCATCGAAGGGGTATTGCCGACGGCGATGGCGGTCTCCAGCCTGGGGGCAAGCACGGTGCTCATCACCATCATCGGTTTTGCCGCACTTTATACGACGCTGATCGTCGTCGAAATGAGCCTGATGCTAAAGGCGATCAGGCAAGGCCCGGAACCGGATGACGAGCCGGGCGCCGCCCTCATTTCCGAAACCCTCGCACCGGCAGCGGAGTGATCGCCATGATCCTTCATGAACTCATCGACTACGAAACCCTTCGTGTGATCTGGTGGCTGCTGCTCGGCGTGTTGCTGATCGGCTTTGCGGCAACCGACGGCTTCGACCTGGGTGTCGGCACGCTTTTGCCCTTCGTCGCGAAGACCGACACGGAGCGCCGTGTCGCTATCAACACGATCGGCCCGATATGGGAAGGCAACCAGGTCTGGCTCATCGTTGGCGGCGCCGCCACCTTCGCCGCCTGGCCGCCGCTCTATGCCGTTTCCTTCTCGGGCTTCTATCTTGCAATGTTTGCGGTCCTCTTGGCGCTCATCCTGCGCCCGGTCGGCTTCAAATACCGTTCGAAGCGTGAGAGCGCCCGCTGGCGCAACAATTGGGACTGGGCGCTCTTCATCGGCGGCTTCGTGCCGTCGCTGATCTTCGGCGTTGCCGTCGGCAATGTGTTGCAGGGCGTTCCCTTCCGTTTCGCCGACGACATGCGCATCTTCTATGAAGGCTCGTTCTTCGGCCTTCTCAATCCATATGCGCTGCTTTGCGGCTTGCTCTCGGTCGCCATGCTCGTCATGCACGGCGCATCCTGGCTGGTGCTGAAGGCGGGCGGCCCCGTTGCCGAGCGCGCCAGAAACTATGGAAGCATCGCTGCCCTTTGCGTTATCGTGCTCTTTGCGCTCGGCGGCCTCCTCCTGGCGCTTGGCATCGATGGCTATCGCATCACCAGTCCTATCAGTCCGGCCGGTCCGTCGAATCCGCTCTTGAAAACCGCGGAGCATGGCGGTTCATGGCTTGCGAACTACAGCACCCATCCCTGGCTGCTGATCATTCCGGCGTTCGGCTTTTCGGGCGCCGCACTTGCGTTTGCGGCAATGCGGGCCAGGCGGGAGGCCTCGACCCTGCTCTTCAGCAAGCTCTCGATCTTCGGCATCATCTCGACGGTCGGCGTCTCGATGTTTCCCTTCATCCTGCCCTCCTCGCTCGATCCACGCTCGAGCCTGACCGTCTGGGACGCGTCGTCGAGCCATATGACGCTCTTCATCATGCTCGTCGTGTCGCTGATCTTCCTGCCGATCATTTTTGCCTATACCGCCTGGGTCTACAAAGTGCTCTGGGGCAAGGTGGACGAGAAGAGCGTCACGGACAAAAGCGGCCACGCATACTGAAGGAGAAAAACAATGTGGTATTTTGCATGGATTCTGGGGCTCCCGCTCGCAGCCGCCTTCGCCGTCCTCAACGCCATGTGGTACGAACTGGTCGACGACGAAGCCAAGAAGAAGAAACAATAACGCACAAAAAGGTCAGGCCCTGCGGCCTGATCTTTTTGAATGCGTCCTGTCGAACCGCCGCTCACCAGCGCTGACGCGTTTTTGGTTAATCTGGCACAAGGATTGCCTCTTAATATCTATCGGAATATGGCGCGCCGGCAGGAGAGGATATCATGGTGTCAGTCACGGATATGATTGGTGCAACCTGGCGTCTCGAAGATGCGATCCGGGAAGTGATCGCCGACCCACAGGCTTTCTCCAATGAAACCAAACCCATGAAGCAAAAGGCTAAAGTTCTGCCGCACCTTCTGGTGCAGAAGTATCCGCATCTCTCCGATATTGAACACGAACTGCGCGGCGTTTTCGAAACCTGCCGCCTGGCCATTGATCACAAATCGATCAGTCCGGTCGTTGCGAAGGCAGCGGTTGCCATTGCCGACGAATATCGGGAGATCATCATCAAGTTGAAGCACTGAATTCGCCTGGACGCCCGCGCCCCTAAAACTTGGGGACAGGAACGTTTCCCACGCTGCATTTGCTTGACCTTGCGTTATTCATGGTTGACGCGGCGTTCCTGGGACACTAGCACGCTTCTCGAAGGCATTCTGGGGACGTTTCCATGGAAATCTTTACTGCTGCGGGCCTGACTGCACTCCTGCAAGTCATCGCGATCGATCTTGTTCTTGCCGGCGACAACGCCGTCGTCATTGGCCTTGCTGCAGCCGGGCTTCCCGCCGTGCAGCGCAAGAAGGCCATTCTGGTCGGTATTCTTGCCGCCACCGTTTTGCGTATTCTGTTTGCATCCGTGACGGTTCAGCTTTTAAGCATCGTCGGCCTGCTGCTTGCCGGTGGCCTGCTGCTGCTCTGGGTCTGCTGGAAGATGTGGCGCGAACTTCGCTTGCAGCATGCGAACGGTGGCGAGTTTGGTCAGGAAGGTGCTGCCTCCACCGGGCCCAAGAAGACCTTCATGCAGGCTGCAACCCAGATCGTGATCGCCGACGTGTCGATGTCGCTCGACAACGTGCTGGCGGTTGCCGGTGCTGCCCGCGAGCACCCGACCGTGCTGGTCCTGGGCCTTGCACTGTCGATCGCCATGATGGGCGTCGCGGCGGGCATCATCGCCCGGCTGCTCAACCGCCACCGCTGGATCGCCTATGTCGGCCTGCTGATCATCCTCTACGTCGCGCTCGACATGATCCATCGCGGCATCCTGGAAGTTTGGCCGCACCTGCAGCCCTAAGAGCTGACGCAATTGTGATTGAGGGCGGATCGGCGAAAGCCGGTCCGTTTTAATATTCCCAGAAGACAGCGATGCTCATGAGACTGGCGATAGCGATGTCGGTCCCAACGGAACCTTCACGTGTGTGATGACCGCCTGGGAACCGCTCTGCCTGGCAGTGCTATTTTCTGCCTTGGATGCCGGCCGAACGGGGCGAGGCCTGCTTCAGGTGCGGGCGATCGAAACAACAGGTGCCGGGCGCCGCGGGACGGCGCACAAAACTCGATGCCTACGGTCAGGGTCATCGTGCAGTGATCGAACGGACGCAATCGCGCTATGTTAGTTTGCCTTCAAACACCGCGCGCTCGCGGATGAGGCCCTCACCGACAATATCGAAAAACGCGCGCACGCGAGCAGTGCCCTTCAGGTCGGTATGGGTTACGATCCAGAGCTCGCCCGCCAGTTCCGCGATGGGGTCGGCGAGTGCGCGCGCCAGTTCAAGGTCGCTGTCGCCGAGATAACAGGGAAGCAGTGCAACGCCTATCCCGGCTTTGGCAGCTACCAGTTGATTGACCAGACTGCTCGTGCGATAGACAAAGGCGGCTGCCGGGGCGTGACGGCCGAGCCAGTCGGCAGCAGCGATCCCGGCCACATGTTCTTCCCAGCCAATCAACGGATTCCGGACGGCATCCGGCGCCCGCGTCAACGGCCCCCCGATGGCCTCGAGAACCATCGGTGATGCATAGAGCATCCAGCCGACATCGGCGAGTTTGCGTCCCCAAAGGTCACCTTCTCTCGGACGAACCGGACGGAGCGCGATGTCGGCCTCGCGGCGGGACAGGCTGAGCACGCGGTTATCGATCAAGAGCTCGACGACAATCCCCGGATGCACTTGGCGGAACGCAGCGAGGTGCCGTGTCAGCATGCTGTATGCAAGCGTTTCGGAGGAAGTGACGCGCAGCTTGCCGGAGAGCTGGTGATCGCGGCCCGCAATGTCACGATCGAGCGCAAGCGTCTCGTCTTCCATCCGCTCGGCAGCGGCGGCCATTCGTTCACCGGCCTGCGTCACCTGATATGATCCACCCGGAAGGCGTTCGAACAAACGCACGCCAAGTCTCTTTTCCAGCGCATTCAAGCGGCGAAACACGGTCGAATGATCGATAGAGAGCACGCTTGCCGCCGCTGTGAGACTGCCTGTCCTGTGCACGGCCAGGACGAGACGCAGTTCGTTCCAGTCTTCCATTCCAGCCTCCATTCGAGGTCGATAACATATCACGCGCTTGCAACTGTGCAAGCAGGGCTGGCAAAACTCCAACGAGCTTTGCGTTCGTACTGGGCCTATCCTTGCGCTTGTCGAATGACCCATGGGGTCTTCGTCGAACCGCGACAGCACTCGGCACAAGAAGTGACGATTAACCGAAAGGACCCGCCGTGAAGCTCTACTACGCCCCCGGAACCTGCGCGCTATCCCCGCACATCGTCGCCCTGGAAGCTGGAATTCCGATTGAACTCGAGCGGGTGGATATCCGCAAGACGCCACACCTGACCGAAGCGGGTGTGGATTTCGCTGTGATCAATCCCAATCTTTACGTACCGGCGCTAGAACTCGACGACGGCTCGGTGCTGACCGAAGGTACCGCCATCGTCCAGTTGATTGCCGACCTGAAGCCGGATGCCGGTCTGGTTCCGGCATTTGGTTCGCCGGAGCGATATCGCTTGCAGTCCTGGCTGAATTTCATCGCGACCGAACTACACAAAGTGTACAGCCCTTGGCTGTTCCACCCTGAATATGGAACCCAGGCGCAGGACGTGGCGCGCACGAAGATCACCGAGCGTCTTGAATTCGCCGAGGATCATCTCGCCAGGAGCGGGCCGTTTCTGATGGGCGATCGGTTTTCTGCTGCGGACGCCTATCTCTTCACAATCGTCGGCTGGTCCGAATTCGCGAAGATCGACCTTGCCGCTTTTCCCCACCTCCGCGACTTCATGAGCCGGGTCGGTGCGCGGCCGGCGGTTCGTGCGGCAATGGCGGCGGAAGGCATGAAGGTGGCGGCATGAGCAAGTTACAGTGGTTCAGCGCGGCTTTAAGTTCCAGTGTTGTCAAAGCAAAGCCGCGTAAGTGCTTTCAATGAAAGGAGACTTCCATGGGCGCTCCATCCCCCGAACTTTGCAATCTCTGGCTCGCCCGCGCCTTCAACGCTCACGATGTCGTAGCCGCGGCGGCAATGTATCATCCGGAAGCCTCGATCGTGCAGGTCGATGAGGTCCACGGCGGAACCACGATTGCCCGCGGGGCCGACGGCATCCGCCAAACCATGGCTGCCTATATCGGCCTCAAGCCGCACATGGATGTGGTCACCCATCACACCACGATCGCCGGAGACTTCGCCATGACCCGTTCGCAATGGTTAATCAACGGCATTGACGAGGACGGCCAACCAACTGAAGTGCATCATCATGGCATGGAAGTTCACCGCCGGTTGCCCGATGGAAGCTGGGTGTTTTACCTGGATCATCCATTTGGAGCTGATCCAAGTTGGGCTGTCGGCGCACCCCCGCATACCGAATAGCGATGCCGCCATCATCGACGCGCCTGCTGCCGCGTGAGCAGCCAAATCAGATACGGGCCGCCGATCAGCGCGGCAAAGAGCCCTACGGGAACCTGATAGGGATAGATGACGACACGCGAGAGCCAATCGGCGAAAATCAGAACGGCGGCACCGATAAGGATGCTTGCCGCAAGCTGATGCGCCTCTTTCTGGAAGCCCATCAATCTCGCAAGATGCGGGGCCATCAGACCCGTCAGGCTGAGAGGACCAACGAGGTAGGAAGCAATGGCCGTCATGAGTGCTGCGATCGTTGCAAGGACAAGGCGGCTTATGCTCACTGAAAGGCCGAAGGCGCGAGCCGCCGAACCGCCGAGCGGCAGGATGGTCAACCATCGGCTCAGGAAAGGTAGCGGCGCTGCCAGAACGGCCAAGGCGGCCACGGCGGTCCATGCGTCGAACGGTCCCGCCCGATTTGTCGAGCCCGAAAGCCAGGTCAGAAGGGTGTAGCCGCGCATGTCGCCCTGCGCGAGGACCATCGTCACGACCGCCATAGAAAAGGCGCTGATGGCGATGCCGGCAAGCAGCATGCGCTCCGGAGCAAACTGCGCGCGCGCCGCAATCGCGATCATGATGAGCAAGGAGGTAAACGCACCCAGCGCCATCGCGGTCAGCATGACTGTCGGCGACGGAAAGCCGAAAATGAAGAGGGCAACCGTGAGCCCTGCCCCGCCGCCGGCGCTGACGCCCGATACTTCCGGACTGGCAATCGGATTGCCGGTCACGCGCTGCATGATGAAACCTGCCGTTGCCAGCATCGCACCCGCACCGCCGGCGGCAGCCGTGCGCGGCAGGCGAAACGGCAGGAGGTCCGCGAAAAGCGCGCCGCTTGCGATGTGCCATCCGTCATCGGCGGGAGCCACCATCAATGCGAGCGCAATGACCCCCGTGAGTGCGACCAGCAGCACAACCAAGCCGGCGGAAGGCTTGCGGATGCGGCGAAAAGCAGAGGGAGACTGAGGTGCGACCGCCGAGAAGGAATGAATGCGCGGCAGCAGGTAAAGCAGCAGCGGACCGCCGAGAAGTGCCGTTGCTGCTCCCGCAGGCGCAAGATCGGTGAAGCCGGGGCCTAGCAGCTGCGTGATGCAGTCGGTAAAAAACAGCAACCCGGCGCCCGTCAGCGGCGCTGCTATCATGATTTGTCCGGTGGTTCGCGCGCCGGCGAGGCGCGCGATCGTCGGCGCCGCAAGCCCCATGAAGCCAATGATTCCCACACGAGCGGTGACCGAAGCCGAGAGCCAGACCGCCAAAGCCAGCACCGCAAAACGCGTCGCACGAAGAGCCACGCCGAGGCTTCTTGCTCCCGTATCATCCAGCGACAAAACTCTGAGTGGCCGAATAAGCAAGGCGGCGGCGGTGAAGCCGATCGCAAGCCGCGGCGCGAGCGAAATGACTCCGTCCCAGTCCTGCTGGCTGAGCGACCCGGCACCCCAGATGTAGATCGACATCGCATATTCGCCGCGGGCGAGGACGACGGCAACGCTGAGGGCCGACGCAATCAGCGTGATGATCATGCCCGATAGAGCGACGGTTACCGGATCGAGCCCGCGCCGCCAGCTCAAAGCCAGGACGATGGCGACGGCGGCAAGCCCGCCTGCAAAGGCCGCAAGCTCGCGCGAGATGCCCGGCAACGGGGGTGAAAAACTCATCGCCAGCGTGAGCGCCAGCTCAGCACCGGAAGCGATACCCAACGTCGAGGCGTCGGCGATCGGGTTGCGCAGAACTCTCTGCAGAAGCAGGCCGGAAAGCCCAAGAGCAGCGCCGGCGATCAGCGAAAGCACGGCGCGTGGCATCAAGCTCTGCCAGAGCAGGATTGAGTCAAGCGCTGCCTCATCGTCTGGAAGCCTGGGGCGAAGCAGGACGAGCAGCGCGAACGCGACAAGGCAAAGGCCCGCCAGCACGAAACCGGCTGCAAACGGCTGCCGGGTTTGGCATGCAGCAATCGTGCGGTCAGCCATTCCATGCATCGGAAAGCGCCTCCGCGAGAAGATCAGCAAAACGCATCGCTGCCGGTAGCGCGCCGTAGGGGTTGATGGAACCGAGCCTCATCACCCGGCCTTCACGAACGGCAGGAAGCGCGTTCCAGAAGGCGCTGGCGCTCAAAGTCGCCAGCGCATCTTCGGGGTGCGGCGGGATCAGGACGATCCAGGCATCCGGCATGGCGGCGAGCGTCTCGATCCCGACCGGCGCCGTGGCGGAATAGCTGGTCGCGCCCTGCCAGGCATTCGTCAGCCCTGTGCGGTTCAGGACGGCACCGAACATGCTGTCTGAACCGAAGACGCGATAGTGGCGCGAATCGCCGAGATTGATCGGGATGACGGGACGCCCGTCGCCTTGAGAAAAGATGGCGCGATAGCGCTGAAGTTTCGCAGCCAGTTCTTCCGTGAGCTGCCTTGCGGCCTCAAGCTGAAGCCGTTCACCGATTGCCAATGTCGTCTGCTGCGCAAGTGCGTATGGGTCTTCGCCCGGTTTGTAGATCGCGTGATTTTCAACCGATGCGATCGGGCTCATGCGTGCATCCGCCCAGGCATAGAAATTCGAGTTGAAGATCAGGTCGGGTCTGGCGAAACGCAGCACTTCGAAATTCGGTGTGCCCCGCAGTCCCAGGTCGGAAACAGATGCCGGAATCTCGGGCTTCACCACGACCTGGCGGAACTGACGGAGCTCGGTTCCGGCAACTACATTTGCGCCGATTGCAAGCAGCGTTTCGAGCAGCGCCCAGTCAAGCGTCGCGACCCGTGGCGCGTCAGCCGCCCTGACAAAAGGCGGCGTTGCGAGCACAGCTGTCAGCGCCATGAACTGCCTGCGGGTAAAGTGCGCTATGGCCGTCACAGCAGATAGCTGACGGGTTCGCCGCGTGCCGGATGCGAAAAAACGCCCATGCCGACGCCGAAAATCGCGTGCAGCAGGTCGGCGTGCATGATCTCAGCCGGCGTTCCCTGCGCGGTGATGCGCCCGCGGTTGAGCGCGATGATCTCGTCACAATAGCGCGCAGCAAGGTTGATGTCGTGCAGCACGATCACGACGCTCAATCCGCGCTCATGGCTCAGCGACTGGACGAGCGAAAGCACGGATGCCTGGTGCGCGAGGTCGAGCGCCGAGGTAGGCTCGTCAAGCAGTAGGCAGCGGGCGTTCTGCGCCAGCATCATGGCGATCCAGGCGCGCTGGCGCTCGCCGCCGGACATGTTCGCCACCATTCTGTCGCTGAATTCATCAAGATCCGTTCGTGATATGGCGTCATCGACCAAATCACGATCCACTTTTCCGAACCGGCCAAGCGTGCCATGCCATGGAAAGCGGCCGAGCGAAACAAGCTCGCGCACCGTCATGCCGTCGGTTGCCGGCGTGAATTGCGGCATATAGGCGATGTTGCGCGCAAAGGCGCGGCCGCCCCATTCCGCCGCCGCTCTGCCCGCAAGCGTGAGTGTGCCGGAGACGGGCGCGATCTGTCGGGCGATGATTTTCATGAGCGTGCTCTTGCCGGAGCCGTTCGGTCCGACGAGCCCGTAGATGCGCCCGTGCTGCAATGTCAGATCGATGCCCGAAAGGATCGTCCTTGCGCCCGCCGCATAGCCGATGCCCGACATCGTCAAAAAGGGTGTGGACACGATCAAAACCTCCGCTGCCGCATAAAAAAGCATTCGGGAGGGCAAATACCCTTCCGCCTCGCGTTTCCTGCAAAACTATACTTCGATTGTCAACTTACCACTTCTTGCTGAGTTTGAAGGTGATCGTGCGCGCATCGCCGTAGCCGCAGACCGTCAGCCCTCGGCAAGCCGTGACATATTCCTTGTCGAATATGTTGGCGACGTTGAGAGAGGCGCCCCAGTTTTCCTTCTCGTAGCGGATTGCTGCATCGAAGACCGTGGCGGCGGGGACCTTCTTGGTATTGGCTTCGTCTGCCCAGGACCAGCCCTGATAGCGGACACCTGCGCCAAAGCTCATGCCCTCGAAGACACCTGTCGTCAGCGTATAATCGACCCAGAGCGAAGCGGTAACCTTAGGCACGACATAGAGCGAGTTGCCGACGAGCGCCGGGTTGCCTGCATTTTCGAGGACTTCCGTGTCGGTATACGCGATGGAACCGAGCGCCTTCCAGTTCTGGTTGACGTTCACCTTGCCTTCGAGTTCGGCGCCGCGCGACTCGACCTTGCCGAGCTGGGTCTGAGCGAAGGTCACCGGATTGCTGACTGCGTTGTTCCGCTTGGTTATATGGAAGAGCGATGCAGTCAACGAGCCGTCAATGAACGTCGGATCGTATTTGATGCCACCCTCGAACTGCTGGCCTTCTTCCGGCTTGAGCGGCCCGGAAACGCCGGTGCCGATCAGCGGGTTGAAGAAAGTTGCCGCGCTGAAATAAGGTGTCAGACCGTTTTCGAATTCATAAGCAAGGCCTACGCGGCCGCTCACAGCGCTATCGTTCGAGGCATAGGTGGTTCCAACGACAGCATCCGAATTGGTATCGACGTAGTCATAGCGGCCATTGAGCGTCAGCAGCCAACCGTCGCCGAAATGGATGCGGTCCTGAGCATAGACGCCGATCTGCTTCTGAGTCACGACTTGATCGATCCCAACGCCATTTGCCGGCTGCGGCAGTCCGTAGATTGGGTCCGTCGCGCTGATCGGCGTTGCGGTGATCGGCCAGGTCGGCCACTTCTGAATATGATCCAACCTATAATATTTATAGTCGACGCCTGCGAGCAGATTGTGCGTCGCGCCGCCGAGTTCTGCTTCGCCCTCAAGCCGGTTGTCGATCGCAAAAGTATCGACGGCCGAGCGGCCTTCGAAGCCGATGCGGGCGAGCAGGTAGTTCGGCCCAGCCGGGACACCGCCGACCCAACCGTTGAGATACGGGCCGATTTCATGCTTATCGAGGTGGCCGTAACGGAAGTTCTGCGAGAATTTGACGCCGTTGTCGAATTCGTGCTCGAACTCGTAACCAATCATCTTCTGCACATAGCTGCCGTCGTCGATATCCGGCTCGCCGTAAAAAGCGTCACGGTCGATCTTGCCGAAGGGCGCGTCCTCAACGGTGCCGACATAAGGGAAGAAACCGTTACCGGTGTGCACTTGGTCGAGACCGGAAAGGTAGGCCCAGGCGGTAAAGCGAGTGGAAGCATCCGGCGAGACGGTGATCTGCGGCATGATGAAGCCGCGCAGGTCCTCCGAGAAATCCGAATAATTGTCGCCGCCGGCAACCTTGCCGGTGATGCGGTAGGTCATCGTCTCGCTCGAGCCGACCTTGTCGGAGACGTCGAAGCCTGTGAAGGCGTTGCCGTTACTGTTGATGCCGATGTCGGTATAAAAGAGCGGCTCGTCCAGCGGTCGCTTGCGGACCAGGTTGACGATGCCGCCGGGATTGGCACCTCCGTAAAGAACAGACGCCGGGCCTTTCAATACCTCGACGCGCTCCAGCATGAACGGATCGAGCTGAAATCCGCCGAAACCGTAACTGAAGAGCGTGAGGTTATCGAGGAAGACGCCCGTCTGTGTCGCGTCGAAGCCACGGATGTAGAACCAGTCGGTGTCGCCGTCGGTGCCGAAAGGTTGAGTGGTCACGCCCGGAGTATAGCGCAGTGCCTCATCCACCTTGTTCACGACACCGCGGTCATTCATCTCCTCAGCCCCGACAACCGAGACAGACTGCGGTATCTCATTCAAAGGCGTGTCCGACTTGGAACCCGTCGCAGAGCGCTTCGCCGCATAACTGTTCACCGGGCTCGTCGCGGTTGCCTCGGAGTCGCCACTTCCTGCCTCCCCCTGGATGACGACTGGTTTCAGTTCGGTTGTTTCCTGCGCCCCTGCCGGCATCGCGGCCGCCAGCCCGATGGCGGCAACACCGGTCAATAGTTGCGCCTGGAAGATAAGCCCCTTGGTTTGCCCACCCATATTCGTTTACCCCACTTGCACCGCGAAGCTTTGAATACCGCGGCCAATGCCCATTTTGATAAGATGAGCGTTTAACTCAAATTTAAGGGTGTGGATTGTCACATTCGGTGGAATTTGAATGTTTTTGGGCAAATTTTCGCACTGCACGCAAATGCTCGCAGGGCGTTGTTTTCAGGCAACGTGCGCCTTTTTCCAATGGGCCGGCGTGGTGCCCAAATTCTTGCGGAAGACACGTGTGAAATGCGCCTGATCGGAAAAGCCGGTCTCGGCGGCGATCGCCGGAAGCGTGAATTCGCCCCGTGAAAGCAGTTGTTTGGCCCTGTCTAGCCGCGCATTCGTCTGCCACTGGTGGGGCGCAATGCCGGTCGACGCTTTGAAGGCATGGCTAAAATGCGATTGCGACAGGCCGGTGAGATTTGCAAGCTCTTCCAGCCTGATATTGCGAAGGCAATTCTGTTCAATGAATTCCGTGACGCGGCGGAGCTGCCAGCTCGCAAGCTTGCTTCGTTTGCGGGCTGGCGCTTTCGTCAGCTTCATCACGTCGATGATCAGCGACAGGCAAAGCCCGTCGCCGTAAAGATCATGCAGCGGCTCGGGATTGATGCATTCGGCGGCAATCAGATTTGCCAGCGTCAGAACGCGCTCGTCGTGAAAAAGCAGCTGCGCGTCGTTCAAGCGCTTCGGATCGATATCTTCCATTAGCCGACGGCCGACGATCTCAGCGTCGAAATGG
This sequence comes from Rhizobium sullae, assembly GCF_025200715.1. NCBI lineage: Bacteria > Pseudomonadati > Pseudomonadota > Alphaproteobacteria > Hyphomicrobiales > Rhizobiaceae > Rhizobium > Rhizobium sullae. The sequence goes on from NZ_CP104144.1 coordinate 1,321,626, forward strand.
ACGTCCAGATGCCGGACGAACTGCACATCGACGAGATCGGCCCAAAGCTCCATGCCTGCCGGAACATAAGAGATCGGCCGCCGCGCCGTATCCTGCACTGCGCCGCTGCTCTTCGGCGCCAGTTTGACCTTGGAATTGCCTGCACCGCGCAAGTCGAGAAGAATGAAAAGCCGTGGGTCGCTGGCGACATAATAGCCGCCCGCGTAAGGCGCACACTCGACATCCCACACGTCTGCGACGATGCCGTTCCAATTCCGGCGGTTCATCCCACCGACAACGGAAAAGCCTTCGATCCTGTTCTGCATCCGCGGTTGAAATGTCATATCCGATCCCGCGCCGGTGGGGTCACGATTAAACCTTCTTGCAATACTCAAGTTTCCGTACCGAAAACGGGAGCGATTAGCAAGAGGCAAACCGGGCACGGGAAGCCATCGCACCGCGAGATAAGCGTCATCTTCGAGCCTCTCAAAGCCCGTAGAAGCGCTCGCCGTTCGATGCCCAGATCTTTTGCTGGTCGGCGGGCGGCAGGTTCGTCATGGCATGGCCAAGCGTTTCGATCCAGCGGCTGTAGTCCGCGACCAGATTGACGACCGGCCAATCGCTGCCGAAAACGAGACGATCGGGACCGAAGATTTCGAAGACCGCCTCGAGATAGGGCTGAAGGCGTTCCGGCGTCCAATCCGGACCATCTTCGGTCACGATGCCGGAGATCTTGCAATGGACATGGCGAAGATCGCGGAAGCGTTCCATCTCCCGCAGCCAGGGCTCGAAGCTACCGCTTCCGATTTCAGGCTTGGCCATGTGGTCGACGATCACCGGCAGATCGGGGTAGCGCTCGATGAACCGGATCGTGTTGAGGATATGCCGCGGCTTGATCAAGGCGTCGAACCGGAGCCCGAGGTCGAGCATCGCTCGGACGGCCGGATCGAGCTCTTTCTTCAATATCCAATCGTCTTCGGGCAGATCCTGCAGATAGGGACGGATGCCCTTCAGCTTGGCAAATCGTGCCCAACAGGCAAGGTCGGCTGCGGCCGTCGGCGCAAGAAGATCGAGCCACGCAACGACGCCCTTGATGAAGTCCCGCCCGTCGGCAAGGCCGAGAAGGTAGCCGGTTTCATGAACGGAAGACGCTGCGGATACGACGACAACGCCCTCGACGTTGTTCTTCTCCATCAACGGAACCGCGTCGCGCGGCCCGTAGTCGCGATAAAGCACCTTGTCATCCGGCGACATCCAGAGCGAATAGTAAGGCTCCATGGCCAGTGTCCAGAAATGCATATGGCAATCGACGCGCCGCATCGTCTCCTCCTCAAACGTCTCTCCGCGCGACAAAGAAGGTCAGAAAAGCGTCGGGACGGCAAGTGCAGCGATACACGAAATCGGATTGAAATTCCTCAAGCATCGGATAGGGTTCGGAGGCTTTTTTCATAATCCCGATCTTCCTGGATAGCATACGCCCATGAGCTTCGAATCCGTCCGCGCGTTTTTCAGCGCACATGCACCTGACATCGAAATCGTCGAAACCGCCGAAAGTTCTTCGACGGTGGCACTTGCGGCCGAAGCGCACGGCGTCGAGCCGGCGCAGATCGCCAAGACGATCTGCCTCAGGGTCGGGAACGAAACCATGCTGGTTGTTGCAAGCGGCACTGCCCGCCTCGACAACCGGAAATTCAAGGATGCTTTCGGCGGCAAGGGCCGCATGCTCGGACCGGAGGAAGTCCTGGAGGTTACAGGCCATCCGGTCGGGGGCGTTTGCCCCTTTGGATTGCCCGCGCCGATCCCGGTGTATTGCGATGTTTCTCTGAAGCGTTTCGACGAAGTCGTGCCCGCCGCCGGTTCCACGAACTCGGCGGTGCGCATCCCGACGGAACGGCTGGCCGAACTTACCCGTGCCAAATGGGTCGATGTCTGCCAATAACTCGGCTCGCCAACTTCACATCATCAACAGAATACCTATATTACATCGCAAACATGCCGTGGTTGTGCATGACAGGAGATAAGATGCCGAGTGCCGTTTCGCGTTTTGCCAAGATAGCGGCGATAGCCGTTCTGACGAGCGCTTCCGTTTTTGCTGCCTATAGCGATGCCGAGGCGCGCCGCGCCGGAGGTTTCGGCGGATTCGGCAGCCGCGGAACGCGCACATTCGACGCGCCGCCGGTCACGCGCACCGCGCCTGCACCGGCCGCACCCATGGAACGGACGATGACGCCGCGCCAGCAGACGCCCGCTACCGCTCAGCAGCCTCTTAATGCCCAGCGTCCGGGCGGCCTCTTTGGCGGCTTTGGCCGTTCGATGATCGGCGGCCTGATTGCAGGCGGCCTGCTCGGCATGCTGCTCGGCCATGGCTTCGGCGGCGGCTTCGGTTTTCTTGGCATGCTGCTGCAGATCGCCCTGATTGGTGGCGCGGTCATGCTTGCCATGCGCTTCTTCGCCAATCGCCGCCAGCCGTCCTACGGTGCGGCAGGAGGCCGCGGTCAATCCTTTAACAACATGTCCAGCAACATGTCGTCAAACAGCAATTCGTCCAGCAATTCGTCGTTTCGCATTCCGGCGATCGGCTCAGGCACTGCGGGTTATCAACAGCAACAGCAGCCTCGCGCCGACCGGCCGAGCGACGAAATCGGGCTGGCACAGGCCGATCTCGACCAGTTCGAGGAACTGCTGACCAAGGTGCAGACCGCCTATGGCGCCGAGGACTATAATACGCTTCGCAAGCTGACGACGCCCGAAGCGATGTCCTATCTTGCCGAAGAACTTGGCGAGAATGCCACAAACGGCGTGCGCAACCGCGTCTCGGACGTCAAGCTTCTGCAGGGCGATATCGCCGAAGCCTGGCGCGAGAATGGTCAAGACTATGCAACGCTTGCCATGCGCTATTCGTCAATCGACGCAATGGTCGACCGTGACAGCGGCCATGTCGTTTCCGGTGACGATCGCCAGCCGAGCGAGAGCACCGAGATCTGGACCTTTGTGCGCAAGACCGGCAGCGACTGGAAGCTTGCCGCCATCCAGGGCACGGAGCAGCGTGCCGCCTGAGATATCAAGTCTTGAAGGTGTAGTCGGTGATCGACTGCGCCTTCATTTCAATCGAAAAACCTGGTTTTGACGGCGGCATATAGGCCGCGTCCCTGATCACGCACGGGTCGAGGAAGTGTTCGTGCAGATGGTCGACATATTCGATCACGCGCCCGTCCTTGGTCGCGGACACCGCGACATAGTCGATCATCGACAGGTGCTGTACATACTCGCAAAGACCGACGCCGCCGGCGTGCGGCCAGACTGGCAGACGGTATTTGGCGGCGAGCAGCAGCACGGCCAGAACCTCGTTCAGGCCGCCCATGCGGCAGGAATCGATCTGAACGATGTCGATCGCACCTTCGGCGATGAACTGCTTGAACATGATGCGGTTCTGGCACATCTCGCCGGTTGCCACCTTGACCGGGCCGATGGCATCGCGGATCTTCCGGTGTCCGGCGACGTCGTCGGGACTTGTCGGTTCCTCGATGAAATAGGGTTTGGCAAAAGCGAGTTCCTTCACCCAGCCGATCGCCTGCCCGACCTCCCAGACCTGATTGGCATCGATCATCAGGTAACGATCCGGGCCAATCACCTCGCGGGCAATGCGCAGCCGGCGGATATCGTCTTCAAGATCGCGGCCGACCTTCATCTTCACGTGGTTGAAGCCGGCATCGATTGCCTCCTGGCAAAGGCGGCGCAGCTTTGCGTCGTCATATCCGAGCCAGCCGGCAGACGTCGTATAGCAGGCGTAACCTTCCTTTTCGAGCGTCGCGATCCGTTCCGTCTTTCCGACCTCGGCACTCCTTAGGATCGTAACCGCCTCGTCGCGCGTCAGCACGTCGGTCAGGTAGCGATAGTCGACGATGTCAGCGATCTCCTCGGGGCTCATCTCCGCAACCAGCCGCCACACAGGCTTTCCCGCCTGCTTGGCGAGAAGATCCCAGACCGCGTTGACAACGGCGCCTGTCGCCAAATGGATGGCCCCCTTCTCCGGACCGATCCAGCGAAGCTGGCTGTCGCTCGTCAGATGCCGCCAGAATTTGCCCGGCTGGGCGAGGACGTCGGCAAGGTCCGCGCCGACAACCAGATGCGCCATCGCCTTTATCGCCATGCAGCAGATGTCGTTGCCGCGGCCGATCGTGAAGGTGAGCCCGTGGCCCGAAAGCCCTGGCTCATCCGTATCCAGAATGACGTAAGCCGCTGAATAATCGGGATCCGGGTTCATAGCATCGGAGCCGTCGAGGCTTTGCGAGGTCGGAAAACGAAGATCGGAAACACGAATGCCGGTTATGCGGGTCATGGGCTCCTCCCGAACTGGCCGGGCAGTCAGATCGTCCAGCCGCCGTCGATGGCGAAGGCCTGTCCGCTGGTATAGGTAGCACCGGCGAGATAGACGGCAAGATCGGCAATTTCTTCCGGCGTGCCGAGGCGGCCCATCGGCTGGCGGGAAATGAAGGCGGCCCGTGCTGCGTCGTAGTCCCCCTGCGCGCGCATGCGGTCCTGCAGCGAGGGGCTCTCGACGGTTCCGGGGCAAATGGCGTTGCAGCGGATGCCGTTCGAAACGTAATCGGCGGCAACCGATTTCGTAAGGCCGATCACCGCCGCCTTGGTGACGCCATAGGCAAAGCGGTTCGGCACGCCCTTGATGCTGGAGGCGACCGAAGCCATGTTGATGATTGAGCCGTCCTTCCGCTCCAGCATGCCGGGAAGCACAGCGCGGATCGTGCGGATCATCGCCTTGACGTTGAGGTCGAAAGCGAATTCCAGATCGGAATCCTTCATTTCCAGGATGGATCCGGCATGAACGAAACCGGCGCAGTTGAAGAGCACGTCGACCGCGCCGATTTCAGCGACCAATGCCTTCACGGCCTCCTCGTCGAGCACGTTCAGCTTGTGTGCCGACACCCCGGTCTCGGCGGCAAGAGTTGCCAGTGCATCCGTATTGATATCTGTCGCATGAACCGTGGCCCCGGCGTTCTGAAAGGCAATCGCGCTGGCACGCCCGATGCCTTGGGCCGCCGCTGTGACGAGAACGGTCTTGCCGGAAAGAGTGATGGTCATGTCTTGGCCTTTTCATGGTTTTTAATGCGTGAGGAAGCGCATTTGGCGCCCGGCTTCATCGGTGCAGAAACTGAACGGCGGCTCTTATGGTGTCAATCGAATAGTGAAATCCGCCAACGCGGGCTGTCTACCGCTGCCATTGACGCAACGCCACTAACCGTTTTCGCCCGGAACTTCTGTTTGCAGAGCAAGTTTGCACAAAAGGAGGCATTGGCAATGACAGTCGGCGCCGTTCAGTTTCTCGCCATTACCATTTCAGCGCTTGCACTTGTCCCGTCAGGAGCACATTTCGCGGCCCTGCCTAACAAGATCGCGCTGCCGCAATCCGAATATTTCACCGTTCAAACCATCTATTATGGATGGGCAATTTTGGGTTTGCTTTGGCCTGCTGCGCTCATCATGAATGCGCTGCTCGCTGTCGTTGTTCGTTCGCAGAAATGTCCATTCTGGCTTGCCGTGGCTGCCGCGCTCTGTTTTGCCCTCATGTTTGCGATATTCTTTCTTTGGACGCTTCCCGCCAATCAGGCGACGAACGATTGGACGACAGCTCCCGAAAACTGGGAAACGTTCAGGCGGCAGTGGGAGTATTCTCATGCCGCAAACACAATCATTGTGTTTGTCGCACTATGTTTCACGACCCTGTCGGCGCTTTCGTGGCGGGAGACAGGTTCGCCTTGAAGGCACTCCCGCTGTCGGACGGAGGCCAGCCTGAGAAGCTCATCGGCGAATAGCGCCGATCCGCGCAAGAACTTCGCCGGGAATCCCATACCGCGCGATGACGTCCCGGTTATTGCGGAGCCCGCAGACCTCCCGCTGAATGAACAATGCCCAGACCGCTTCCGAGGCCTCCTCAAGGAGGCTTTCCCGATCAGCTATGCGATGATCGTTCTCCGACGAGGCGGCAAGCTTCGCAAGTGCCGCTTCGACTTTGCGGCCTTGGCGGCCAAGTGCATCGGCCCGCTCCGAGGCGAGTTCGTACTCCAAGGGGTTGAGTGCAGTGCTCGGCCGATCCGAAAGCGATCGCGGCGGTCTGAAACTCACGAGGGCCTCTCAGGAAACAGAGGAACAGTTACGACCTATGGAAGTTTGGTTCTTTACGAAGCGGGATCAAGAGGAGGAGACCGTGTGGACAATCTTGATTGGTGCTATTTTCGTCATATGCGGCATACTTCTCCTGTGTCGGGAGGCACTCGGCCGGCGGCCCCTCAGCGATCCTCACCGATCACCCCTTAGCGAGCGGACATTGGAACCCAGGGGACAAGGCGTTCGATTTCTGGGACTGACGAGGAACTGGCTGGGTGTCGCCATGATCGCGGCCGGAGCAGCGCTTTTACTGCTGGTCTCATTCACGTAGCGCTCGCTTTCTTTGCCGCGGTCTCCCAGTTCTGGTAGGGGAGACGGAAGGTGGGAAGGCGATCTGCGACGCAGGCGAGCTTCTCGAAGGGCTTGTGAGGCTCTGCCTGGTACCAAAACGCGACCGAGGAAATATCGTCCGATCGGCGGTTTGCATGGCCGTGCGCGATGGTGACGCGAATGGTTTTTTGGAAAATCGCCGGATCTTCGATATGCCAGCGGTAGAGCGTGACGGGTTCGGTCCAGTTCGGCCCGCCGGCTGCGATGATACCGTGATAGGGCCGGCTGTATTCTTGCGTCGGGCACCAGGCGGTGTTGAAATAGTCTTCCGTGCCGGTCCCGTGCAGCGTCGCTGGCCAGGCATCGTTGGCGCCGGGCGTGCTTTCGCCGCGCGGCTCGATGAGTGCGGCCTTCGGCCCGATGCGCGGATCCGGCTTGCGCACGGTATCTGATACGGAGAGCCCCAGTTCGCCGTCGATGAAGATCATGTCGTCTCCTTCGCCGTACCAGTCCCAGACGCCGGAGCGCCGGCGGGAATAGACGCTGAAGAGAACGCCGACATAGTGCCCTTGCCCCTCGGCTTCCAGAATAGTGGAGTTCTTCCTTCCGTCGGTCGTCTCTCCGCCGAACAGGAACTGTTCGTTGGTGAGCCCATCCTCGCTCTCGGCATGCGCAGTTGAATTTGCACTGCGCTGCCACGAAAAGGCTGGCTTCGGATGTGAGAACATGCGCCGCGTCGAATTGCAGAATGGGGTCTACATTCTGCAATGGCTCGGGAGCAGCGCCATTTAATTGTCTTTCCGCTGCTTCAGGGCGCTCTAATTGCTTCGGCAAACCCATCAGCCGGTAAGAAATGGCAAACACCGCAGACAATTCAAAAGAAACTGGCAGCTCAAAGCAAACTGGTGATCGCACCGCCGCCGGATCTGCGCATCCGCCGAAGGTCGAAGGATTTCCGGCTGAGGGCGCTGAAGAAACAAGCGGCGATCACGAGGGTTCATCCGGATCATCATCATTGCCAGAACAGTCCGAAAGGACCGCGGCCCCTCCCTCGCCTTTTGGACAAAGCGCGCGAGCCATTCAGGACCTGATGGCCGCCCTCCGTCATGACTTCCGTGCTGCTTTGCGAAGCAGCCAGGCCTCGATCAGAAGTGGCATTGGAGCCATCATTGAAAGACACCAGACGCTTCGAGCTCGGACATCAAATAAGAGGATTCCGCGGGTGTCTGCATTTGCAGCGCTTTCTTCCAAAGCGCAGTCCCGCATGGCGGCGATCCGAGCGGGAAAGACCGGCAGAAGGCAGGTCATTCCCCTGAAACTGCGATCATGGAGGGTGCTGCTCGCACTCGTTCCGTTATTCGGCTTCCTGATCGTGGCCGGCGTTTTGACTTGGGCCTTGAAGGATGTGCCGTGGCAAGAGATCGCTGACGGTTCCATGAAGCCGGTCATCGTATTGGAAACGGCGGACGGCGGGCCTCTTGTCCGGCAGGGGCCGTATCAAGGACCTTATGCAGGTTACGAGCAATTCCCTCCACATCTTGTGAATGCCGTCCTTTCAATCGAGGACCGCCGGTTCATGGATCATCACGGCATCGACCCGAAAGGAATTGCGCGCGCTCTAATCCGGAACTTTGAGGCAGGCTCAATCGTCCAGGGGGGAAGCACGATCACACAGCAGTTGATCAAGCTGCAGTATCTCGAAAGCGACCGAACGCTGAAACGAAAGATCCAGGAACTGGTGATCGCCTTCTGGCTGGAATGGAAGCTCGGCAAGCAGGAGATCCTGACGCGGTACCTGAATTCGGTCTACCTCGGTTCCGGCGCTACGGGAATGCCGGCAGCAGCACGGATCTATTTCAACAAGGATATCGGTGCGCTCGATGTTCCAGAATCGGCGATGCTGGCAGGTCTGTTGAAGGCTCCGAGCCAGTTGAACCCAATCGACAATTTCGAGCCCGCACGTCAACGCACAGCAACGGTGCTCGACGCCATGGTCGCCAATGGCAAGCTTACGCAGCAGGAAGCCGATGCCGCCAAGAATGAATTCGCCGAACTGCACCCGACAACGCCGACGCCACGCTCAGGCAGTTGGTTCGCCGATTGGGTTTCGGCACAGGCGAGCGAGATCGCAGGCACTTCTCCGGGCTCGACGACAGTACGCACGACCTTGGTTCCGCGCCTGCAGGAAATTGCCGAACGGGTGGTGAAGCGGGTTCTCGATGAAGAAGGAAAGGCGCGCGGCGCATCGCAGGCAGCACTGGTCGCCATGACGCCCGATGGCGCGGTTGTCGCAATGGTCGGCGGGCGCGACTACAAGACCAGTCAGTTCAACCGAGCCGTCACGGCGATGCGTCAGCCCGGCTCCACATTCAAGCTGTTCGTTTATTACGCCGCGTTGAAAAAGGGCCTGGCCCTGTCGGATCAAGTGCTCGACGCACCTATCGAAATCAATGGGTGGTTGCCGCAAAACTCCGGGGGCGCTTACCGAGGTTGGGTGACGCTGGCGGAGGCTTTTGCTCGCTCGTTGAATGCCGCCACTGCTGCCCTTGCGCAGGAGGTGGGTTTGGACAGTGTCGCTGCGGCTGCCAAGGAGCTCGGCATCAACGCAACCCTGACGACGGCGCCCGCCTTGTCGCTTGGCGCCTCGGAGGTAAGCTTGCTCGATTTGACCGGCGCCTACGCATCGGTCCGCCTAGGGCGGGCGCCCGTTGAGCCGTGGGGCGTTATCGAATTTCAGGCATCGGGCCAGCCCAGAGGCTTCCGAGTGGGGCCGCAAGTGACGGCGTCTATCGACCTCTCGCAGTATCAGCCGGACCTTCTGGCGTTACTGCAGTTGGTGGTCGAGCGTGGGACTGGCCGCGACGCCGATCCCGGCATGTTTGCGGCCGGCAAGACAGGCACCAGTCAAGACAACCGCGACGCTTGGTTCGTCGGGTTTACAGAACCCTTGGTCGCCGGGGTCTGGGTCGGCAACGACGATGACGCGCCGATGAAGGGTGTCACGGGCGGGGCACTTCCGGCTCGCATCTGGCGGGAATTCATGCAGGCGGCCATGGCTGAGCCTGCACCGCAGATCGATCCAAATACGGGAATGATGACCAGCGAGGAGAACGCCGCTCCGTCCTGCAATATCACCGCATGCTCTCGCAGCTATCGTTCTTTCCGCGCTTCCGACTGTACGTACCAACCATATTATGGCGATCGGCGCCTGTGCGAGAAATAGCCGTACCACCTGTTGCCCGCTTCGATAAGGATTGGAAACCGAAGAGGGCCGATAGCGCGATGCACGAACGCGAGAAAGAAGCACGAGCTGGGGGTCACAGAAGGTATGCCAATGAACTCCTTAGTGAAAATGCTTCTCGCCTTCGAGGCCTTCCTGTTTACCGCCGCATCGCTGGTTCACGCGGGCCTCTCTTTGGCGGTTACGAGCACTGGCGGGCAGCGACAGCGGAGGGCGTGATCGCGGCGGTTTTGGTGTTTGGCCTATTCGCACGCCTCATCCGGCCGGCTTCAGCGCGCGTGACCGCCCGTGCCGTCCAGATCTTCGCGTTTTTGGGGACCTTGATCGGGGCCTTCACCATCGCCATTGGGATTGGCCCGCAAACAACAGTCGACCATGCGTTTCATCTTTTCTTGCTGGCGGTGCCGGCGTCGGGACTTGTTGCCATCTTCAGATCAAACAGGTGATGACGAACAATGGTTGGCGCTTCATCGCGAAGGACACCAAATCGCTACTGCCACAAGGCGGCCGGATGGCTGGAACATCCGCAGCGCGATTGGGTTCTCTTATCGAAGGAGGAGAATGAGATGCGGACCTATTACCGATACAAGGAAGGCGAGGCTGCCGCCGGTTCGATCGTCATCAAGTTCTACCGCTCCGGCGATCAAATCCGAGGGTTCATCAGAAAGGTTACGGAGCCCGGTCAGCACGACACGGTATTTTCAAGCGAAGAACTGCAGGTCAACAAGGCATTTCTCATAGCTGACAACAAGCATCGGGAGGCCCCGGACACACCCATCTTCGTCGAACTCACAGAAGGTGTCCGCTGGAATCCGGCTTGGGGGCAGTTGAACTAGCAAAACGGCATTTCTGCCGATCCGCAGCGACGGTTCTTCGCGTAGATAACAGATAAGAACGCGTGGCGCCGATGATTGGCCAGCCGTTTCCTTCTGGTCTTTGTGCGACCCCTGCTCGTCTTGCGCTACGAGACCGTGTTTTCGACCTTTGAAGCCGCAGTCGTTGTGCCGAAAAACGGCGCTTGCAATGTTTTTCGACCGGTTCATAATAATTTTTGTACACGTGCTCAATTTTGTCACTCGGTCGTTACGCAAGCCCCTTAGAGCGGGATCCGTTCGCGCTTTTCATGGGACCTCCGGGCGGCCGTCAGCAATGGTGATGGCCCACCAAGAGGCTCACATCTATCTCTGGGGAGATGAAGAGATGACTATTCTGCCGACATTGAAGTGCATGAGCGTCGCTGCCGCCATCCTGGCCTCGACCAGCGCCCTCTCCTTTGCCAAGGACCTGACCGTTACAGTCTGGGCCGGCGGCACAGGCCCGAATGACGTCTATCGCCTCGACGCGATCGACATTGCAGCCGAGCAGCTTCAGCGGGAAGCCGCAATCAAGGGCGAAGACCTTAAGATCAAGGTCGAAAAAAAGGCCTATAGCGGCTGGGAGGACTTCAAGCAGGCGATGACGCTTGCCGCCGAGGCCAAGACCGCTCCGAACATCGTCGTCACCGGCCACGAGGACATCGGCCCCTGGGCACAATCCGGCCTGGTTGTGCCGATCGAGGACTATGTTGACCTCGACTCGTGGCCGCTCAACAACATCTACGAAAACCTGATGGACATTGCCTCCTTCAACGGCATGGTCTACGGCATTCCGCAGGATGCCGAGTCCCGGCCGATGTTCTTCTGGAAGCCGCACATGAAGGCGATTGGCTATAGCGATGCTGATCTCGAGGCGCTACCCGAGAAGGTCCAGGACGGCAGCTACACGATGCAGAACCTGCTGCAAGACGCCAAGAAGATGCAGGACAAGGGCCTCGTGCAGGCCGGCTATGGCTTCTATCCCCGCTACACAAACGGTCCGGATTTCTGGCAGTTCTACACGAGCTTCGGCGGCACGATGGAAGAAGACGGCAAGCTAGTCTTCGACAAGGCTGCGATGCAGCGCGCGTACCAGTTCTTCGCCGACGCCGTGAAGCAGGGCGTTACCAAGAAGAACCATATCGGGATGCCGGCCGACCAGTGGTGGAAGGAAGTGGCGTCCGGCAAGGCCGGAATCTGGCACGGCGGTACCTGGCATTACGCCCGCTACGTCAACCAGGAAGGCCTGAAGGATTTCTTCGGCAACGTCGTTTTCACGCTGATCCCGGCCGGCGAAGGCGGCAAGGCCAACACGCTGACGCACCCGCTCGTCTATCTTATGACCTCTGGCCACGACAAAGACGACACCGAGATTGCTGCCCAGCTGATCAAGATTGCGTCTGAGCCGCGCATCAACGTGCTGCATGCGGTCAAGTCCGCCCATCTCGGCATTTCGAAGTCGGAAACCGAGATCGAGCTTTACTCATCGGACCGCTGGACGCGCGAAGCCACCGAACGTCTTCTGCCCTACGCCAACGCGATGCCAAACAATGCCGACTTCGGCACCTACTGGAACATCATGTGGAAGGGCCTTGAGGCCTCATGGACGGGTGCCAAGAGCGTCGATGCCGCCGTCAACGACGTCGAAGGCGAGCTGAAGAGCACGCTTGGCGACAAGATCGTCATCCGCTAAGCGCAGGCAAGCCTCCGGGCGGTCTTACCCGCCCGGACCTTTTGCGGAGACTTTCATGAGAACGTCGAGAACGCTCGGGCTCATAATGATCGCGCCTGCCGCGATCATGATCGTGCTGTTCTTCCTGATGCCGGTGGTGTTGACCGCCGTCTTTTCCTTCACGAGCATGTCGACCGCCACGGGCATTTCGGGCGGCGCCTACCAGATCGTCCCGAACGCGCTCATTGCGCTCAAGGAGGAAATGCCGGAGGTCGTGCAGCAGCTTACCGAACCCCGCTACGTGATCGACGAGGCGGGCATCAAGGGCGTCGAGCGCATCGAGCTTGAGCCCGGTATCGCCACGGAACTACGCGAAAACCATCTCGGTGAGGTCTTCCCTTCCCGCCGTGAAGCCGAGCGCGTGATCAAGGGGCTCAACGACCGGCCGTCGACCCGGGAGGTCAAGCAAATCTCCGAACAGTTCAACCGCTCCGTTGCCAATCTGCGCTTTTCGAGCAAGGAGGAGCTCTTCGCCTCGCTCGACAAGCTCGGCTTCAAGATAACGCCGGAACAGAAGGAAAGCCTCGCCGACGCGACCTATACCGGCTGGAGCTGGACGACAGAGAACTTCTCGCGCATCGCCTCTTCGCCTGACATGGCGCAGGTCCTTTTCAACACATTGCTCTACGTCGCCCTTGTCCTCATGCTTTTCAACACGAGCTACGCCATGCTGCTGGCGATCTGGACACACTACATGCCCGACGCGCCGGCAACGATTTTCCGGTCCATCTGGCTCCTGCCCCGCATCACGCCCGTCGTCATCTATGTGCTGATGTGGAAATGGCTCGCCTGGGATACCGGCTTCATCTCCACCTTTATGGGCAAGTTCGGCTACGCTCCGAAGAACTACCTTCTAGACAACGCCTACAACGCCTGGCTCTTCGTCGTGCTGATCAATGGCTTCATCGGCGCCTCGATGGGCATGCTGGTCTTTTCCTCGGCGCTGAGAGCGATCCCGAAAAGCCAGTTCTTCGCAAGCGAGGTGGATGGCGCCAGCCGCTGGCAGCAGATCCGCTACATCATCCTGCCGCAGATGCGCTGGCCGATCCTCTTCGTCACCTGTTATCAAACGCTATCATTGCTTGCCTCCTTCAACGAAATCCTGCTTTCGACCCGCGGCGGGCCGGGCAAGGCGACCGAAGTCTGGTCGCTTGCCGCCTATCACACGGCCCTCAACAACTATGCGGGCAATCTGGAGTATGGCCTCGGCGCCGCCATGGCGTTGGTCCTCGTGATCATCGGCATCATCCTGTCGCTCGCCTACCTGCGCGTCTTCAAATACGCCACGCTGGTTGCGCGGCCGCTCATCGAGGACTGATCATGGCGGAGAAATCGCAACCCTCGGCAAACTACCGCATCTGGCCGGTCATCCTGGCGCTCACTATCGTCAGCCTGCCGCTGGTGCTCATGTATGCCTATCTCTTCATCGATACGATCACCGACAAGCAACCGGCGGCTCTGATGCCGGATACGCTCACCCTGCGGCACTGGACATTCCTCTGGCAGACCCCGCCTGGAAAGCCGAATATCTGGCTGGTGACGCTGAACACGCTGATCTTCACGGTGAGCACGACCACGGTCGTACTCCTCGTCTCCTCCATGGCCGGCTATGTGCTGTCGCGGCTGAACGTGCCCGCCCGCGGCTTCTTCCTTGCGGGGGTCATGGTGCTGCACGCCTTCCCGTCGGTTACGCTCATCATCGCGATCTTCATCGTGCTGCAGATGGTCGGCCTCTATAATTCATTGATCGGTGTCATCCTTGTGAAGGCTGCGATCGACCTGCCGCTCGGCATATGGCTGATGAAAGGCTTCTACGACAGCGTGCCCTGGGAGATAGAGATGGCAGGCGTCGTCGACGGCGCCTCGCGCTTCCGCGTCTGGCGCAGCCTCGTGCTGCCGCAGGTGCGCCCCGCGATTATGGCGCTGGGGCTTTTCTCCTTCCTTTCGAGCTGGGGGGAATTCATCCTGCCGCAGGTCTTGGCGCCGGGCAGTCAGGTGCAGGTACTGTCGGTCTATCTTTCGGCGCTGATTGCCGACGACAACAATTTCGACTTCGGCACCTTTAAGGCTGTGGGCGTTTTCTACGTGATCCCGGTGCTTTTGCTTTACGGCTTCTTCCACAAATATCTCATGAATATCTACGGTGGCGGGAGCAAAGGCTGATGCGTATCCTCCTCGACAACTTCTCGAAGAGCTTCGGCGCTACCAAGGTTATCGAAAACATGAACCTGGAAGTGGCGCATGGCGAGATGCTGGCCCTGCTCGGCCCTTCGGGCTGCGGCAAGTCGACGACGCTTTTCGCCGTCTGCGGCATCCATCGCCCGACCGGCGGCCGCATCCTCTTCGGCGACCGCGATGTGACGGATCTCCCAAGCCAGGTGCGCAATGTTGGCGTCGTCTTCCAGTCCTACGCGCTCTATCCGCACATGACGGTTGCCGAAAACATCGGCTTTCCGCTGAAGGTCAAGGGAATGGCCTCGGCCGATATCGGCAGGGAAGCCGACCGCATCGCCGCTCTCGTGCAGATAGGAAACCTGATGGGCCGCCGCCCCTCCGAGCTTTCGGGGGGACAGCAGCAGCGCGTGGCACTCGCCCGGGCGTTGATCCGCAAGCCGGACGTCCTGCTTCTCGACGAACCGCTCGCCAATCTCGACGCAAAGCTGCGGCTGGAGATGCGTTCGGAAATCCGCCGCATCCAGCGCGAGACGGGCATCACCGCGATCCTGGTCACCCACGACCAGGTGGAAGCCATGAGCATGTGCGATCGCATCGCCATCATGAAAGAAGGTGAGATCGTACAGATCGCCACACCGGCGGAGATGTATAACGACCCGCGCACCGCCTTCGTCGCCAGCTTCCTTGGAAATCCGCCGATCACCTTCCTGCACGGCGTGGCGGCAGAAGGTTTCTTCTCCATCCCAGGCAGCCAAATCAGGATTCCGCTTCCCGTTTCGGCCGCCGCCGCCGACGGGACAAAGCTGATGCTCGGCGTGCGGCCGGAGCACTACAATCCGGCGGGTGACGTGCCGGTCATAGGCATCGTGAACTTCGCCGAAACGCAAGGCCGTGAAAACCTCTATGACGTACAGCTTGCCCAAGGACCGCTGCTGCGCTCCGTCCAGCCGGTCCGCCACGACATCAGGATCGGCGACGAGGTCACCTGGGCAATCGACAGCCGCAACGTGCTCGTTTTCGACGAAAGCGGACGGAGGCTCTGATGCAGCGCGACTTTACGTCCTTCTTCGAACGCTTCGGCTGGCCCAAAGACAAAGGCACCCTGCCCTTCTGCATCGGCCATCGCGGCGCAAGCGGGCATGCCCGCGAAAACACGCTTGCTGCCTTCCGGCTCGCGGCGGAACTCGGCGCGGAAATGTGGGAGCTTGACACGCAGTTGACCAAGGACGGCGTCGTCGTCGTCTCCCATGACGACCATCTCCAACGCGTCTTCGGCGTGGACAAGCGTATTTCGCAGATGACCGCGACCGAGCTTGCGGCGCTGGACGGCGTCGACGTACCGGCCATCGAGGAGGTCGCCGCCCTTGGCAGTGAGACCGGAACCGGGCTCTACATCGAATTGAAGGCTCCGGGAAGCGGCCTCCGCTGCTGGCAGCACCTGATGGAAAAGGGCGAGCGCTTCGCGTGCCTCGGCTCCTTCGACACCGCACAGGTCCGCGAGCTTCGCGAGGCGGGCTGCGACTACCCGCTCTCGGTGCTCGTTCGCGTCGGCGATAATCCAAATGCCGTCGGCGACGAGGCGGGTGCTGACATCCTGCACCTCTGCTGGGAGCGCGCCGGCGAGCGGCCACAGGATCTGGTCACGCCGGCGCTGATGGACCGCGCCTTCTCAGCAGGCCGCGAGATCGTTCTGTGGCATGAGGAAAGACGGCCGATCCTCGATGAGATAATGAAGCTACCGGTGCTCGGCATCTGCACGGATCTGCCGGACATGATGCGCACCATGTCTGGTGGGGAAGGAAAATTTGGCAGACAGAGATAAAGGACCAAGCAGAGTAACGTCCTTCGACGTGGCGCGCGTGGCCGGCGTCTCGCGCGCTGCCGTATCGCGCGCCTTCACGCCGGATGCGAGCGTCTCCCCGAAGACCCGCGAAAAGGTCTATCAGGCCGCCAAGGAGCTGGGCTACCGCGTCAACTATCTCGCGCGCGGCCTGACGAACAAGCGCTCCGATCTTGTCGGCGTCGTCGCGGCCGGGCTCGACAATCCGTTCCGCACCCTTCAGATCGAGCATCTCGCGCGCACGCTCATTTCCCGCAATTTCCGTCCAATCCTGCTGCCGACCTCGAAGGAGGCGGATACGTCGACCGTCATCGGCCACCTTCTGCATTATGCCGTCTCCGGCGTTATCGTGACATCGGACGCGCCACCGACGGAGATCTGCGAGCAGTGTGCCGCCGAGGGCGTACCGATCGTGTTGATTAACAAGGGCGACGACATTCCCTTCGTCGACCGTATCATTTCCGATGACCGCACCGCTGGACATCTGGCCGCCGACCACCTGATCGATCAAGGCGCCAAGCGCCTCGCCGCGATCGCCGCGTCCTCCGTCTCCTACACGGCACGCCGCCGCAGCGAGGCCTTTCTTGCGCGCTGCCGTGAGCGCGGCCTCGAGGCACAGCTATTCACAGTCGCCATGAATGACTATCGAAGCGGCTTCGAGGCGGCATCCGAGATTGCCTCCTTCGGTATCGACGGCGTCTTCTGCGCCAACGACTACATGGCCTGCGGCGTGATCGACCGGCTGATGTCGGGCCGTGGCCGCGAAGATGTGCCCGCCACGCGCGTGATCGGCCATGATGATATCCCCCAGGCGAGCTGGGCCGCCTATGAGCTCACCACCATCCGCCAGCCCTGCGACCTGCAGGCCGAACAGGCCATCGGCCTGCTGATCAGCCGGATGGCCAAGCCTGGCATGATGGCGCGCGTAGAATTCACGCCCGTTTCGCTGATCAAGAGAAGGACTGCCTGATGAGTTCCGCATTCGATTCCTCCGTCCTTGAGGCCCGTGCCGCGGCTGCGATAGAGATCGCCCGTCGCGTCGGCCGCGAGGCAGCCCGCTTCCGCACGGAAATGGGTTCGGGATTGAAGGTCGAGAATAAGGGCCTGCAGGATTTCGTCACCGTCGCCGACCGCAATGCCGAGCGGGCCATTCGCGACGGGCTGCTTGCGCGGTTTCCGCAGGACACCTTCATGGGGGAGGAAACCGGCGGCCGAGCCGGCAGCGCCGGAACCTGGGTGGTCGACCCGATCGACGGCACGACGAACTACATCCGCGGCTTCCGCCACTGGGGCGTATCGATCGCCTTCTGCGCCGAAGGCCGCCTGGAGATCGGCGTGGTTTACGACGCCGCCAAGGATTCCGTTGTCTCGGCGATCCGCGGCAGGGGCGCCTTTCGCGAGGGGGCGCTCATTCTTGCCGCAGCGACGAACGATCCGGCCAATGCCATTTGCATCCTCGGCCATTCGCGCAAGACAAGCTTCGACGAACACCTTGCCGTTTCCCGGCGCCTGCATGAGCGCGGCATGGATTACCGCCGCATGGGCGCGGCGGCGATCGACCTTCTGCGTGTCGCAGAGGGTGCTGCCGACCTCTATTACGAGCGGCATCTGAACGCATGGGACATGCTCGCGGGCGCGTTGATCGCTTCTGAAGCGGGCGCGAAGGTCGTCATGCCTGCATTGTCGGCGCTTCTGTCCGAAGGCGGCCCTGTCGTCGCCTATTCGCCAGGGCTTGCCCGGGAATTCGAATTCATCCTGGAGATCGAGGGCCTGGCGCCAATGGCGGACCGGTCAGACTTCTAGGCGCCGCGACAGGCGCGCCGACAGCACCTGTCGGTAGAGCGACCGCATAAGGGGAGACTGCCAATGAAGACCGTCTTTGTTCTCTTCGATTCCCTCAATCGCCATATGCTTGGCTGCTACGGCGGATCTCGAATACCAACGCCGAATTTTGATCGCCTCGCCGGACGCTCGATGGTCTATGACAAGCATTATGTGGGCTCGCTGCCCTGCATGCCCGCACGGCGGGATCTTCTGACAGGACGTCTGACTTTCCTGCATCGCAGTTGGGGGCCACTCGAACCGTTTGACAATGCCTTTCCCGAGCTTCTCAAGGAGAAGGGCGTGCATAGCCACCTGGTCACCGATCACTACCATTATTGGGAAGACGGCGGCGCGACTTATCATAATCGGTATTCGACGTTCGAGTTCGTGCGAGGTCAGGAGTCGGATCCGTGGAAGGCACTGGTGCAGCCTCATTGGGAGCGCCTTCGGGAGAAATATCACGAAGCACAGACCGGCGGCGGCCCGATCAGCAAGTATGGGCCGTACATGATCAATCGAGAGTTCATCAAGCAGGAAAAGGACTTTCCCTCCGTACAGTGCTTTGCGCATGGTTTGGAGTTTCTCGACCTCAATCGAAAGGCCGACGACTGGTTACTCCAGATCGAAACATTCGATCCGCACGAACCTTTTTTCGCGCCGGAGCGCTTCAAGGAACCCTTCAGAACCGGATGGAACGGGCCGATCCGTGACTGGCCTCGCTATGGACGACTTGAGGAGCTGCCGGAGGAAGCTGATGAACTGAGAGCAAACTACTACGCAATCGTGTCGCTATGCGACTTTCTGCTCGGCCAGTTGCTCGACGACTTCGATACGCACGATATGTGGAAAGACACGACCCTGATCGTCACAACCGATCACGGGTTTCTTCTCGGAGAGCACGATTTCTGGGCCAAGAACCGTATGAACATGTACCAAGAGATCGTACAAATCCCCTTGTTCATCCATGATCCGCGCAGACCTGGTGCTGGAAGGATCGACCGGCTAACCCAGTCGATCGACGTGGGGCCGACATTTCTCGATATCTTCGGTGTAGATGCCCCGCCTGAAACGGAAGGGGAGTCGCTGCTGAAGCCGAATTCCAAGGATGCCGTTATCTTTGGCTATTTTGGCGGCGCGGTCAACGTAACCGATGGCCGTTATACCTACCATAGGTTTCCAGCAGATCCTCTGAAACAGGATATCTATCAGTATACGGTTATGCCTACGCACATAACGAGACCATTCACGCCGGAAGAACTATCGCGGGCGACGTTAAGCAAGCCGTTTTCGTGGACCAAGGATGTTCCTCTGCTGCGGGTACCGGTGACCGAACGATCGCCGATGTTCAACAACTACGGGCCTGGAGCGCTGCTTGAGAAGCAAACGCGTCTCTATGATCTGGCGACCGATCCCGGACAAGAGGCGCCCCTTGAAGATCCAGCGCTGGAACTGCGGATGCTTGAGCTGATGAAGGCCCGGATGCGATCAAACGATGCGCCTGCCGAGGCTTTCAAGCGCCTCGAATTATAAGCGACCTCATCGCGCCAGCGCTGCCGTCTTCGCAACGAGCCTACCGCGGACTGGCGCCGCACGCGTTCCGCCGGCTTCATCTCTTTTCCGGAAGCTCAGCATTCACGCCAGCGGTCGGCGCAAGCGTTCGGCCGCGAAATGCACGAAGGCACGCACCCGAGCGGAAACGATGCGCCCTTCCACGCTCGTAATCCGCAAGCAGGCTCTTGAGCCGACCGGCGCCCAACCTCGTCCATACCGCTTCGACGCCCGATCACCCTTTCGAAAGGCCTCTTGAAGGAGCCGAACGCTACTGGCGTTTCCGTCCACGCCGCGTTATCTGGCGGGCCGACGCACTGCCGGTCCACTACGACTTTGCCGGATGGTTACCGTTCGCGCGCGCCACCGGCATCGCGTAACTGTTGCCAAGAAGGCGGGAGTGGGCAATCGGGATTGCCATCGCATCTTCATCTGAATCTATATCTAAAGCATTTGCTAATTTAGATGGTCGATTTCCTTGCGGTGCGGTAAAATTAAATGTCGGGCGCCCTAACCGGGAGGTGATCGCGCTCTGGGTTAGCGCTTCTCGCGGAAAAACGTCATTCTTGTTTAACGGCAAATGGTATGGAACAGAGACTAGCCGCGATCATGGCGGCCGACATGGCAGGCTACAGCCGGCTGATGGAGACCGATGAAGCCGGCACGCTCGCTCGCTTGAAAACCCATCGAATCGAGCTGATTGACCCCGCGATTGCCAAGAACAAGGGTCACATCATCAAGACGACGGGCGATGGCATGCTTGTCGAATTCCAGAGTGTCTCCGATGCAGTGAAGTGCGCCGTGGAAATCCAGCAGCGCATGAAGCGGCGCAATTCCGACGTGCCGCAAGATCGGCGGATCGAATTCAGGATCGGGATCAATCTCGGCGACATTATTTTTGACGATCAGGATGTTTTCGGCGACGGTGTGAATATTGCTTCTCGGATCGAGCAATTGGCCGACGTCGGCGGCGTCTGCATCACGGCGGCAGTAGCGACACAAATTGTTGACCGGCTTGAAGTTGCCATCGAGGATTTGGGAGAGAAGACGCTCAAGAACATAAGCCGTCCGGTTCATCTCTTTCGTGTCGGGCTCGAGGTATCTGCCCTGCCCGCTCAGTCGGATGACCCGGATGCGAAACGATATGTCGCGAAACCTTCAATCGCTGTGCTGCCATTTATCAACATGAGCGGTGATCCCGATCAGGAGTTTTTCGCCGACGGTCTCACTGAAGACATCATCACTGAACTTTCCCGCCGTCACGAGTTGTTCGTCATCTCGCGCAACTCGAGCTTCGTCTATAAAAACCACGCTGTGAACGCACGAGAAGTCGCGGAAAAGCTTGGCGCTCGGTACTTGGTGGAGGGAAGCGTTCGCAAGATAGGCGACAGGGTGCGTGTGACCGTCCAGCTCATCGATGCAGTCAACGATGCCCATATCTGGGCCGACAAGTACGATCGCAAGCTTGACGACATATTCGCCATACAGGACGAGGTGACCGGAGCGATCGTGGCCACTTTGCCCGGTCGCGTCGAAGCAGCCCAACGCGACCAGCTCGAACGAACAAAACCGGCGAACATGGCCGCGTACGAGTGCGCGCTTGCCGCCAAGGTGCTGCATCACAGGAGCACTACGTCGGACAACCAGCAGGCGCAGCTGCTCATAGACAGGGCGGTCACGCTTGACCCAGGTTATGCCCACGCCCATGCGTGGCGAGCATGCATTCTGGGCCAAGCTTGGGTCAACGGCTGGTGCGAAGACAAGGATGCTGTTTGGGATGAGATCGTTGCCGCGCTAGATCGGGCGCTGGCGCTGGATGACAACGACGCGGACGTCCACCGAATTTTAGCTGCGGTGAATGTGAACAACAATGCCCTGACCACAGCGCGGTATCACCAGGAGCGCGCGCTTTGCCTCAATCCGAATTATGACTTAGTCGTGGTTCAGCAAGGCGAGCTGTTGACGTGGCTAGGGCGGCCCGAAGAGGGGATAGAATGGATCCGCAAGGCAATGCGGCTCAATCCGCATCACCCCGAGCGGTTTTGGAGCCACCTCGCAAAATCACATTTTGCTGCGCATCAATACGGCGAGGCGATCGAAGCATTCATGCATCTCTCAGCTTTGGATCACGTCCAGCACGCATTCGTCGCTGCATGCTACGGCTGGCTCGGTGATGGACTCGCTGCGGCAGGTCATCTCAAGAAAGTTAGAGCGCTTGCCCCACAATTTGACATAGACGCATTTCTTGCAACGATGCACTATGCTCAGGAATCCGATGTTCAACATCTTCGCGAAGGCCTCGTCAAAGCGGAAGAGAACACAGACGACGGTCGCTAAGAAGACGAAACCGCAATCGGCGAATGCCATCCTCACCTCAAAAGTCCCCGGCCCATCAACGCTCACGACTGTCTTGCTTGCACGGTTCGCTGCAGCCGGATGGGCTTGCCGAACATGATGACGTTGCCGCCGAGCGCGAAGATGAGGCCGAGCACGGCCTCGGCGGTCCAGACATAGCCTTCGAAGACCGTCGAGACCGTCAAGGCGACGAGCGGAAACAGCACTGTCGCATAGGAGGCTCGCGCCGGGCCCCATTGGCCAACCAGCGCCAGATAGGCGAGGAAGCCGATGACACTTCCCGGAATGGCGAGATAGAGCAGCGCGGCCGTGTAGGCCGGCGATGGATCGAAGGTGAGAGGCAGCCCGCGGGCAAGCACGAGGACGCCCAGCGCCGCCACGCCGCAGACCATCGCATAGGCCGTCGTCGATGGGAGATCGAGACCCAGCGTCTGATGGCGAGCGGAGAGGAAATTTCCGAGCGAGAAGCAATAGGTGCCGGCAAGTGCCAGCAGCAGGCCAAGTCCGCCCTGAGGCGCAGTGCCAAGGGCGCGCAACTCGTCTGCAAAAAGAAGCATCAGGCCGAAAAGCCCAACCGCGCCTGCCAATATCACGCGTCCACTCGGGCGATTTCCGTGCAAGAGCCAACCATTCGCCGCGTTAAATAGGGTTGCCATCGCAAAAACGACTGAGACGATGCCACTCGGCAGCATGCCGGCGGCATAATAGAAGCAGAGAAAATTGCAGCAGAACAGGCAAAGGCCCTGAGCGCCGACCGTCAGCCAATGCTGAAATGGCGGTGGCGCCAGGCGCCGGCGAAGCGCCAGCAATCCAAGCAGCAGAATGGCTGCGAGCGCGAAACGGTAGAGGATCGAGACCTCGGCGGGCACGATGCCGACCTGCAGCTTGATCGCATACCAGGTCGTGCCCCAGATAAGAACGGTGAGAATGAAGAGAAGCGGCGCCATTCGTAGTCTTTCTATGTCGGAGGCATCAAATGGCGTCTTCTATGACACTGCACCACCCGCCGCTATCACCGGCTTGCGCGACTATCCAAATCTTGCGGTCTTCGGTAGTGGCCAGTTGCAGCAGATGCCTCCGCGGCCTTATGAGAAAGCATGCAAACGCGATCGATCTCATCCGCTTTGGAAGGTGTAGGCGCCAAGCTGCTGCGGCAGGTTGATCTCGGCGGCGGGCTGGCGATTGCGCAATGGCGAAACTTCGCCAACAGCCGCCTTTCCTATCGCGATCCCGGACACCACACGGTTAGCCTTTATCTCGATGGTAGCGTGCGCCGCATGGACAACGGGCAGACGGGGATAGGCTCGTCGGGAGCGCTCTGTCTGCTGCCGGCAGACGGCGACAGCGCCTGGCATGTCCTCCGCGACGTCTATTTCTGCCATATCTACATCTCTCAGAGCCGGTTCCAGCGGCTGGCCGGAGAAGTCTTCGATCGCGACAGCCGGACCTTGACGCTTCCCGACTTGAGCTTCTTTTCCGATGGTTTTGTGGCGGACATCATCAACCGGGCGATCCTGCCGAATAACTGGTCAGAAAGCGCCAATCGCCTTTTGCTTGCCCAAGCGGCTGATCTCATCTTGCTCGAAGTGCTGCGCAAGAACGGTCCGGTGCGATCCAGCAGCCTTCTGCTTCAGGGTGGGCTTTCGCCCCATGTCTTGAAACGTATTGTGCAATTGATCGATGCCGATCTTGCCGGCGACCTCAGCCTCGACCGGCTTGCCGCGGAGGCAGGGCTCAGCTCCTATCATTTCGCCCGGATGTTCAAAGCGACGACGGGCCAAACGCCACACCGCTTCGTGCAGGAGCGGCGGCTTGCGGTGGCCTACGAGTTTGTGCGGGCCGGCAAGGCCAGCATCACCGAAATCGCAGCCGCCTGCGGATTCTCCACACCGGCGCACTTCGCCGCAAGCTTCAAGGCAAAGTTCGGCACGAGTCCGTCGGCCATCCGCCTCTGACGGCACGGGAGAATGTCCCCGTTGAGATGCGAACGAAGCAGGCCGCTCCGTTTTATGTCGGTCGCTGAGCCGTCGGACGGCTGGCCCCTTGAACGACCGACTTTCCGATTTCCTTAAAGAAGCGCCCGCTCTTCGCCGTGCTGATGAGGACCATGGCGGTGGGTTCACATGGCTGTGGTCGCCCAGGCGCCAACGAAAGTCGCGGGCATGAAGCATGCCTGCCGTTCGACGGCTTCCCCGCGCAACCGTTCGGCCAGAGTGTCGATCTCAACCTCGGCGGCGGCCGTAACACCGACGCGTTCAGCGGCCGGCAGCAAGCTGCGTACAGTTTCTGCGATGTAGTTGTAGATCAGCGAATCCGGCCCGCCGCCGATGATGCCGGCGAAATTCATTTGCGGTGCGGGCAGCCCGGCAGCGGCAAAGGTCATCGGCAGCTTGCCACCCATATCGGTTTCGAAACCAGCCCGCTCGATGGTGCCGACGATCCAATCGCGGCATTGGCTGAAAAGCGGCCCCTCGGGAACACTGCGGGCGAGCGGCATCGCCAGTTCCTGGAAGGCGACAACGCCACCTGGCCGAAGAAACCTCGCGAGCCTGCGCAGGGTTGCAGCCGGATCGGGGAGATACATCAGGATCAATCGTCCGATCACCGCATCGAAGAGTTCGTCGCAGTAGAACGTGTCGAGCTCAGCCGTCGCAAAGCGTGTCCAGTAGCATTGCCCAGCTTCGGTCGCTCGCCGGTCTGCGATATCGATGGCATCTGCCGAACGGTCGATGCCGAGCACCAATCCCTTTGGGCCGACCAGCTTTCCGGCCAGTATGGACACGTCGCCGACGCCGCAGCCGATATCCAGTACGCGCATGCCGGGTCCTATCCCGGCGCAGCGCAGGACATCTTCCGTGAGCTCGTGAAGGAGCGCTCCCTGCAGCTCCAGCCGACTGAATTCGCGTTTCGTGTAGCCCAGTGCATAAGGGCGGGTATCCGCAATGCTCAGATCGCGGTTGATCGTCTGTGTCTGTTGGACAAGCGGATTGTACATTACCTAACTCCATGATCGATTGTCCGGCCGAGGCAGCCGTGCGACCGCCGCTGCCTGGACTGATACGATCGGAGATCGACGCTACAACGTGATTTCAGAAATCGGGAATTTCCGTTACGGCTGAAACACAGGCCGTTTGTGACAGGGTGGCGCCTGCATAGAGGGTGCCTATGACTTCGGCGCCCGCGGCTCGAACACGATATAGGGCGTCTTGGGTGGGTGGCCTGGCGGAGCATAGTCCGGGACAGGGTTGTCGTCTGCCGGCAGCGAGAGCACAAATCGATGGATGGCGCGCAGGTCGGCCTCTGTCATGGCACGCAAGTTAAACCATGGCATGGGGGGCCGTGTCTTGGTCGTTTGCGCGAGCTCGACCCAGTCGTCCTCGCTCATCGTGCGCAAAAGGCGGCGAAGATTCGACGGATAGGTGGTTCCCCACGGCCCGTTGAAGCCGAGGCGATCGCCAACCAGCCACCGATGCTCAGGCACGTCGCCGGCCTTTGCCAGATAGCCTGGCGTATGGCAGTCGTTGCAGCCGCCGATTTTGACCAAGTATCGGCCGCGCTCGATCGAGTCGTCGGCCGTGGCTGCGCCTACCCCTGCCCCGGTCCAGTGGAATGTCGTGATCGTCAGAATTCCGCCCAGGCTGAGGGCGGCAATTCCTATTGGAGCCCATCGTGTCATCAGCTTTTCCCTGTGCTCAGCCGCCATCGGCTACTTGATTCCCACGATCATCGAATGGGGGCCGGCGAGATGTTCGAAGCGCACGTCGGTAAAACCTGCCTCACGCATCCAGCCAATGCCGTTGGCGCGGGTGTAATCGAACCCGCCCCGCGTATTGACCAGCATATTGAGGCTCATCAGCAGCCCTGCGGCGTTCTGCCTTCGCTCGTCGTCGATGATCTGGTCGTGGACGATGAGCGCGCCGCGCTTCGGCAAGGCTGCGTAAGCCTTCGCCAGCAGCGTGCGCTTCACCTCAAGATTCCAGTCGTGAAGGATATGCCCCATCACCAGCACGTCGGCCGGAGGAAGCGGCTCCTTCAGGAAATCGCCGGGATGGAACCGGAGCCGGTCGGCAAGTCCGCGCCGCTCCGCATAGGCCTCGAATACCGGCCGCATCGGCGGCAGGTCGTAGCCGCCGCCTGTCAGGTGCGGATGGGCGCTGGCGATCTCGACGGGAACCCTGCCCTCGGCGGTGCCGATGTCGATAAAGGTGCGATAGTCTGTCCAGGGGAACCGCCGGGCAAGCGCCTCAGCGGCCTGAAGACTGCCGCCGGTCATCGCCTGCGCGAACATGACCAGATTGTCCGGATTGGAATAGAGCATGTCGAAGAGGTCTTCGTCGTCTTCGGTGCCGTTCTGCGGCTTGCCGGTCCTGAGCGCTTCGGTAAGCGAGGCCCAGTTGGCGTAGATCCGCGTGGCGGCCACGGCGAGCATTCCGCCCACATAGGTCGGCTTGCCGCGGTCGAGATAGCGGTCGGTCGCCGGGGTATTTCGATAGATGTCGCCCTCGCGCTCTAGCATGCCGAGCGCGACAAGCGCGTCGAGGAAATCCCGCGCTCCGCGCCGATGCAATCCAAGGCGCTTTTGCAAGGCTTCCCCATCAAGAGGTCCGGAGGCCAGCTCCGTGAAAAGCCCGAGTTCGACGGCGCTTAGCAACGTCTTCGATGCCCAGAAACCGAGACCGAGCTGCAGGATGCCTTCCGGCGAACAAGCTTCGCTCTCCGCAACTGTCATGTGATTAGCAGCTGTAGTGCTCATCGGTGCCTCCATGTCATGCGCGGCCGCGCGACAGGCCTGGCTGGACCGGTTGTCGCGTTCCGCAGATAGGCGAGGTGTTTTATCGAGCGACGCGGCGCCGATGGCGCCTTCTGAGTGAGGCGTCGAGTTTCTCGTGGAGAGGCTGCAGCCGCGACTGAATGTCAGGATCGGTCACACGCCTACCGGCCCTTCTTGCGGAAATCTCGATTCCCTTGATCTGCCCTTCAAGCGCTCTGCGCACTTCGTGCGGAAAGATGCCGTTTCGATACATTTTCACGCTCCTCGTTTGGAGTACGGAGCCCGATGATCGAACGATTGAGCTACGGGATGATTTCAATGGAATCGGAGTTTGATTACAGCTGTAATGGCGGGAGGCCCCTTGCGCCGCAATTGCGGCGCCCCGGTCTTAATGAAGATGGTGGGCGAGACAGTGCGCGATCGCGTTCGACAGCAGCGGCTTCCTGATGACCTCGCTTATGCCTGCCGCCTTGAGCTGACGCGAACTCAGCGGACGGCCGTATCCCGTCATCAGGACGATCGGCAGATCCTGCCGGATCTTGTGCAGTTGGCCGGAAAACTCGATGCCCGTCATCTCCGGCATGATCTCGTCCGTCAGCACCAGGTCGAAGCGTGCCGGATCGGTGCGGAATGCACTGAGAGCGGCAGGAGGCCGGTCGAAGCCGACCGGCTCGTAGCCGAGCGCGGCAAGCATCTCCTCGGCAAGCCGCACGAGCGGCGTATCGTCGTCCACGACAAGGATCGTCTCACCGTTGCCGTGGTGGACAGAAGTCTCGACGGTCTCGGCCTCATCTTCCTCCGGGGCGGCGCCTTCGATCCGCGGGAAATAGATCTCGAAGGTCGTGCCCTCGCCAATCTGGCTCTTCACGTCCACTGCGCCCCCGAGCGCGGCGATGATGCCGTGTACCGTCGAAAGGCCAAGCCCCGTGCCCTGCCCCGCCGGCTTGGTCGTGAAGAACGGCTCGAAGATGCGCTCCATGGTCGCTCGATCCATGCCGATGCCGGTATCCCTGACAGTCAGGCGAATGTAGTCGCCGGGAGGCATGTTGCCGTGCGACAGCGTCAAGGGCACTTCGGACTCCAGCGTACCGAGGTCGATCTCCAGCACACCGCGGTTGTTCATCGCCTGCGCTGCGTTCGTGCCGAGATTCATGACGACCTGCTGAAGCTCGGTCGGGTCGCCCATCATCGAGGCAGCCGCAGCCGCAAGACGTGTCTCCACCAAGAGTGTTGCGGGAAAGGAGGCGCGCAGCAGGCCGACCGTCTCCACGACGACGGGCTCCACCCGAAGGGGCTGATAGTGCCGCTCGCGGCGGCGGCCGAAGGCGAGAATTTGCTCCGTGACATTCTGCGCCCGCGCGCCGGCCTTCATGATCTGTTGCACATAGCTGCGCGCGCGCGACTCCTTTAACAGGACCGCCAGCGCCATCTCGCCATAGCCGAGAATGGCCCCGAGGATATTGTTGAACTCGTGTGCGACGCCGCCGGCAAGCGTTCCGATCGCTTCCAGCCGCTGCGACTGGTTGAGGCGCGCCTGAAGCGCTTCGCGTTCGTGTTCGATGCGCTCGCGCGCGATTGCGTTTGCGAAAATCTCGGCTGCGGTGCGCAGGAGAGCAATGTCGTCGTCGGCCCAATGTTTCTCGTCCGTTACGGAATCGAGCGCCAGAAAGCCCAGCCGCTCGCCGGCATGCGACATCGGTATGCCGAGCCAGGCTCGCAGTTGATATGCCTGCAGGCGCGTCTTCTCCGGCCCCTCCGGAAGCTCGCTGACACGCGGAACGTAGATCGCGCCCTGACGCTCGTAGTCCTTCAGCGTCCAGGTCGACGCGAGCTCCAGAATATCCTCCGGCGGGCATGGCGGCGTGTTCACGCCCGGGCGGCGATAGGCGTAGCCGCCGTTGCCGTCGCAGGTGTGGCTGACGGCGATCTGCGCGCCATCTGGGCCGGCGTGCTCCACTAGGCGCTGGAGGCCCTTGCTAATGTCGGCACGGATCCGGCCACGCGGAAGATTGATGAACTCGGTCGAGATCGAGGCGATCAGGCGCTCGAAATCGAGCCGCTCCTTCAGGGTCTGCGCGTTGTGGCGCAGACGGACGAACAAATAGGCGATATAACCCACGAGGACCAGCGCAGCGACATAAAGCAGCGCCTGAAACATTGCGGCGCGCGCGGCAGCCTGCCCATGTGCCTCGAGATAAACGTCCTGAAGCGCCCGTGCGCGCTCGCTCGTGGGGGAAGCCTGGAGGCGGGCGACAAGACCGTCGACTGCGGGCAGCGTCGTGACGATGAGCCGGCCGTGAGAGACAAGCGAGCGGACCTCGCTTGCCAATGCCATGTCGAGGGATGGCCTGGCAAGCCTGTCGAGCGGGGCGGCAACGGCTCTTGCCGCCTCCGGTTGGGGATCGTTGATAAACCGCGACATCGCGATCGTCAGAGCCCCGATCTCGACGGCTCGGAGACCGTCTCCTTCGGCAGCGAGCCGGCCGCTGGTGTAGTTGAAATAGTTCAGCGAGTTCTGGAGCAGCGCGTTGCTCGATTTGAAGGACTCGACGAGCGTTTCCTCGTCGCGCACCGCAGCGGCCACGTCGGCGACGCGCCGATCGATCTCAACCCTCGCTTCACCGCTTGCGACCTCGCTGGCGGCCGCCAAGCTCGCCATCGCCTCATCGAGCCTCGCAATCGCACGGACGAGCGGATCGTAGCTGCGCAGAAGTCCCGCCCGGGCCCGCAGCACGTCACGCTGGAGGGCCGCGTTGTACAGGATGACGGTTCTCACCGCATCGAGCGTGCGTTCGTGGCGCTGAGTGTCAGGCGCCGCACCTTGTACCAGCAGGTAGGTGAGCATGATGAGCAGGCCGGCAACGATCGCGGCCAGGGGACGCAGCGACGTCATTGCTCGAGACGCTCGGCTGCGCTGGTCAGCGGCCGGCCGCGATATTCACCGGTCAACGTGCCCAGGAATTTGACGATGAGATCGGCATCGCGCTGATCGAGCTCCCGGCCGAGCTGGTTACGCGCCATGATCTTCACCGCCTCGCCGAGGGATCCGGTGCGGCCGTCGTGAAAATACGGAGACGTCACGGCAACATTGCGCAAGCTGGGGACACGGAACACATGTCGGTCGGCCTCGGCGCGGGTGATCGCGAAGCGGCCCTGATCCGCCTCCGAGAGTGCTTTCTGGCCGGCAAACGGATCCTGGAAGATGCCGAATTTCTGGAAAAGGTTGCCGCCCACATTTGCGCCCTGGTGGCACGCGACGCACCCATATGCCTTGAAGAGCTGATAGCCGTGCTCTTCGTCCGCCGTGATGGCGTCGCGCTCGCCCTTGAGATAGCGGTCGAAGCGCGCATCGGGCGTGATCAGCGACCGCTGGAAGACGGCCAGCGCGTCGAGCACCGTCGCCCTGCTGGCAGCCTCGCCGTAGATCCTGGCAAAGCGCTCTGCATAATTCCGGTCGGAGCGCAGCTTCGGCAGCAATTCATCCCAGCTCGTGTTCATGAGCTTGTCATCGAGCAGGACCGCCTCGTTCTGCTCCTCAAAGGTGTCGAAATTGCCGCGCCAATTCAGCCGGAAGCTGAAGGCCGAATTGAAGACGGTCGGGGCATTGAAATCGAGCGATTCTCCGTCTGCTGCCACGGAGCGGGCCTGGCCGTCGTCACCGCTGAGCTCGAGCCTGTGACAGGAGCTGCAGGCAAAGACACCGTCGTGCGACAGCCTGGCGTCGTGGAACAGACCCTCGCCAAGCGCAATCTTCGCCTGGTCGGAAGGCCCGGCCGCTACGAGCGGAGCAATCGGCTCTTCGGGCAAGGGCGCAGGCTGTTTCATCAGGGCCAGCGCCGGTGCCGCCATTGCCAGGCAAAGCGGAACAAAAAGCCCCGCCCAATCCTTACCAATATGCCCATGCGTCATCGAGCAAGCCTGTGGTAGGGGCGTTCGGCCGTGACGATTATCGGCACCCGGCCAATAAATCGCCGAAGATCGATGTTTAATAAAGCAGCGACTCGGCCAGAGGTTCCACGTTTGCGGACGGCGGACATGTCAGCTGCACAAAACACGCATCAGGATCAGCCGCCGAACGGCGGAGCCGAGCCGGGAACGGCATCGAAGCATATCCTCGTCGTTGACGACGATCCCGACATCCGCGATATGCTGACCAACTACCTCGTGGCCGAGAACTTCAAGGTCACCGCCGTCGCCGGCAGCCAAGCCATGGCGCGGATCTTCAGCGAACGGCCGGTGGACCTGTTGATCCTCGACATGAGGCTTGCCGGCGAAGACGGGCTCGACATCATGCGCCAGCTTGGCAGCCCGCCGGAGGCCCCCATCATCATCATCACTGGCCACCGGCGCGACGAGGCGGACCGCATCGTCGGCCTGGAGCTCGGAGCCGACGACTACATCACGAAGCCCTTCAGCCTCAGGGAGCTGCTCGCGCGGGTTCGCGCCGTGCTCCGGCGATCGCAGGTGGCACAGCGGCATTCGGGCAGCAAGAAGCGGGTACGATGCCGCTTCGCCGGCTGGGAGCTCGACATGCGCACGCGGCGCCTGATATCGCCGGCCGGCGAACCAACGCCGCTGACCACCGGCGAGTTCAACCTGCTTGCCGCGTTTCTGCAGTCGCCGCAGCAAATCCTCAGCCGCGAGCAGCTTCTCATTGCGAGCCGGATGCACGACGAGGAGGTGTTCGACCGCAGCATCGACGTGCAGATCCTGCGCCTGCGCCGCAAGCTCGAGGTCAACCCCAGCGAGCCGAAGCTCATCACCACCGAGCGGGGCGCCGGCTACATGTTCGCCACTGCCGTCGAGCTGCTGTGATGTTGTTGTCGTATTCCGCTTTCATTCCCATAGGTGCTCGCGGAGTGAAAGGTCGAAGCAAGCGCGAAGCATCGGCCGAGTTGATGGTGAGGCATGAGGCGGTCGTAGTACGAATTGGACGGACAGCGTAGGATGCTCCCGTACGGTTTGCTCATCAAAAGTCCGCGATTAGGTACTGCCACCAACCATCGAATTGCGAATCTCTAGCCTTAAGATAAAGGGCGCCGTCGCGCGAATGTTTCACGTCCCATTGACCTTTCCTCGTTACTATTCCCGGTCTCTGCAATATTGAAGACAAACCATGCTGATCCGCCAAGGGCACGAACGTAACGACCAGATTGACAGAAAGCTTGCCTCTTGCCTGGCGGCGATAGCCGGCGCGCTCAACGCGGCTGCATTTTACGCAGTCGGCTTCTTTTCCGCGAATATGACCGGAAACGTCTCCACCTTTTCCGACCATATTGCCGTCGGCGCGTGGCTTTCTGCCCTGTTTTACCTTGCGATCATCGTCACCTTCATCCTGGGCGCGACCGTCTCGACGCTGCTCATCAATGCCGGGCGCCGACGCAATATGCATGCGATCTACGCTTACAGTATCTTGACGGAAGGGATACTGCTTGCAGTACTCGGCTGTGCCGATCTTTGGCTGCTCGGAGAATGGCGCGCACCGGTTCTGGTGATTGGCCTCGCTTTTCTCATGGGCCTTCAAAATGCAGTCGTCACGCGCATTTCTAACGCGCGGGTGAGGACTACGCATATTTCGGGCATGGCAACCGATATCGGCATCGAGCTTGGAACGGCGTTCGACATCCTGCGCGGAAGCGAGCGGCCGAGTGAGGCGCAACAGAACCGTGCCAAGCTCCTTTTGCATGCCCAGACGATCCTTGCCTTCCTGTTCGGCGGGATCCTGGGCGTCCTGGTCTATCGCGCCGCCGGCGGCTTCCTGCTTATCGCAACTGCTGCACTGTTGCTGGCGATTGCCATGACCGGCATTTCCCGCGTGCGGCAGCAGCGCGCGCAGGCCACTTCGTGACTGCTCCGTAACTATCTCGCTCAGCGCCTTCGGCGTGTCCGATCTGACCCGTGAGGACAGCGACATGTTCGCTGGGCGCGCGCCACATGTCGATTTATTCCTGACAGATCCTCTGCTGCGTTCGAAAAAATCCGGCGAAAATGCATCGTTAAGCGCCAGACTTAAAAGGGGAAGTTGAACTTTTCAGAACGACAAAAGCGACTTTGGGAATAGCCCTGCGCCACATCGGAAGCAAAGCTTTAAAAATTTACCGTAAGATGATGTTATGTAAGTAATATATCAATTAAAGATCGGTAGGTGGCCGCGGTGCGAAGCCATTTCGGCTGCGCGCGCACCGCATCGCGCTGCGTCAGAGGCGCTGCAGGCAGAAGGAAAAATGCGCATCCGGATCCAGTGTCATATATTCGAAACGCCATGCGTATTCCGCGCAGAACTTGTTGACGGCTTCCACGACGCCATAAACGATCGGCTTTACGGTGTTACCGGTGCAGAAATCGTGGCCCGCAATGCGCCCGCCACGATTGACCTTGCTGTTTGCTAGGACCAGCTCCTTCCAGGTGAGATCGAAGGAATGGTCCGTGTCGATATAGAGCCAGTCGAAAAAACCGTCGTCGAACGTGCTCAAAGCGTCGAGCGACGTACCCTGCCTTATCACCACCGTTCCGTCGGCTATTTCATCAGCGAATTTCTCGCTCACCGTCGTGATACCCGCCGAGTAGCGATCCATCCCCCACGGATCGATCAGGAACAGCTTTGCGGGGTGATTCCGCTTGAGAATTTCAGACGTGAACTCGCCTTCGGCGACCCCGATCTCGGCCGCAACTGCATGATTCGGAAGGCGATAGAGAAGCTCGTTTCGATCAGGCAGCAGCTTGGCGCCTTCGGTATGGACAAAATCGAGCTTTGTACGAGGTGTGCTGTTCCTTAGGCGTAGCCGCTCTTCGCGCGTTTTCACTCTATGCTCCAGTACGGATGGTTTCTTCTGACACGGCACAACACCGGTGTTGCCGCGACCCAGCCCATCTCTATACGCAAGTCCCGCATCGCGAAAGCGTGCGAGACCAAGGAGTCGTCCTTTGCGGTTCACAATAATCTGACGCGTACGTGCATCGCACATGGCCTGATGATGGCGGGTTTGAAAAAATTGGAGAAAAAACCCGGCGATGGTCTTGCAGTTCTGCGCCGATATCGGTAGAGAGCCTTCACGCTGGATGTTGCGGCATCGAGGGCGATTAGCTCAGTTGGTAGAGCGCCTCGTTTACACCGAGGATGTCGGGAGTTCGAGTCTCTCATCGCCCACCATTCCTTTATTTACTCATTGATTATTCATCGCTTTTTCCCTCGTTTGTCTCAGCGAGCGATACCTCGTTGGTATCGTTCGCAAATCGCACTTCACCCTTGAACCCACCGCCGCCTTCTCGATGAAAAGCTTAAATAAGGCGGCGACGGCTCCGGACCAGACGGC
Organism: Rhizobium sullae; assembly: GCF_025200715.1. NCBI lineage: Bacteria > Pseudomonadati > Pseudomonadota > Alphaproteobacteria > Hyphomicrobiales > Rhizobiaceae > Rhizobium > Rhizobium sullae. The sequence continues at coordinate 1,355,711 of NZ_CP104144.1, forward strand.
ACGGGTATCGTGTGCAAAAATTCGAAATTGCATTCAGAGCGTGAACGGACAGGTCAAGCCGCGCATCAGTGAGCGTACCGACACCGGGTTGGCAGCTCCTGCGAAGGACATCTGAAGATAGGCGCGCGCCCCCTTGGCACGGACATCGACCAGGAACCGCCGGCCGGCCTCGCGGGGCCGCAGGCGCGACCCGTCCAGAAACCGCAACAGGCCCCATGGACCGCTTGCGCTCTTCTTCTCGACCGCAGGACCCGTATCGAAGGATATCTCAAAGCCTTGCCCGGGCGAGGCCCCGGGCCAGTTCAAGGTGACCGACTCTCCGGAAGTGACGACCGGAGCATGAGCGCCGCCGATCGAGACGGTCGCGGCTCCTCGTTGGGCGAGCGCCTCCAGCACAATCGGGACGTTGGGCGATGCTCCCTTTTGAAAAAGGGCCTCGCCAACGGCAACCGCCCTTTGGAGAAAGGCCGCGCTTTCGGGTGAATAGCCCGAAAGCCGCGCTTCCGGCTTCCAGCGCCACGGTGTCGTCGACGTGTCCATCAAGTGTGCCAGTTGAGCCCGGAAATACCTTTCTATGCTGCCGTCCGGCGCGAAGATCCGCGCGACTTCGGCCATGTCCGCATCCGGCCCATCAAAGAACGGATAATGGCCGCTTACGGCGGCCTGGCAGGCGGCCGCAACCTGAGAGCCCCAAGGTGATTGTGGTGACTGTGGAGGCTGCGGTGCCTGAGGTGTCTCTTTTGGGACATGATCCGCAGCAACCTCCGGCGCTTTTGGGGCAGCCGTCTGAGAGATCACGTCCTCGACGATCTGGACGACCAGAAGCGGGGCTTGCTGCAAGGCAACGATCGAGTTGGCGCGCTCCTGTGCGTCCATGAGGGATTTCTTGCCGATCTCCGCATCCTCATCGAGAACGGAGAGAGCCACGTTCAGCGAGACAAAGAGCTGCGAGATCTCCGACATCCGGCTCTGCTCCACGAACTGAATAGCCGGACCCAATGCCGCTGCGATCCTAAGCTGGTTGGCATGGCTTCGGCTGCGATCGTTCCCGCCGGACTGGCGCCATGCCTCGCGGATAAGTGCCGAGAGCGGCGAGTTGCGTGCGCTCAGCGCACCGCTGATCACGACAGCAGTGGGTTGGTCTGTGAACGGCCTCACGCGAAGCTCACCCAGATACTGCGTCCATGCCTCAAGCGTACGCTTTTGAAGGAGATCCATCACCGCTTCCGTGGTCGTCGTGCCGCCCGAGGAGAGCACCGTTACGGCCTCGGACGTTGCCCGGCGGATCGCGTCGGCGGCGTCCGACTTCGCATAGTTCCATCCAGCCTCCGTATAGAGACCGGGAACTCCACGCTCGATCGGCAGGCCTGACCGGTGGATCAAGATCGTGTCGAGACCGGGGGCCGCCTGACCGAGAGACCAGGGAGGAAGAGCTGCCGTCTTTTCGGCACGTGTCAGTTCGAGCAAGGCCCGCTCACTCGCCAAGCCTTCAGCAGCGAATTGCCGCGCCTGGGCGATCGTTTCGGGATCTGGAGATGGAAGTCCCGGCTGCGCCTTCGGCATGGCAGCAACATGCTCGGCCAGTAAAGCAAGTTCGGGGAAGGTCTCGACGCGATCGGCGACCCAGCCCCCCAGAAACCTGGGCTGCCAGTCCGATGTCCCCTTCAGTATCGACCAAGCGCGGAGGGAATCGTAGAGCGCATTAGCCTCCCCTTCCGTGGCAAGCGCAACAGCCAGTGCCTCGGCGAGTGGCTCGGCAACCAAGGCTTCGGCCGCCTCGCCATAGCGACGGCGCGCCGCCGCAGCGGGATCGACCATCTCGATATGGTGAATGAGGCCAAGCGGTGAGCGGGCGGCCTCCTGCTCAACGAGCCGGACCGCCGCCACGAAGGCATCGAGCTGAGCCGCCCGCGCTGCTGGCGTGGCGGCCTTGCCAGCTTCCACAACGCTCCGGACGTCGGGCAATTGTGCCAGCCGCCGCTCTCGAAACTGCCATTCGGCCCACCCGGCCCAGGCGACCAGCATCGCGAAGAACAGAGCCACCGCAAGAAAGACAAGGCCGTGATCTGCTCGCGTTCTGTGCTGCTCCTCCTTCGACTGTGCAGCCTGAACGGCTTCACTGCAATGCCCGAGAAAACGCGCCAGATCGCGCCGCGCCAGACCCCCTTTCGCGGCCTGGACGGCCCTTTCGGCGAGACCATCGGCGCCAATCATGTGGCTGATCGGAAGGGCGGCCGCGAGCGCACGCTCCCATCGTTTGATTGGCAGCGCCGGATTGCTGCGCGCACGGACATCGAGCAAAGCGACGAGCGCGTCCCGCGCATCCAGGATCCAGTCCGGCGGAACGTTCCTGCGGCGTCCTTCTTTCTCGAACTCGGCCACGAGCATGCGGGCGGTCGCGGCTAACTCCTGCGGATCGGGCCGCTTCTCGCTTTCGGCCCGCTTCGCGAGGCCAAGCAGCGGCTCGGCCAATGCCGGAAGCACGTCCGCTCCCGCACCATCGCGCCCCGGAGGTTGGACATAGTCTCTCACAGTTTGCCCTCCGCGGCCCATTTGCGAAGCAGCGCTTCACCCACTTCAAAATGCATGGAATCTTCGCGGCTATAGCCAGCACCCCAATACCAGCCGGCATCGTTGAAGAACTCTGCGAGCACCACAAGTCCGAACTGCGTGCTGCTATCTCCCAATCTGTCGAGGTTCTTCTTGAGTGTCAGATCGACGGCCGCGCCCCAGGCATGCGACGACACAGACCTGTTCGAGCCTCGCACATAACGCACGCACAGCGCACCAGCCGTGCCGATCGCGGCATAGATATCCGGTTCCTCCTTTCGGAGACGCTCCATGATCTGCCCCAGCGAATCGAGGGCGGGCCTGATCATCGTCAGGCGGAAATGTCCTATGTCTCGGCTTTCCAGGGTTTTCAGCAATTTCGGGTTGGTGACCGGCTGGCAGCTTGTGGAATACACACTTCGCGGCTCGCCAAGGATTTGGCGGAGCACTGCCGGGGTCGGGCGTATGATGCCCTCGTTGAAGCGCTTCTTCGCCAGCTGCATCGGCTCTGTCATATTTTCGGTCTCCTCGGGCGGCGCCATACCGCCGAACTGGTCGATCGAAAATGACTGCTGGCTCAGAGGTTCCCCGGGCGGCGGGCTGACGGCGGTGCTTGGCGGGACGGGCTCGGGGCGCGGCGCCTCCGCCAGTTCTTTCACTTTTCCCTCTAGTTCTGTCACCTTTCTTTTGACCGAGTTCAGTTCAGCTCGCAGCGACTGGATCTCTCTGTCCTGCTGAGCGAACTGTTGAGTTAGCCGATCGATCCTTCCTGCATTCGGATCACGGTCCGTGTCTCGAAGCAGGTCGCCAACAAACGCGAATACGGCCGCCGCAAGAATGACGCTCATTCCAATGACGACAGCCGCAATCGGATTTAGTGGCCTCAAGGCGCTACATCTCCGTCAATCCGAATCACTATCACAGAGACATTGTCTGGAGCGCCGTGATCGAGAGCGGCGGCTACCAGTCGCCGGCAGGCGGCATCTGGGCTCGGCGCGTTCAAGTGAGCGATGATCTCGGGCTCGGCAAGACAATCGGTCAATCCATCGGAACAAAGGAGCAGAAAATCGCCCGGCTCCAGCGCGACCTCGACGGAGTCCACGTCCAGACGGTCGGCGGCGCCGATTGCCCGAGTAACAACGTGGGATTGTGGGTGCTGCCGGACAGCGGCGGGGCTAAGGTGCCCGTCATCGAGAAGTTCCTGCACCACCGAATGGTCGCGCGTGAGTTGCAGCAGCTCACCTCCTCGCGAACGATAGGCCCGGCTATCTCCCACCCAAGCGATTGTCGTCGCTCCGCCGTCGATGAGTGCCGCGACCACTGTAGCACCCATCTGTGCCACATTGGCCGAAGCCGCCCACCGCCGGACGGCTGAATTGGCTGACTGCAGCGCAGCAACGAGGTGACCGCCGGAAACGGGAGTGTGCGGGATTAGCGCGAGCTGTTCGATGACCAGGTCAGCCGCGACGTCGCCGTAGCCGTAGCCGCCCATTCCGTCAGCTACTGCCCAAAGGACGCCCGAGGGATCGGTGAGAATCGCGTCTTCGTTGTTTGTTCGCACATGCCCGGTATGACTTAGTCCCGCTCCTTGCGGCCTGCCCGGCCGGTTAGGCACGCGCGTCGAAGCATTGTCCCGAGAATCCGGGGTCATGATCGGATGAACCCCATTAAATCGATCCGTCGCGAGAGCGGCTAGCGGATCGGTTGCCGCCAAAGTCATCCTATAGTAATTTCATAGGAGGCGAAACCTTTTTGCCAAAGGAGCGTAAGATGAAGCGCCTGCTGACCACCAAGCTGACGGTGTTTCTCGCTCTATTCTTCGTGACCCAAACTGATTTGGGTGCGCAGGAACTGAACGATTCGGCGCTTAAAGAGCGCTTTCAGCGACAGATCGAGTTGTTCAAGGCAGCACGGCTCGGAGCCACGCGTGGCCTGGTTCTTACCAACTCCAACTCCACGCCCAAAGCCGCGGCCATACCGGTGACAATTGCCACGCCCGAAACCGGCGCAGCCAAAACCGCTCCGGCTCCCGCTGCCCCTGCAGCCATTGCGCCCCAAGGGACCGAAGCTGCTCCAGCTGTCCCCGATGTAGGTCAGCCATCAACCCCGCAACCGACGGCGACATCACCGACAACCGCCGTATCCGCAGCGGCGACAAGCGATCCGCAGACATACTGGAAGCTGCCGCCCGACGACCAGATCAACGTCCGCGTAAATTTCGACTTCGATTCAGCGGCCATCGCTCCGCAGCAAAAGGCGATGCTGCAGAAGCTTTGCGGAGTAATAAAGGATATGGACATCAAACTCGTCCGTATCATCGGTCACACGGATGCTGTCGGAGGCGCAAGCTACAATCAGCACCTATCGGTGCTGCGCGCGAAGGAGGTAACCCGCTTCTTCACGGATGATTGCAACATCGCTCGGGAACGGCTCGAAGCAGTTGGCGCAGGCGAGCAGTTTCTTCTCAACCAGGAAAATCCGAAGGCCGACGAGAACAGGCGCGTAGAATTCCAGGCTGTGAGCTAACGGCGGCCGCAGCTGCTAGCGGCGTGAGCACGTTTCTTATTCAAACGCGTAAGTGAAGCCTTCGGCAGATGCTCCGACCGTGGCCTTGGTGAGGCGTTTGCCTTCGAGCGCCCAGTTCAGTACGCCTTGGCTCAGCGTCGGTAGAAGCGTGTTTGTCAGGATCGCGTCGATCATGCGCCCGCCCGATTCAACTTCGGTGCACCGAGCCTTGATCAATTCCAGAACCCCGTTCCCGATCACCAGTTCGGCGTCATGGCTGGCGCGCAGGCGGCGCGCGATCTCGGCGAAATGATGTTGTGTGATCGCATCGATCATTGAATCCGAGAGCGGGTAATAGGGCACGACAATCACCCGTCCGAGGAACGCTGGCGGAAACACTTTCAGCAGTGGCGGCCGCAGTGCGCTTTCGAGTTCCTCAAGCGGCGGCCGCGTCCTGCCGCCGTCTGTTCGCTTCATGATTACGTCCGAACCGACATTCGACGTCAGCAGGATAAGGGTGTTCCTGAAGTCGATCCGTCGGCCCTCGCTGTCGTCCATCATTCCCTTGTCGAAAACCTGGAAGAAGATCTCGTGCACATCCGGGTGCGCCTTCTCGACTTCATCGAGCAAGATGACGGAATAGGGTCGCCGCCGCACGGCTTCGGTCAGTACCCCTCCCTTGCCGTAGCCGACATAGCCGGGAGGGGCACCCTTGAGAGTGGAGACTGTGTGTGCCTCCTGAAACTCCGACATGTTGATGGAGATCAGATTCTGTTCGCCTCCATAGAGCGCTTCGGCGAGCGCCAGCGCCGTTTCTGTCTTGCCGACGCCTGAAGGGCCGCACAGCAGGAAAACGCCCACAGGCTTTTCAGGTGAGCCAAGTCCCGCACGGCTGGTTTGCACGCGCCGCGCGATCGATTCCATTGCAAACTCCTGGCCGACGACGCGCTCTCCCAGAACCTTGGCGAGCTGTAGCGCTTTTTCAGTCTGGCTGGTCAGCATCCGGCCGACGGGAATACCCGTCCAGTCCTGCACGACGGAGGCCACAGCGTTCCTGTCGACGGAAAGCAGGATGAGCGGCGTCTCGCCCTGAACGCCTGCAAGTTCCGCCATTAGCACCTTGAGCCGTGCAAGATCGGCGCCCTGGTTCGGGAGTACGCTATCGCCGCGCTCCTGCTCGGGGAGATCCACGTCGGCAGCCGCCGGCAATTCCGCGTCCGCCTCTCCCTCGGCCAGCACCGCATCGAGCTTAACTCCCTTTCCCCGTAGCCTTGCCCGTAGATCGAGGATTTTGGAGACCATTGACTGTTCTTTTTCCCAGCGGGCCTTTGCGGCAAGCAACGCGGATTCCGTCTCGGCGAGCGAGGCTTCGACCTTCGACGGGCGCTCTGCGACCTCGATGCCGATCGCAGCTTCGCGCCCGATGATGCCCTGCTCGACCTCGAGAGACTGCTTGCGCCGCAGAAGATCTTCGACCTCAGCCGGTGTCGCGTGCTGCGATACCGCCACGCGCGCGCAGGCCGTATCGAGTAGGCTGACTGCCTTGTCCGGCAGTTGGCGCGCGGGGATATAGCGATGCGAAAGGCTGACGGCTGTCTCGATGGCTTCGTCCAGAATCTGCACCTGGTGGTGCTTCTCCAGCACGCCTGCCACACCACGCAACATCAGGATGGCGGCTTCTTCATCAGGCTCTTCAACCTTGACCACCTGGAAGCGGCGGGTCAAAGCCGGGTCTTTCTCGATATGCTGCTTGTACTCTGCCCATGTCGTTGCAGCGATCGTGCGAAGCTCGCCACGCGCCAATGCCGGTTTAAGAAGATTTGCCGCGTCTCCCGTTCCCGCTGCCCCGCCTGCCCCGATCAGAGTATGAGCTTCATCGATGAAGAGGATGATCGGAGTTTCTGATGCCTGGACTTCCTCGATGACTGTCTTCAGCCGCTTCTCGAACTCACCCTTGACGCTCGCCCCCGCCTGCATCAAACCGATGTCCAGCAGGTGAAGCGCCACGCCTTTCAGCGGCGGCGGCACATCTCCTTCTGCAAGGCGGAGTGCAAAACCCTCGACCACCGCCGTCTTGCCCACTCCGGCTTCGCCGGTCAGGATCGGGTTATTCTGGCGCCGGCGCATGAGGATATCGACGATCTGACGGATCTCGGGATCCCGGCCCAGGACCGGGTCAACTTGGCCGTCGCGTGCGCGCCGGGTGAGGTCGGTTGCGTATTTCGCCAATGCGGAATCACCGCCCGCCGGGCGTTTTTTCCGGGACGGTTCTGGAGCTTCGGCCTTGCCGGCATTTTCGAGTGATCCGGCCAGCACGTCGTCCAGCCGGGGGATGACGGAATCCGCCTCGATCCGATCGAATTCGGCGCTGATCTTCAACAGAAGCCCGTCAAGTACCGCTACCTTTCTGCAGGCCAGCAGAACATGCACGCCGCGAACCTCTTCAGATCCGAACTGCAGGCTTGCCAGGCTCCAGGCCTCCTGGATGGCATGAAAGATGTGATCCGAAAACTCCTCGATGGAGGTCGCGCCATAGGGAAGCTTGTCTATCGCCCTCGCCATATCGGCAGCAAGCCGGCCGAGATCCACGCCAGCATCGTTGAGGATAAGCTGAAAATCTGCGCGGTCGACCAGGGCCAGCTGTTCGATCCAGTGAACGAGTTCGACATAGGGATTGCCGCGAAGCTTGGCCGCGTCGGCCGCCGCCTTGAAAGCGCGCAAGCAAACGGGATTGAGTTTGCCGACCAGTTCCTTGCGCTTGAAGCTCTGCTGCATGTCGGTCGGCTCCTATCATGTGATCTTGAATAGGGCGTCGCTGGTCTTCGATCGCTAGTCACAGCGTGCCACATTAGAGTATTCTTGACAAATATTCGACCCTCGTGTTCTTGATGAATATTATGTCGCGTGGTTCCCACTGGGTGCGCTGGGAGGCTCCAGATGATTGATCCTCTGCCTGGCGACATCTTCCGCAAAGGACAGGTGCTCAACAACACCTACGAGATCGAGGGTGTCCTCGGCCGCGGTGGAACAGGTGAAGTCTATCGAGCAAGCAACCGGATCACCCGCCGCGTGGTGGCGCTTAAGGCGCTGAAGCGGGAGCTCTCGGCAAATGCCGGCTATCTGGAGCTTATGAAGCGAGAGGAGGAAATGCGCAGCATCTCCCACCACGCGGTCGTGCGCTACACCGACTGCAGCCAGACCGGCGACGGCCACGTCTATCTGGTGATGGATTATGTTGCCGGCACGCCGCTCAGTGAGTGGCTCGAGCAAGGCGGGGCTTCCCCGCGGGATCTGCTAGTGGTGGCACACAGAGTGGCCGAAGGTCTTGTCGCAACGCACGAGCGCAAGATCGTCCACCGCGACCTTTCCCCCGACAACATCATCCTTCGCGACGGCAGGCCGGAGGAAGCCGTTATTATCGATTTTGGCATCGCCAAAGACAGCAACACAGGGGCGCGCACAATCGTCGGTAACGAGTTTGCGGGCAAGTACGAATATGCTGCGCCGGAGCAGATGCATGGGCAAGCGGAGCCGCGCTCCGACCTTTATGCCTTGGGCGCATCGCTGCTCGCAACCTTTCGGGGAAGGGTTCCAGACGTCGGAAGGAGTCCGGGCGAGGTCGTCCGTCATAAGGAGCGCCGGCTTGACACCTCGGGCGTTCCAGAACCGCTTAAGACACTGATCGACGACCTCACTCAGCCTGACCCGGCCCGCCGGCCACCGAGTGCCGCCGCGGTCGTCAATGAAATCGGAAGGTTGCTGCAACCTGGTCACGCCAAAGCACGGCCGGGCGGGCGCGACACGGGGCCCAAGTTGCGGCCATTGCTTCTAATTCTGCCTCTCGCGGCGCTGGCCGCTATCGGCGGACTTTGGTTTCTCGGGGTTTTTCAGAGCTTGTCTCCGACTGCCCTGCCGATCGCGACGCCCTACAAACTCACTGCCGGGGTGGACGCGCAAGGGCGGCTCACGCTTGCCGGTTTCGCTCCCGACGCCGACCAGCATCAGGCAATCCTAGCGAACTTCACCCGCACGGTCGGGCTTCCGCCGCCCAATGACGCCCTCACACTCGCCCAGGGTGCTCCATCCGAACGGTGGGCGCAGGACATCGATGTCTTTTTTGCGGCCGCCGTTCCGCTTGACGAGTGGAAGCTTGAAATAGCTGATCGAACGGTCCACCTCACGGGCCTCGCGCCCGATAAAGCGGGACGCGAAGCTGCGGTCACACGATTCAATGCGGCGGCAAAAGCGGCCGGCTACCAGCCTGTCGCCCGTATTGCGGCCGGTCCGCGAGATCTGTCGCCGGACCAACTGAAACCCCTTATCGTGCCGCTGGAGACCTGCGGTCCACTCCGCGTTCAACAACCGGAGGGCGGCACCTTTCCCCTCGGATCGACGATCTCCGTCCAAGGAGACGTCGCTTCAAGCGGCGACCTCGAAGCCCTCCAGCAGGCACTCGCACCCCATGTCGGAGATCGCGAGCTGCGCTTCGATGCCACGGTACTCAGCGACCAGCTGTGCGTTGTTCAAGAGCTGTTGCCGGATACGCCGCAAGGTCAGATGACGATCGTTCTTGGCTATGGCGACAGATCCGAGCCGAACATGTCGGGCATCTATTCGGTTGGCGACAATCCGGTTATCGACGTGCTTGCGCCGGCCTCGCTCGACAAGGGGTACTTGTGGGTCGCCATCGCCGACGTCACAGGCAATCTCTTCAATGTACTTCCGAACATCAAGAGACCCGATCATGCACTCGCCGAAATCGGGACCGTGTCGGATGGCATGCGCACCATTCGGGTCGCCTATCCAACGGCAGAGGGTGCGGCCGACCCCGCAAAGCTCACCTTCGCCGTCGACAACACCTTCGGCAGAACGCTGATAATTGCTATGCAGACCGACCAGCCGCTTTTCCCGCAGCTTCGGCCAACAACCGAGTCCACCAAGTCCTTTGCCGAAGATTTACGTGCAGTGGTAGCGGCCGGTCATGTCTCGATGCTGTCAATGACGACCCGGTTAATCGACACGCGCAAATAATTGCAAGTCGAAGAAATCTGCCATTAGTCTAGAACAAGAAGTTGTGGTAAAAGCAAAAGTAGGGGAATACTAGTCGGTTAACAGGGGGATCTGTTGTTTAACTCGGCTCTCTGGTTAAGTCCACTGAACGGCGACAACCCGTCGGGCGAAAGCTTGCGGAATGATGCACGATTCCACGAGTTGGAACGCCTTGTGCAACCGCAGATCGAGATCAGCCGCGACGAACGCAACAACCCGGTCTCACGGACCGAGGTCCCGGTCGATTGGTCGATCGTCCTTCGAAAATCAGAAGAGTTGCGCCAGCACGGACGGGATCTGAGGCTCCTCGTGATCGTGACCCGCGCCCTTGCAAATGAACAAGGTCTTGCTGGCCTCGCGGAAGGCTTGAACCTGATCACCGGAAGCTTCGACATGCATTGGGAAACGATGCATCCGGAACTTCGTGAGGGCTTGCCTCTACGGGATGCCGCAATACGCCGGACTAATGCTCTTCTCCAACTCCAAAACGAGAAGGATGGGCTACTCGGCGATCTTCGGAAGATGACTTTCTTTGCGCCACGGAGCGTCGGCCCTGTCACAGGGCGCGATCTCGAGCGCGGGGCTCTCGACACCCGAACCGTTCTCAACGAGGCTGCACCCGGACTGAGCGACGCTGAGAAGGCGTCGCTCGTAAGCGAGCACGACCAGTTACTCAATCGCGTGAGGATCGGCTGCGCGGCGTTTGCGGAACAAGCCGGGGACGAGGCGTCCGCGCTCATCGTCAGCGCAAACGCTGCCGCCACAGCGATGGAAGCCCTCGAGACATCGCTCAATCGGCGACTCGGCGGGGATGTGCGCGTGACCTTGCCGGATCTGAGTCGCTTCCTGCAGCGAGTGATCTCTACGCTTGAGCGTGCCAAGCCCAACCCCAGGCAGGAAACTGCAAACGAGGAAACGCTCGATCGTGAGACCGCGGCTGCAAAAACGATCTCTGACGCAGCTCCGGCTTACACCGGAGCAACGGCAGTCTTTCCGTCGCGGCTTACCTCGCGCGAGGAGGTCACAAAGTGCATCGACCTCATCATTGCCTTCTACGACCGCACCGAACCGTCTAGTCCTATTCCCCATCTGGCGCACAGGATCAAACGTATGGTGCCGATGGATTTTCTGGAACTCATGGAGGACCTGGCGCCCTCCGGTTTGAAGGAATTCCGGCTTCTGGCCGGTGTGCCGGAAAGAAAAAAACCTGTCCCTGGGACGAAAGGTGATCACCAATGAGCGAAACTAAGGCCAAGGTAATTGAACGAAACCGGGCGCCTCGCGTCCAGATCGCTTACGAAGTCGAAACTTACGGCAGTCCGACCACCATCGAATTGCCGTTCGTCATGGGCGTGATGGCTGATCTCGCCGGCGCCTCCCAGACGCCGGAGGCCCGCAAGTCCGTCCGGGACCGCTCCTTTGTCGAAACCGACGCAAACAGGTTCGGTCGTTTCATGGAAGCACTCAGCCCGCGCGTCAAAGCTCGCGTGAAAAACACCCTTCCCCAGCCTGCCGGCGAAGAGCGCGACGAAGAGCTTGCGCTAGACCTGACCTTTACGAGCATAGCCGATTTCGCGCCGGATCGTATTGCCGAACAAGTTCCGCAGCTTGCAGAACTCTTGAGAATGCGCGGCCAACTTGAGGAATTGCTCGGTTTCATGGATGGCCGCATCGACGCCGAAAAACGCATCGCGCAACTTTTGAACAACGAGCCCCTGTTGGGAAAGATCGCCGATCAGGCGCTCGAAGATAGCAGCAAGTCGGAGGTCTGAGCCATGGCCGAACAGGAAAGAACCGCTGCGGTTGGTGTCACGGAAGCCAAAGAAGTCGACCTTCAGGAATTCAGCGAACTTCTGGAAAAGGACTTCAAGGTCAAAAAAGATGACAGCGACAAGCTTCAAACCTTGGTCAGAAATCTGGCGCTTGCTGCGCGCGGCCGTACAGAATCGACCGTCATCTCTTCCAACGCGATCAAATCGATCAAGTCCTTGATTGCCGGCATTGACAAGCTGCTGACCGAGCAGACCAACGAAATTCTCCATGCGCCTGAAGTGCTTCAGATGGAGGGGACATGGCGCGGACTGTGGTACCTCGTAAACAATACCGAGACGGATCAAAAGTTGAAGATCCGCGTCATGAACATTTCGAAGGAGGAGTTGGCTGATACCCTTGAGGATTACGAGGGTCAGATGTGGGACCAAAGCCCCATATTCAAGAAAGTCTACACCGACGAATACTCGATGCTCGGCGGTAACCCCTTTGGCTGCCTGATCGGCGCCTACGAATTCTCAAATCACCCGAAGGATGCCGGTCTCCTCCGCAACATGTCCGGCATCTGCGCCTCGGCGCACACCCCCTTCATCGCAGCCGCCGCCCCCCGTCTGTTCCGCATGGAAAGCTGGCAGGAACTGCCGAACCCGCAAGACCTGCAACAGATCGTGTCGTCGCCGGCCTATGCCTCATGGCAGTCACTGCGCGAGAGTGAGGACGCCCGTTACATAGGGTTGACAATGCCACGCGTACTGGCGAGGCTGCCTTATGGCGCAGACACCGTTCCTGTGAAGGGCTTCGCCTTCGAGGAAGAGGTCCAGGGCGACCATCACCGATATGTCTGGATGAACGCGGCCTTCCCGATGGGGGTCAACATCAACCGCAGCCACAAGCTGTTCGGCTGGGGCACGCAAATCCGCGGGGTCGAGAACGGTGGTGCAGTGATCAATCTCCCTGTCCACAACTTCCCGACCGACGACGGGACAGTGGCGATGAAATGCCCAACCGAGGTCGCCATTGACGATCGGCGCGAGGCCGAGCTCGCCAAGCTCGGGCTGATGCCGATCCTCCATCGCAAGAACACTGATATTGCCGCCTTCATCGGCGCCCATTCGTTGCAAGACGACGAGGCGCGAGCCGGCCGTCTGGTCGACCCGGATGCTCAGGCCAATGAGAGACTGAGCGCAAATCTGCCCTACCTTTTCCCGGTTTCCCGTTTCGCCCATTACCTGAAAGCGATCGCCCGGGATAAGATCGGTTCATTCAAGGAACGTGCCGACATGCAGATTTGGCTGACGGAGTGGATCAACCGCTACGTTCTCGCCAACCCTGCCTTCGCCGACGAAAAAGCCCGCGCAAAACGTCCCCTTGCAGCCGCCGAGGTCCAGGTTGACAGCGTGGAAGGTCGCCCCGGCTGGTACAATGCTCGGTTTTATCTGCGGCCCCACTACCAGCTGGAAGGCATCAATGCTTCGCTCCGGCTCGTTTCGGAGCTGCCGTCTATGAAGTCTTGAACAACATTTAGCCGATGGGAGGTTATTCATGAAAATCGACGGTTTTCTCAAGGTACCTGACATCACGGGGCCGAGCGTTCGCGACGGCCACGTAGACGAAATCGAGGTGCACGGAGTGGAGTTTGAAATGCAGGCTCCTTTCGATCCGAATTCGCTATCGCGGAGAGGCCGCGTCAGCATGGGCATGCTCAATTTCATCAAGCACTACGACAAGGCCTCGCCCTATCTGAAGAAGGCTCTGTTCGAAAACAAGCTTCTGGACGAGGTCAAGTTTTCAGCGCGCAGAACGATAGAGGGCGAAACGAGCGACTACCTGGTCATCACGTTGAAGGACGCTTCGGTGACCAACTACACCATGAAGCCGAGTGAGGAAGAGCCAGATGTGATCGAAGAGCGCGTCGGCTTCGCTTACAAGAACATCACTTTCAATTACGACGACAAGGACGAGGTCGAGATGGATGTCTATGTCGGCAAGTGACAGCTGGCAAAAAGGATTTGGAAGGAAGGTGAGACCCGGCGGGCACCTGCGGGCGACTCGAGAAGCGATCCAGCCGTCCTTGTGGGATCGCCTGGTGAACGACCTGCCGGGGCTCAACTCGGAAATCAACCAACTTCGGCAGGCGATCCAGAAAGAAATAGACCCCGAACGTCTGAACGGGCTGGTTGCCGCAGGTCTTCACCAAATGGAGGCCGCTGCCGATATCAGCGCCGAGCAGAAGAAGAGCATACACCGTCTGTTCTCTCTCGAGCGACGCCAGGCAGAACTGGAAAGTCGCGGCGTCGTCGTCTCGACCGATGTGCTGCGCGAGGCAGTGCGGCGCGACATCGAGGCGCTTTTTAATGCCCAACGCTTCGAATCCACGCCGCTCCTGACGGACTTCGAGGCAGATCAGGCTGGCGACAACCCTCCGTCGCTTGAGGATTTCCCGGAAGTTCGCCGCAGCGTGATCAATTATGGCGTTCCCCCCTTCTCCGGCCGTTCCTCCCGTGACTTCGACCGGGATGAACTGTCGAAGGAAATCCGAAGCGTGCTCGCCGCGTTTGAACCTCGGCTGAAGGAAAGCGCGACGAAAGTTACCGTCAGCCTCGGCGACAGGGCAACCGGCCTCAGGATTGACATCGACGCACTGCTGCTTACCTCGCCGGCGCCGGAACGGCTGCTCCTGCGCACGATACTCAACCTCGACGACGGTTCGGCGCGGACTGAACTGAAGGACACCTGACCATGGACCGGGTCTTCCTGGAGTATTACGAGGAAGAACTCACCCACATCCGTGCGCTTGCCGCCGAGTTTGCAGATATGCATCCCTCGATCGCACGCAACCTTTCTCTTGATACAGTCCCGTGTCCCGACCCCTTCGTCGAACGCCTGCTGGATGGAGTGGCTTATCTCGCCGCGCGCACCCGACAGAAGGTGGATGCAGAAAGCTCCCGTTTCGCACGAAGCGTGCTTGAAAATTTCTATCCGGATCTCGTTTCGCCGACGCCCGCAACCGCCATGGCTTTGCTGAAGCCGGGCCAGCAGGTTCAAACGATGCTCGCAGGACACCTTGTGAAGCGCGGGACCCGGCTGGTTTCGAGCGTCCGTCCGGGCATTTCCACCCGGTGTATCTATACCACGGCGCAGGATGTGATGCTTTGGCCGCTCGCGATCACCTCGGTCACCTACATCCAGGATCGAAGTGCACTCGCAGCAGCGGGGATTGCTCCGGTTGACGGGTTAAGCGGTTCGGCGGCATTGAGCATCACCTTCAATCGAACTGGCAAAGGCAAGCTCAGCGACTTGTCGCTCGACCGCCTGGATCTGTATTTTGGCGACAAGAGCAAGGCGTCGCTGCTCTTTGATACGCTCTTTGGCGCTTGCGCTGCGACCGGCGCCCGCCCGGAAGGACGCGATAACGCCCTGAGCGCACTTCCGGAGCCGGAGATGATCGGGATCTCGGACGACGAAGCGCTTATGCCGCGCACGCGCGAAACATTCGAAGGCTACAGGCTTTTACGGGAATACTTCATTGCGCCGGAAAGATTTCACTATGTGCGCGTCAAAGGGCTGCAGCCGGTCGTTCGGCGTTGCGCGGCTGGTCTGGAACTGCTCTTTCTGTTGCGGCGTCCCATCCCCGAGCTTGCGAATATCGCAGCGAAAGATTTCGAACTCTTCGCAACGCCAATCATCAATCTGTTCGAGCGCGGCTGCAACGTCATCGAACTCGATGTGCGGCGCACTCGGCAAGTGCTTCACGCCGATCGCACCCGTCCACGAGATTTTGAGATCTATCGCGCAATCCGCGTCGAAGATGCCGATGCCGAGCGCCCCGACGCCGAGGTGCCGGCTCTGTTCAGCCTAGGCCAGAATCGTGGAAACGGCTGGGTCTATTTTACCGAACGCCGCCCGCGGCGCCCGAGCGAAGACGAGCTTCGCCAGGGGCAAACGCGGACCTCCTATCCAGGTGACGATGTCTTCATCACGCTTTCGCGCCCGGCTCAGTCGAAAGCTGACCGGCCACCGAAGCGGATCGAGGTGACGGCGCTCTGCACGAATCGCGATCTACCGATATTGGACGACACGCCGTCCCTCACGCTCGAGAGCGGCGATCCCGTCGAGACTATCCAGCTCCTTGGCGCCGTGCGGCCGCCGTGGCCCTCGATTCCAGCGACGCTTCCGGCCGGAGCAGTGGAAGGCTCCAGAGCCGATGAACTCGCCTGGCGGCTCATCGCGCAACTCTCGCTGAATTTCCTCAGCCTGGCGGAGGAGGGCCGCGGGGTGGATCCGCTTCACGCTCTACTTGAGCTTTACGCGAACCGCGGGGATCCAAGCCTAAGCCGGCATGTGCGCGCCGTCGCCCGCGTCGAGGCTCGACCCTTGATCGAGCGCTTGGCAATTGCCGGGCCAATGTGTTTCGCGCGAGGCACCGAGGTTACGCTTCATATCGACCAATCCGTGCTTGCCGGGCACAGCACGTTGTTGCTCTCGGCGCTGCTGGCAAGGCTTTTTGCTCGCTATGCGGCAATCAACGCATTCGTGCGAACCCGCACGCGGATCATACAAAAGCAGGAGGATGTGCTATGGCCTATAGCGCCGGGCAATCGCTTCCTGATCTGAAGGACGCGGCTCCATCCCTTGAGGCGTTCGACTTTTTCGAGCTCCTGCGGCGCCTCGAAGACGACGGACGGCTTTTCGGGCAGGCCGGCCGGCCGGACCGGGAGCCGGCGCGACTTGGACAGCATGTGCGGCTTGGTTTTGCCGTGCAAGATGTCGCGAAGGTTGAGCCGGCCACCGAAACCACGCCGGCTCGCGTCACGGTCTCGAACCTCGGATTGCTTGGGCCAGAGGGTCCAATGCCCCTCTATCTAACGCGTTGGGTGCTGGATCGGCTGTCGCAGCGCTGGTTTGCCAGGGCGGACATGCGGGAGGTCAGCGATACGACCTTCGTCGATTTCGTGAATATTCTTCAGCATCGCATGATCGCGCTCTTTTACCGGGCCTGGGCCGACGCTCATCCGGCGGTGCAGGTCAGGCGCCACGACGGCGGCCGTATTCGAGCAATGTCGGCGGCCCTGGCGGGCCTTGGCTTGTGTGGGAGGGGGCATGGTGAGTGCGCGGCTATCGATGCCACGAAGCTCTCTCACGCGCCGTCGCTCGCCCATCAGGTAGACGGGCCGGAGAGGCTCACCCTGTTTCTTGCCGACCTCCTAAAGGTGCCGGTTCGACTTCGCGAATTTGTCGGCACCTGGATGCCTATACCGAACGGGCTTCAGTCCCGGCTTGGCGACGCGCACGTGCAACTCGGACGAAGCGCCACGATCGGACCGAGGACGTTCCAGCGACAGCAAAGAATAGAGCTTTCGATCGGCCCGTTGACGCTTGCCGAGTACGTGGCTTTCCTGCCCGGCTGCGAACGACGCGAAACCCTGCAAACCGCGATCCGCGATCTCGTGGGACACGGGCTTGATGTCGACGTAAGGCTCGTGCTCAGGCGAGACGAAGTTCCCGCGGCCAAAATGGGAACAGCACGGATCGGACACATCGCTTGGCTCGCTCGACCGAAAGATCGCAGTGATGCAGATGATCTGTGCATACGCACCATCATTGGCTGGCGGCCGGAAATGCCGGAGGCTGCGGCATGAGCCTGATCCTTACTCTCGAGCACGCGCCCCGACCCCAAGCCGTTCGCCAGATGCGGCTCGTCGAGGGAGAGCTCGTCATCGGTCGCAGCGCAGACGCCGACTGGCGGATCGACGATCCCGACATGTATATCTCACGCGCTCATTGCACGATCGGCTGCGTTCGCGGCCAGTATGTGGTGACGGACACCTCCACCGGCGGGCTTTTCATCGATGGGTCGCGCACGCCGCTTGGGCTTGGGAACTCCGCCCCGCTGCATGACGGAGCGCGGCTGCAACTCGGCAATTATGTCGTCCGCGTTGACTTCCAGGCAACGCCGACGGACCGGGTATCTGAACAGCCGGCTTCCCTACCGCCGGTCGGCTTCGAGCGTGACGGCTTCTTCTCCGAGCGCAGAGAGCCGGCAGCGCCCACCCCGCGGCCGGCGGGATTGCCAGACCCATTCGAACAACCAGCCGCAGGGGCATTCGCCGCGGCAAGCAGGAGCGAGACAGCAAAAGGGACGCCCACGTTCGACGATCCCTTCAGCCTTGATCCGCTGCCAGCATCGGGTCAGGACAAAGAGGCTTGGGATTTTTCTTTACCCAGTACCACGCCGCCCGAGCAGCCTGTCACAGAGCCCCCAGCCGAACCGCGTCCTGCCCCGGAACCACAAGCGAGGCCGATGCAGGAAGGGACGGCACAGACCGAAACCGCCTTGCGCGACGCCTTCCTGCGGGGACTGGGGCTCGGAGCCGATGAGTTCACGACATCCGATCCGGTCGCCCAGATGGAGAGTTTCGGCCGGGAATACCGGATGATGCTGGAAGGGCTGATGCATCTCCTGCGCAAGCGCACCGAAGAAAAAGGCGAAGCGAGGATCGCCCAGACTGTCGTTGGAGCATCCGAGGTAAACCCTCTTAAATTCCTGCCCACGGTGGACGATGTGATCGCGACCTTCCTGGCTCAGCGGCAGGCCGGTTTTCTTCCTCCTGAGGCCGCCATCGGCAGTTCCATCCGCGATCTCGCACACCACCATGTAAGAACATGGCGCGGTGTCCAGGCAGCGCTCGCCAGGATGATTGACCGCTTCGACCCGGCGACCCTGGAAAGCGAACTGAAATCGCATTCGGCGTTGGATGCCCTGCTTGCGGGTGGCCGGCGGGCAAAGCTCTGGGAGCTTTATGAGAAACGCTATCGCGAGATCGCCAAGAGTGCGTCGACGCGCTTCCTGGGCGAGATCGGCAGCGACTTTCGGGACGGCTATGAAGAGAGGGAGAACGACTGATGCTTAACCGACGCGACTTTCTGATGGTGATCGGCGCGACAGGCGCGCTTTCCGCCTGCATGGGCGGCCCGCCAAAATCGTCGACCGTAACGGTCACGGCGACGGGACAAGCGGGGATGAATGCTGCCGCTGGTGGAGGGGAACGTCCGGTGACTCTCCTTGTTCTTCGGCTGAAGGATGTCGGCAAATTCAACTCTGCCGATATTTTCGCCCTTCAATCCGATCCGGCCGGTGCGCTCGGAGCAGACCTCGTCGGTTCCGAGCAAATGACGGTCGCCCCGGGTGCAAGCGCCTCAAAGACGGTCGCGTTCCCGCCAGAAGCCACATTCCTCGGACTTGTTGCACTGTTCCGGGAACCAGGCGGTCGCACTTGGCGAAGGAGCGTCCCGATCAGGTCGGAATCGACGGTGACGGCGAATGTCGTACTCAGCCGCGGCGGTATGGCGCTCGCGCTCGCCTGAATGGAGGGCGTTCAGCATGACGGATATCAACAAGGTGCTTTGGTCCGAGGGGCTCTTCCTCCGGACGCAGCATTTCCAGCAGCAGGACCGTTACACCGAAGCCTTGGTGCGGGGCGCGCTGCAGGCTGGACGGCTGCAGACCTTCGGTTTCAGGTCCCTCACGCTCGATGCCGCACAGCTGGAAGCCGGGCGGGTGGCGGTAACGTCGGCGCGTGGCATTTTTCCGGACGGCACCCCGTTTGCCATACCCGAAACGATGGACGCCCCCACACCATTGACAATCACGGGGGACATGGGCGCGGGAGCGGTGCAACTCGCCCTGCCCTTGGAGCCACCCGGCGGCGCCAGCTTCGACCCGGCTCACCGCGAACCAACCGGAGCGCGGTTTAGAGGACGGATCGAATGGATACGCGATGCCGTCCACGGGGGCGCTGATCCCGAAGAGATCGAGATCGCCCGGCCGCAAGCCCTCCTCCTTTCTCCGGCGCAGGCGACCGGTGGCTACACGGCAATGCCGGTGACGAACGTTACCGGCCTGCTTTCCGATGGCAGTGTGGCGTTGTCCGAAAATTTCCTGCCGCCGGCGCTCGCAACCGGTGCGGTGCCCTTCTACGGCCAGCTCCTGCAGGAGGTAATCACGGGGCTCGACCGCATAGCCGAAGCGCATGGCAAGATGGTGCTTGGCGGCCCCGGCCGCAGCGTGGAAAATCTGCTGGTGCTCGATCTTGCCAACAGCGCGCGCCCGCGACTGGCCCACATGCTTCCTCAGGAGGTTTTTCATCCGGCCGAGCTCTTTCTGGAGCTCAGTGGACTGGCTGGGCGAATGGCAACCTACGGATCGGGCTCACGGCGGCTGAGCGAACTTCCCACCTATGAGCATATGGCGCCGGGACCGGCCTTTGCCGCACTCGCCGACACATTGCGCTCGCTGATCTTGAGCCTGCGCTATGTTGAGCCGAAGTCGCGGGCGCTGCCGGTTCTGAAGCACGCGACCAATGTCTGGAAGGTCCGCGTCGACAATCCCGAACTGCTAACGGCAAGCCGCATCGTTGTGCGCGTCGGGTGCGACATGTCCGACGAGGCATTGCGCCAGATCTTCGTCAATCAGGTGACGGTCGGTGCTGCAGACGAATTCGAGGCGCTGTGGAAGTCTCGACTGCCCGGCATCCGCCTAAAGCCCCTTCACTCGCAGCCTCGCGAGATCCCCTACGACGGGGACCGTCTCTGCCTTGAGCTCGATCAACGCAGCGAGCATTGGGAATCGCTTCTGCGCTCACCCGGTTTCGTGATCGGAGTTTCCGGCGTTTTGCCCAGCGAACCACAGGTCGACTGCTATTCGGTAAACAGGTAGCACCATGACAAGTGAGGATCCATTCGGCCTTTCGGAAGATCAGGGCCGCACGCGCATCCGCCCGCCGGCGGGGGCAATGCCCCCTGTCATTCCCACCGGCGCATTGGCGAGACGCGCGCGATCCCACCCCAACACGCTGATCAACGCTTTCGCCACCTTGCTTGAATTTGCGCCGGAACTCGAGAATGCATTGCCACCTGGCAATCCTGAAGCGCTGCGGACGAGACTGATGGAGGAGCTCGTTTCGGCGCGCGATGCGGCCGTGGCCGCCGGCGCGAGCCTGGCACAGGCAGATGCGGCCGCGTGGGCTGTCGCCTCCCTGCTCGACGATCTGGCGCTCAACACGCCTTGGGGCGGCTCCAGCGCCTGGCCCCGCCAGCCGTTGGTCGTCATGCTCCGCGGCGATGTGGACGCCGGAGCACAGTTCTTCGCCAGGCTGGAGGAGCTGGAGCGCTATCCTGGCCGCGATCGTGAACTGCTGGAGTTGCAATACTTCTGTCTGGCGCTTGGTTTCCGCGGCAAGTATCGGGTGCCAGGACGTGCGGGCGATCGCTCCATCAGCGCCGTTCGCGCTGCAGCGGCTCGCTTCCTGCGGGACGCAGATGCCGAAGGCGCGCCGCTCTCGCCCAGGTGGGAGGGTGTCGCGGCAGCCGACGAGCCTTCCCGCTTTGCAGTTCCGATCTGGGTGCTTGCAGTCGTGGCTGTGGCCCTCGCGACGGCGATTTACGTGCTTCTGTCGATGCGGCTAAGCGCCAGGGCAGAAGAACTTGCCACGCTCGTTCGGGCGCTACCGCCGCCGGAGCGTGCCGAGATCTATCGGCCGGAAAAACGTGCGCCGGCACCGGATGCGCCCCCGGTCGAACCTGTCGTCCTTGAGCTGCTGCCGGAATTCCGTGCCGCCGCACCTGCTGCGCTTCTGCCGGCCTTGAAGGGCAATGAAAACGCCTCTCGGGTCACACTCCTGCTTCAGTCGAGCACTCCGGAGCTTTTCCAGTCTGCCCGGCCCGAATTGACGAAAAGCTTCGAGCCGCTGGTCGCCTCCGTCGCAGCTGTTATCAAGGAGAATGCCGAACTGATCAGAAGTGTCACGATCATCGGACATACTGACAATGTTCCGCTCCAGACCTCTAATCCTCTATCCAACAACCAACGCCTCTCCGAGGCGCGCGCCGCAACGATTGCCGCTTTACTGCGTGCAAGCGGCTTGCCGCCTGAGCGCTTGAAATCGGAAGGACGTGCGGCAACGCAGCCCCTTGCCAGAAACGACACTCGCGAAGGCCGGGCTGCCAACCGCCGCATCGAGCTCCTGATCGAGAAGGGGCTTTGAGATGGCGATCTTCCGTTTCCTCTGGGCTATCCTAACCTCGCGCTGGCTCTGGACCTTCATCGGGCTCGTGTTGCTGTCCCTGATCGTCTGGATCTTCGGCCCGATCGTCAGTGTCGGAGAGAGCGCGCCATTAGCGTCCGAGACGGTGCGATTGGTCATCATAGGCCTTCTCTTCGTTCTGTTTCTCATCTGGTGGATCGCTGTACAACGCCGGGCAATCCGCGCCAATCGCCTTTTCGTTTCCGAAATCGCCCCGCCACCGGAAGCGCCCCCGAGCCCGGCTGAGGAAGGCGTCGCCTCCGTGGGCGCAAAGTTCCGGGAAGTGATGTCGGAGTTGAAACGCCACAAAATCGGCGGCCGAAAGTTTCTCCGGGAGATGCCTTGGTACGTGATCATCGGCCCGCCTGCGACCGGCAAGACAACGGCACTGCGGCAATCTGGACTTAGCTTCCCCATCGACCTCTCCGACGATTTGCATGGCGTGGGCGGGACGCGCAACTGCGACTGGTTCTTTTCCGAAGAGGCGGTGCTGATCGACACCGCCGGCCGCTACGTTCAACAGGAAAGCCAACCCGACGTCGACGCAGCGGAATGGTTGGGCTTCCTCGATCTTCTGAAAAAGCACCGGGGCCGCCGGGCCTTGAACGGCGTCATCGTGGCACTCGCCATCGACACGCTTTTAGAAGGCGACGCGGCCATTCGCGCGCACGGCCGCCAGATCCGCAAACGGCTAACCGAACTTCAGGAACGGCTCGAGATCCGCCTGCCCGTCTACCTGATGCTGACCAAGGCCGATCTCATAAAGGGGTTCGAGACGTTCTTCGGAGGGCTGTCGACGGCCGATCGCGAGCAGGTCTGGGGAGCAACCTTCCCGCCCGGCGCGAGCATCGACGGCAGCGAAGTCACGCGGGAACTTGCAGCATTGGCCGGCGAGCTCGAACGACGCCTCGTTCCCCGTCTGGAAGGCGAAGAAAACCTTACCGCGCGCGCGGAGATATTTCGTTTCCCGGCACAGGTTGCGAGCCTCTCCGAGCCTATTCGCGTGCTGGTCGAAACCGTTTTTGGTGAAAGCCGCTATGCCGAGAGTGCCTGGTTGCGTGGTATCTATTTAACCTCCGCCACTCAGGAAGGCACAGCAATCGACCGGCTGACGGCAGCCCTCGCGTCCTCCTTCGGCCTTCCGGCACAGCCCGCCGCGCCGATGCTGCGGGTTGAGAAGCGCAGCTTCTTCCTGAAGGACCTGCTCACCAAAGTGATCTTCAAGGAGGCGGGTCTCGGCACGTTCGATCCTGCCGCAGAGGAACGGCGTATCTGGATATGGCGCGGCGCTGCAGTGGCCGCCGCGGCATTGGTTGTCGTCGCCGGCCTGGCCTTTACGGTTTCCTATCGGAAAAACAGCGCCGCTCTTTCGGCACAGGCCGAACAGCTGGAGGCCCTGCAGCTTCCGCTCACTCCGGTCGCTGCACGTCAGGCGCCGCTGGAACCGCTCGACCTGGATGTGGCGCTCGAGGCCGCAACCGAAGTATCGAATGCCCGGACCGAGCCGCCAGGCGGGATTGCTGCGTTGATCGGCCCTTCCGCGGCGACCGAGATCAGACAGGCGCAGGAGGACGCCTATCACCGCTCGCTTCGCAACATATTGGAGCCACGCATGGTTGCGCTGCTCGAGGCGACGATGTGGCGTCAGATCCGTGACCCGGAGTTCCTTCTCGGCGCCTTGAAGACGTATCGCATGATGACCGGATTGTCGCCGATGGACCCCGAATTCGCCAAGCAATGGTGGACTGAGCGGCTGCCTGAATTCGCGCCTGCGCCGCCCTTCCGGACCGAGATGGCCGCCGACCATCAACTCGCTGCAATCGACAACATGGCGGCGGACCAAGCCCTTATCCAGCCCGATGAGGCGCTGGTGGGCGAAGCATTGCGGAGCATCTGCTCAATTCCGCTTCCGGTGCGTGCCTATAATGCACTGCTCTCAGATCCGGAGGTCAGAGCGCTTAAGGATTGGATCCCGGCGGACCACGTCGGCCCAAACGGCCTTAAGGTTCTCGCTCGACGCTCGGACAAGACCCTTAGAGTGGGCATCAGCGGCGCCTTCACCTATGACGGCTTTCACAACGGAATTCTTGCACGGCTGGAGGACGTCGCCACTCAGGCTGCGCTCGATCGCTCCGTCTTTGCCGGAG